>JAFGRY010000008.1 GCA_016934955.1 bacterium | reverse complement strand
TGTCCCTGAAACGGTTTCTCATGCTGACCGCATCCACAATCGATGTGCTGCTCAGGTATCACGCCGAGATACGCCGGGTGAGGGAGATGCTCTCCAGTGAAAACGTCGCCCTGAAACAGAAACTGGGCGAGGAATTCAGCTTTCACAACCTCATCGGCACCAGCCACGAAATGCGGGACATCTACGAACAGGTCGCCCGGGTGGCCCGCTCCTCGACCACCATCCTGCTGCGCGGGGAATCGGGTACGGGGAAGGAGCTGATCGCGGAAGCGATCCACTACAACTCACTCCTGCGCGACAGGCCCTTTGTGCGGGTCAACTGTGCGGCTATTCCGGAAACACTGATCGAATCGGAATTCTTCGGATATGAAAAGGGGGCGTTCACCGGGGCGGCGGCCAGGAAAAAAGGGAAATTCGAATCCGCGGACGGGGGGACGATTTTTCTCGACGAGATCGGTGAGCTCACTCCCGCAACCCAGGTCAAGCTGCTGCGGGTGCTGCAGGATCAGCGCTTCGAGCGGGTCGGCGGCACCGGGCCGGTGACGGTGACCGTTCGTGTCATTGCGGCAACCAACGCGGACCTTGAGGCGCTCATGAAGACCGGGCGGTTCCGGGAAGACCTCTACTACCGTCTCAACGTTTTCTCCATCTATCTGCCGCCGCTGCGCGACAGGAAAACGGACATTCTCCTGCTTGCGGATCATTTCATGATCAAATACGGCAGGCAGCAGGGAAAAGTGATCCGCCGGCTTTCGACTCCCGCCATCGACATGCTCATGGCCTACCACTGGCCGGGGAACGTGCGGGAACTGGAGAACTGTATCGAACGGGCGGTACTGGTCTGCGATGAACAGGTGATCCACAGCTACCACCTCCCCCCTTCCCTGCAGACCGCGGAAAGCAGCAACACCGTGCCTCACCGCTCCCTGGAGCAGGCGGTGGCCGCGTATGAAAAGGATCTGATCCAGGACGCGCTGAAATCGACAAGGGGCAACAGGGCCCGGGCCGCCCGGCTGCTCTCGACCACCGAACGGATCATCGGGTACAAAATTATCAAACTTGGAATAGAACCGGAACGGTTCAAACGATAGCCGCTCTTACCGCCGTACGGCCCGCACTGCCTCCCACTCGCCTTTACGCCGCGCATCCTGCACCCCGAAACCCGCCATCTCAAGCGCATGACGAATGATATGGGCCTCCTCACTGAGAATGCCGGAAAGGATCAGGTGTCCATCCCGATCCAGGTAGGATGAGAACGACGGGATAAGCTCAACCAGGACCAGGCGGTTGATATTCGCGAACACCAGATCGCAGGGGTCCGGCGGAACACGGTCAAGCGTACCGCAGATGAACTCGATACGATCGGAAACGGTGTTGAGGCCGCTGTTTTCCACGGCATTGTCCAGGGCATCCTGATCGATGTCAAAGGCCCTGACGGATCCGGCGCCAAGCAGAACCGCGGCGATGGCCAGCAGGCCCGAGCCGGTGCCGCAGTCCAGCACCCGGCAGCCCGGTGTCACCAGGGGCTCCATCAGCTCCATCACCAGCTGGGTCGTTTCATGGGTGCCGGTGCCGAAGGCCAGCGCGGGATTGATGTCGATGACAATGCGGCCCTGATCGACCACCTGCTCCCAGGGCGGTTTGACGGTGAAACGGGAGCCGATCCGTACCGGTTTGAAATACTGTTTCCAGCCGGCGCTCCAGTCCTCTGCCTCGACAACAGCCAGTTCCGGCCGCGAGCACTGTTCTCCGATTTCATTCAGATTGTCGACAAAGGAGATGAGGGCCTGTTCAAGGCGGGCGCGGTCATACGGTTCGGGAAACCAGCCCCTGACACCGCCGGGGATCCGGTCGGTGCCGCTGCATCCCAGTTCAAAAAGATAGTTTTCCACCGCCTCCCGGGCGCCCCCTTCAGCGGACACGCTCACGGAAAGCCAGGTCTCCGGATTATTCATAGATCAGGTGCAGCACGACCGTCCCCACCGTATAGAGGCTCTCGGGGCTGCACTTGTCGGGCGTATCCGCCAGGGTGTGCCAGTATTTGTAATCGAAATCGATGATATTGACCGCGGGAATGCCCACTTTGAGCAGTTCCAGATGGTCATCAACGATCTCGTGCCCGGGGCTCCTGATGAAGGCGTCGAATCCCAGGTTCTCTGCTATTGTCCAAATCCTGTCCATCAGGTCCGGAGCCGCCCGCCTGGAATTGATTTCCTGGGGCAGCTGCAGATCGGCGTCGCCGATCAGATCGAGCAGTACCGCGTAGCGGGGAAAATAGGACGGTGCCTTGTTCTGGGCGAAATAGCGCGATCCATGGCACCAGCTGAGATCGTTCCCCTGGACTCCGGAATCTTCACCGTCAAAGAGCACGATATCGACACCCCGCGGAGGAGGATTCTCCTTCAGATGGCGGGCGATCTCGAGGAGCGCCGCGGTCCCGGATGCGCCGTCACTGGCCCCGGGAATCGGGGTGTTCCTGTTCGCGGGATCCGGATCGAAATCGGCAACGGGACGCGTGTCCCAGTGCGCGCAGAGCAGCACCCGCTCCCCGCCCCCCCCGAAGGAGGCGATGATGTTGTGCAGGGTGTAGGATTTTCCGGTACGCGGATCGGTAAAGAGGAACGGCTGCTTTACCACCGTATCTGCATACCGGCCCAGCTCGGCTGTCAGGTAATCGAGGCAGGCGGCGTGCCCGTCGGAACCGGGATTCCGGGGACCGAAATCGCACTGGGCCTGCAGGTAGGCCATGGCGCGCTCGCCGTTGAATTCAGGGACCTGACTGGAACAGGAGGCGGACACCAGGACCACAGCGGCGAACAGTACAGAGATTGAGTATTTCATTGATCATCCGATTTTCATTATCATTGATGATCAATATACCGATTTACGGGCTCGATGTCAATGGGTAAAGAAAAACAGGGCGGACATCCCCCCCGGAAAGATACCCGGTCCGGGAAAAGCGCCGTCCGGCTGCCGCCACCTTATGCCGTAATTGTCACTTGATTCAATCGCCGATCTTCGTTACATTATCAAAATGAAGTTCACGACATACAGACAGGCGGAGGAATTTCTCTTCAGCCGCAGCGCCAAAGGCATGAAGCTGGGCCTGGAAAATATCCATCGGCTGATGCAGTTGCTCAATCATCCCGAGCAGGGCCTTCCTGCCGTGCATATTGCAGGCACGAACGGGAAGGGTTCGACCGCGGCGATTATGGAATCCGTTCTGCGGGCGGCCGGGTACAAAACCGGGCTGTTTACGTCGCCCCATCTCGTCAGTATGCGCGAACGCATCAAGGTCAGCGGTGTCAAGATTCCGGAAAAGAGGATGCTGGCGCTGCTCAACAGGATACTGCCGGCGATTGAGGAAGCGGAGTCCAGTTTTTTTGAAATACTCACCGCCATGAGTCTGCTCCATTTCCGGGAGGAACAGACCGATATCGCCGTAATGGAGACCGGACTGGGCGGCAGACTCGACGCGACACGGGTAGTGGAACCGGTGGTGACCATGATCACCACGATCAGCCACGACCACACAGGCATTCTCGGCAGGACGCTGACAGCAATCGTGAGGGAAAAAGCAGGCATTCTCAAAGAGAACGTTCCCTGTGTTACCGGCATCACCTCCGGCGTTGTCCTGAAGGAACTGCTCGCTTCCGCGGCCCCGCTCAGTGTACCCGTCATCTCCGCCAGGGACCGACTGAGACTCTCAGCCGTCACTCAGGACATATCGGGAACGGTGTTCGACGCGCGCACGGGCGGCGCACACTACAGGGGTCTCCATCTCGGCCTTCTCGGGCGCCACCAGACCGCCAATGCCGGCCTTGCACTGCTTGCTGTCGACGCGCTTCGTGAACAGGGATGGCGGATCGATGAAGCGGCGGTTCGCAGCGGACTGAACGAGACCCGCTGGCCGGGGAGGCTGCAGCTGATCCCGGGGACACCGGCGCTGCTCATCGATTCCGCCCATAACGAAAAAGGCACCCGCACCCTGGTACAGGCGCTCGACGACCTGTTCAAGACCAGACGGAAACTGCTGGTCTTCGGAGTCCTGCGGGACAAACAGTATCGCTCCATGCTGGCAATGCTCGCGCCCCTTTGCGACGCGTTTTACCTTACCAGGCCGCTCAATGAACGGGCCGTCGAGCCCGGGATGCTCAGCGGTCTGCCCGTGCTTAACGGACGGTCAGTCTGCGTGGAACCAGATATCCCCGCCGCCTGGCGGCGGGCGAAAGAGGCGGCACGGCCCGACGACCTGCTGATCGCCGCCGGATCCATCTACTTTGTAGGAGACGTACTCCGGATCGAAGGGGAAACAGATCCGGCGGTACTTCCCTGAATGCGGGAGTAACGATGATCTCAGTAGTAACCGGCTCCGAAGGATTCATCGGCCGAAACCTGACGAAGAAACTGGCCGCGCGCGGCCATACGGTACATTGTCTGGACATCTCCCACCCGGGGACCGGACCGGACGAACCGGGATTTCACCGCCACACCGTCGACTGTCGTGATCCCGGGGCTCTGGCACTCCATGCAGCCCTGGAACATGCCGATTACATTTTTCATCTCGCGGCGGTAACCAAGGAAACGACACTCGAGGGATTCAGGAGAGTGAACGTCTATCCCGTGCGAACCCTGCTCCAGACGATCATCGACAGAAACATACCGCTCAAACGATTCGTTTTCATTTCATCCCAGGCGGCTTCGGGGCCCTGCGGCGATGCCGGGAACCCGAGTCGTGAAAGCCAAACGCCCGCGCCCGTCGAATACTACGGCCGGAGCAAACTCGAAGCGGAAGAGATCGTCGCCTCATTCGCGGGGACGATTCCCTGCACGATTATCCGTCCCAGCTCTGTCTACGGACCCGGGGACCGGGATTTCCTCACACTCTACAAAATGCTCGGCCGGGGATTCAATATCTTTCACGGCAACAGTGCCCAAAAAATCTCCATTATTCATGTGGATGACCTGACCGACGGCATCATTAATGCAGCGCTTTCTCACAATACGGCGGGAAAAACCTACTTTCTGACCGGAAACGAAGCCGCGACCTGGGAGGAAATCCACGCGCTTGTCGAATCGTACTGCGGAAAAAAGGCCCTGAAGATCGACATCCCGTTTCCGGTCGTTAAATTCCTGGCGAAAGCGGGTGATACCGCGGCGCGGCTTGGCGGGACACCGACACTCCTGAACAGTCAGAAAATCACGCTCTCGGAAGCCGCCGGCTGGATCTGTTCCGCAGAACGGGCCCGCAATGATTTCGGATTCGAAGCGCGCAGCACCCTGGCAGCGGGAATACGGATGACTGGTGACTGGTATCGCAAACACGGGTGGCTGTGACAGGCAATGACACTGTATCCGCTGACCGTAAGCCGAGAAAATTGTATTAAATTGGAATACTGATGAAGAGAAACGAACCGCGCAGGATCACCCCTTCCACGGCAGCAGCTGCGTTCCTGGCAGGACTTATTGCCGTCACCGGACTCCCGGCCCAGCCAAGGGAAACCATCTTCAAGGAACTGACCATCCATCAGGGCCTTTCCCAAAATACCGTAAACGCCCTCATCCAGGATCATCTCGGATTCGTCTGGATAGGCACCGACGATGGCCTGAACCGGTTTGACGGGTACCAGATGATCAAATACTACTCGGATCCCAAAGAGGACAGGACGCTGAGCCATTCCGGCGTTCTCTCCCTGTGCGAGGATGCACGGGGCCGGCTCTGGATCGGAACCGTCAGCGGCATTAACCGACTCGACTCCTCATCAGGACGATTTATCCGGTATCCGGTGCTGGACAAGGACATTGATTCCTCGGACAGAGACTATGTCATGCAGGTGTACTGCGACAGCCGCCGACAGCTCTGGGCCGGCACCCTGGAAGGATTGTACCGGTATCAACCGGAATCCGACTCGTTCAGGAAATGCGCACTGGTGGTGGATGAGACACCGCTCGGCTCGCCGGCACCGGTCTATCAGATTGCCGAAGACAGCACCGGGAACCTTCTCCTCGGTATCGGTGATGAGGGCATTCTGAAAACAGATCTGGACAGCACCGGCGGCGGCGAACTGACCCTCGAGCCGCTGTGCGACGGCTCCCCCCGGGACAAGACGGTGCGGTCAATCATGACCGATAAACAGGGAGGTATATGGTTTATCGCTGACCTGCGGGAGGTCCACTATTACAGCGCGAACGGACAGTACTCGGTACAGACCCCCGCCAATAACGCCAGCATGCACGGGGACCTGCTCATTCAGTGTATTCTGGAAACCGACTACCGCTACATCATGCTCGGCACCTACACCCATGGTCTTTTCTTTCTCAACCGCAGCTCCATGCGGGTCAGTCCTTTGAAAATCAAGAAGGACACGGAAAACTTTTTACAGTCCGGCAATATTCAGGCGCTCATGCAGGATGAGCAGAGCAGCATCTGGGCAGGCACCGCGGCCAACGGCATCCGGATTATCGCAGAAAAGAAATCGGATATTCACCTGTACGAACACGACAAAAATGATCCTGCGAGTCTCTCATCCAATGAGATATTCGCGATCGCCGAGGACAGCGACGGGTTCCTCTGGATAGGTACCGCCAAAGGCGGAGTCGATAGATTTCACCCGGACATGGGGGTGATCCAGCGGTTCAAACACAATCCGGCGGACGCCAACAGTCTCTGCAATAACAACGTCTGGACCCTGGTTATAGACAGGGCCGGCGATGTCTGGATGGGCACGGACGAGGGGCTCGACCGGTACACACCCCGGAACGGCACCTTCACCCATTATACCGAATCAGGCCCCTCTCGATACCGGTTGAGCGATGCCCGCATCCTGACATTGAGTGAAGACAGCACCGGCCTTATCTGGATCGGGACCAACGGCGGCGGTGTGAACGTGTATGACCGGAAGAGTGACAGCATGCGGCATATCTCATGGGATCCGGCCGATACGACATCGCTGAAGGCCAATTTCATCACCGCGCTCTATACCGATCCGGAAGGAACGGTGTGGATAGGAAGCTTCAACGGACTGAGCAGGTATAATCGGGAAACGGACAGTTTCACCAATTTTCCTTCGGAACGCTATCCGTTCCTCGGCACATCGCTCCATGCCATCTATGATGACGGGAACGGCAGCCTCTGGCTGGGGTCACGGAGAGGAATTACCAGGTACACGAAGGGCACCGGCGCCTTTAAAACCTATTCGATGAAAGACGGCCTTCCCAACAACATGGTCAACGCCATCGTGTCCGACACATACCACGATATCTGGTTCACGACAAACCAGGGGCTTTCACAGCTGAAAACGAAAAGCGAAGAGATCATCAACTACCAGCCGGCCGACGGACTGCAAAGCACCGAGTTCAACGTCGGTGCAGGGTATCGGAACAGGGCGGGCCAGCTCTTTTTCGGGGGCCTCTACGGGCTGAATGTCTTCCATCCGGACAGTCTCCATACCGTGGACATGACGGTACCGCTGAGAATCACCTCCCTTGAGCTGTTCAAAGCGGAAGACATTCTCGAGAAAAAATCAGAAAGTATATCATTTGAGCACCGCTCGATCCTGACGAAAGACTCTCTCACGCTGAAATGGTATCAAAATACATTTTCGCTCAGGTTCGCCGCCCTGGACTTCATCAATCCGGCCCGGATCAGATATACCTACCGTATGGAGGGATTTCAGGACGCCTGGGTGGATATCGGGGAGCGGCACATGATCAACTTTACCAATCTGCCCCCCGGTGAGTACCGCTTCGACGTTCATGCCTCTGACGGATCGGGGGTCTGGATCACCGATATCACATCAATGACCATCATCATTAAAAAGGCATTCTGGCAGACCCTCTTCTTCCGTCTTCTTATCCTCTTCCTGCTTGTGCATCTGCTCTTCCTGTGGATCAGAATGCGTATCCGGCACGTTCACCGCCGGAACAGGCGCCTGAAAAAAATCGTTCAGCACCGCACCAAAAAACTGAACCAGCAGCGTTCAGAACTTGCGGAAAAAAATCTGACACTGCAGATCGAAATCAAGCGCCGCAGGGAGATGGAAAACACGCTCAGAATCGCGGAAGAAAAGTACCGCACGTTTATCGAACAGACACATGAAGGGATTTTCCGGCTCGATTTTGACGAACCGATACCCGTAACCCTGCCGGTGGAAGAACAGGTTGCCCTGTTCTATACATACGGGTATGTGGGCGAATGCAATCAGGCGCTTGCCGTGATGTACGGGTACAAATCCGCTGAGGATCTCATGGGTGTCCGCCTGGTGACGCTGCACGGTGGTGATGATAATGACAGGAACCTGCAGGCACAGGCCGATTTCGTCACATCCGGATACCGGACGCTGAATATCGTTACCGAGGAAATCGACCGGCACGGGACCAGGCAGATATTCAACAACAATGCGGTAGGCACCGTCGATGACGGACATCTCGTCTACATCTGGGGCACACAGTCGAACATCACCGACCGGATCAAGGCCGAGGAAAGCATCCGCAAATCACTTCAGGAAAAAGAGGTGCTGCTGAAGGAAATTCACCACCGGGTGAAGAACAACCTGGCGGTGATTTCAAGTCTGCTCAATCTTCAGGCCCGCCACATTGAAGACCACAGCGTCAAGGAACTGTTCAGGGAAAGCCAGAGCAGGGTCACCAGCATGGCGAGAATTCATGAAAAAATCTACCAGTCCGATGATCTCGCTCACATCAATTTCGCCAATTACATCACCAGCACCACCCAGAACCTCTTCAGCCTTTACAATATCAATCGTTCGGGCATCGAACTGGACATAAAGGTGAACAAGGTGGAACTTGCCGTAGACACGGCGGTGCCGTGCGGCTTGATTCTGAACGAACTGGTATCGAATTCCCTTAAATATGCGTTCCCGCCCGGGTTTGAAGGCAAAGCGGTTATCACGATCGGCATGCACTATCTCGATAGCGGCATGGTGGAACTGATTGTGCAGGACAACGGGGTGGGCATTCCTGATCATATCGACCTGAAGAATGCTGAATCGCTGGGATTGAAATTGATCTATATTCTCGCGGAAGAACAGCTTGACGGCACGGTGACGGTCGATCAGAAAGAGGGGACGAAATTCCGGATCACCTTTGCTCCCTGATCACCTCGGCCGGATTCAGGCATGGCCGACTTATTTCTTCTGTGCATTCTCCCGGGCACGCGGCTGCTCGGCCCTGGTTGAATCCCTGTCATCTGTGTCCCGGTGACGGGGCGGCCGCCGGTTATTCACGAACCGCCACATCATCATCCGTAAAAACCGCTCCTGCATCTCATCCGGAAGCAGCTCTTTCTCCCGCAGCATCTGATTGACGGCAATCTTCTCTATCTCCGTCTGAAGCGTGCCGATACTGTCAAGCTGGACGCTGATCGCAGTACTGTCAATATGCTCCTGCAGCAGTATCTGGCTGAGCGTCACCCGGTGCGAATCGAGCCTGGTTTGAATCGGTCTGATTCTCTCGGGAAATCGCCGC
Source organism: bacterium (assembly GCA_016934955.1). GTDB lineage: Bacteria > Zhuqueibacterota > QNDG01 > QNDG01 > JAGLOF01 > JAFGRY01. The sequence continues at coordinate 134,025 of JAFGRY010000008.1, read as the reverse complement.
CAGATCTCGCGCAGCTGCACCTTGACCGTATCCGGCAGTTGTTCCAGGGTGTCCGAGTAGGTGCGGCGCTGATGGGAGCGCTTTGACCAGCGGGAACGGTCCGGGCCGATATCGAACACGAGCCCGATGATGAACGCGGCATTGAATATGAGCGAAAGGATCAGGATGTAGGTTCTCTTTTTCATGGCCGCCCCCTATTGCTGCCCAACGGAAAGTACGGCAAGTTCCACATAATCCTGAGCGAACGACGCTTCCGGAAAATCCTGAAGATGATTTTCCAGGTACTCAAGCGTGACGCTGGTTTCCGCAAACGCGGCGTCCTGCTGCCGGCCGCCGCCGAACATGGAGCCGGTGATCACCCCGAGGAAGAGGACCAGAGCGAACGAGAGCGGCACCAGTATTCTCTCCTTGAGGGTTGCATACCGTTCAGCCCTGTGGAGCCTCGCCGCGACACGGGTATAGAAAAACGGCATCGGCGACTCAGGCGGCAGAGAGCCCACCGCATCCCAGAGCTTCTGCATGCTCCCGCACTTTTGCGCGCAGGCGGCACAGTCCTCCAGATGTCTTCGTATTTCCTGCATGCGCTCTTCTGTAAGCTCTCCGTCGATATAGACGGAAAGAAGCTCATCTGATACATGCTGCTGCATAATTCTCTCCCCTCTTACTGCGTTTCCCTATACTATTAACACCAAACCGCTCCGGTTTCTTGCGCCCGGATCAGCCGATCGACTTCAATTCTTTTTTCAGGTTCAGCTTTGCCCGGAAGAGCCGTGATTCGACAGCCGAAACCGAACATTTCATAACACTGGCGATTTCTTCATAACTCATCCCGTGATACTGTTTCAGCAGTACTGCGGTCCGCTGGTTGGCGGGCAGCGCATCGATCGCCCTGCGGATAAGCGCGGCGTTTTCATCCTGCTCCATCTGCCTGTCGGGCTGGTCTGGACTCTCTCCCTCGAGCAGCTCCGATTTGTGACCGAACATATCGAGGGAAACCAGCCGTTTTCTGCGCCTGTCCCGAATTCTGTTTAACGAGAGATTGACGGCGATACGATAGAGAAATGTCGACAGTTTGGCCCGCGGCTCGTAACCGTCGGCCGCTTTATACAGTTTGATAAACACATCCTGTGCGACCTCCTCCGCATCCTGCCGGTCATTGAGGTACTGCATGCAGAGGCTGAAAATCGATGACTGGTGACTTTCGACGATCGTCCGGAAGGCCTGCTGGTCACCCTGCTTCACCCGCTCCATCAGTGCGGCATCACTGGCATGTTCTTCGTCAACCATTCAGCTCAATCCTGATTATGGTGCCCTGGCCTACCCTGCTCGTTTTCAGAGACAGTACGCCGCCGTGGTACTCCTCGATGATCCGTTTCGCCAGGCTGAGGCCAAGGCCCCAGCCGCGCTTCTTTGTGGAAAATCCCGGCTTGAATATACGCTTGCGATTGTTGGGATCGATGCCCCGGCCGTTGTCGGCGATCTCGACGGCAACCGTGTTGTGGTCGCGGCACAGGACGGTGCTGACCCGGATCTCCCCCTGCTCTTTATCCATGGCGTCGAGACTGTTTTTAAGGATATTCTCGAGCGCCCAGTGGAACAGTTCGCTGTTGAGCATCAGGGGAGGCACCGGCACGAAGTCACCGACGACAGCCACCGACCGTCCCTTTCGGGGAACGCGCAGCCGGATGTATTCGACCACATCCTCCAGGATCGGGACCGGGTCCAGACGCTTGAGATCGGGACGGGATCCGATCTGGGAAAACCGTTTCGTCACCTGCTCCAGCCGTTTGAGATCTCGGTCCATTTCATTGTACACACGGCCTTTTTCCCCATCTCCCCTGTTTTCCCGCAGCAGCTCCAGCCAGCCCATGAGCGAGGAAAGGGGCGTGCCCAGCTGATGCGCCGTTTCCTTGGCCATGCCCACCCAGATGAACCGCTGTTCACTCCGTTTGAGGTTTGCGTACCCGATAAACCCCACGATGACGAAGATGCCGACGATGCCGATTTCGATATACGGCATCCAGTGCAGCTGCTGGATCAGATGTGAATCGCTGAAATAGAGATACCCCAGGAGTATATCACGATCCCGGATCGGTACCGGGTCGATTTCTTTATCCAGGCGTTCGACGAGGTTCCTCACTTTCGCCAGGGCCTCTTCGGAACGGTCGTCTGGATCGACCTCTATACCCTTCCACCAGACCGGCACTTTGGCGGTATCGGTATTGATGAGCGGAAAATCGGTTTTCAGGATGATCTCTTCAAAAAGAAAACTGATATCGCCGCTCGTCTCCGTCTCGGCCAGGCGGGCGTACATACGGGCATAGAAGGAGACCAGAGAGCGGGCTTCCCGCCGAAGCCCGCCGATGATCCCCTGTGTATAGATGTGAAGTGATATACCCAGGCCGACGACAACGAGAAAAAGAACGGACTTGATGCCGCTGAAGAATCTCCAGGGGTGTTTTTTCCATTTCCCCGGCATTATTGATCAGGCTCCTGTTCTTTTCTTCTCCAGCGCATATCCCCCCCAGATGCCGGCTGCGAGGAGCACCAGGGCGATGATCGATATCAGCAGTCCCAGCCTGAACATTGCCGGCTCGAATGTGAATTCAACAACGTGACTGCCCGGTTTGAGAAACACCGATCTGAGCAGATAGTCGGTTTTATATATGGTCGTCTTTTCGCCGTCGATGTAGGCATTCCAGCCCGCCGGATAGTACATCTCACTCAGCACCATGAGGGAGGGTGTCTTGATCTCTGCCTGCACGGTAATGTCGTGGATGGAATACTTACTGATTGTCACGCTGTTCTCCGGATCAGGGACGATCGCGAATTCCGGCGGCTCTTCGAGAATTGCCGTGTGCGCGGGATCGAACTCACCGGAAGCGATATAATCGAGGGCCGCCGAACCGCCGCTCACCACCGCCACCGAATCAACCAGGAACGCCCGCGGCAGCGCGTTCGAATACTCAAACACTCCCGGTGTTCCCGTCTGGGACGGCTGCAAGACCGTCTGCAGCGCGGGATCGAGGGTGTTGATATTGAACGGGGTAACCACATACCGGACATTGAGCATTTTCATAAACGCTTCGTGCATCCTGCGCAATTCCGGTGTCATCTCCGCCGGAGGCCGGGCGATCAGCCGCTGGGGATTTTCAGGATTCTGTGTTAAATAGAGATAGGGAAATCCGTTGGGCCAGAGCATGCGGTCAATAAAATTCTGGTAGGTGCTCATCTTTACTGCACTGTAACCGCTGATGCTCTGCAGCCGGTAGTACATATAGAGATTCGGGAAATTGGCGAGGCGTTCATACCCCAGCGGCCAGACGCGAAAGATGCCCTCCCTGCTCTTTAAAAACGCCACGTCGGCGGTCTCTGAGAAAAAGGAAAGCTGCTGTTCATTCGGCCGGGGATGCATAAACCGCTTGTTCACCGGCCAGACATCGATGCAGACCAGGACGATGAATGCCAGCGGAACGAGCGGGGATAACTTCGGCCGCCGTACCGCCGTCAGGCTCACTCCTGCCGCTGCTGCAACCAGCAGCAGAGAGCGCAGCGCGTCATTGGTCGCCATGCTGTAGGCCCGGTGCGCCATGTTCCCCAGCTGCGAGGCCCATTTCAGATAGAGTCCCTGGCCTATAAGCAGGAAAAGCAGCAGCGCCAGTACGACACCGATGAAGTAAAGGGAGTATGTACGGATGTTCTTCAGCGCCTCCGCCCGCGCTTCCCGGCCCATGGTGATCAGTCCTTCGATACCGTAAGCCGCCAGGACGGTAAGGGAAAATCCGATGAGAATATTGATCATCTTGGGGGCGCGGAATTTATTGAAGAACGGCAGCAGTTTGAACATCGGCCCGAAAAGAACGGGGAAATGTTTTCCGAAAGAGGCCAGCAGCGCCAGAGCCGCCAGAATCACAAAGAACCAGGTGATTCTGTTCCGGCGGATAACCAGAGAGAGGCCGGCAAGAAACATGGTAACAACGCCGAAATACACGGGAAAGTCGGTGAATATCATCGGCCCCCAGTAGGTGTCGCCCCCGAACCCCATGAATGACGGCACAAGGAAATTGAGCACCTCCGCCGGCGGCAGAGACCAGTTGGTGGCATAGGCAAAATCGAGGCCGCCGCCGGCGCTTCCTCCTCTGATCGAGTATTTCGCATATTCCAGCACGGACAGATTAAGCACACTCGAAACCAAAACGCCCATGACAACCGCTCCGGCGAGCAGTCCGGCTCCTGTCAGCACGGGACCGGCCTTCTTCCCGGTACGCAGCTGAATGACGGCCCAGTAAATGAAGTACAGACCGATCATCATCTGGGTATAATAACAGATCTGGACATGGGCGCGCAGCAGCTGCAGGCCAATGGCCAGCCCTGCCAGGCTGAAAAAGAGAAGGGACCGCCTTTCCAGAAGCCGTTCCACCAGGAGGAATATCAGCGGGATGAAGACAGCGGATGCGAGTTTGGTGCTGTGCCCGAACACGGAATAGGCGACAATTTGAGGCATGAAGACCAGGGCGACCGCGGCGAACAGCGCGCTGCCGGAGGCGAGTCCCCTGCCCCGGATGAGCAGGTACATCATGATCGCCAGCAGCATATAGTTGGCGAACAGCCGGATAAACCCGGTGAACGGGACAGCCTTGCCGATCACTGCCAGCGCTCCATAGATGATCGTACCGGTGATATCCACGTAGGGAGCGTTCGTCAGGCTGGCGAACGAGGGCATGCCGCAGAATATGTACGGGTTCCAGAGCGGATAGGTGCCTGAATCGAGCGCGTCTTTGACAAAATTCTGAGATGTCCTGGAGTTGATGACATCCGGCTGCGTAAATACATTGTCGCTCAGCATCACCTGGTTATAGAAAATGAGCAGCAGCGCCAGTATCAGGATGGCTGCAGTCCAGTGAGGATGGGAATCGGTGAACGGGATCTTCAGCACCGCTTGCTCCGGAATGGCGCCGTTTCCTTGTTTCCGCTTTTCTCTGCTAAGTTTTCTGGCCTTCTTGCCCATGCATAACTCCTTTGTGTCCGTGAAAATTATTGAATCCGGTTCTTGACCAGATTCGCCGTAAACTCCCGAATATTCATCAGCTTCAATCGCTCAAGCAGCAATACAAGCAGACATACCGTCCCAATCTTCAGACTTATGGATACAGGTACGGGAACAGAGGTACCCCAAATATAAAAGACAGCCGCTGCACATACAAGGGAAAAAAGGAAAAGCAGGGCCTTTGGGTTCCAGACGATGACGTTCAGATAGCGCTTTGAATAGAGATAGACGGCCGCGAACATGATAATGAACGACACGAGCGTGCTGAGCGCGGCCGCGGTCGTTCCCCAGACCGGCACCAGCAGCCAGTTGAGCAGCATACAGATGCCCCCCGAGACCGCGGAGGTCAGCGGCAGCAGGGATGTTCTCTTGTGATAGACAATGATCGCCACATAGATAAAATAGAGCATCTGAAAAAGATAGGCCCCGACGAGAAGCGGAAAGATGGCCAGGGCCTGCTGGTATTCGGTTTTACCGAGCAGTGTCAGCAGTTCTCTGCTGAAAAGAATCAGCACCGTCCCCGTGAGAAACTCGGCCACCACCAGTTTGCGGGCGTTGACCGAGAAAAGATCGGGGAATGCGGGCTGTTCCGCGTTGGCGTAGACAAAGGGACTCCACGCCTGGTTGAGGCCGTTATTGATCACCGTGAGAATAAACGACAGCTGCGTCGCGGCTGCGTACACCGATACATCGACAAGCGTGAGAGAGCGTTCAATAAATATTCTGCTTGCATAGACAACAACCCAGGAAGCCGCCGCATGAATGTGCAGCGGCATGATGAAGACCAGTGACGGTCTGATTATACCCGGGAGTATCGTCAATCTGATCTCCTTCCAGAGAACGAACAGGTACAGCACCGTTATGATACTGAAGGCGATGAGCTGCGCCTGCAGAATCCCGAGAAGATCGGTCTTGAGGATAAAAATGGAAACAGCCACAGCCGCGGCCTGGGCGGCAAACTGGGCGATGGAGAGCATGACCGACGTGCGGGGCTCCCGTTTCGCCCGAAAGATCGTAACCACATGGGTGAAAAAAAGCCGGTACAGGCCGAAAAAGACCCCGTACTGCAGAAACGGTTTATAGTCGATGTTTTTAAAAATGAGGGGAAACACCACCGGTCCGGTGAAATGGATACACGCGGTGATCAAAACGCCGGTGGACATGGAAAAAAGCATGACCGTGCCCAGAAAGGACCGTTTGTCCTCGTATTCATAATATCCGCGCAGCATGTAGGCCGAGAACGACTTTCCCAGCAGTATCAGCACCACCGGCCAGATCATGGTCACGAAACTGTAGATCGCGAAATCTTCCAGAGACAGATAGCTCGTGTATACCGGCAAAAGCAAAAATGAAAACGCTTTTGATATGAACTCACCGATAACGTATATCGATGACTCTCTGCTGAATTTCCGGCCTTCACTCATATGGTCAGCAGCTTTCGTTGAAGAATGAGTTCACAGAGCTGCAGATCGAGCTCTGTATCGATATCCACGGCATTGAGCGGTGCCACTTCCAGCATCCGCAGATCCCGGCCGTAGAGGGGACCGCCGCTCCGGATAACCGCGGTGCGGATCACATCGGTGACTCCGTTGAGGTGGTACACGGGCGGCAGCAGCTGACGCTGAAAGTAGTCATCCGTCGATATCCCCTCGATCAGCGGCAGGGCCCGGCTCTCTTCACCGCGGCGAAACATCCAGTAGGGGTGATGCACACCCTCCGCTCTGGTAACGGTCCTGACGGCGTCGGCGCCCGTCTCCCGGAAAAGGCGGATCGCCGCATCGATGATCGCCCCTGTTTTAAACGGTGTCGTCGGACGCAGCAGGACAATGCCTTCGGGAGCGCGCTCCCCCTGATGGTCGAGCCAGTCGAGCACATGCGCCAGTACGGGACGGTCCGGCACCCCGTCTCCGGCAAGTTCCGCGGGGCGGATAAACGGCGCCTCCGCCCCCAGGTCCCGGGCCAGCGCCGCGATGCGCTCGCTGTCCGTGGAAACGATAACCCGCTCGACGAGGCCGGCCTTTTCGGCCGCGGCGATGGTGTAGGCGATCAGGGGCCTGCCGCCCAGCTCACGGATATTTTTCCCCGGCACTCGTTTGCTGCCGCTGCGCGCGGGAATGATTGCCAGCATAGTCGCTCCTGGTTCTGTGCCGATGCTAGGATGCCGCGATCTCGAGAACCGCGGCGCAGATATAGTCGATCTGCTCTTCAGTCATGTCAACCGCGGTAGGCAGCGAGATCCCCGCTTCATGAATGCGTGCCGATTCACGGGGAGAGGCATGCCTGAAACGGCGATAGGGTTCCATCATATGCAGCGGAGTAAAAAACGGTCTGGAATCGATGTTTCTCTTCTTCAGTTCTTGCTGGAGATGGGCAATGGGGACGGACGTTCTCTCCCTGTCGAGCAGGAGCGAATAGAGCCAGCAGACCCTTCCCCGCTCCCGGGCGGCAGCCTGGGTGACGACCAGGTCACTTCCCAGAAAATGACTGTCATACCGTGCCCGCAGCTCTTCCCGCCTGGCGAGCATGGCGTCGATATCCTCCATCTGGGCGCAGCCGATCGCCGCCTGCATATTGGTCATCCGGTAATTATGGCCGATACGGGCATGCAGGTATTCCGCTCCGTCCTCCTTGCCGTGATCCCGCAGGATACGCATGGCTGCATGGAGATCCGGATCACTGGTGAGGCAGACGCCGCCTTCCCCGGTGGTGATGATTTTATTCCCGTAAAACGAGAAGCAGCTGATATCGCCGAACGACCCGGTCTTTTTCCCCTGAAACGAGGCGCCATGCGCCTCCGCGCAGTCTTCGACGACATACAGACCGTGCTTCTCCGCAAAGGCCGTGACCCTGTCCATCCGGCAGGGCTGGCCGTAGAGATGAACCGGCATGATCGCCCTTGTCCGTTCGGTCACCAGCGCTTCGCATCGGTCGATATCGATGGTCCAGAAATCGGGCTCCACGTCTGCGAGCACGGGTTCGGCGCCGGTGTAGACAACTGCGTTTGCCGTGGCGGCGAATGTAAGATCCGGAACGATCACCTCGTCGCCGCTGCCGATGTCCAGCGCCGCAAGCGCCAGGTGCAGGGCCACGGTGCCGTTTGCCACTGCAACACCGTACCCCGTACCGTAATAATCCGCGTTCATTTTCTCGAACCGTTTGATGTAGGCGCCCGCGGAAGAGATCCAGGCGGTATCGACACAGTCCAGCACGTAGCGTCGGCAGTTTTCGTTCAGTACCGGTCGAGAGACCGGGATCCATTCATGCATTGACAATCCTTTCAAGATCGGCTTCCACCATCATCCTTACCAGTTCCTGAAAGCCGATTTTCGGTTCCCATTTCAGCACGTCCCGTGCTTTTGAGGCGTCGCCCAGCAGCTCATCGACTTCCGTGGGGCGGAAATAATAGGGATCGATCTCGATCAGCAGCCGTCCGTCGGCTGCGTCGTACCCCTTCTCTTCGACCCCCTTCCCCTTCCAGACGATGGTCACACCGGTATGCCCGAAGGCGATCTCGACGAACTCCCGCACCGAATGGTGCTCGCCGCTGGCGATGACAAAATCATCGGCTGTTTCGTGCTGCATCATCAGATACATCGCTTCGACATAATCGGCCGCGTGTCCCCAGTCCCTCCTGGCATTGAGATTTCCCAGGAAGAGACGGTCGAGCCGGCCGCGCCTGATTTTCGCCGCGGCCTCGGTGATCTTCCGCGTCACGAATGACGACCCCCTGCGGGGGCTTTCATGATTGAAAAGAATGCCGTTGCAGGCGAAGAGGCCGTAGGCATCGCGGTAGTTCTTTGTAATATAGTAGGCGTACAGTTTCGCGATGGCGTAAGGCGACTGGGGATTGAACGGCGTCTTTTCGTTCTGGGGCTTTTCGCGGACATTCCCGTAGAGTTCACTGGTGCTGGCCTGGTAAAAACGGGTCTCGACCTCCGTCATCTTGATGGCGTCGAGAAGCCTGAGGGTTCCGATGGCGTCCACTTCCGCTGTGTATTCCGGCACCTGAAACGAAACATGTACATGTGATTGGGCCGCCAGGTTGTAAATTTCATCGGGATTGATCTTTTCGATCAGACGGTTGAGGCTGCTTGAATCGGTCATATCGCTGAAGTGGAGATGAAACCGGTTGTCATGGATATGGGGATCGAGGCGAAGGTGTTCAATGTTTTCCAGATTGTATGAGCTGCTCCGCCTTCTCAGTCCATGCACTTCGTAGCCTTTTCGCAGCAGCAGGTCGGCCAGATAGGATCCGTCCTGTCCGGTAATACCGGTGATCATTGCTGTCTTCATTATTGGACTCCGCATGCTAGGTCAGGCGCGGCAGTGCATCCCGGGAGCGCGCCAGCGCGTCGACCCCTCCGTACACTTCCAGCGTGACCGTGTATGATGTCAGATCTATACCCGCCAGCGGCCTCAGTACCGGGCTGTCCGGCAGCAGGGGATCATTACCGTCATATCGCCCGTCGGTGCCGCTGAGATGAATGTAATCGGTTTCACCGATGAGTGCCGCCGCCTCGTCGCCGAAATTCAGATCAAGAGCGGTGCAGGAGACAGCGAGATGCGCCAGGTCGAGCAGGATCGTAAACGACCCCCGACGGCGCAGATCCCGGTAGTCGGCGGACGTGGTCAGCATGAGGGGATTGGCCCCTTCAAACACCCTCAGGTTCTCCGGGGAAAGCACATGATTTTCCACATACAGCTGTATGCTGCCGGCCGCGGCCTCAAGCCGCTGCAGCCCCGTGAAAAACCGGTCCCGGGCCTCCTCCGGCGGACGCAGGGGCGAACGGGACAGCCTGCCGCCGAGCTCCCGGGGTGAGGGATCGAAGCGCATACCCGCGTGCAGCCCGTACCGGGGGGAACCGAGGCGGTGACAGGTCTCAAGCGCCCGCAGGTAAAAATCGAGGCTTTTCTCAAACAGCTGTTTACGGCCCGACGCCAGATTCAGGAGGATGTCTTCCTTTGCCGGTGGAAAATAGTTGTGCACGAGGTAGGTCAGGCCGAATTCACGCTTCAGGGCCAGCAGCTCCTCTTCCCAGCCGCTGTACCACCGTGTGCCTCCCGAGAGTTCGATCTCCCGGAATCCGGCCCCTGCCAGTGTCTTGACGGCATCGCCGATCCTGCTGGTCCTGATACAGGTAGAAGAGACGAAGATCATCGTATCGTCCCGGCCGGCACACCCGCAACCGTCGTGTTGCCGGGGACGTCCCTGATGACCACACTGCCGGCTCCCGCGGTGACCGCTTCGCCAATGGTGATCCCGTCGATCACCGAGGCGCCGATCCCGATAAAGCTCAATGCCCCCACCCTCACCCTGCCCGCGATTCGTGCCCCCGGTGCGATATGACAGTGATCGCCGATAACCGTTTCATGATCGACAACCGCTCCGCTGTTGAGGATCACATTATCGCCGATAACGGCGCCGGCATTGACGATGACTCCCGCGTTGACAAACACGCCGGCGCCTATAGCCGCGTGTTCTGACACCACCGCCGCGGGATGGACGATGGCCGGCAGCCGCATTCCCTGTTTCACCGCCCGTTCAAACCAGGTGCGGCGCACGCGGTTGTCACCCACCGCGATACACACCGCCCCGGTGATCCCGCCCTTCTCCAGCAGGCCGGGACCGCCGAGCACAGGGTGTCCGAGTATCTGCTCGTCCGCGCCTGTGTACGCCAGATCCACGAGCCCCCTGACGCGGTACCCGGTCAGTTCAGCCGCGTCGATGACGACCCGGGCATGGCCACCCGTGCCGATAATGGTCAGCTCCCGCTCCGCCTGTTTCATACCGCTCACTCCAGATTGTCCCAGTCAATGGGCCTGTCCGCCTCGATGCCGGCGGTCACCCGTTTCCCCAGCACCCGGTAAAGGTCGCCCGCCGGAACTCCGGCGCCGCCGGTCCGTTTCGCCTTGAGATGCGAGCGTGTCAGTTCGGTCCCCGGTGTCAGCGAAACAGCTGCCACCAGATGCTTCTGCAGCGACAGCCTGTTCACCTTTTCCGCCGCGGTGGGGCCTATATCCCTGCTGCCGAGAAACAGTTCCACCTCACGCACACGGCGCACCAGTTCCCGCAGCTCTTCGGGAGAGAGGGATGCCTGATGATCCGGTCCGGGCAGCTGTTTGTCAAGGGTAAAGTGCTTTTCGATAATGCGGGCGCCGCGGGCGGCCGCGTAGGGAGAGGCGCCGATACCGGCGGTGTGGTCCGAAAACCCCGTCACCGCATCGAACAGCTCCTCGAGCCGGTCCATGGCCGCCAGGTTCACCTCTTCGGGCCGTGTGGGATAATCGGAGGTGCATTTCAGGAGCGCCAGTTCGCGGCAGCCGCCCTGCCGCAGACAGCGCACGGCCTGATCGATCTCTTCCAGGGTCGACATGCCGGTCGACAGGATTACCGGCTTCCCGGCCGCGGCGACCTCCTCCAGAAAAAGCAGATTCGTGGTATCGGTGGAAGCGATCTTGATCGCCGGCACATTTAGCCGCACCAGCAGCTCGAGACTGGCCGTGTCATAGGGCGTGGAGAGAAACATGATCTCTTTCTTCTCACAGTGCCGGATCAGCTCCCGGTGAAACGCTTCATCGATTTCCAGGATTCTGAGCATCTCCTCCTGTTTTTCCCTCCGGTCCGTGGTCCGCTGCTGATAGGGGGCTTTCTCGATGTCGGCGAGGATCAGTTCCTCAGTCCGGTATGTCTGGAATTTAACCGCGTCGGCTCCGGCGGCCGCCGCTTCATCGACCAGCCGCAGGGCCAGGTCGAGCCGGCCGTTGTGATTGACACCGGCTTCAGCGATAATAAAGCAGGGGGTATCCGGGCCGATGGTCCGGCCGGCAATGCGTATCTGTTTCATACCTGCTTCTCCTCTGCGGTCCCGAGCAGAAGATCGAGACGTGATGTCATGAGTGCGAGACTCCCCGAGGTCCAGAATGTGTCCGTTTCATAGACGCGCCGCTCTGACAGGTCCGTATTCCTGATGAACTCGACGATATCGCGGCCGTTTTCCGCGGGCATCACCCGCCCCGACTGAATGAGCTCTTCAAAAAAGTGGATCCCGTACCGGTTGAGCAGGATGAGCTGTTTCCCGAAATGGAGGCTCTCGATGAGCGCTGTCGAGTACACGCCGATGATCACATCCGCCTCGCTGAACAGCTGATAGAGATCGCCGTCCTCCACGACCGTTATTCCTGCGGTGAGGAACGCTTCGGAATAGGTGGCCCGCCAGATCTGCCATTCGCCCGGATGCAGTTTGTACACGATCCGGTACCGGTCCCTGTCCAGATCCCGGGCCAGATCCAGGGCGGTCCGCTCGAAATCAGAGGCCAGCGTCCACTGACTGATGATCAGCACCGTTGTTTTCGGCGTATCCGCGGTCCGTACCGTATCCTTCACCCGTTCCTCCACATAGGGACTGCCCATGGCCAGGAGCCTGAGCCCCGTCTGCCCGATCCTCGCGGTTGTGGTCCAGAACGGCCCGAACGTCCAGATCTCATCGGGAAGCGTCGGCAGCGGCCCGACGTCGGCGAAATTATACCCGATATTGTACCGCCCCATGGACCCGTGCTGCAGCCCCACCACATGGATCCCCATGGTCCGGGCAACCTCGGTGACCACCATTTTCACCGGATCGTAGTGGTTCACCAGGATGATGACCTTCACCCCTTTCCGTTTCAGCATGCGCCGCACCGGCCCGCTGAAGCTCTTCTTCAGCCTGATGACCCGGCGGATGAGAAACCGCAGCCGCTGCTCCGGCAGCCGGATTCCGAGATCCTGAAACAGTCCGTTGAGAAAACGGATCTCTTCCCTGATCAGCGCTCCCGGCGAAGGCTGCAGCAGCTCCCGCACAAACGACCACAGATGCAGCGCATCGAGAAAATAGAGATTTTCCCGGTCCGAGAGCGGCGCGTGGGACCAGCGCATCGGGGTCTCCCAGACCGTCGCCTTCCCTGTCAGCGACTGCCTGAGCAGGGTCGTGAAGGGATTGATCCGCTGTCCCCGGTGCACTACCGAATGGGATGTCTGCAGAAAAAGCAGGGGTGACCGCGTCCGGTCGCTCATGACACTGTGCAGCATGCTGTTTTTCAGCAGCGACAGGGCCAGCCCGATGAGCTTGAACACCGGGGTGTGTTTTCTGACATCGGTATAGGTGATCCATTTCAGCTGAAAAAGCATGTCGGTGAAGACGTGAAAACGGATGTAGTGCCAGTAGCGGAATCCGCCGATGTCACGCTGAAAGAACGGCTCCTCGAGTTCCAGAAAACGATTGAAGAGCTGCTTTATCTCCGCGGTACCCGAGCCGCTTTGCACACCGTCCCCGGCAGCGCCGGTATGTATCTTCGACTTCACCATACTGCTGTCATATCTCCTCACCCCAGCAGGGCCGAGAGAACGGCGGTGATGCCGTGCGCCGCGGTTCCCCGGCCATAGGCATCCCGTTCGTTCTCACCCTCCGGGAATGTGCCGTCAAAATCGCGAAAGAGCCTGTTCCAGCCGCTTTCCACCGTCTCCGTCCACTCTGTTTCCTTTCGCAGCGTTACACAGGGCACGCCCGCCCAGTAGGCCTCTTTCTGCATGCCGCCGCTGTCGGTCAGGAGGAAGCGGCTGTGGTGCAGAAGCATAAGCAGGTCGAAGTACCCCTGCGGTTCGATGATCCTGACACCGGCGTGCAGCCCGAACCGGCCCCCGTCCGCGCTGTTTTTCGTGCGGGGATGCATGGGGAACACCACGGTCCCGCCGGCCGTGGCGCGGTTGATGAACGCCGCCATCGCGGTAAGCCGTTCCGGATCACCGGTATTCTCCGCCCGGTGCATGGTGAGCAGCCCGTAGGATCCGGGGATCAGCTGCATCCGTTCCAGAACGGCGGATCGCTGTTCAGCCAGGGCCAGGGAATGCTTCATCACATCATACATGACGTCACCGGTATTGATCACGATCCGGTCTTCGAACCGGGCCCGGGCCGGCAGGCCGGAAAGATCATCGGCGGTGACGAGATCACCGTTTCGCACCGCCGGGGGGAGGCCCTCGCTGCCGAGCCGGGCCGCCGCCCGTTTGCAGGGACAGAACAGCACGGTGGAGGCGTGGTCGGTGAGAATCCGGTTTATCTCTTCCGGCATATCCCTGTTGAAGCTGCGCAGTCCGGCTTCGACATGCACCACCGGCAGATGCAGTTTCACCGCGGCCATGCTGCCGGAAAGCGTGGCGTTGGTGTCTCCGAACACGACCACGGCGTCCGGACGCTCTTTCAGCAGCACCTCTTCGATCCTGATCAGCCCCTCGGCGGTCTGATACGCGTGGGATCCCGACCCGACACCCAGGTGATAATCGGGCTCGGGGATCCCCATCTCTTCGAAGAATATCCGGGACATATTGTAATCGTAGTGCTGGCCCGTGTGGATGAGCAGGGGCTGCAGAACGCTCTGCTCCCGCAGCGACCGCTCCACGGGCATGTATTTGATGAACTGGGGCCTGGCCCCGACGATGAAACAGATCTTTTTCACCGGGGCTCTCCTCCGTCGGGTTTTACCGTGACCTCATCGAGCAGGGCGGCAAGCCGGCCGGTCAGTACCCTGCGGTCGAGCGCCGCAATACGGGTCTCGTCGGCGTTCCAGGTCAGCGTCCCCTGCCGCCAGGCGGTGATCATGGCGGCGAGCTGTTTTTCGACTTCGGCGGAGTCGCCGGGACCGGCCACCGTACCCGCGCCCAGCTCCCGTATGAGATCGGCGGCTTCCCCTTCCGGCGCCAGCGCCAGAACCGGGCGGCGCGCGCCCAGGTATTCATAGAGCTTGCCGGTGAGAATGCCCCGGTTCACAGGCGCGTCGTCGATGATCAGCAGCAGGGCGCTGGAGTTGAGCAGAAACGCGATACTCTCTGCATGGGGAACGTAGGGTATGTACTCGACTATCCCGGGGAACCGCTCGAAGCTTCTGAGAAACGCGGGATCCGCCCGTCCCACAAACCGCAGCCGCAGCTGCGACTGCAGCGAGGGGTCGCGCTCCAGCAGCCGCGCCGTTGCGTTCAGCAGAACCTCGGGGCTGCGCTTGCCGTAGAGCGATCCGGTATAGGTGAGTGTAAACCTGTCCCGGGGAGGCGCACCTGTGACCCCCTGGAAGTCCGCGCCGTCATAGCCGTTACTGATGACACGGAACCTCTTCCCGGCGAGCCCGGGGCTTCGGGAACGCAGGTCGTCCCGCACCCCCGCGGTTGCCGTAATCACCATATCCGATTCCCGCAGCACCGACCGCTCCATCCGGCGGTCGATGGCTGCCGCTATCCCCGATCGGGCGGGGGTGGAGAGCCATCCCACCCAGGAATCGCGGAACTCGGCGATCCAGGGGATGCCGGTGCGCCGGTGCAGGCTTCTGCCGATAAGGTGACAGGTATAGGGCGGGGCCGAACTGAGAATGACATCCACCTTCTCCCCGGCGATGAGGTTCAGGCCGGCCCGCACCGCCGGCAGACGCCAGAAACAGCGGGCATCCGGGATAAAGAAGGCAGCCCTGATCCATTCCGACAGGCGCTCGGGAATGCTGGCGGGGCCCGCGTGGGCAAGGCTGGCGATATCGGTTGCCGCGCCGGCGGATCTGCCGGTAAAACGGCGATAGAGGGCATAGGGTTCGAAAATCGGTGTCCGGACCACGCGCACGGTTTTCGGCACTTCCGCGAGAAGCGTTTCGTCCCTGGCCGGAAAACCGGCGGTCTCGGTGACGGTGAGCACGATCGGCCGCCAGCCCTCCCCGGTCAGGTAGCGCACATATTTGAGCACGCGCTGAACACCGGCCCCGCCCGAAGGAGGGAAATAGTAGGCAATGACCAGTACCGTTTTTCCTGAATCGACCGCCTTCACCCGGCCGCGCCTCCCTTGTTTTCGTGCCTCATGGACAGTGGTGACTCCTATTCAGCGGACAGCCGCCGGCCCATGTCCTCGACAGTCTCCGCGAGGCGGTCCCAGGAGTAGTTCTCCTTCTCGGCCTCGATACGCCGGGCAAACGCCGGTTCCCTCTTTTCCCGGTAAAACCGCAGCACCGCCCCGGCGACCGCTTCTCCATCTTCCGGAGGCACGGTAAAGCCGGTGAGACCGTCCAGCACCACTTCGTGCAGTCCCCCGACTTTCGTCACGATCACGGGAACATTATAGTTGTAGGCGATCTGGACAATGCCGCTCTGCGTGGCCGTCACATAGGGGAGCACCACGGCATCGGCCGCGCAGAAGAAACGGGCCACGTGTTCATTGGATATAAAGGTATCGTGGAGCGTGATCAGCCCTTCCCCGTCCACCGCCGAGATCAGCGCCTTTGACTCATCTTCATCCTCGTAGAATTCACCGGCGATCACCAGCCTGACCGGCAGCTCCGCCCAGATGCGCGGCATCGCTTCCAGCAGGTAGCGCAGCCCCTTGTATCTTCTGATGAAACCGAAAAAGAGGATCACCCGTTCATCATCAATGCCGAGCAGCTCCCGCGCCTTCTTTTTCGGAAGCGCCGGCGGAAAAATCGTATAGACGGGATGAGGCACCCGCCGGCAGTCCGCCCGGGGCTTGAGGCGGTGCAGATCATCACCGACCGCCTGCGAATGGACGATAAACGCGTCGGCTCCGGCCAGAGCGATCCGGGTGAGCAGGCGGTCGCCGGGTCTGCGCTCATGGGGAATGACGTTATGGGTAATGAAAATCGCCGGGCATCCCAGAAACAGTTTCGCGAGGCGTGAGACCGTTGTATAGCAGGGCGCGAAAAAGGGCATCCAGTATTTGAAGACAAGCAGATCCGGCCTGATACGTCTCAGCCGGACCACCGCCCGGATCCAGGTGACGGGATTGACCGTATCGAGCACCGGATCCGATTCGATCGGGATCAGCTCTTCGCCCTCGTCCATCTGTGTCTTTCCGGGGAAGAACAGCTTCGGATACTGGCGCTTAAACGAGAAAACGCGAACAACATGACCGCGTTTTTTCAATATCCGGTACAGCAGCGCCGTGTAGTGGGCAATACCGCCGCGCAGGGGATACGCCGATCCGATCACGACAATCCGCACATCAGTCTCCCAGTTTTTTCCGTATTGAATAGATATGGCGGGACGCATTCATCTTTGTCAGCATCTCGCCCAGAAGCCCCAGGGAAATGAACTGGATCCCCACGATGGTCAGCAGCACGCCGATAAAGAGGATCGGCCGGTTGCTGAGATAGGACTGTTTCACGACCCGCATGACGACCAGGTACGCGGTAATGCCCAGGCCGGCCAGTGAGACGACAAAACCGAGACCGCCGAACAGATGCAGCGGGCGCCGCATATATTTACTGAGGAAGAGAACGGTGATCAGATCCAGCGGTCCCCGGAAAAACCGCGCGGCGCCGAATTTCGTTCTGCCGAATTGTCTCGGCCGGTGGTTCACCACCAGTTCTCCCACCCGAAACCCCTCCAGTGCGGCGAGCACCGGAATGTACCGATGCAGCTCACCGTACACATGGACCGTTTTCACCACTTCGTTTCTGTAAATTTTCAGTCCGCAGTTGAAATCGTGGAGCCTCACTCCCGAGAGCAGACCGGTCACCCGGTTGAAAAATTTCGACGGCCAGCGCTTGGACACGGGGTCCCGCCGTTTCTTCTTCCAGCCCGACACCAGATCGAATCCCTCTTCCAGCCTGGCGATGAGTCGCGGAATCTCATGGGGATCATCCTGAAGATCGGCATCCATGGTGATCACGTACCTGCCTGCCGCTTCCTTGAACCCGGCGGAAAGCGCATCCGATTTGCCGCAATTGCTGCGGAACTGGAGCACCTTGATCCGGCTGTCCCGTTGATGCATCTTTTCGAGTACGGAAAACGAGCTGTCGCTGGATCCGTCATCGACATAGATGACTTCCCAGGTGATGCCGTGCTCGGCGCAGACGTTCGCGATCTCCTGCTGCAGATGAGGGAGAGACTCCTCCTCATTGTAAAGGGGAATGACAACGGAAAGCGCAACCGGCGCGTCGGGATCAGAGGTCGACAATGGTCACTCCTTTCGGTATGCTGAGGTCAAACCAGGTACGGTCCAGTTTCACATTCGGCCTCATCCGTTCGTAGTAGACGGTGAGGCGCTGCAGGGGCTGAAATCCGGTCAGCCTGATGAGGTGCGGCATGAAAACACCCTTTCTTTTCCTGAACTGGCTCATTTCCAGCTTCACCGCCGGACGGCCCAGGCCATCGGGGATCTCGCGGCCGGTCACCGCCCTGACCGCCGGATCGATGTACACCGTCTCTCCGGACGGATACTCCGCGCGAAAGGCGTCTCCGTCAATCCAGAAGGACTGGATCCTCGCCGCGTCGGCGTGCACCGCCTGCAGTCCCATGAACAGAGAAATCAGGTCGGACAGTTCCGGATCTCCCGGGAGCACGATGATATCGCCCAGCTGCTCCGGACGTCCCCGGTAGAGCATATTGTCGCTGCTCGAGACGACATGCATGCTGTCTCCGCCGATACTTCCGGCCAGCAGATCGAGACCGAGCGGTCCTTCTATCTTGAAATGAAGTGAATCGGGGCGTTTCAGCTGCACGCTCAGCATCGCGCGCTGAGACCCCTCCGCCGAGCTGAGGGTCAGCAAGCCCCCGCCTGAAAACGTCTGCACCCGCCGCAGATTCGCCGCAACGCTCCCGATGACATCGGCCGGGTCCGCGTTCGGATCCAGCGGTTTTCGGGCGGTGATGAGGCTGCTGCAGCCGGCGGATGCCAGAAGCAGCAGGAGCAGCGTCGCGGCGGTTCGTCTCATGGCAACACCCGGCCGCTTACCTGCTTCGCTGTTGCAGTTTGTCCCTGACGGTGCTGTTGCCGGGATCGAGTTCCAGCGCCTTTTTCCACGCCTCCACCGCCTTTTCCGCTTCTTCGAGTTTCCAGTAGACATCGCCGAGATGATCGGCCACTTCGGCGCTGGTTTTCCGTGCCTGCCATGCCCTCTCGAGATAGGTACGGGCGGTTTCGTACTCCTCCCGCAGATAATAGATCCAGCCGACCGTATCGAGAAACGACCCGTTATCGGGTTCCTGTTCCAGGGCCCGCAGGGCCATAGCCAGGGCGGTATCGAGCTTTGTCTTCCGCAAGGCAAGACTGTAGCTGTAATTATTGAGAATCGTGCTGTCATCGGGGCCGATATCCAGCGCCCGCTGGAACAGGCTGTCCGCCACCTCATGTCTGCCGATTGCGTCGTAGGCGTTGGCAAGGCCCCCGATGATCGGCAGCTGCTGTTCCGGATCGTGAATGCTCTCGAGGGATTTTTCCAGGTAGGGTACCGCGTCGAGATTGTCTCCCAGCTGCAGAAGGGCGTTGCCCGCGAGAAAGTTGCCGAGAAAATTATCGCTGTCGATGGCCAGTCCCCTGCGCAGGTAGTCGACCGAGGCTTCGAGACTGTCGGCAAGCAGCAGGGCCCGTCCGCACTCGATCCAGCCTTCGGGACTGTCGGGAAATTTCGCGGCGACCTGTTTGAAGGCTTCAAAAGCCTCGATATAGGCTTCTTCATCGAGATGGATTCTGCCCAGAATGAGATCGGCCCGCCCGTCCCGGGGGAACCGTTCCTGCACCTGCCGGTAGAGCGCCTTCGCCGAATCGATCTCACCCGTGGTCACATAGAGACCTCCCAGGGAAAGCCAGCTCTCGATATCGGAGGAATCAGCTGCGATCGTCCCGTGCAGCAGTGCGGCCGCGTTTTTCCATTCCCCCCGGATCGTGTATATTCTGCTCAACCGTTCGACCGGTTCCTTGAATCCGGGGGCTTCCTGAATCGCCCGCCGGTAATTGCGAATGGCCGCTGCCGTGTCTCCCCGCGCTTCTCCGATCATGCCGAGGCGGTTATAGGCAAGACCGTTGTCCTTATACACCTCCAGGGACTTCAGGTACATATCTTCGCCTTTTTCAAGCTCCCCTTCACCCAGATAGATCGTACCGAGAAAATCATAGACCCGGGGGTCGTAGGAGGGGTCGAGCTCGAGGCATTTGAGGTAGTAGGTCTTCGCCTTTTCCAGCTCCCTTTTCTGCTGAGCGATCATGGCGAGCCCGAACCAGGCGTCGGTCCTGGTGCTGTCATAGTGCAGCATCTGCCTGAATATGCTGTCCGCGGCCGCCATTCTGTTTTTTCCCAGATAATATTCGGCCATCACCTCCAGCGCCCGGTGTTCGGCGGGGTTGTGCCGCAGCGCCTGCTTGACGGCCCTGATACCCGCATCCTCCCGGCCGAGCCTGAGATAATCCATGCCGATGGCCAGATGAATATCCGCCGAGGTGGAATCGTAGAGCAGCGCCTCCTGATAGGCCAGCAGCGCCGCGGCGGGATTGTCATTGAGATCATAAAACACGCCGGTGATGAAATTGGTCACCGCACGAAGCGGCGGCCTGTCCGGCCCGGCGGGACGCTGCAGAAGCCGGTTTCCGGCGCAGCCCGTAATCAGCAGGATCACGATGAAAATGAAAGCAGAATATGAGCGTCGATTTCGCAAAAGATACTCCGGAATTCTGGTAAAACGTTAATATTAAATGTATTATAAATTGTCAAGAATTCCAAGAAAAAAAGATACCCGGCCCCCATCTCTGCCACCCTTTAAACCTCCAGCGAAGGACACAAAAAAAATACGAAACAAAGCAAAAAATGTTCATCATAATGAAAAAGAAATACATGCAGAGTCCTTGATCGATACTGATACCATCGAATCAGGCAGGCAGGATCGCTGCTGGAGAAAACACGAAAACAATGCAGAGGGGTACGAATTAGCTTGTCGGTATTTTTCCCATCTCATCGCAACTTTTCTTCTGTTCCGCCATGCTTCTTTCTTTTATTTCTCTTTTTCGTGTATTTCGTATCCTCCGTTGGCGACTTACAGCATCCGGATGGCTATTCCCCACCCACAGCCATAACAGATCACGACAGTGCATCCCTCCGTTTCATTCCGCATCCCGGATCACCTTCAGTGCCTCCCGGGGCGTGGAAGCGTGCACCAGTCTGCTGCATAATGCACTGTTTCTGGTCAGCCGTGCGATCTGGGCCAGCAGCTGCACGTTTTTTCCGGCCTCTGATTCCGGGGCCAGGATAAAAAAGAAAACCGTGGAGGGCTTGCCGTCCGCCGAGTCGAAGTCTATCCCGTCCCGGGCAATCCCCAGGGCCATGGTCAGGCTGCCGACCGCACCGGTTTTGGCATGCGGCACAGCCACACCTCCCTCGAGTCCCGTACTCATGAGCTCCTCGCGTTTGAGCACATCCCGCCGCACCGTTTCCCGGTCCAGCACCGCGCCGGTATGCACGCACAGGTCAAGCAGCTGATCGATGATCGTTTCTTTATCGGCACTCTGCACATTAGTGGTAATTGTCTCTTCAGAGAGAAAATCTGAGAGTCTCATTGAGCAGTCCTCCTCGCAATTCGTACACTGATGACGGTGTTACAGCGTTGCAAACAACGATTCCACATGATTCGCGTCTTTCACCACAAGCACCGAACATGTCGCTTTTCTGAAAATCAATTCAGCTTCATCATGGAACGTGTCGGAACGTGAAAGCACCGGTTCGAGCTCACCCATAATGAGCAGATCGACCTCCAGTTCTTCCACTTTTTTAATCACCTCTTTGTTGACCACTCCCTTGACGAGCTCTGTGGACACCTGCACCTGCTTCTCCCGGGCCAGTCCCGCAATGTAATGCAAATAGCGTTTGCCGTCCTGCTCAAGATCCTGCAGATAATCCATCTCTTCCATTTTGATGAAAATGCGCGCCCTTACCAGCTCGTCAAGGACACTGGCATTGATCACATACACGGCGAACAACTCCGCTCCGGTATGGTGTGCCAAGGCGATTCCATACTGAGCCGCTGTAATACACTGTTCCGAGCCGTCCACATACAGGAGGATTCGTTTCATCGGACCATTGGCTGTCATGGTTCACCCTTTCTTTTTCTCAAGTCTTTCTTTGATTATTTTCAGCGTCGCAAATGTCTCCCTCTCACTCTCTTCCAGCGTGTCCTCGATGTATTTTATCGATTCTTCATAATCAGGAATCGCAATCTTGTCGAGAGCGTTCACCCTCCGCATGGTTTTCTTGACCTCCACCGCCAGCCGCTTCAGGGAGATCCGCAGCTCCGCCAGTGTGGCCAGATCCTGCAGCAGCCCTTTGAACCGGGAGATGGCCTCATCCACCCAGAAAGAGGTTTCCCCCGGACTGAAGTACGGCGCGTTGTCTTCGATATTCACGGTTACCTGCGGCAGATTGACCCCCATAACCCGGCGCATCTGTATGGTCAGATCGGATTCGATGCCGACGGCCGGCGCCACATCGGACACATGCCGCCGGCCCATGCGCACCACCGCTTTCCGCAGCGCCAGGAACGCCTCCTGCAGCTCCTTCTCCAGTTTTTCCTGGGCGTCACTTGTCTTGTCCATCAGCCCCATAAGTTCCACCACCAGGATCTGCCGTTTCTGTTCCAGCAGATCATACCCCTCCCGGGCGAATCCCAGGTCCCTTCTGAGGCGCATGAGGGTACTTTTCGTCGGTACGACCCGGTAACGTGCCATCTCAATCCTTCGTATGGTTCAGGCAGCGCCGAAAAACGGCCGCCTGATCAGGAAGCGTGCACATAATATTTTGACAGCTCCTCATCCGTAATTCGGTTCAGTTCTTCCTTCGGCAGCATCGAGATCATTTTCCAGCCCAGGTCAAGGGTCTGTTCCATGGTGCGGTTTTCATCCTCCCGCTGTGAGAGGAAGTGCCGCTCGAAGGTATCACCGAATTCCAGGTAGGTGTGATCGAGGGGCGTCAGCTCTTCCTCTCCGATGACCGAAGCCAGGGCCCGCACATCCTTCACCTTGGCATAGGCGGCAAACAGCTGGCTGGCAATATGGGCGTGGTCTTCCCGGGTCATGCCCTCCCCGATGCCGTCTTTCATGAGACGGGACAGGGAAGGAAGCCCCGCTATGGGAGGATAGACGCCTTTCTGAAACAGTTCCCGCTCCAGCACGATCTGCCCTTCCGTAATGTAGCCGGTCAGGTCCGGGACCGGATGCGAGATATCGTCGTTGGGCATGGTCAGTATGGGCACCTGGGTGATGGATCCCCGGGAAGACTCCACCATCCCGGCCCGCTCATAGAGGGAAGCGAGGTCTGAATAAAGATATCCGGGATAGCTCTTGCGCGAGGGGATCTCACCCCGGATTGTGGAAATTTCCCGCAGGGCCTCGCAGTAGTTGGTCATATCGGTCATGATGACGAGCACATGCATGTCCTGCCTGAACGCGAGGAACTCGGCCATTGTCAGGGCGGTGCGCGGCGTCATCAGCCGTTCCACCGAGGGTGAGTCGGCAAGCGAGAGAAACAGGGCCACGTTTTCCAGCACTCCGGTCTCTTCAAAATTTCGAATGAAGAAACGGGCGACATCATGCTTCACGCCCATGGCGGCGAATACGATGGCGAAAGAGACGTCCTCGCCGATAATGGCCGCCTGGCGCGCGATCTGGGCCGCGACCCGGTTGTGGGGCAGCCCGGACCCGCTGAACACGGGGAGCTTCTGTCCCCGCACCAGGGTGTTCATGCCGTCGATGGCTGAGATGCCGGTTTGAATGCACTTTGTCGGATAGGTGCGGGAAGTGGGATTGATGGGTACGCCGTTGACGTTCCAGTACTCCTCGGCCACCGGCAGCGACCCGCCGTCAATGGGCCGCCCCAATCCGTCGAACACGCGTCCCAGCATCCCGGCGGAAACCGGCAGTCTGAGAGGTTCGCCCCGGAACTGCACCCGGGTCTCCTGCAGGGAGAGACCGGACGTCCCTTCGAACACCTGGACCACCGCCGCCCCTTCCGCCGCTTCCAGCACCATGCCGAGGCGCATTTCACCGTCACCGGTCCGTATCTCCACCAGTTCGTTGTACCCCACATCGTGAATATGATCTATGAAAATGAGCGGCCCCGTAATACGGTCGATGCCCTGATACTCACGATTTTTAAAGAGATCACGTTTCGAATTGCTCATAGATCTTTCCCAGCTGTCTCATTTCCCGTTCCAGCCTCTCCCCGAGACTGTCAAGTTTGTCGCTCTCCTCATTGGGAATGCTGAACTTCATACGGGTGATTTCTCCGGTCACCTTCATGCGCCGGATTTTCATCAGGGTGGCCCCTTTTTCAATGGCCTCTTTACCCAGACGGTAATACATGACGATGATACGCAGCATTTTTACCTGCTTGTCGACGGTGGAGTAGGTGTCGACTTTGTCAAACGCCGACTGCTGCAGGAAGGTATTCTTGAATATACGGCAGACCTCGAGAATGAACCGCTGCCTGTCCGGCAGCACGTCCGCCCCCACCAGCTTTACCACCTGCTGCAGACGGGACTCCTGCTGCAGCAGATCAAGAATTTCATGGCGCAGGGTGCTCCATTCCGGATCACCCTGCTCCTCCCACCATGATGCGACCTCATCCACATATTCGGAATAGGAATCCAGCCAGGATATGGCGGGATAGTGCCTGGCATTGGCCAGGTCACGGTCCAGGGCCCAGAAGGCCCTGATGAACCGTTTCGTGTGCTGGGTCACCGGCTCTGAAAAATCACCGCCCGGAGGCGACACCGCGCCCACGATGGTCACGGACCCCTCGCTCTCGTCCAGTGTGCTCACCAGGCCGGCCCGTTCATAAAACTCGGCCAGCCGCGTCGGCAGGTAGGCCGGGAACCCTTCCTCGGCCGGCATCTCTTCCATGCGTCCGGAAAGTTCCCGCAGCGCTTCCGCCCAGCGAGACGTGGAGTCCGCCATCACCGCTACATGGTAGCCCTGATCACGGTAATACTCGGCCATGGTGATGCCGGTATAAATGGACGCCTCCCGGGCCGCGACCGGCATGTTTGAAGTGTTGGCGATGAGTACGGTACGCTCCATGAGGGGACGCCCGGTTCGCGGATCGACAAGCCGGGGAAATTCCTTCAGGACGTCGGTCATCTCGTTGCCCCGCTCTCCGCAGCCGATGTACACCACCAGATCGGCGTTGGACCACTTCGCCAGCTGGTGTTCCACCATGGTCTTGCCGGTGCCGAATCCGCCGGGGACCGCTACCGTACCGCCCCTGGCTATGGGAAACAGGGTGTCGATCACCCGCTGACCCGTAATGAGCGGAGCGGTGGAGGCCAGTCTCTCCCGGAAGGGCCGCCCCTGCCGGACCGGCCAGCGCTGGATCATCGACAGCGTTTCGCTCCCCTTCTCCGTCTTCAGCTCACAGATCGTCTCCTCAACCGTATAATCCCCTTCCCCGGCGATCTCTCGCACCGTTCCCGAAATTCCGGGGGGAACCTGCAGGCGGTGTACAATATGTTCCGTTTCCTGCACGATGCCGAGGGCCTGGCCCGCCTGCACGGAATCGCCTCCGGACACCTGGGGCACAAAATGCCACTTTTTCTCTCTGTTCAGCGGCGGCACCCTGACGCCCCGCTGAATAAATTCCCCCGAAACCTTCTTGATCTCTTCCAGAGGGCGCTGAACACCGTCATAGATGGAGCCGATGAGTCCCGGCCCCAGCTCGACGGAAAGCGGCATGCCGGACCCGTAAACGGCCGAGCCGGGAGCAAGTCCCGTGGTATCTTCGTACACCTGAATCGTGAGCCGGTCTCCTTCGAGACGGACGATCTCACCGATGAGCCGGTCTTCGCCCACCTCCACCAGCTCGAGCATGTGCGCTCTGGTAACGCCGCGGGCCTGCACCACCGGCCCCAGCACCCGGTGTACCTTTCCTATTTCCTCAAACAACTGCAACTCCTTCAGCTTTCAGGTTCCGAATCCTGCCGCTCACTGTTTTTACCTGCCGGCAGCTTCTTCGAGAAACCTGGACACCTGCAGACGGATAGAGTGATCCATACGCTGCAGGCGGGTTGAAAAACGATTGTCGAACCGCATGCGCCCGTCTGCGGTCACCATGACAACGCCGGCTTCCGTGAGCGCATCGTCCGCGAGAGACAGCTCAATGTCCGCATACTGTTTTTTCAGGCCGGCGGTGATTCGCTTCAGGCGTTGTCCGCTCAGCAGCGTCCGTTCCCGGTCCCCCGCCGTGATGAGCAGCCGGCCTCCGTTCAGGGAAGCCGCGCCCTCGGCGATCATTCCATCGAGAAAATCGCCGTATTCGTCACTCTTCCGGAAATCGAGCAGTTTCTTCCGGAGATGTTCCACCGTATCGGTAATCACAGTCTCCTGCGCGGCCATGCGCCGCTTTTTGATTTCCAGATGCACTCCCGACAAAATCCGTTTTCGGGCGGCCTCGGCCTGGGCGGCGGCTTTTTCCAGAACCTCCGCCCGCGCCGCACCGGCCCGCTTCCGGGCCTCTTCGATCAGGCGCGCGCTCTCTTTTCGCGCCTGTTCCAGAACAGCGTCGGCGTCTTTTTGAGACTGATCGCGTATCTCATCGCACAATTTTTCAGCAGGAGGAGCGTCGGGTTCCATATCCTGTCCTCATTATAGATGCACACCGACCGCGGCGCGGATCATTTCCCTGATCGAACCCCGGCCCTCCAGGGGACCGAGACGGTCGGGAATCTCGATGATCAGGGGAAAGGTGGTGGTGTAGGTATACCTGTCCACCTGTTCGCGTATTGATTGCGCGGTGCGTTCCGTGATGACGATGATACCGATATCTTCCAGGTGAAAGGCCGCGTCCAGGGCTTCCCGTGCTTCTTCGGGTGTGTCAACATGCCTGCCCTCTATTCCGGCCAGTCTGAACCCCAGCACCGTATCCTCATCGCCTATAATATAAAATTTCACCGGAATCTCCGATGTTAGAGCCGGTTCAGGATCATAATGGCGATGATCAGCCCGTAGATCGCGATTCCTTCGGCCAGGCCCACGAAAATAAGCGCCCGCCCCGACAGTTCCGGTTTTTCGCCGATGGCACCCATGGCAGCGGCGCCGACATAGCCGACGGCGATTCCCCCGCCGACCGAACCGATACTGACAGCGATGGCGGCCGCGAGAAACCCGTACTTTGCCACGGCCGGATCAAGCAGCGTCTTGTCGGCCTGGCTGCTGCCGGGGTCCTGCATCTGGGCGTAACTGCTGATGGCGGTAAGACCGAACACGACGAATACGATCACTGCCATGATCATCCCGGAACGGATGAGTGTTTTTCGAAACGACGTCTGTGCATTGTTCATATCGATGCATCCTCCCTGACTGTACTGATCTGTGCTGTTTTCACTGCTCTGACTAATGACGAGGACCGCTCACAAGTTCCTGGTTCAGCGGCCTGTAGGCCGATCCTCCCGGGGAAAAGAAACGGCTGAAAAATTCGTAAAATTCAAGCCTCACCGCCTGAATGGAAACAACCAGTCCCTCGAGAAGAATAATCAGGATGTTCCCGAAAATCAATATGACCCCTGACGCGACACCCCCGGCCACCGTTTTAGCCGAATCCGAAAGAGCGAAAATGGCCATGAAGAGGCCGGCATGGGCCAGTCCGAACGCGGCCACACGGATGAACGACACGGTGTTGGAAAGGAATCCCAGCGATATCTCCAGCAGCTCCACCAGCCCACCCATGATACCGCTGGCAGCACCCTCGGGAAACAGTTCTTTTTTCCCTTTGAACAGCTGCATAATGGGTTCACGAAGAAAGAGAAGCACCAGGGAGCCGATCATGAGGACAACCGGGAGCGCCGGCACCTCACCCGCCGCCTCGGCCCTGCCCGCCAGCAGCCGGGTGACAAGCACGATGCCGCACCAGTAGAGAACGCCGGCCAGGAGTCCTGCTTTGTCGAATATGCAGCCGGCGATATCGCGGGTGCGGATACCGTTGATGATATTGATCCCGATCGAGAGAAAGATCATTCCCATCCCGAAATAGATCACTATCCTGAAAAGGTAGGTAATGGAATCCATCGGCCTCACCCAGAGCGGACGCAGCCATGTCTCCACTCCGAAAACACTGCCGAACAGCAGACCGAAGAGGATACTGGAGAGTCCGGCGTAGAGAAGCAGCAGACCGGCCTGCCGCATGGTCTGACCGGCCCGCCTGCGGCCGGCCAGCAGCAGACCGGCGAGGGCCAGCACCAGTCCGTGGCCCGCGTCTCCGAACATCATGCCGAACATGAAGAGAAAGCTGACCGCCATGACCGGTGTGGGGTCGATGGTGCGGTACGAGGGGATGCCGTAGGCGGTGGTGAGCAGTTCAAAGGGCCTGAGCAGCAGCGGGTTTCGCATCTGCACCGGCACTTCGACGCTGCCGTTCCGTACCGCCGCGAGCGTGTCCGCCGCGTGTTCTTCGATAATGCAGCGGTTTTTGGTGGCCCGTTTCACCGCGGTGACGAACGAGGCCTTGTCGCGGGAGGGAATCCATCCCGAAAGCAGGAACGTGGATTCGGTCCTGCGGAAATAGGTGAGAATCTGGCTCTTCATCCGGTCACGCCGTATCCGGTAGAGTAACGACTTGAGAAATTGCGATTCATCGGCCCGCAGCCGCTTTTTTGTCTCCAGCAGGTCATCTAGTTTCTGCCGGGCCTCGGTTTCTCTTTTTCTGAGGGTGTCGAGCCACTGCGGCGAAAGGACGGCAGGCGCTTTCCCCAGGTCAAGCCGGGAAAAACCGGAATCTCTGAGGGCCTTGGCGAGTTTGCCCTGATCGCGCTTCAGGGCGATGACCATCAGCGTTACCTGTCCTCCCGATGTTCCCAGCGGTGCCAGAATATGAAGAAAGGGCTGCAGACGGGTGCGCAGGATCTCGAGGTTTTCTTCGGCGATCCGCCCGGTCTCCACCGCGAGATACTCATATCCGCCTTCCCGCGCCAGGGTGACATCGAGCCCGGAGAGGTCACCGGTGCGCGCCAGCAGCTCCCTGGCTTCTCCCAGCTCTCTGGCGGCCTCATCCTCCTCTTTCAGCAGATGCTCGAGGCGGGACTGGATCCGCTGCAGCCGTGATTCCAGATCGGGCAGGCCGCCTTCAGCCGGCTGTACATCCGCGAGTCCCTCATCGATCCGGAGTCCCCGGAAGAGCTGCAGCACCTGATCCTGTCTCTCCTGCAGCGCCCGGGACGTCTCGTCCGCGGTGCCTTTTTCGAGATGGCCGGCCCACTGCTCCAGTTCGGCGGCATCGACGATCTGCAGTTTCCCCTGCCCCACCACGGCATCCGCTACCGCGGTGACGTCACGGCGGGAAAACAGCACATAGATCTGTTCCATTTTTTCCGGTGTAAACATGCGCATGCCTACCAGATCAGCATTGATTCAATCTCTTCCGGGGGGAGCCTGTATTGTTTCCCTTCCAGCAGAATCCGCAGATTCCGCATCTCGAACCGGACCAGGTAAAAATATCCCAGAACCGCGCCGATGCTAAAAGGAAACGCCATAAAGGCCCGCCTCGCTTCTTCGAAGAGCAGCAACTCGTAGAAAAATTCAAGCGATTCGAACGGGATGTCGCCTTCCAGATTTCCGGGGAACCGCACGGAACGGCCCCGGCTGAGTTTCACGATGATCTCGGCCAGATGTTCGCCGGCCAGATAATTGCGGATGTCCTTTGCGGCCAGGCGGTATCCCCCGGAAAGGAGCATCGTGTCTATTTCCGCCGCGCTCAGCTCGTAATAGGTTTTAAACCGGTGTATCCAGTCAAGATTCTTCAGGTCGATTTCCAGTCCCGCCAGCCTGCGGAAAATGGCACCATCTGTTTTGGGGAGCGACGTTCCGATCTCCTGCAGCCGCCCGAACACATACTTCTCCAGCGACAGTTCCAGGGGAAAAACGGACTTCCTGGCCCTGAAATCCGGAATCGATCGTTCCAGCAGATCCGCGTAGGGCGTTCCCTTCAGGACCTGCACGATATCCCCGATACTCTCCGCCTGCAGAATAGCATCCGGCGAGTACTCGTGGATCACCTTCTCGCGGATGGCCTCCTCTCCGGACTCCTGCGGCTGCATCCAGAGCCGCAGGAGCTGCTTCAATTTTTCGATCTCGTACCGCTCGAGCAGGACCGCAAGAAGCCGGCCGGGCGGCCCTTCGGCATATCGTTCTATATTTCTGAGTCTGCGGACTTCTTCATAGAACAATTCCCGTTCCAGCGCTTCCGGCGAATGGAGTCCAAAGCGTTCCACCAGCGGCGCCAGATGGGTGTGCGAAAGCGCCTCGAGGAAATCCCGCAGGTGTTCCGCGGAGAGGAGCGAACGGTAGACATCCCGGGAGAGCAGCTCGGAACGCAGCGCCCGCACCCTGGCGTTAAGGAATCCGTATGTGCCGACCGCCCCCATCCGGACATTACACTCCCTTGAGGAAATCATTGAACAGCCGGTCGATCAGGCTGTCGTACCGTTTACCGGGTTTCTTCCCGATCTCATACTCACCGCCGGAGGCACGCAGCATGTCCGCTCTTTGTTCCTGGGCCTTCTCCTCCGATTCCCGCAGCAGCTGCTGCGCCTCCTTTTGCGCGGCCTCCCGCGCTTCGGCTTCGGTTTTCTGCGCGGTCTCTTCTCCTTCTATCCGGATTCGTTTTGCCTGCTCCCGCGCCTCTTCCACCCGTTTTTTCGCCTCTTCTTCCTCTTCCAGAATTGTATCGATGATTTCTTTCATAATGGCAGCCCTGTAAGCGAGTTCGCGGATCCCGGTACCTGCGGCGGTGCACCCGGTCCGATTCCCCGGCGCATTTCTTTATTATACTCCCGGGAACTGCATTGTATCCGATTTTTTTAAAAAGGCGGGTATCGTGCAGTTCCTTTATTATAGCGAAAATGGGGAGAAAAGCAATGGAAAAATGGAATTCACGTGGAAGGCGGGAACATTGTGTGGTTACTGGAGACGCGCGATCCCGCATTTTAATTCGCGGCGGATATTTCGGGCGGGCGGGGTTCTGTCTCCTGCCTCCTGTCTCCTGTCTGCCTTATTCGTATTCCACCACCCCCGCCTTTTCCAGCATCTCCACCAGATCCAGCGCTTCCGGAATGCTCTCCGCCTTAATGCCGGAGGCGGCGATGATCTCGCGCACGGCGAGGTAATCGGTGCCGGGAAAGGGCAGGTGATAGAGAAACAGCCCCTGGGCCCGGGTGAGGGTGATCCGGTGCTCTTTTTTACTGCGCCCATCGCCGCTGAAATGCACGACGGAGCTGATCCAGGGATTGCTGCCGCCGGCGGAGAAGACGGCGCCGCTGTTTTTCCTTTCCCGTATCCGCCGCTTCAGCAGCGCCTCGTCCCGGGCCGGGTCGTGAAGCACGGCGAGGTCGAGATCAAGGGTGAGCCTGGTCTTTTTCAGGCAGTAGCGGAAATAGGGCCGTTTCCCTTCCGAGACCTCCTTCTTCTCCACGATGTCGAGGGCGGCCAGCCCCTCGAGAAAATCCTGAGCGGTCTTTATGTGCTGATCGAGCCGGGAGGCGGCTTCCGAAGCCGAGATGTCCCGGTAGCGCAGCAGCAGCCGCAGGAAATCTTCGGCATAGCTTCTGGAAAGCAGCCCCGCGAACTTTGTCACTGTCGGGAAATCCATGGTCATTCCTTATGATTGACGATACGGACGATCTCCTGCTGCCGGCCGTCTACGTAAAGATCGAGAAAGCGCAGAAAGAGGGCGGCCAGGGAATCACAGAGCTCGCTGAAGGTGTACTCTTCCCGGTACTTTTCATATTCCGGTTTGGCGATGTGAACGCTGACGGAACCGTCATCAGCAAAAAAAACATAGGAATCGCGGTCGAAGTTCCTGCGCAGGAACATCATGTCCATGAGCTCGCTGCGGGAGAGCACCAGGGCGGTGCCCGTGTCGGTCCGGTAGGGAAACGCGATCAGGTGCTTTGCCAGATAGTTCCCGAATCCGCGGATCGCTTCCGGCGTGAATCGAGCGTTGCCGGCGGGCCGCGGTCTGCCGGTGAATCCGTCCTGTACGCCGGTCACCGGCCGGGCGGCCAGTTCGAGCACGTTCCGGTATTTCCAGCCCGTCTTTTTCGCGAAGATCAGGTAGAAATAAAGCGCGACAACGGGCAGGATGACGATCCGGTACCCCGTGACGAGCACCGGATCGGTCCACTGGAAGAGCAGCCGCGCCGACATCAGCCCCTGCCAGAGCAGGAACACGAGGAACCCGGCGTTCCGGGTGCGGATAAAGGTGATCAGGGCCACCAGCGCTCCCAGGCCCATGAGCGTGCCGGCTGCTGTATCGACCGTCGACTCTCCGTAGCAGGCCCAGATGAAAATAAAAAACGCCAGCGCCGCGGCGCCCCAGAGAATCCCGTACCAGACCATGTGCGGATTCACCGGTTTCAGTTTGCTTTCGAATGCTGCGTGTTCAGGGTTCATGGGGTTTCCTTTCATGTATGTCACCTCGTCTTTCCTGTTGTTCGCTGATCGCTCATCGCTCCCGGTATCGCTATCGAACGCTCACCGGAGGCCGGAAGTGCTGAATCATCGACACACCTCGTTCAGCCCCGCCTCCCACCCAAAAATTTCCAACGAAAATCACAAAAGACCCGAAAAACAGTCATGCCCATTACCTTGTGACAAGTCGTTCTGTACCGTACCGGTGTCTGATGAGGTTTTACCGATATACTCAGGACAGACTTGTCACAAGGTAACCGTAACACTGCCTCCCTGCCTCAAAGAACGATGCTTCATTCATTTAATACTTTAATTCAAATGAAGTATATAACTATTGAACATTAATGTCAAGGGGAAAATTCATTTTTTTTCACGGGAGCCCTGTTTCACTGGAATGCTCAGCGGCGGGAGGCATCACGAAGGATGCGTGAAATGGAGCCGGGAAGTGCTTTTTCATTGATGAAGATCGTACCACCGCGGAAAAATAAAGGGAGAAGTTCGCCGCGCGGCCGGCTCTCACCAGATGCCGGGGATGAGCGCTTTTCTCCGATCGGGATAATCCGGCAGATGTTTCCTGTACCAGGTGTGATGGGTCCGGGCCCGGGGAGCCAGATTGGCGATAGTCCAGACCGCAAAGGAGAGTCCCGCCCAGGACCAGACGGCCAGGGCCCAGCCGCACCAGATAATGATCTCGCCCAGATAGTTGGGGCAGGAGACCAGCCGGAAAAGCCCGCCGCGGGGTGTTTTGTATTCGCAGTCACCACTGTTCCGGAGCCGGCGCAGCTGCCAGTCGGCCCGGCGGTTGACGATATACCCCGAAACGAACAGCAGTGTCCCTGCCAGGAATCGCGGATCGGCCAGCCATTCACGGCTGTAGCCGTTCGCGAAAAAGAAGAGCCAGCGGCCGTTGAGATAGCCGTTGACCGTATTGAAAAACAGGGCCATACACATGATCCAGACGGGCATCGTTTTTTCCCGGTCCCTGATGAGGAAGGGAAACATGTAGGCCCGCTGCAGGTAGTGGGAAAGCCAGAGCAGGAGAAAGATGACGGCCGTGAGATGGTGATGCCTGCCGGTGATGAAAAGGACCACGGGAATGAACACCGACGGCGATTCCATGATGAGCCAGCCCCACCTGCCCGGCAGGGCGGCCCCCTTTGCCCGGGACGCGTAGCGCCCGTAGGGAGCGGGAACAAAAAAGAGGACGATGAAGACTACCGCCGCCAGAGCACACCAGGCGATGAGAAGAAGATTATAAAAACGCTGCTCGTCCATCCCGTTTCCTTTCCGTCATCACTCGACCGGCCAATTCCGCCTGCCTGCCTTGTGACATGTCATGCCGCAGTATCGTGAAAGGTCTTCCGGCGCCTCCGAGAAGAGGATCTGTCACGCGAACGCCTCCGGTAAAAACACCTCCACCTCCTCCACTCTTTGCAGCTGCCGGTCGTTGGTGATGATCGCCGGTCGTGCCGAGCGCATGGCCACGGCCGCCTGCATCATGTCGGGCAGGGGCAGGCCGTACTTCGCGCGCAGGGCGCCGGCCACCTCCCCGGCCTCGAACGGCAGGTCGACCGGTCTCACCCCCGCCAGTCCCCTCAGGCCGCTGCGGATGCGGTCGGCCAGGTCCATCCGGCCGTCCCGCAGCGGCCCGGTCAGCAGTTCCGCGACGGTGATCGGCGTGATCACCGCGGTGAACTCCCCCTCCTGAGCCCGGGTGATGATGAAATCGGCGGTCGAGCCGAAGCGGGGATGATCCTGCAGCAGATAGATCCAGATATTTGTATCGATCACGACCCCTTCCCTGCGGCGCAGTGTCTCCGGCAGGGTCATGAGCGCTCTTCCCACTCCCGGCGCAGTTTATTAATATAATCGACTGCGTCATAGGGATCGTCCGTTTCACGCAGCAGTCCCCGCAGCTGCTGTGTTCCCACCGGTTCGAGCACGATGCGGCCCTCTTCGAGAACCACATTGACCTTCTGGCCCGGTTTCAGGCCCGCCCTGCGCCGCTCTTTCAGGGGGATAACCACCTGAAAACGGGCGCCCACGGTTGCCACACTCATGGGAAAATCCTCAAATTTTCATACGGAACAGCAACTATCATACGAATATACATAATTCATACGCCGCAGTCAAGAAAAAACGCCGGGCCTGATGATGAGGGGCGCCGGCGGTGTAGAGTGACCGCCTGCCTGCATACCTTGTGACAAGTCATCCCAAAAATTGACTTGTCACAAAATAATCAACGCGTGTGAACGATCTTCCCGAACTCCATCTCAGGCGGTTTCGCCCGCTCCAGGGGCCCGGCGGGATACCCGACGGCGATGATCGCAAGCACGTGCAGCGACTCCGGCAGGTCCAGCAGGTCCCTGACCACGCTCTCCGCGGACACCCCGCTCTCGTGCTTGCGCTGCCGTATCTGGATCCAGCAGCTGCCCAGGCCCAGGGAGTGGGCCGTAAGATGAAGAATGGTCGAGGCGATGGAGCAGTCCTCGATCCAGACGTCGGACTCGTCACTGCTGCCGCAGACCACCACCCCCAGCGGCGCCTTCGCCAGGAACGCCCCGCCGTGGGGCTTCACCCGGGACAATTCTCCCAGAAGATCGCGGTCATCCACGAACACGAACCGCCAGGGCCTGATTCCCCGGGAGCTGGGGGAGAGCAGCAGCGCCTCCTTCAGCAGATCGATCGTTCCAGGATCAACCGGTTTGTCCGTATAGGACCTGATGCTCTGCCGCTCCCGCAGCAGAGCCATCAGGGGATTGTTTTTCCGCTTCATGAGAAACCCGTTATTTTTTTCTGATACTGAACGTCAGCTTGTGATTCGGACAGACATCGATACACGCCCCGCAGGCGTGGCAGTCCGGCCGCGACCACTTCCCGTCCACGATCGACTGAACCGCCGGGCAGGGGCTCTTCTCAACACAGATCCGGCACTTGCCGCAGTCCGGCTTCTCGTTTTTATACACGCGGAAAAGGGCGATGTGCTCGGTGAGCCAGCTGAACAGCCCCATGGGACAGATAAAATAGCAGAACGGCCGGTAGATAAAGAGCGCCGCGGCCGCGATCAGGGCGATGATGATGATCCCGATCAGCTCCCAGCCGAAATGGAAGAACTCGAACCCGTTGACAAAGGGATAGATGCTGGTCCCCGCGGCAAAGAGCACGATCAGGAAGGCCGCGAACAGAAGAATCCGGACGGTATTGCTGATGGTGAACGGCACCTTGATCTTTTTTGCCGGGGCCAGCATGTTCAGCAGCTCCTGAAAGGCGCCCAGGGGACAGACCCAGCCGCAGAAGAGCTTGTTGCCGACGAGGTTGAGCACCGTCACGGCCAGGATCATGCTGAAAAAGAACATGGGGATCGCCCGGCCCATGGACACGAAAATAAAGGGTTTTTCGATCATGCACATGGGACTCGGGTGCAGACCCAGCTGCTGCACGAACGGTCCCAGGGGCAGCGAGGCGAGAACGCCGAAGGTGATCAGGGCCAGTGCCTGGGCCGCGGCCCGCACCTTCTTCGTCACCAGGGAACGCACCAGCAGCACCAGTCCCGCGAGCCCGAAGGCCCAGCTGATCCACAGCTTGGGCAGGGTAAACGCCTGAAAGAGCGCCGAGGCCGTGCTCTTGCCGCCGTCCTGCGCAAGCAGGGAAGGAACGGTCACGAACAGGACAAGCAGAATGGCGGGCACAAGGCCCGGATACCGTTGTTTCATCTTCATTGGTTCTCCTTACATGTCAGATGCACTGATTGCCGTATATACATGTGACACCAGAGTATGCGAAAACATTCGCATTTAATCCAGCAAATTCTTACAGAAGGCCCGCGTCCAATAAAAAAACGCCTGCTGAAGGACTCCTTCAGCAGGCGTTTACAACGACCTGTAGCCGACGGCCATCAGCGCATGGCAACGAGATATTTGTTGTCCGATTTCTGAATCTTTCCCTCGGACATACCCCGGGCGATCACCGTCTTGTAGAAATCCTGATAGGCATCCATACTCAATTTGCCGTCTTTATCGATCCTGTTGAGACTGCCGTCGGCATCGATATCGGTGACAATCGTCTGGAAAAAGGAAGTGGATCTATCCTGAATCACCAGTTTGTTGTACACATCTCCGACTGCGAGTTCGAATGTCTGCAGGACATAGTAGTAATTGGCATCGGAACAGGTGTAGGTGCGTTCCACGTAGCGCTTTTTCACCGCGCCCTTTTCTCTGCCCGACTTGATGCCCGCATCATATATGGTCTGCGCTTTCCACATGGGAATGTCGCCGACGACCACTTTATCGATAACCCCGTCCTGTTGTTCATCCAGCGCCTTGAAAACGGTCTTTTCATCCTGCATCGATACGAGAATATTGTACCCGACCTGGGTATCGGGATTGTGACTCTGAATGGTGTAACTGTCTCCCTCATATTCGAAGGACATTTTCGTGTTGCTTGCCGTCATCCTCGTGGTGGCGCATCCGGCCAGAACGAGAAGACCGCAGGCCGTAAAAAACGACATATAGGACTTCATGGTAACCTCCATTGATAACAGTACGTATCTTCGTGCGTACATCCGCACGCATACCCCGGAACGGGGACGATGATCGTGATGATGGTATTGGCAACCTCTCTTCCTGTAATTCACCTCCTTGTCAGGATTCGGTTGGGGTTCCGGAATAATCGTTTTTCAAAAACGTGCGCACGTCATCAATGAAACGATTCTGTCTGGCTTGTATTTCAGGATCGGCGCTGGGCCGGTCCAGAATTCTATTGACGAGAATACCTGCAAAATATCTCATTTTCGCCACCGCGTCGTCACGATATGGCGAATCGGGATTGCGGCGAAGGTAATCGTGAAAGACAATGAAAAAAAGCGGTTCGGATTGCCACCACTGCTGCCAGGAGCGGCGGGTCTCCTCACTGACGATAGGAAGGAGCAGATCGTTGTCGAGCACACTGCCCTGTTCAATCAGCAGCCGGCAGTACTGCGCGTGGGTTTGCAGCAGGCTCCAGTAGACACTGTGCCGGGAGGCGCTGTCGGCGCCTTTCAGCTGCGCCCGCAATTCCCCGATCTGGGCGGCGTACCGCTCGGGGAGCAGGGTCCTCTCTTCCAGATTGTAGGTGAATATCCGCGAAATCCAGGTCTCCACAGGCCGGCTGCCCTGCATCGCCGGTTCGAATGTCAGCTGACGGGCGAATTCCATCGCCGCCCGGTCGAGAATTCTATATCCCGAGGATGAGGAGATACGGACATCGCTCACCCGGCCCGCGCTCGACACGAGCATTTCGATGCCAACCCGTCCTTCCAGTCCCTCGTTTTTGGCAAGCGGCGGGTAATATGGTTCGATCACGTCTTTGAGCACCGGCGGACGCATGGGGTTGGCACTGAAGGGAGCCTCGTCTGCCGTCTCGGAGCTGGTCGAAGCCTCACGGTAGATGACAACGGTGCGGGCCGGCATCATCGCAAAAGCCAGCCCGGTACGCAAAGAAATAATGTTCAGGGCCTCCTGCAGAGCGACGGCATTCATCATGCAGGTAATGCGCCGGCTGTTTACATGATCGTCGGAAAAAACGAATTTCACATCCGCCTGATCGGCGATTGATTGCAGTGCCTGCCGCAGGGGGACATCGGTGAGGTGAAGGGTTACGGATTTTTCAGCGGGGATATCCTGGGAAAACCCGGGGAGAACGGCTATGGCTGAAAAAATGACGCCCAGAACACGTGATGTCGTTTTTATGTTCACCATAGCATTCGCTTCCCGTTACTCGCGTATCTCGTACACGTTTTCATGACTGTCGTACTGCACACCCATGGTGAGACAGATTGCGGACAGCACGGTCTCGAACGATGTCTGCTCAAAAACCGCGGTCAGCGTCCGGTTTTCCAGGGTGGTGTCGGCAAGAACGAATCGCACGTCATACGCATGCTCCAGATCCTCCAGGACCTCGGGGAGGGGTGTCTGCAGAAAGACGAGGCGGCCGTCCAGCCAGCCGAGCATCTCTTCAGCGTCGACCTGAACCGGCTCTTCGGGCGCCGCCGCGCCCACGATCTCGCTCATCTGATCAGCGGTGAGGATGACATTGTCGGCAGCGGCTGTACGCGTGTCCGCGGCCTCGAGCCGGACACGCCCTTCCCTGACAATGACCCGGGTGGAACTGCCCCTGGACTTGACGCTGAACTCCGTGCCCAGGACCGTGGTGCGGGCATTCCTGGTGATGACGGTAAAGGGAAGGCCGTTATGCACGATGGAAAAATATGCTTCCCCATCCAGATGGACTTCCCTGCTGTCGCGGCCGAAATTATCGGCGTATTTCAGAGTGCTGCCGAAATTGAGGGTGACCACCGATCCGTCCACAAGGGTCATCTCGGTCTTCTGCCTGTTTTTCGTGCTGATCACCGAATCCGAGCCGGGTCCGGCGTTAAACGCGACAATCCGCCAGCTGCCCACTGCCACGATCACCAGAAGAGCGCCGATCATCACGGGCCGCAATCCGGGACGCATGCCGGCCGCGAAGAAAGCGGCCATCCGTTCCAGCAGGGCCTGTAGGCCGCTTTTTCGGGATGTCCGGGGCCTGTTCAAAACAGCCTCCATGCGGAGCCACGCCGCTTCCGCGCTTTTTTCAGGAACAAATTCGGGCGGCCGGGCCGCCTGCCATACGGACTGGATCTGCGAATAATAGGCGGCGTTCTCTTCAGAACCGCTCATCCAGACATCGAGCAGGGCTCTCTCTTTTTCGGTAAGCTGCTCGGCGGCAGCTTTCACACATAATTTTTCAAACTTCGAACTGATCAATTGACGCTCCATTCTGTTGCCTCTCGTACACTAGTACGTCCGGTTTCCAATTATCCCTATGCACAATGCTCATTTTTTTACTGATCGTCAAGCTCTTCGCGAAGCCGCCTGAACGCTTTGGTCATACGGCTTTCAACCGTTTTCACGGAAATATGACAGATGTCGGCGATTTCCTGGTATTTCAGCCCTTCGTACCTGCTCAGCATGACCACTGTCTTCTCCTTGGGAGGCAGACAGGCGATGGCCGCTTCCATGGAGAGTCTGATATCGGTTTCCTCACTGTCATCGGTTACCGGGCTTTTCACTTCCGAGAGAAAGGCGGTTTCAGACCCCCTCTTCCGGTAGCGGTCGACGATGAGATTGGAGGCCGTCCGGTACAGATAGGCTTTGACCGATTTGTCCGGCCGCAGACGTGACCGGTGGCTCCAGAGCCGGGTAAAGACTTCCTGAACGAGATCTTCAACCTGTTCCCGGCTGCGCAGCCGGTACCAGACATACCGGCTGATGGCCTCATAATACCTGAGGTAGAGTTCCTTGAAGGCGGACTGGTCGGATTCCCGTATGCGAATCGAGAGGATCCGATCGTCGGTTTCTGGTATTGACATCCCGCAGTATCTCCGCTATGCCTGATTATCCCGTTGAATGTATGACATTTGAACATTAAAAGCCATGAAATTGTCGCGGCGACCGGTAAAAATAAAGACGACCTGCCCGGTCTAGGTTCTTCCCGTGGACCCGAAGCCGCCTTCGCCCCGTCCGCTCTCGTCGAGCGTGTCGGTGAGGCGCAGCGTTACCCGTTCATACCGGGTGACCACCAGCTGGGCGATACGGTCGCCCCGCCTCACCGTGAACGGTTCAGCACCGACATTGAAGACAATGACCCCCACTTCGCCCCGGTAATCGGAATCGATGGTACCGGGCGCGTTGAGCACACCCAGTCCGTGCCTGAGGGCCAGACCGCTCCGGGGCCGCACCTGTCCCTCATACCCTGACGGTATGGCGATTTTCAGCCCCGTCGGGATGAGCATCGTCGCACCCGGCTCGATGACCGTATCCCCCGTCACTGCGGCCGTCAGATCGAGGCCGGCCGCGCCGTCGGACTGATAGGCGGGAAGCGGGAGATCCTCGCTGCCGGGGACCCGGGTAACATTGACCGTAATCTCATGCATACAGTGTCTATCCTTTGCCTTGTCGCAGCCGGCCGCGGCCGGCTGCTTCCTATTCGTCACTGCCGCTCACCAGATGCTGGATGAGATGCTCCTGCTCGGCGGTCAGCTCTCTGGCCAGATCATACTTCCCCTTTTTCAGGGCGGCGGCGATCAGTTTGTCGAGTTCTTTCACTCTCAGCGCCGGATTCTGTTCGTCCGGCGATATAAAGAGATCCCCCTGCAGGGAACTGGTTCGACGGCTCATGTCTCATCCTTTTGTTTTTTCCCGGCCTCTTTTACCTTGTCGATGAGTCCCGGGACGAGATCGATGACCTTGCCCAGGGACATCTTCTCTTCCTTGACGCTGATCAGTTCAACCTTGTCATCCCTGATCACGATAAACGCGACCGGTTCGATGGAGGCGCCGCCACCGGTTGCCTCCCCCCGGCCTGTATCCCCGGTCCCGGCGCCGCCTCCCGCTCCGAATCCGACGGAAATGCGTGAAACGGGAATGATCGTGGCGGTATCCAGTTTCAGCGGATCCCCGACCACATTCTCCGTTCTGGTCATCTTCCGCAGCTCATCGAGAACGGTCTTTATCAGATCCTCGATTACCATCGCCTCTTCCTCCTCTTTTCACCTGTACCGTGC
Source organism: bacterium (assembly GCA_016934955.1). Lineage (GTDB taxonomy): Bacteria > Zhuqueibacterota > QNDG01 > QNDG01 > JAGLOF01 > JAFGRY01. Next base: position 93,164 of record JAFGRY010000008.1, on the reverse strand, counting down.
TGTTGCAGGAATCGCACCAGATAGACAGCGCTGACAAGAATGATACGTATCGGCCTGACATGCAGCTCCACTGACACCGAGATGTCGGTACGGTCACCTCTGAAGTCCGGCCGCAGGTGATCAACCGTACCGGGGCCGGCCGCGGCTCCCGCCGCCGCTATCGCCCCCGCCATCCAGCCCGTCCAGGCGGGATCGCAAAGACTGTAACTCCCGGCTATGGAGACATTACTGATCTGAATATGCATCGCCAGACGCCGCAGCAGTGAAAGCAGCAGATGACCGCTTTCCGCTGCATTCCGAAGCACCCGCTTGACGAATACGCCGCGTGCATTTCGCCGGGATCGTGGTCTTCCGCCGCCGTTTGCATGCCGTTTAACGGGGAAAAGCCGCCAGCGGCGCCGCCCGAATAGTAAAAGACTCACCTGAATTCGAACAGATGCATCCCGCCATCTCAGTGCGAGCTCCAGCACGGCCGGAAGGGTCAGTACCAAAACGACACCGGTCAGCAGCACACCTATGACGAGCGAGGCCGGGAGCATAATCTCTCTGTATGATGAAATGCAATTAACAACTTGACAATACCTGACTCATTTTGTATATTTAATGTCCTGTAAGAAAGAGAACATGAGGTATACATGCCACAGCATAAATCATCGAAAAAACGTGTCCGGCAGAGTGAGACGAGACGTTTGCGCAATGTTCAGAAAAGATCGGCGATGAAAACCGCCATCAAAAAAGTAAGAAATGCTCCTGACAAAGAAACAGCCGCTGTCGAGCTCAAAAACGCTGTTTCCACCCTGGATAAAATGGCCAACAAAGGGATCATTCACCGCAACAAAGCGGCCAACCTCAAGTCCAGGTTAACCAGGAGCGTCACCGCCAAACAGTAAACGATGGTGCGGCGCCCGGAAAAGCGCCGTATTTCTTCCGGTCGTACCGGGTTCTCAGGCAGCGAAAAGCGGCGGAACCCGGTTTTTTTTACCCTCTCTGGTAGTTCGGCGCTTCCTTGGTGATGGCCACATCGTGGGGATGGCTCTCGATGGCCCCGGCCAGGGTAATTTTCATGAACCGCGACTTCTCCCGCATCTCCCTGATATTTCTCGTTCCGCAGTACCCCATCGCCGCCCGCACTCCGCCGATCATCTGAAAGATCACTTCACTGAGGTTGCCCTTGAAGGGCACCCTGCCCTCGATACCCTCGGGGACAAATTTCTCCGAACGTTCCTTGTCCTGAAAATAACGGTCGGCGCTGCCCGCGTTCATGGCGCCGATCGATCCCATGCCCCGATACACTTTATAGCTGCGCCCGTCAAGAATGATCCGCTCGCCGGGACTCTCCTCGACACCGGCCAGCAATGATCCCAGCATCACCGTATCGGCGCCGGCGGCCAGCGCCTTGGCGATATCGCCGGAATATCTGATACCGCCGTCGGAAATCAGGGGAACGCCTTTTTTGTTGCACACTTCGGCACAGGCGAGCACGGCGGTGATCTGCGGCACCCCGACCCCGGCAACAACCCGGGTCGTACAGATCGAACCGGGGCCTATGCCCACTTTTACCGCATCCGCCCCCGCAGTGATAAGATCGGACGCCGCTTCAGCGGTGGCGACATTTCCGGCCATGATCTGCAGATCGGGATGCTGTTTTTTCAGTCTGCTGACCATCTCTGCAATCCGGATGGAATGGCCGTGAGCCGTATCAACGCAGATCACATCGACACCCGCGTTTATCAGGGCCTCGACCCGCCGGGGGGTATCGGCACCGACACCGACGGCGGCGCCGGCCAGCAGGCGGCCCGTGCTGTCCTTGGCGGCGTTGGGGAAGGCCTTCCGCTTCTGAATATCCTTCACCGTGATCAGACCCTTGAGGATACCGCTTTTGTCGACGATGGGCAGTTTCTCGATACGATGCTTCTGCAGAATCGCCTCCGCCTCCTTCAGCCCCGTGCCTTCAGGAGCGGTAATCAGATTGTCCTTGGTCATGAGGTCGGTGACCGGCTGATCGAGATTGGTCTCGAACCGCAGATCCCGGTTGGTCAGAATTCCCACCAGTTTCCCCTGATCGACGATGGGCACGCCTGAAATATGGTACTCATGCATCATATTGAGCGCATCCCGCACCCGTCGGTCGGGGGAGAGAGAGACCGGCTTTGAAATCATGCCGCTCTCCGAGCGTTTCACCTTGTCAACTTCGGCGGCCTGCTTTTCGATGGAAAGGTTTTTATGAATGATGCCCACCCCCCCTTCCCGGGCGATGGCGATGGCCATGCGCGACTCGGTTACCGTATCCATCGCCGCCGAGATAATCGGTACATTGAGTTCGATCTCCCTGGTGACCCGGGTGCGCACGTCCGTCTCATGGGGAAGGACATCCGATTTGGCCGGGATCAGCAGGACATCATCGAATGTCAGTCCTTCCATAACGATTTTTTCTCTCATGGTCTATCCTTTCACTCCTAATTGAACCATTTACTGAATACGGCAAGCAGGTGCTCGGGATTGTCGGCAACGTCCGCCTGCAACGGCAGCGAGTCAAGAAAGAGACGGCCGTAGCGGCTTTTGATGATACGGGTATCGGCTAAAAGCACGGCGCCCCGGTCACTCCCGGACCGGATGAGCCGGCCGAATCCCTGCCTGAAACGCACCACGGCTTCCGGAACGGAAAAATTGATGAACCCGTTGCCGCTGCGGGCCTGTACCGCCTCGGTGCGGGCTTCGACGATGGGATCGGTGGGAACGTCGAAGGGGATCTTGGTGATGACCAGCAGCTCCAGGGCCTCACCGGGGACATCCACTCCCTCCCAGAAGCTGCTTGTACCGAGAAGCACGGACTGCCGGTCCTCCTGAAAATGCTTCAGGAGCAGCGACCGGGGGCCGTCGATCCCCTGGCCCAGCAGTCTGATCCCCAGCGTTTCCAGACGGGGCAGCAGGAGCCCGTGCACCTGCTGCAGCATGCTGTGGGAGGTGAAGAGCACCATGGTCCCCACCGGCCGCACCTCCAGCATGCTGACCAGAAGATCGGCCACCGCGTCTTCGAATCCCCGCTCCTTCGGTGTGGGCAGAAATCCCGGCGCCAGCAGCAGTGTCTGTTCATCATAGTTGAAGGGTGAGCCGAAGAGCGCGGTGGATACTCTGTCCCGGTCGAGCCGGTCCAGCCCCAGCCGCTCCATAATATACGAAAATGAATCGGCGATTGAAAGGGTCGCCGATGTGAGCACGCACCGCTCCAGCCCCGGATAGACCATCTCGTTCAATTTCCCGGCAATATCCAGGGGCACCGAGTAGAGGGTGACCCGCGTCTCCGGAACGGCCCGCACATGCTCGCCCCAGACAATGTCCCGGGAGTAGTCGTCCTTGCTGAAATGGGCCAGCGCCAAAAGCAGCTGCTGCAGGGTTTCCTGCACCCGTTCAAGCTCCCGGCTCTGGATGTCAAAGACCTCGGAGCCGTCATCGAGGTGCTTGCTGAAAAGCGCTGTAAACGCCGAAAGATCAGCGGCCATGTCTTCGAGCAGGTGACGCAGCGACTGCAGCTCCTCCTCGATACCGCCGAAAAGCTCCCGGGACGCGCGGAACCGCTTTCGCGCCGAAAAGCCCCGCTGGGCCGGCGGATCGCCGATCACCGCGCCTGCGGCGGCGAAGAACCGTCTGCTCGTCTCCCGCACCTCCACGCTCATCCGCGTCAGCCGATCCAGCAGCGCGGGCATCCGGTCCTTCTCTCTGGCCCCGGAGACGGCGGCGAAAAGATCGGCAAGCAGTCCCGTTCCGGCCTGGGTTTCCTGGTAGAGCCCGCCGCAGAAATCCATGAACAGCCAGTGGCTCAGCCGCAGGCTGAGGCTCTCGGAAGCGATCTTCTCGACGGCGTGCGCCTCATCCACGATGAGCGTGTCATACTCCCCCAGCACCGAATGGCCGGCGGCCGCGTCGCTGAAGAGCAGAGCGTGATTGACAAGCACCACTCCCGCGGTTTTTGAATATTTTCGAATCCGCTGATAAAAACAGTCCTTCTGAAACCGGCACTTGCCGCCCCGGCAGTGCACGCCGTCCGACTGGATCAGGGCCCAGATATCGGAATTGCGTTCCCGGTTGAATCCGGAATTCTCCTCGATGTCGCCGGTGCCGGTCCGGGCTGCCCAGAGTACAATGGGCAGGAGCCGTCGCCGCCTGGAAGGCGGCAGCGAGGACCCGGCGCCGCTCAGCAGCTGGGTCCAGCGGTCCAGGCAGAGGTAGTTGTTCCTCCCCTTCAGGAGCACGGCCGCAAAGGGAGTGTCGAGCAACCGCATCATCAGGGGAATCTCCTTGCTGAACAGCTGGTCCTGCAGGGCTTTCGTGTGGGTGGAAAGGACGACCCTGCCTCCGCCGGCCGCGGCCCGCAGGGCCGCCGGGTAGAGATAGGCCATGGATTTGCCCACGCCGGTGCCGGCTTCCGCCAGGAGAAACGCCCGCTCATTCAGAGCCCGGTTCACCGCCCGGGCCATCTCCAGCTGGGGCCTGCGGAACTCATAGCCGCCGAGTTCCCCCGCCAGCAGCCCATTCTGCTCGAAATAGGCGTCGATGCGCTGCTGATCGACCCGGAGCGTATCGTCGTATTCCGGGGGAGCGCCCGGGTTCACGAGGATGTTGTCGGGATCCCTGCGCCGTACGCGGGCCGCGTGTCCGCCGGCATCCTGAATGAAGGCGGCGACCCGCTCGAAAAAGGGCCGCAGCCCGTCGGAGGATCCGGCCAGCACCGTGAGTATGGTGCGCACGGTTTCGCTGTCCAGGGTGACCGCGTGCTTGATCAGCTCGAGGAACACCAGGCCCGCGGTCTCCGCGTCGGTTGCGGCGCGGTGATCGGGCTCGATGGGAACTCCGAGATGTTCGGCAACCGTTATCAGTTTGTGATTGGGAAGTTCGGGAAGCAGGAGAGCGGAGAGATCGAGGGTGTCGATCACCCGCCGGTAGTCGATGCCCTCTCCCAGCCCCAGGGGCCGGCAGGTGTTCATGAGAAAGCCCATGTCGAAGGGGGCGTTATGGGCCACCAGCCAGGTGTCCTCCAGCATGGCGGCGATATCGTCCATATGGTCGCGCACGGGATCTTCGTTTTCCACGTCTTCCTGGCGTATGCCGGTGATCTGGGTGATGACCCGGGGCACGGGTTCGGATGGCTTGAAGAGGCGGCTGTAGCGGTTCGCCACCGCTCCCCCGCCGAACCGGACGATGCCCGCCTCCAGGATCTCATGCTCGGTGGGATCGAGACCGGTGGTTTCAAAATCGAACGCCGCGAACGAGGTCAGCGTCAGTTCGTCGAGAAGGGATGGACGAATATCCATATTAGAGTTAAGTATAGGGAAAAAAGAGGTAACAAGCAATTAAAAAACACGCAGAATCGGGAAGAATTGTTTTTAAAACAAGGGTAAAGGATACGGTAGAGGGACACGGCCGTGCGTCTTACCCGGAAGGCCGGAGGCAGGAGACCGGAGGCAGGTGGCCGGCCCATCCGCCCTACCCCACGTTTCCAACGAAAAGAGGCCTGACCTTGTGACAAGTCCATCGTCACTGTCTGCCGGGAAGAGGAGTGTTTAACCAGATCATACAGAAAGACTTGTCACAAGGTCAGGCCGGGACACGGGCACCCGGTCATTGGATATTGGTAATTGAATGTTGGATATTGATTATTGTTTATTTACGCCATCACCTCATGAACCATTTTTTCGCTCTCTCGCTCTGTCTTTTCACCTTCGAATACCGATTTGCGATACCGATACCGAAACCCGCATAGTCTCCAGGCGCACAGCCGTGCGCCCCTAGGGTATCCTGTTTCCTTTATCATGCATCCACTGGAAAAACACCCCCATATCCACGTTCCCGCCCGAGATGATCGCGCCCACGCGTTTCCCTTTGATATCGATTTTCCCGGACAGGATGGCCGCCGGCACCACGGCCGAGGAGGGTTCGATGATCATCTTCATGCGTTCGTAGACGAACCGCATCGCCTCCACGATCTCTTCTTCTGACACGAGCAGGATCTCGCTGACGAATTTCCGGATCACGGGGAACGTATGCTCCCGCAGGGGCATGAGCAGCCCCTCGGCGATGGAGACCGGTTTGTCGATGGTGACGATCATCCCGGTCTTGAGGGACTGGTAGGCGTCGTCCACCTGTTCCGGTTCAACGCCGATGACGCAGATGCCGGGATCCAGCCCCTTCGCCGCGATGGCCGTCCCGGAAAGCAGGCCGCCTCCCCCCAGGGGAGTCATGATGATGTCGAGGTCACCGATCTGCTCCATGAGCTCCAGGGCCGCCGTGCCCTGGCCGCAGATCACCCGCGGGTCATTATAAGAGGGGATCAGCACCGCCCCGGTCTCTTCCACGATGCGAAGGGCCGTTTCCTCCCGGGCCGCGGGATGAGAGGCGCAAAAGGTGATCTCGCCGCCGTAGCCCCGCACCGCCGCGATCTTGACCTCGGTGGAATTTTCGGGCATGACGATCCGGGCGGGGATGTTCCGCAATTTCGCTGCCAGGGCCACCGCCGCCGCGTGGTTGCCCGAGGAGTGGGTGACGACTCCCCTGGCCGCTTCCTCCTCCCCGAGCGAAAACACGGTGTTGCAGCCGCCCCGGATCTTGAAGGCGCCGATCTTCTGGAAATTTTCACATTTGAAAAACACCTGTCCGCCCGTCCGGGCGTCAAGGGTCGCGCTGGTGAATACCGGCGTTTCGTGAATAGAGGATCTGATCCGCTGATGCGCCTGCTGCACATCGGTCAGTTGTGGGAGCATCGGATCTCCTGTCTGGCTGATTAGGGGATGTCTTAGTAATTTACAAAAACTTCCTCGTGGTAATCAACAGAAATCCTCGCCCCCTTGCGCGGGGTCATGAGATCGATCACTTTGAGAAACGTCCTGTTCTTCTTTATCCAGCCCCGGTTGAGCCCCCGGGCGTAGATCGCGATGATCAGGTCGGCCCAGCGCCACTGGATGAGTTTTTTCACCGATTCCCAGAACGAATAAAAACGGGTGTGACTGTAGATCTGGGCCCGCTGCAGTTCCGCCATGGTGAATCCGGACGGCCTGAAGACCGCGTGGTGCGCGTCATAGAGGTTCCAGTCATTCAGCACGATCCTGCCTTCCCGCTCCAGCTGCCGGTAGAATCCGGAACCGGGCAGCGGCGTGAGAATGAGAAACTGGGTCGACATCAGTCTCATCCGCTTCGCGAACCGCACGGTCGCCTTCACGGTCTTCCAGGAATCCGTATCGAATCCGTACACGAACATGCCGTGAATATTGATTTTCTGCTTTCGCAGCACCTTCACCGCTTCCCGCATCTCGGCGACGGTCTGGGATTTATGCATCGCCTCGAGACTCTCGGGATTTACCGACTCGAATCCGATGTAGACGATACGGCAGCCGGCCCGGTACATCAGCTCCACCAGTTCCCTGTCTTTGGCGATATCGGCCCGCACCTGCGTCGACCAGGTGAACCGGAACCCTTCCCGGATCATGGCCCGCAGCAGGGCCTTGGCCCGGGACCGGTTGGCCGTGAAATTGTCGTCGTAGAAAAATATCTCGTTTTTCGATGAGTCGTAGTGTCTCAGTTCGGCCAGGATGTTCTCTTTGGAACGGTAGCGGAATTTTTTCCCGAACATGCCGGTTACCGAACAAAAGGTGCAGTTGAACGGGCATCCCCGGGAGGTCTGGACAGGGATCACCCGTTTTCCGGCAATCGATTTCGAGGATTTCTGAAGCAGACCGGCATCGGGAACCGCCACCGCGTCAAGATCCTGAATGAGAGGCAGGGATTGGGTGTGTATGGGGTTCCCGTCCTTCCTGAAGGAAAGATTGGGTACCGCTTCCCAGGCGCGCTTCCCCTCCCATTGGTCGACGAAGGCCGTAAGGGCCTGCTCCCCTTCACCCCGGACAACGAAATCACAATGCTCAAGAGCTTCCCCGGGCAGAAAGGTGACGTGGGGTCCGCCCATGATCACCGGTATCCCCTTGCTCCGGAGAATGTCGGCGATGGCATAGGCCCGGGGAGCGGTGGAGGTGATGGTGGATATGCCCACCAGATCGGCATCCTGAATACGGCTGAAATCGATCTCTTCGTTCTCCTCTACAATAACATCCGCCTGCCAGCCCCGCTTCTGCATCAGCGTCGCCAGAATGAAGCATCCCAGCCGGGGCAGCGTGAAACGGGAAAATATGTGCAGATTGGGCGCCTTCGGTTCGATAAATACCATTTTTTTCATGATCACATCCTCAATTACGGTACATTGCGGCGGTTTCTTCGCACACCTGCATCATACTCTCCCGCACCGGACCGGGGACCGGGCCGCCTGCCGCGGGAAAGGGGTTCTCATGCGAATAGCGAAACGGAAAGTCAAATACTTTTGTATCGATGCCGTGCTCCCGCAGTGTCCCGGCGACGGCATCCGGGGGAAACACCCGGTCGCCGGCCAGGGTGATGGCCTTGATTCTGCCGGTGAGCGCCGAAAGGCAGCGCCGGCGGACCGACCGGTATTTGTCGGCATGGATCATCGACAGAAAAATCGCCTGCTCCCTGGGGGTGAAGTCAGCGGCGATAATGCCGAGGCCGCTCCCGGGTCCCTCCGCGGCCGGAAGGGCTTCCAGATAGCGCTGCATGGCATGGGCCGCCTCACTGTCGATAATCGCCCGGGAAACGGGCTGCGCGCGGTTCAGCACCGATCCGCCGCAGAACATCACCAGCCGGGAAGGGGTGAACAGCCCCCCGGGATCCGCCATCACCAGCATTTCAGCGAGAAACGCGCCGATGGAGTACCCGAAAAGATCGACCGATGCGTCTTCACGCACCTCCGGATGGCTTCCCGAGCGTATTTCCCGCACCAGCTGCACCGCATCCAGATAGGACTGCACCCCCGACCGGAGAAACCGTTCGGGCGCGAACTGGATTCGGTGACTGAGCGCTGCATTGGCGAAGCTGGAGTGCAGCACACCGGGGAACAGTTCTTTCCGCTCCCTGACGATCCGCTGCATCAGCCGGGGATCGGCCCATTCCGCAGGTGCTCTGTTCATGTGAAACGCCAGGGGAAACAGCAGCACTGATTTGCCCGTCATTCCCGCAAGCGCCTGAGCCCAGGGCAGGTACTTGTCCCACCGCTTCTCGTTCAGCCCGTGAAACAAGATGATGACCGAGCCGCTCCTTGACGTTCCCTTGGGATGGAGCACAGGATAGGTAAACCTGATATTTTCATCGATCTCGCTGTCACTCACCCGCAGGAGATTGCGGGCCAGCGTTCCGGCGGCGGTCGTATTGAGATAGTGGGAGAGCAGCGCCCGGGAAGAGCGGTCCCTGCCGGGCAGCGTCTCGCTGTCGGCACATTCGACCAGGTTGCGGGATTGAAAATCGGCGGCAACCATCTCGTATGCGTTCATATTACTTCTCACCCCTTTTCTTCGCTTTGGCCTTTTCCCTGGCTTTTTCCTTCTCTTTTTCCTTCTCTCTTTCTCTCTTTTCAATCTGATTTCTGATGCCGGCGATCTCTTTTTTCCGTTTCTTCAACAGCTCATCCCACCGCTGAATACCGTCTTTGAACTTGCTGATTTTCTCAGACAGCTGGGCGATCTGCTCCAGAAAGGCGTCCAGCCTGGCCATCGTCACATCGGGATTCATCACGGGATGCTGCTTCTGAATATCGAGAAATTCCCTGAAATAGTCGGAAACCGTCTTTATTTCATCCAGACTGTAGCCGAAGAGCTGCAGGTCGAGCAGCAATTTGCAGAGGTAGACGTATACTTCGGAGTAGAGCCTGAACCCGCCGGCGCTCCGCATATTGGCCTCGATAATGCCCTTGTCTTCCCAGTGCTTTATCGTCCGCGGGCTGACGCCGACCTGCTCGGCCAGATTGCCGACGGTAAGATACTGACCGGCCTTTTTATCTTCGTCTTTCCCGTCCGCGCGCCCGGGCAGACCGACCTTGCGGACGATTTTATTGATCTCCTCGGGCTCATAGCCCAGTTCCTGCAGCTTTTGAATGTGCAGCACCCGTTCAATCGAATCTTCGCTGTAGCAGGGAATATTGTCGTCGGTGTAGCCCGAGGGGATGACAAGCTTGAGCTGCTCCCAGGTTTCCAGCGTACCCGAATCGACACCGATCCGTTCGAGAAACTCGTCGCGGATATAAATATGACCACCCATAAACAATCCCTTTCGTATATTTACACTAATAATCAAAATAAAAGTGTACGTTCACGTATAATTTAATACACGCAAAACGGATTGTCAAGTATTTTCTTGTCACCGAGGTGCCCGGTGTCGCACCTTTTTTTGTACCCGAAGGCGGTGCGCCTCCGGAAGATAAAAAAAAACCCCCGGAACAGTTCCGGGGGCTCGATGACCGACACGCTATGAACACTGCTGCTAACGGTTCTCCAGCTGCTGCTCGAGACGCGCGCGATCCGCCTTTGACTTTCTGATGCGGGCCAGTGCCTGCATGTACAGATCCTTGCTCTTGAGCGACAGTGCCTCCTTGTACAGCTCCTCCGCCTGGTCGAGATCACCCTGGACTTCATAGGCGAGCCCCAGATTATAGAATGATGCCGGTTCCTTGGGAAAATTTTTCGCGGACTTGCGCCACGCTTCCATGGCCTCCGGCCACAGGCCGGCCTCGGCCAGCTTCTTCCCCCTCGCGATCCCTTCCTTGCCCGATTCAATCACCCGCTGCTCACTGACGACGTGCGGCGAGATCATGAACACGAACCGGCGGCACACTTTCTCGGCGAGATCCGAAAGGATCTTTCCGGGGGGCTCCAGATTGGACTGGGTGCTGTTGAGCAGCGAGTATTCAGACTTCCCCTCCTGGCTGTCATAACTTTCAGAATCACTGTGAGCGGCCAGCAGGGCGCCGGTCTTCACATTCACGACCCGGAAATTGACATCCACGTTTCCCTGACGCACCCAGTAGGATTTCGTCACCCAGACATCCTCGTAGATTTTTTCCTTGACGGTCTTTTGCTTCCCGTTCTTATCCTTCTTCGTCACCGTCTTGTACTTGCCGGTGAACTGCTTTTCCTTCACCTTTTTCGAGACCTGCTTATCAGGCTCGATCTTGTAGGCGGTCACCTCCCCGAAAATCATGGCGTCCACCCCCAGCATGGCGCCGATCTCGGCGGCCGTCGAGGGATCGACAATACCCGTCATGCCCAGATTCTGTTCCGAGAGCAGGGCGCTGATCTTTTCCCGCTCCATAATGTTGAAATGGCCGGTTTCCATCAGCTTCGACTGCACCATGGTCGCGATCTGGCTGCCCGATCCCTCGGGGCCCTTGAAATCAACGATGGCGATGGTATGCACGCCCGGCATGTCCACCGCGGCCGCTTTCTGAACCCTGATGTTCACGCTGCCGGTCGACCCGCAGGACATCCAAATCATGCCCAGCAGCAGAACCGCAGCACCTGTTCTCTTGCTCATTATCCCTCCCCTTCTCTGGCAAACGTTACCCGTATTGTCCAAACTGCACAGCCGTCTAAGATACAGCGCCCCCCGGCAATAATGCAAGAAAAAAATCAGGGACCCGCCGCCGGATAAAAATAAAAATTTGTGGTGGCAATTTCCCCGACGATGTAGTATCTTGAACAATCAGTAAACAACGCCGACTGTGTATTTCACACCGGAATCATAATATGGAGAGAAACGCATGAACGACAAGCCAAAAAAAAGCGGAATACTCTCATCACTGCCCCGGACTTTCTGGATCGCCAATATTATGGAGCTTTTCGAGCGCGGCGCCTATTACGGGCTGAACGCTCTTCTGGCGATCTACCTCAGTGACAAGGTGGCCAACGGAGGCCTCGGCTTCGGTGAGGACTCAATCGGACTGCTTCAGGGGGTCGTGTATGCGGTCACCTATGTCGTCCCCATACTCGGCGGCGCGCTTGCCGACAGGTACGGGTACCGCAGACTGCTGCTCGTGGCCTTCTCGCTGCTTTCCGCGGGGTATTTTATTTCGGGACACGTCACCAGCTACTGGGTGATCTTCTCCTCACTGCTGATCATGGCAACCGGGTCGGGGCTGTTCAAACCGATCATCACCGGTACGGTGGCAAGAACCACGGATGAAAAAACATCGGGATTCGGATTCGGGGTCTACTACTGGATGATCAACATCGGGGCCCTCATCGCGCCGCTCATCGCCGGCCACCTGCGGGGTTTCTCCTGGCGCTATGTCTTTATCGCCAGCTCCCTCTACTGCGCGCTGATGCTGCTGCCCACGATCTTTCTCTACCGGGATCCGCCCAAACCCGAAAGTACGAAGAAACTCAAACAGGTGCTCTCCGATGCGGCCCTCGTGCTTTCGGACGCCCGTTTCATGCTGCTCATTTTCGTTTATTCCTGTTTCTGGATTTTGTACTTCCAGAATTTCGGCACCGTGCTCTGGTATCTGCGTGATTTCATCGATCCCGCGCCGGTGAACAACGCCTTTGCCAGTATCGGCATCTCCTTTCACCTCGGCCCCCAGCACGTAACGGTCATGAACGGGGGCACCATCGTCCTGCTGCAGATCGTGGTCAGCAGGATCGTCAAGAATCTCAAGGCGGTCCCGACCATGATGGGCGGCATTCTCATCGGCTCGCTGGGATTTCTCTGCCTTTCCCTTTCCCAGAGCGTATGGCCGTTCATTGCCGGCATCATCGTCTTTTCCATCGGCGAAATGACCACGCACCCCAAATACTACAGTTATATCGGTACCGTCGCCCCCCAGGAGAGCAAGGCGACCTATATGGGGTACGCGTTCCTTTACGGCGTCATCGGATCGCTGGTGGGCTCGAACGTCGGCGGAGAGCTCTACAACGCCATCATGGTGCCGCTGCGGGATCAGGCCGGCAATGAGGGCACCGTGCGCATGTTCTGGCTCGTCTTCGCCATTCTCGGTATCGCCACCATGGGAGGTCTCGGGATATACAACAAACTGTTCGGCGAGGACAATGAAACCACCCGCGCCCGGGCCCACCGGGTCATGGTGTTCGTGTACGGACTGATCGTCGTCGCCGCTTTCGCCATCCTCTACCTGGTCACGTCCAGCCAGGGAATGCTCCCGGTCAAAACCGCGATCCAGTCGGGAATCATGTTCGTCATCGGAACAGGCGGTCTCTACATCATGCTGACCGCGAAGAAACGGCTGCGAACGGTATCCTAGAAGGCTGCTGCATTGTCGGGATACACCCGTTAGCCCCAAGGCATGCCTTGGGGCTTCCTATTTCCCCAATACCCGGCAGGATCAGCGGGATTTATTCAGGACGATTTTCAACGAATCGGACGAATAGAGCAGACGGTTCCCGATATCGCGCACGGCAGCCGTCCCCGCATCGATCCGATTAAAGAGCCGCCTCACCTCAGCGAGCCGGGAAGCAGGGGCCATGGGCCGGGAATGGGCGGGACAGACATAGCGGAATTCGCCGGCCAGCCGTTCCAGGATCAGCGCCGTTTTCCGGTATGCTTCCGGATCAGATTCCGCGAGATGGGCGAACAGCGCCCCTTCGTAAAAAATATCCCCCGAAAAAACCACCCCGTTCTCCCGGTCCAGCAGGCAGAGGTCATCGGCGGAGTGCCCGGGCGTAAAGATGATCTCGAGGCTTCTGCCCCCCAGGTCGATCCGGTCCCCGTCATGGATGCGGCGGGTTATTCGATAGGGCCTGATCACGAACGAAGACGCCGTGGAATCCGGATCCATCATGTAGGCGTCCCGGTAAAACGAGACGAATGCCTCGTGGCCGAGACCGCGGGCGCTCCGGACCGTTTCCGGCAGATCCGGTCCCAGAATTTCGGCAAACAGGTAATTGCCGCCGATGTGGTCATAATGGGAGTGGGAGTTGAGGACGATAACCGGCAGAGCGGTCAGCTGTGCCGCGGCCGCCCTGATATCCCCGGTGCCCAGGCCGGTGTCGAAGAGCAGCGCTCTCTTTTCGCCGGCCAGCAGATAGCAGGTAACGGTCTCCAGAGGCGATGTTTCGGTGATGGCCCAGGTGTTCTCGTAGATTCGCTCCAGCCGGTAGGGCCCCGCGGTTACGGGCAGATCGGAGGCCTTCAGGACGGGAGTTTTTCCGCCCCGGCTGCAGGAGATCAGCAGGCAGGCCGCAATCGGAAGCAGCGCGATCAATGTGCCTGACCGGATCATTCTATTCATACCGCAGGCTCTCCACCGGATCGAGCCCCGCTGCCTTGCGGGCCGGAAAGACCCCGGAAACCAGTCCGATGCTCGTCAGCACACTGACCGTAATGAGCACGACAGATGAAGAAATTTCAGGTGTGCCGAGATATGCCAGCCCCTCATTCTCAACGGGGATCATGCTCACCAGAGTAACAACGCCCCACGAGTAGAGGATCCCTATGAGTCCGCCCGTGCCCGTGATCAGGAGTGACTCAAATAAAAACTGAGCGATGATATGTTTCGTACGGGCCCCTATGGCCAGCTTTATGCCGATTTCCCGGGTCCGTTCCTTCACGACTACATACATGATGTTCGCGATCCCGACCCCGGCGATGAGCAGAGTGAGTCCGCCCATGATCCCGAGAAAAATCTCAATTCCGGTGAACACCTGTGACATTTCCTTGATGTTGGTGACGAAATCCCACATATGGACCGCCTCGTCATCTTCCGGATCGAAGCGGAGCGTTCTGCCCAGCACCCGCCTGATTTCGTCCCGTACAAATTGAATGTTGGAAAATGTATTGGGACGCACCGTAATCATGCGCAGATAGCGGTGATAATAGAGCGACTCGAACGTGGTGAAAGGGATGATCGCCCGCCGGGTGTCCGGTCCCTCGCTCATGCCCATCTGCAGCTTGGACTGCATCACGCCGATGATCGTAAACGGAATACCGTCCATCTCGACGGTTTTCCCCACCGCGTCCTCGCTGCCGAACAGTTCCTCGGTGATTTCGGCTCCCAGATAGAGCACCCGCCGCTTCTGTTCCAGATCGGTTTCGTTGAGGAATCTGCCTCCCGCTTTGGGATACATGTTCCGAAGAAACTCGAACTGCGGATAGACCGCTTCCAGGTAGGTGGTTGCCGTGTTTTCTCCGTTACGCAGCTGAACGCCGCCTCTGCCGTAACTGGGAACCGACTCCTGAATCTGGGGAATACTGGCCCGCAGCAGGTCCGCGTCTTTTTCAGTGAACCTGATGAAGCGGCCGATGGGCAGCCCCTGGTACTTGACACCGGTCTGGCCGCCGTAGATACGAATGATATTGTTCCCGCCGTTCATCATCGCCGTGGTGATACGTTCCCTGAAGCCCCGTCCGAAGGCCATCATGAGCACGATCGCCTGGGTGCCCCAGATGACCGCGAAGGTGGTGAGGAACACGCGGGTTTTATTGGCCTTTATATCATGGAGAAAATCACTGATAAGCATCCAGAAAGGCATACACGACTCCATCCAAAGGAAACGGTGGCCTGCAGCGGCCATCGGTTCAATTAATAGTGCAGGCAATCAACGACGTTCAGGGACGCCGCCTTTTTTGCGGGGAAATAGCCGGCGAAGAGCCCGATCACCGCGAGAATGGAAAAAGCGACGACACTCACCCACCAGGCGATATGGGGAGTCCCCACAAACTCGTCGATGGGCAGCATGGCGATGAGAGTGATCAGACCGGCTGAGATCACATAGCCGATGGCGGCCCCGATAAACACGATAAAGAGCGTCTCCATAAAAAACTGGGTCATAATATGACGGGACCTGGCGCCCACGGCCCGTTTGATGCCGATCTCCCGGGTGCGCTCCTGCACCACCACGTACATGATATTGGCCACGCCTATGCCGCCCACGGTGAGAGTTGCGAATCCAATGATGCTCATGAACACGTTGAACCCGATGAATATGTACAGCACCATCTGCTGGAACTCGGTTGTATCCCAGATAGAAAGCGCCTCTTTGTCGGCGGGGTCGAATTTGTATTTCTTCCCCAGCACTTCGTAGATGCGGTTCTGGATCATGTTCGAATCCCGGGGATCCTTCGGTTTGAGTACGATATTGTTCACATAGCGGTGTCCGAAAAGCGTCTTGAAGGTACTGGCCGGAATGAAGGCCCGGTCCTCATCCCGGGAATTGTAGGAGGAGTCCTGTTCCTTTGCCTTCATCACGCCGATAATGCGAAAGGGGGTGCTGCCGACTGAAACATATTTCCCCACCGGATCTTCGTCACCAAAGAGGTAGGCTGCCAGATCATTGCCGAGAAATACCACCCGCCTGCGTTCTTTAATGTCGAGCTCATTGATGAACCTGCTTCCCGGACGCGGCTCTACCTGACGCATCACGCCGAATTCGGGAATGACACCGGTTACGTTCGGATTTCTCAGCTGGGTCCCGTAGCGCAGGGGGGCGTCCCAGGTTGAGTATTCCGGACTGATAAATTCGATGCCCCTGATCTCGCGATCCAGGAGAGAGGCATCCTCTTCCGTGAACTGGATGAGACGGTGACGGCCGTACCCTTCAAACACTTTGGCGGTGCGTCCGGGAAAAAGCAGGATGACCGCCTCGCCGATGCCGTACATCGCATTCATGGTCTGATCCTGGAATCCAGATCCGAACGCGAGCAGGACGATAATCGAAACCGTGCCCCAGACTATGCCGAAAATGGTGAGGGTGGTTCGCAGTTTCTGGGCTGCCATGTCCCTGAGAAACCCGATGATAGTTGTAAAGAACCGCATAGGCCTACCGTATCTGAGTGATCTCTTTTTCCAGGACTTCCTGACCCTCTTCCAGACCGCTGAGCACCTCGATCTGAATCGCATCGCTGAGCCCTGTCTCGATATACTGTTCCCGGGATCCGGCTTCACCCACAGGCACGCGCACAAATGCGGAATCGTTCCTGAAATAAACGACGCGCTCGGGAATGGACGGCACACTGTCCTTGCGGGCGATGATGATACTGGCGTTGGCGGAAAATCCCGCACGCAGCACTTTGCCGTCCAAATGGTCGATGGTGATTTCCACCGGAAATACGGTTGTATTCTGATCACGCCGCGCTTTCAAAGAGATGAGAGACACCCTGCCCCTGACATCAGCATTGGGCAATGCCCCGACCTGTAGCTCGACGGGCATGCCCTCCCGGATCTTGCCGACATCGATCTCGTCAACGGTGCCCTTGAAAATCAGCTTTTCCATATCGGCCATTTTCAGCATCTCGGTGCCGGCCTGGTAGGAAGTGAGCGGTACCACCGGATCACCGACATTCACCGCTTTTTCAAGGATGAATCCGGTTATGGGCGAATTGATCACACTCTCGATGTTCTTGTCGGCGATGGTTACCTTCCCCTTTTCCAGCAGTTCCAGCTGCTCCGCCGCGATCTTGAGGTTGAGGGCGCTTTCTTCGTATTCCCTCTCCAGAACTTCATAATCGTAGTCGGAAATGAGATTCTTGTCCCGAAGCTCCTTGTTGCGGTTGAGCTCTTTATTCAGCGTCTCCACCGCAATCTTTCTCATTTCGACGTTGCGTTTCGCCTGCACCAGCTCCTGGGGCGTCGGATCCGGTTTTACTTCGAGCAGCGGCTGACCCTTTTCCACATAGTCGCCCACATTCACAAACAGCTGTCCCACCACACCCGATATCTTCGACTTCACCGCGATCTCGTTGACCGGTTCGATGGATCCGACCGCCAGCGCCTTGTCGATGATGGTCTTTTTCTCGACGGTAACCGTCACCCGTGACGCATCGGAGCTCCGGCCGGAATTTACGGCGATGATTATCACGACAATGACGAGCACCGCGGCAAGAATGATCCAGACAACCCGCTTCCCCGATTTCTTCTTCATGATCTGCTCCTGGTTAGTGCCTTTTGCTGTGTACGAATCCGCTGAACCGGCTGACAAACAGCCTCATCTACATACGATACATAAAGCGAAAATGTTACATAGTAAAAATCGGCCGCCCCTTCAGGCCGGCGGGAAAGCGCCCGCGGCCGTTCTGCGGCAGGGAAATATGCGGACCGGAAGAATTTCCCTTGCATAAATCGGCCGGCACGACTACCATACGGTAGACGGGACGATCATCCCGTATCCCATGTCGGTAAGGAGGTAGCCATGAATGCTGATCTGCACGGTCTTGTCATCACCTATCTGTTTCTCTTTGCTGTCGTGCTGGCCGGTGAAGCGATGCGCCGGCTGCTGAAGCGGTCTCCGGAATTCACGCGAAAATGCATCCACATCGGCGTCGGCTTCTGGGGGTATTTCGCCTGGTCCATCACCTCACGCTGGCTGGTGATGATTCCGCCTCTCTCTTTCGTGCTCATCAATCTCGCTTCCCACCGCTGGAAACTTATTCCGGCCATGGAAAGTGATGACGAAGGCAATCTGGGAACCGTCTACTACCCGCTCTCGATCTGTATCATGATTCTGCTGTTCTGGAACACCGATCTGAAGATCATTGCCGTACTGGCGTCAATGGTCATGGGGCTGGGGGACGGCTTCGCGACCATCATCGGACGGGCAGCGGGCAGGCACTCCTTTCACGTGGGGAAAAACAAAAAAACCTGGGAGGGATCGCTGAGCATGTTCCTCTTTTCATGTGCCGCCTGCCTGGCAGTGCTGCTCCCGCTCGCCGATGTGACGGTGCAGACGGCACTGCTGCGTTCCGGCGCGGTTGCTCTGGTCGCGGCTGCTGCTGAAGGAGCGACCCCCGGCGGATATGACAACCTCTCGGTTCCCCTTGCCGCCGGTCTGTTCTACTATCTGCTGTTCATCTGACGGCAGCGCATGAGGTGCGGGTGAGGCCGCCCGCGTGCCGCCTATCTGAGCAGCGTGCAGGAGCCCGTCAGGACGCGATCCTGAAAAACAAGCCGGTAGATGTAGGAACCGCTGCTCAGGCCATCGGCGGAAAGCACGGCCCGGTGCCCGCCGGCATCCAGGTACTCGTCGAGAATGACCCTGCGGATGCGCCCCTGGATGTCATAGAGGGAAAGCCTGGCCCTCCCTGATTCAGAAAGGGTAAACGGTATCGTCGTCAGCGGATTGAAGGGATTGGGGTAGTTCCGGGCCAGCTCTGCCGTGCCGGGCCTCCGCTGTTCGATCACCGCGGTTTCCGCAGCGGCGATATCTCTCACACATCGCACATAATTATAGATGCGGATCACATCACCCTGGGGACCGTGTCCGTACGGATAGGATGCGGGATCTCCCGATTTGGGATCACTACGCTGTGCTCCCGCGCCATGTACGTCCATAAGCATATAATTACCCGAATAGGGAGGCATCTCCATCCAGCCCAGGGCCTCGCCGAAGGCGACGTAGGCCGCACTGCTGCCGCCAGCCATCGACTCATGGGTGGTGCCGCTCCAGTAAAAGGGATAGTTGAAGTTACCGCCCTCATCAGTAATCCGGCTGCAGGTAAAAATCGGATCTATAGCCGCACTTCCGCTCGTCGCTGGTGAACGGGTGTAGTCAACGATGCTCTGCAGTTCCTTGACATTCGGCAACCGCCAGTCGCTGTACCCGCGGTAATGCCCGCTGTTCTTCTCTTCGACCCAGGCCAGCGCCTCCTGCCAGTTCATGCCGGTTTCACTGTCGCTCTTCTGCCACATGAGCCCGGTGGCCACATCGGATACCGTGCCGTCGCCGTTATCATGAAAATCATTGACGCCGTAGGATGGATTACCCCGTACGTAGAGCACATAGAACCGTTTGCTCTCGCCCGAACCGGGCATGGGCCCGGTTGGATACCCCTTGATGCGGCCGTCGGCGAAATTGACCCCGAACATCGTTTCGTCACCGTTCATGGTGGTCGAGACGTACTGTGTTGAAGAGGCGAACTGGGCATCGATGATCCGCTCCCCGGCAGTGACATCCCCGTACCCAAAATCAAACCAGCGCGTATCGATGAACGGGACGAGATTGTCCGTGTTTGTGCTGTTCCAGCCGCTGGGATCGAGACCGCTGAACACTATCAGTGAATACAGCTCCTTGATCGAGGGAAGCCGCCAGTCGTCATAGCCGGCGAGAGTGACATCATCTGCTTCGGCCATCGCCTCTGAGAAACTGACCTTGTCTGCTGCCGTAATCAGCCCCTCGCCGGTACGGTCGGGACTCTTCTGCCACATGAGGCCGGTTACCAGGTCGGTAACCGTTCCGTCACCGTTATCCCGGTACGCGGGCGCATTTCCGGTATAACCGGCATCCTGGCCGGAAAACGCCCCGCCGGGATCCGGCGCGGGGATGGCGGTGCTGTTGTTGAAAAACAGTTCCTGCGCGGTGTCCACAATCGGGTAGGTCTGGGCTGCCGCAGGACGACAGACTGCCAGGGAACAGCAGCATGCAACACGTACCGTTATGACAGATGGTTTCATGGAATCGCTTCCTCCCGGTATCTGATCAGTATGTTCACATGATTGGACGGCGGGTTAGAGAAAAACATGCGGTCGCAGCGATACCGGCGGAGATGGTCCTGACAATACGAAGGGGACAGGCGGTTCCTGTCCCCCGGAATTGCTGCGGTAAGCGGTACTGAGATCTACTTCTGATAGAGCATTTTCCGGGCCAGTATGGTGCTGCCCGCTTTCAGCCGGCAGATGTAGAGCCCGCTGGGCAGACCGGCTCCATCCCACCGCATCTCATAGGTTCCCGGACGGTAGTAACTGTCCGTGAGCGAGGCGACGGCACGGCCGAGCAGATCATGGACAGTGATGGACACGCGGGATTCCCTCGCTACGGTAAAGCGGATCGATGTGGTGCTGTTGAACGGGTTGGGATAATTCTGCGCGAGGGAGAACCGCTCCGGCAGGCCGTTGCTGTCACCCTCTTCGCAGCAGGTCAGATACCCGCCGCCATTGGTTGTCTTGAGAATCGATCCCGCCGTCCCTGTTACCCATCCTGTCGATTGATTCACGAACCAGACACCGTAGATCCACTCCGAGGTGCCGCTGTACTGCCTCTCCCAGCTGGCACCGCCGTTTGCCGTGTGCAGAATCGCGCCGTTGACGCCCACCGCCCAGCCGTTCTGCCGGTCGACGAAGAACACTCCGGTGAGATGATCGGAAACGTGACTCTCCTGCGTCTCCCAGGTTTCTCCTCCGTCGCTTGTATGGACAATCGTCCCATACCAGCCCACGGCCCACCCGAACAGTGCGTCGGTGAACCGGATATCCATAAGTGTATTGTCCGTACCGCTTTCGAGCCGTTGCCAGGTATTACCGCCGTCCCCGGTTTTCATGATCGTTCCGCGGCTGCCCGCCACCCAGCCGGTCGTCGTGTTGATACAGTGGACCGCCAGCAGCTGAGTGCTCTGATCGAGATAGACGGTTCTGAAAGTAATGCCCTTGTTCTGGGACCGCATGATCACTCCGTCGCCCCCTACCGTGATGATCGTATCTTCCGAGAGATACTGCACATCGTAGAGATCGTAATACCGGCCGAGATAGATATGGCTCCAGTCATCGCCCCCGTTGATGGTTCGGGTCATGGTACCATACCAGCCGACGGCAATGCCGGTCTGATCATCGAGAAAACTGATTGCCTCGAGACTTGCCCATTCGCCGCTGTCGAGCACCAGCCAGTCCTTGCCCCCGTTTTCAGTTTTGTAAATAACCCCGTCTCTGCCGGCAACCCATCCGGTATTGGCATCGGCAAAGGTCACGTCTTTCAGCCAGATTGAGGCGCCTTCCCGCTGCAGATCCCAGTTTTCCCCGCCGTCCGATGTGTAATAGATGGTGCTGGCGCCTCCGACGGCCCAGCCGGTGAGCGTGTCGGCGAATTCGATGGCATAAAACCGTTCGCTGGTTGCAGTCGGCTGGAAGGTCCAGGTGGTGCCGCCGTCGCCGGTTTTCATGATCAATCCCGCATCACCCGCGGCCCAGCCGAGACGCTCGTTGACAAAGAAGACAGACTCGATGGCATTGCCGGTGCCGGTGGAATCCGGGATCCAGGTGGTGCCGCCGTCAACCGTATGCATACAGGCGCCGTTGCTGCCTGCGGCCCAGCCCCGCTCCGCATCGAGAAAATAGATATCATAAATGAGTTTTTTCGTATTGCTTTCCTGTTCGCTCCAGGTCCCGCCTCCGTCTGTCGAATAGTAGATGGCGCCATCGCTGCCGGCGGCCCAGCCCGTATCGGGATCGACAAAGTACACCGCCTCCAGGGAATTGAGACTGTGGGAGGTGAGCACCTGCCAGGAGCTGCCGCTGTTGAGAGTGCGGCAGAGTGTGCCCGAGGTTCCGGCGGCCCAGCCGTGGAGAGAATCGACAAAGCAGATATCGCGCAGATCGGCCATGGTACCGCTGTTCTGAAGCGACCAGGTCTGTCCGCCGTCAGCGGTGGCCAGGATCCTCCCCCCTTCGCCCACGGCCCATCCCCTGGCGCTGCTGATGAAATCGACACTGTTGAGCACTTCCGTCACGCCGTCGACTCGTGCGGAGAGATACCAGCGGGGACTGCCCGCGTCAATTTTCAGAATTGCCGCGGACCGGCCGACAGCCACCGCCGACGAGGAAGAAAGAACGGAAAGACCGAGGAGTGAATTGCCCTGCGGCAGCGGATTCTGCCAGGCCCAGTCGGTTTGCGCAAAACAGGCGGAACCTATAAGAGAAAAAAATAATACAGCTATTTTTACAAGAGACTTCATACCGGAACGTCCTCCAGTCCTGCAAAAATACCCCCAAGACGAATTAAGGCAAATCTACCGATTCCAGGGTAAAAAGTCAATGATTTCTTTCAATTTAAGCCATATTATAAAACAGGGGGGACAAAACTGTCCCCCCTGTTGTCCGGAAACCTGTACACTTTTCCGGTTATCCGGTCATAGAAGGCAGTTCATTGATCCACTTTACGATTTTATCATATACCGACGTGCTGACTTTGTACACCAGACCGTCGTACTGCACCTGCATGTAATAGCCCTTGTCCTTCTCATATTCACTGCCGAAAAGGACGTTTTCCTGATTCCGGTCCGGCTTCTTGAAGACCAGATAGGTCGCGGGGCGGGCGGTGCCGTACTGACGGGACTTGTTGATATCGGCCAGCGAATTGCCGATCCGGTCCACGACTTCCAACGCACGAATGGTGGAGATATCACGGAAAAATGATGTCACCTTTTCCTGATCGAGATCCACTTCCCGTTCGCCCCGCATCAGCACCCACTGCTGCCGCGTTTCGGTGGCAGCGGTTGAATCGGGCTTCGTCACGTCGACCTCCCGTTCCACTTTCTTGAGGATCATCTCCCTGCCATTCACGACGAGCGCCGCCATTTCAAGATCGTCCTCCTGCTGCTGCACGGCCTGCAGGTCGACGAAACTCTTCGCATTGAAGGTTGTCAGCGTATCGGTCGATCCGCTGAGAGAAAGCCGGGAATGGATGCTCTTGTCGGCGAAATAGACCTTTTCGTTGCCCGCGAAACGTACAAAGCTGCTGCCGCTGTCTTCCGGACGCCGTCCGAGAATAAGATTGGTCAGGGTCTTGCCGGTTTCATCCTTGAGCAGGATATGGACCCCCTGGTTATCGGTGATCCCGAAAGCGGCGAGGTGCTCCGGCGAATCCGAGCGGACCTTTCCCGTCATCGTGATCAGATCGCTGATCAGCGATTCGACCCGGCCGTTCTGGGCCTTGGCGTTGAAATAGGACGGGATGCGCCACTGTTCATCCTGCTTTGCGAACTGCAGCGTCGCCTGCGCTTCTCCGCCGGTGTTCTTATATATCTCGATGGCCCTAACATCGTCCTCGGCCACGCCGAACACGATATTCTGCACCAGCTCATCCAGATTGACGCTTTGATGCCGGGGCCTGGTGATAAAATAGATCGCTAACAAAAACACAAAAACACCGGCGAATATCTTGAGATGTTGTACTTTCATTCGGCCATTCCTTCTTCTTTTTGGTTAGCGGTTGTGATGCCCCATCCTTCTGCGGATAGTGAAAAATATGCCGAGCACGACAAATACCGCCGGCATAAGCCAGACCACGAATCCCTTTGAAAGGGCCTTGCCGAAGCTGCTGATCTCCCGTATCCTGCGGGCATGAATATTCTTCGATCTGATGTTGATCAGCTCGTCACCGAGCGTGAGGGCGTCAACGGCGTTGAGCAGCAGCGCCTTGTGGCTGGTGACCGACTGAAGCACATCGCTTTTAAACATATTGGTACACCCGAACGCAAGCATCTTGTTCTCGACCGGGCTGCCCGGGTTCCAGACGCTGGAGTCCGCCTGGGCCGGCTGCTCCCCGCTTTCGGGATCAGGAGGCCACTGCGGGATCACCTGACCGGCAAAAGAGGAGGGAAACGTCCCTTCAGCGATGAGGCCGAAGATCTGGTGCCTGAGAATCTCGCTGTCGGGGGGCGGGTTCTCGTTGATGGGTCCGTACGGACTGCCCTGGGTGGTCCAGCTGTAATTGCTTGAGGTGAAAAGTGTGCGCAGCGCAATGCTGTCCGCGCTCGCCGCATCCCGATTCAGGATGATTCTGCCGCCGTAGAGATAAAACAGCTCGCTGATCTTGTTGGAGATGGAGAGATCCGTGTTGATATTTTCCGGATTCACCTTGATGATCACCGGTTTGGTCACCGGTTCCATCCGCTGCTGCCGTACCGAAAAGAGCCCCATGTCCCGTGTCTGGTACACGGGGATCTGAATATAGGCGCTGCTTTTGTCCATGAACATAGCGGGATCGAACTCGAATCCCCAGTCGCCGGTGATACTGTTGATATTGAGGCGGGCGGGCATGCCGCGAAGCATAAACGAGCCCGGTTCCCCGCCGGCGGAGATCTGATAGTTATTCTGCTGGGCGGCGAGCACGATGCGCACGCCTTGATGCGCCAGACGGCTGATCTCGAACAGCTGCCGCTGGCTGAGCTGCTGATCGACCATCAGCACCATGGTCTGAATGTCTTCAGGCACCGGGTCATCGGCGGTGATATTGGTCCGCTGAACGTCGTATCCGGCTTCCCTGAGCAGCTCTACCGTGTACTCGTACATATCCGGCGGCGGTCCCTGACGGTAGTATTGGCGGTACTGAGGCGGAATCTCGGGCTGGGCCGGATAGAATCCTATCCTCGGCCGCCGGTTGGAGATCAGTTTATAAATTCTCGACATGATCTCATACTCCAGGTTCCCGAAGGATTCCGGCCGCACTTCCTGAATGACATCTTCTTTACGGTCCAGGTAGGAAAGCACGATGGATGAATAGACCCGCTTTATCGCGAATTCATCCTGGCTGGTGCTCTGCACCCCGAACGGGATTACGCCCTTCTCGTAGAGCCGCTGGGCGATCTTTTTCCGATCGGTGTTCGGCCGGTCCGTATTGCGGACAAGATCCGGAGCGGGTTCACCTTCCGCGGGCTGCTGCATCGCTTCCTTTTCTTCCTCGGCCGAGGGGTCGAACACCTTGTAGGTGAGTTTGCCCGCGGACGCCAGTTTCAGCTCCTCGAGCTTATCGATGACATCCCGTTCCAGGTTTTTCCACTGGGTGGGCATTTTCTCCGAAGAGGAGACATAATAGGTCAGCTCGATCGGCGCTTCCAGATCGGCGAGGATCTTCTTTACCGAGGGAGAGAGTTTGTACACCTGGTCGGCCGTGAGATCGAAACGGCCGATATGGGCATTGTCGGCGATCATATTGATGACAACCGCGATTCCAAACAGGAGCACGGCCCCGGCGATGAACGTCGTTAAAAACTGTTGTTTTAGATTCTGGGCCATTAGAATTTCCTCCTTTCCAGGGCTTTGGCGTTGAGATAGAGGAAAAGAGCGGTAAAGGAAAGAAAGTAGATGACACTTCTGATATCGATGACTCCCCGTTCAATATCGTTGAAATGGCGGGTCACTCCGATATAGTTGTACATGAATTCACCCAGTCCGGGAATCCAGCCGTCGATGACCATGGGCACGTACTGCCACCCGATCAGGGTCAGAAATCCGCAGACAAGACTGGTGATGATCAGGGAGACGATCTGATCCGAGAAAAAACTGGAGATGAAAATGCCGATCGCGAGAAAAAATCCGCCCAGAAGCACCGATCCGAAATAGCCGCCGAGAATGGGACCGAAATCGGGCCGGCCGAGAATCAGCAGCAGCACCGGGATCGTGAGTGTGCCGGCGAGAGCGACAAGATAGAACGCCAGGCTGGCCAGGTACTTGCCGAGGACGATGTGCTCCGTCTTGATGGGCAGGGTCAGCAGCAGCTCCACGGTGCCGAGCTTGTTTTCTTCCGACCAGAGCCGCATGGAAATGGCGGGAATGAACACCAGTCCCAGCACCAGCGGCAGCGTCGAGAAAAAGGAACGCATGTCCGCGTTGCCCATAAAGAAAAAGTGAAACATGTAGAGGCTGCTGTTCAGCACGATAAAAATGACGCTGAACACATACGCTATGGGAGAGTAGAAGTAAGCGCGGAATTCACGCCTGAAAATAACGCCTGTATCATTCATGAGACACCCCCTTGAGAACGGGTTAAGCGGATGAACGACTCCTCGAGGGAGAGTCTTTCCCGGTGAAACTCCAGCACATCCCATTTCCGGTCTCTGATGATGCGGTTCAGGGCCGCGACGATATCGTCTTTCGGATTATGATACAGGTGGCAGCCGACGACCCCTCTGGGTGTCGTGCTGTCATAGGAAAGATCGCTGATGCCCGGCAGATCTTTCACCGCTGTCTCGAAATCCTTTTTTGCCGATCTGACGGCGATGTACACCGACCCTTTACTGGTCACTTTACTGATGAGTTCGTCGAATGAGCCGTTTCCGACGATCTCACCGTCGTTGATCACCAGTATTCTGTCCGCGACATTGGCTACTTCGGGAAGAATGTGCGTGCTGAGGATGATCGTCTTTTCATGGGCGAGATCTCTGATCAGATTGCGGATGCCGATGATCTGGATCGGATCCAGGCCCGACGTCGGTTCGTCGAGGATGAGCACTTCAGGATCATGGATCAGGGCCTGCGCCAGACAGGTGCGCTGACGGAATCCCTTGGAGAGAACGCCGATCTTCTTGGCAAGGGCGCTCTCGAGGCCGCAGGCCTCGATCACCCAGTCATACCGCTCCCGGAAGCGGCCGTTCAGATGTCGTGCCTCTCCGATGAACGTGAGATACTCAGAGACGAGCATGTCGTCATAGAGCGGTACTTTTTCCGGAAGATACCCGATGATGCGCCGCACATTCAGCGGGTCTTCCAGCACATCATACCCCCCCACGGAAGCGGTTCCCGAGGTCTGGGCCGTGTAGGTGGTGATGATCTTCATCGTAGTGGTCTTGCCCGCGCCGTTGGGCCCGACGAATCCGATGATTTCGCCTTTTTTTACGGAGAAGGAGACGTTTTTCAGCGCCTTCGTGTCTCCGTAATCCTTGCAGACATTGTTCAGTTCAATCATAACAGGTCCTCATGTTATTTCTGAATCGAAGAAATAGATATTTTTTTAAGAATATTCAAAGCAGCAGTTAATATAATACATTCCTTGGGACATGTCAAGAGTCTGGAATTTTTATACGCACGACCGTTCCGCCGGGTTCCCGCGTATATATGCCATGCCTGTCCCCCGTCCGGGGGTATCCGCTGCGGGCCCGGAACGAGTTTGCGGACATTCTCTCTTGACATTGAACGGATTGGGGATTACCTTGATGTACCGTAAACCCATCCCCGGGGCATCAGGTATATGGCAAAGAAAAAAATCATTTACTGCGACACCCATGACGACGTGGTCTCGTCGGGCCAGTGCAGCGAATGTGCGAAAAACATCTGCTACAACTGCACCGTCGATCTGTTCGGAAAATCGTTCTGCGGCATCACCTGTGCCGCGGCGTTTCTGGGCAGGAACCTCTTCAAAGGAATCTTCCTGCTGCTGGTTCTCCTGGTGAGAACACTGCTCTCCCCGTTCCGGTATCTCGCCGAATCGCCTCCCCGGACCGGCGTGTCGGTGGTGCTGGGAAGCGGCCTTCTCATCTGCCTGATTTCCATCTGGCGGCTGAATGTCAGGCTTACCGAATTGAAAACCGCGGCGGCGGAGACACAGCCGGAAAGACCGTTCGTGGAGGCCCCCCTCATCACGCAGCCGGCGGGCGGAACCGTGCACAAAAGCACGGTAACGATCGAGGGAGAGGCGGAGGAGAACCGGATCATTACCCTGATGATCGACGGCTCGGTGATCAGTGCCGTGCTGCCCGAAGAGGGCAGGTTCACGTTCAGGGACATAGAACTGGACCGGGGTGACAACCGGCTGGAGGTGCGGGCCGTTCACCCTGACAACGGAGTGACGTCACTGCAGACGATCACGCTCACCTACGCAGCGGAGCCGCCCCCTGCCGAAACGGCGGTATCGGCGCCGACAGCGCCTGCTCTTCCCGGGCCGGTCACGGCCGCCGATTTCAGGCGGGGCAGTCGTGAGCGCAGGCAGGCGGCGCTCACCTTCGACGGCGGTGCGGACAACAACGCCGCCGATGACATTCTCGACGCGCTTAAAGAGGCGGGCATCCACTCCACTTTTTTCCTCACCGGGCAGTTCATTCGCAGCTTTCCCGAGACGGTCAAAAGAATCGCGGCAGAGGGTCACGAAGCGGGAAACCACACCTGGAGCCATCCCCACCTCACCTCCTACGCCGAAAACCGCAGGCAGACCACGCTTCCCGGTGTCAGCAAAGCCCTGCTCAGGGATGAGCTGGAGAAAACCGCCCGCCTCTACCGCGAGATAACCGGCACGAACATGGCGCCCCTCTGGAGGGCGCCCTACGGTGAGTACAACGATGAAATTTTACGCTGGGCCGCCTCCCTGGGGTACCGGCACACGGGCTGGACCGTCGGCCGGGGCTGGGACAACTCCATGGATACCCTGGACTGGGTGGCCGACACCGCCTCCTCACTCTACCACTCGGCCGACCAGATCGTGGGAAAAGTGGTCAATTACGGAAACGGCAGCGAAGAAGGAGCCAACGGCGTCATCGTGCTCATGCATCTCGGCACCAATCGCACCTCGGATTTTCCCCATAAAAAGCTCGGAGAGATGATCAGGGGGCTGCAGGATCGCGATATCACCCTGGTCACCGTGTCGCGCCTGATGGAGCAGGAGCGCCATGATTAACCGGCCGGGGACAGCCGCGGGGCTCTGTTTGCTGGTGCTCGCCGGTTCCGCCTCCGCCCAGACCTCCTTTCCTCCTGAAGCGAAGCGGCTGATCCTGCAGGGGATCGAACAGACGCTCTCCCTGGAGTTCGACTCCTGTCTGGCCACGTTTCACCGCGTTCGCGAGCTCATGCCCGGTCATCCCGCCGGATATTTACACGAAGCCGCCGCGCTCCAGTCGATGATGATGGATTACGAGACCGACAAATGGGAAGAACGGTTCAGCCGCTGTATCGATCGGGCGGTCAGCACCGCGGACTCGCTGCTGCGGATCAGTGAAGACGACCCCTGGCTGCACTTCTACCTCGGCAGCGCCCGCAGCTACCGGGGGCTCTACGACGCGAAATCGGGCCGTCTCATCAGCGGATTCATCCTGGCGAAAAGCGGCCTCGGCAGTCTCGCGAAAGCGGTGGAACTGGACACGACCCTCTACGATGCCCTCCTGGGCCTGGGGAGCTACCGCTACTGGGCGGGAAAATACTACCGGCACCTGAAATGGCTCCCCTGGATCGCCGATGAACGTGAACAGGGTATCGAACAGGTGCGTATCGCGTGGCAGCGGGGTACCTTCACCCGCTGGGTGGGGCTGAACAGTCTCGCCTGGATCGAATGGGACCGCGGCAATTTCGAGGAAGCGCTCGCTCTTTTTCAGCAGGGGCTGGAACGCTTCCCCGGCAGCCGGTTCTTTCTCTGGGGGATCGCGGACACCCGTTTCAAGGCGGAAGCCTGGGAACAGGCGCTGCCGGTGTACCGTGAAATTCTCGCATCGGTGCGCGGTGAATCACTGAACAACGGGTTCAACGAGGTTACCTGTCTGGTGAAACTCGCCAAATGCTGTCTCGAAACCGGGCGGTTCGAAGCCTCCTTCAGATACGCCGACCGCGCCCTTGAAATGAAGGTTGAACGGAAGGTTGAAAAACGGGTGCAGCACCTGCGGGAAGAGGCGGACGGCATCAGGCATACCGCGCTTACCGAACTTGGAAGGATATCGATCATTGAGTAGGGCCGGTCCGCACACCGACGGTCCCGCCGGAACGGGGCGTACCGCTGTATGCGGCTATGAATCGGTCTCCGTCACCTTCGAAGGAAAACAGGTGATCAGGGACTTCTCCCTGGAAGTGCCTGCCGGCGGCAAGGTGCTGATCAGCGGAAAATCGGGATCGGGGAAAACCACCCTGCTGCGCCTGCTGCTGGGATTCGTTCAGCCCGACAGCGGGCTGGTACGGTTCGGGCCGCATCCCGTCACCCGCCGTACCGTCTGGGATATTCGTCGCCGTGTCGCCTACGTGGCCCAGGGCCTTGACCTGGGCAGCGGTCCCGTGGATGAGATTCTCTCCCGGCTGTTCTCGTTCAGGGCGAACGCCCATCTGCACGTTCGCCGGGAAGAGACGGACTCACTCCTCACGTTCCTGGAACTCGATCCCTCTGTCCTGAAAGAGCAGTATGAATCCCTCTCGGGAGGGGAAAAACAGCGGATCGCCGTTCTCGCCGGCCTGCTGCTGAAGCGCGGCGTCTTCCTGCTCGATGAAGCCACCTCGGCCCTGGACGAACAGCTGAAAGAGAAGGTCGTGGATATGTTCATGTCCAATCCCGACTGGACCGTACTGGCCGTGTCCCATGATCCGGCCTGGCGCCGGCACGGAGCGGTCCGGCACATCACCATGGAGAAACGCTGATGGGCCCTCAGGACATCTCGCTCCTTTCCCTGGGACTGTGCCTGCTGCTGCTGGCGATACCGCTGGGGCTCAGCCGCTATCTGCGTCTCGGAATCGCCCGTTCGATTCTGCTCTCGGTGACACGCATGGGAGTGCAGCTGTTTCTCATGGGCATCTACCTCACCTGGCTCTTTCAGCTCGACAATCCCCTGGTCAACATCGCCTGGATGCTCGTCATGGTAACAGCCGCCGCATTTACGGTCATCAAAAACAGCGATCTGAACCGAAAGCTCTTCCTTCTGCCCGTCTTCGCGTCCCTGCTCCTCTCCGTTACCGGGATGATCACCTATTTCAATATCGCGGTGCTCAATCTCCAGGAACTCTTTTCCGCGAAATATTTCCTGGTCATCGGCGGCATGCTCATGGGCAACTCGCTGCGGGGCAACATCATCGGACTCTCGGGCTTCTACCGGGAACTGAAACAGAACCGGGACCGGTACCTCTACAGCCTCGCCGCCGGAGCAACGGTATTCGAAGCCGCACTGCCCTATATCAGGCATGGACTCTCCGCCGCCCTGCGCCCCACCATCGGCACCATGGCCACCATGGGACTCGTGTTTCTCCCCGGCATGATGACCGGCCAGATCCTGGGCGGTTCATCCCCGCTGACCGCCATCAGGTATCAGATCGCCATCATGATCACCATTTTCACCCTGGCGGGCATAACGGTCACCCTTTCCATTCTCTTCTCGATCCGCAGCAGTTTCGATGAATTCGGCATGCTGAAAAAAGACCTCTTCATTTCCTAGGAACCGGAATCCCGCCTCACCCGCAGACGGCGCCGCTCCCGTTTTGACCTTTTCCGCCGGCAATCGTATCACTGGTGTACCCGGAGAACGGATTGATATGGACGAACAGGAATACATGCTCATAGAACGGTGCCGCAGCGGCGACGCGGATGCCTTCGGCGAACTGGCGACCCGCTATGAGGCCCTCGCCTACCGGATCGCGTTCAGGATGCTGCGGGACGGCGATGACGCTGCGGACATCGTCCAGGAAGCCTTTCTGCGTATATGGCGGCACCGCCGGTCGCTCCATCCGCGAAGAACGTTTTCCACCTGGCTCTACCGGATTGTCATCAACCTCTGCCTCGACCGCCTCAAGTCCGCGCACTACCGCCTGCGGCTGGCGCACCACCCCCTCCCTGACACCCCTGATCCGGCCGGCGGACCGGAATCGCTTCTCACAGGCAAAGAGATCCAAAGGCATATTCACGAGGCGGCCGCGGCCCTCTCCCCTGTGCAGAAAAGCGTGTTCGTGCTGCGTGATCTGGAAGGATTGAGCATCAAGGAGGTGGCCGGGATCCTGGGTACCGGCACGGGTGCGGTAAAAACAAATCTCTATCTTGCCCGAAAGCAGATCCGGGAAACATTGGAAAGCGCGGGATATGACCATGAATGACAGATCTCATACCATGTACGAAGCATTGCTCTATCTCGATGACGAAGAGCTGAACAAGCGCCAGCGGAGACGGCTGCAGCGTCACCTGCGCACCTGCGCCGCCTGCAGGCAGCGACTGGCGGCGGTGAGGTCATCCCTCCGGCACCTGCAGACGGCGGCCCGCGCCGAACCGGCCCCGCGCCCTCCCGCAGGACTGCACGGCCGCATCATGGCCGCGGTTCGTGCCGACGGTGCTGTTCGCGGCAACAGCGGCTACGCGTCAGGGCAAAGACGTCTGAGCCTGGCCATGGCCGGCGCGGTGCTGCTCATCACAGGCGGCTTTGTCTTCCAGGGAATGAGCGACATGCTCAAGATGCAGCGGTTCGAAGAGAGTCTGCGCCGCCACTCCCGGCCCGCCTCATCCCTCGCCGCGATCAGCACGCTGAAAAAAAGGGTCTCCGCCCGGGACCTCTCCAGGGTACGGATGTCTCTCGCGGGCGAAAAGGCGCTGCTGGACGTCATTCGCCCCTACCTGGATTCACCGCAGCACACAGTGAAGGCGGTGATCGACAATGCCGGCGCGTCGTTCCCGCCGGCCCTTCTCTCCCGCATCGCAGACCGGCTTTCCGGCCGGTCCACAGCGGAACGAGGTCTTTGAAAGGAGGAACTCATGAAAAAACTGTATCTGTCAGCCGCTCTTCTCCTGCTGCTCGCCGCGGGCTGTAAAGAGATCACTACGGAGACGACGATCTGCCGTGACGGAAGCTGCCTGAGAACCGTCACCATCCGCCAGGGCGGCAGTGAGAGTGAAACGGCCGCCTACCCCTTCCCCTCGGACTCCAGCTGGCGGATCACCGTGGTCCCGGACAGCACGGACAAGGACAAGGTCATCAGCCGGGCCGAGCGGCTCTTCCCCGATGTCGCCGCCCTCCGGGAATGGTACGCCGCCCGGGATACCGGTGATGTGCGGATCTCCATTTCCGTGGACCTGGAGAAAAAATTCCGCTGGTTTTATACCTATTTCGTCTACCGGGAAACCTGGAACAGGCTCAATCCCTTCCCCCCGGTCCCGGTGGCCAATTATCTCACGCAGGAGGAGATGAAACTGCACTTCGAAGGGGCCGACAACACCGATGAAGACATCGATCCTGCGGCCTTGGACTTTACCCAGCCGCGCCGGGCGGCCGTGGACACGGCGACCATCGACGAACGGTTCAACGCCTGGATGATCAGGAGTGTCTTCGAATCCTGTTTCCAGTCGCTGCTGGAGGCCGCCGGAAAGCTGACGGATTCAGCGCTGGCCGAACACGCGCGGCAGGGGAAGGAACGGTTTTTCACTGCCTTCCTGAAAGAAATGGACGGAGAAACGGATGAGAAGTCTCTGGTCAGGGCGGCTGCGGCATCGCTGGACGATCCGGATGTGTACAGGATCTCGGAAACACTTGAAGAGACCTACAGGCGGGTGGAGCATCAATACCTGCTGCTGAACGACGCTCTCGATGACAGCTATACCGCGAGAGTGACCATGCCGGGTCTGTTCCTTGACGCCAACTGCGACGGGGTCATGGGAGACGTGGCCGAGTGGAAGATCAATCCCGACCGCTTTCTCCTCAGCGATTATGAAATGAAAGCCGAGTCTCGGCTCATCAATATCTGGGCGGTGGCTGTCTCGGGCATCGTGGTGCTGGCACTGCTGGTGCTGCTCCTGGTCCCGCTTTTCAGGAAAAAATGAGATGTGCGGGCAGTGATCCTTCAGGATGCAGCGCGGGATCGACTCTGCCGGGGCCCGTGGTTCAGCGGACGAGATGTCTCCTGCGGATCACGGGCCTTTTTCCGAACTGCAGCAGTGATACCAGGTCCATTCTCAGCATCCAGCCGGCCAGCCTCAGCAGCAGGTACAGCATGGCCAGGGGGACCAGGAGAGTCTGGAGGATGAAGATCGTGATCAGGTCGATAACCTGATTCGTGTATCCCGCCACGGTCGCCTTCAGTTTCCGCACCCGGGCCTCCAGCTGTACGGCCCGGTCCACATTTTGAAAGAGATTCTTGAATTTTTCCAGCAGCGACATATCCTCCGGCGCAGCCGGTGCGACCTGCTCATCCTGCAGATCGCTGTTCGCCTTCTCCAGAGTGGCCGACGCCTCTGCATAGGTCTGCTGGAAAAAGAGCGTGTCGATCCTGCCGGTGGCAAAGGCCGTCACGGGCAGCGCGTAGCGAAGCACCAGCGCGATGAGGATAAGGCGCACCCCCATGTGAAGCAGGGTGACCCCCCTGATCTCCCGCACCCAGACAGACAGGGCCAGCACGGTCATGGCGACGGCAAGGAGCACCGTGAAGCCGAGCCATGCCGACACCGTCATCAGTATCTTCTGGATGCCCAGAGAGGTAGTGGCGGCAAGGCAGATCCAGGAAAACCGCTCGATCAGGTCATTGAGGGGGTCCAGGATCTCGCCCACGGCGAGATTGATCCCCATGCCGGCCGGCGAAAGCGCGATGTCGCTGCCCTGTATCACCGAGATGACGGCATTGATCCCCCGCACGATCCCGTAGGTGTAGAGGGCGTTCCGGAACGTGCGGTCGTAATAGGCCTGGGCGTTTTCATCGATCCGGTGCAGCACCGTGCCGCCGATGATCCGCTTGTCGAAATTACCGGTCAGCGCGGATATGCCAATCAAAACCGGAAGCAGGGTCAGTAGAATTTTTTTCAGCATCCAGCACCTCCTTTTCCCATCGCAGCAGCGCCGCTTTCAATCCCAGTCCTCCTCCGAATCCGGTGAGGGCCCCGTTCGAACCGATCACCCGGTGACAGGGAATGATCAGCGGCAGAGGGTTGGCGTGATTCGCGCCTCCCACGGCCCGGGCGGCTCCCGGTTTCCCCAGTTTCCTGGCGATGCTGCCGTAACTGGTTGTCTCGCCGAAGGGGATCGAGCGGACAACGGCCAGCACCTGTTCCTGAAAGGGAGTCATACGGGGATCCAGATCGAGGCTGAACTCTCTCAGCCCGCCGGAGAAGTAGCGCTGTATCTGCTCGGCGCCATCCGCCGCAGCCCCCCTCTCTTCCAGCAGGGCCGCCCCGGGAAACTGTTTCCGCAACCGGTGCCGCGCCGGTTCGCCGGTCAGGCTCGGCAGCAGCACCGACACGATCCCCCGGTCCGAGACCGCCAGGCAGAACGCACCGGCGGGAGTATCGACGATTCGATAGTAGAGCTGTTTCATAGTACCCTCTCCCGGGACTCTGCTGTCCCAAAAGTCAACCATCCGGTCGCCCCGAGGGTGACATTCGTTACGAATCCGCACGGCGACAGGCTCATCAGCACGAACGATGTTGGATGTAAAGAACGGCACCGCGGGGCCCGGCATGAACAGGACGATAAAACGGCCTTCCGGTACTGCCCTTTACCAACAGAACCGCTCACCGCCGCTTGAGCAGCGCGATCGATTCGATATGGGCGGTATGCGGAAACATGTCCACCGGCTGCAGCGCCTCCAGCCGGTAGGCGTCATGACAGAGGATATCCAGATCCCGGGCGAGTATCGAGGGATTGCAGGAGACGTAGACGATCGCCGGGGCGTTCAGCCGCAGCAGATGTTTCACTGTTTTCGGGTGCGTCCCTCCCCGGGGAGGATCGAGAATGACCGCGTCCGGGGCGCCGAAGATGCGCTCAAGTTCCTGCTTGTCGGAAATCGCGTCTTTCATATCGGCGGTGATGAATTCAATATTGGCGAGGCTGTTCAGGGACGCGTTGCGGCGGGCGTCCTTCACCGCCTGTTCGACCACTTCGATTCCGAGCACGTTCTTCACCGTATCCGCGAGAAAAATGCCGATCGCCCCCGTGCCGCAGTAGAGGTCATAGACGGTCTCATTACCGCTGAATCCGGCAAGTCCGGCGATGGCGCTGAACAGTTTTTCCGTTTGAAACGAATTCGTCTGGAAAAAGGCGTCAGCAGAGATCTCGAACAGGCGGCCGCCGATCTTCTCCCTGATTTTTCCCTCTCCATGCAGCACCCTGGCCGAGTCGGCGAAGGCCGCCTGGGCGAGCTTGTCCGAAACACTGTGGATCAGGGTCGTTATCTCAGGATGACGATGCAGCAGTTCGGCCGCCAGCCGGTCGACCGCAGCTGCCCGTTCTCCGGCCTGCTGCCCGGAGGTGACCAGGTTGACCATGAGATCACCGGTGTGCGACCCTTCCCGGATAATGAGAAAACGAAGGTACCCAACATGCGACTTGAGGTTATAGGGCGGCAGTCCCGAGGCCAGGGCCATCTCCCTCACTGACGCGAAAACGGCATTCGCCTTCTCGGACATAATGAGGCAGGCGTCGAGGTCGAGCACCCGGTCAAAGCGACGCGGCACGTGCAGGCCGAGGGCGAACCCGTCCGGGCGCCCCTCCCGCTCATCCATTCGCCAGGGATAGTCGCAGAAGGAAAACTCCATCTTGTTACGGTAGTGATAGAGCCGCTCGGCTTCGATGGCGGGCAGCAGCGGCGGATCCGCTATTCCTCCCACACGCCTGACGAGATCACCGATCTGCGCCGCCTTGGACGCCACCTGCCTGGAATAGGCGAGGTTCTGAAACCCGCAGCCGCCGCAGGTGCCGAATACCGGGCAGGGCGGGTCCGTCTCCCAGGGAGAGGGGCTGATGACCTCAACCGTGTAGGCCTCACCATAGGTCTTGCGCCGCCGGTGCACCTTCGCCCTGACGGTCTGGCCGGGAAGGGCCCGCTCGACGAACCAGACAAAATCGTCCTCCCGGGCCAGCCCGCGGCCGCCGTATACAAGATCGGTTATGGTCAGCTCCAGAATGTCGCCGCGGCGGTATCGCTGTTCCATACAGGCCTTTGATGAATGGATGGTAGTGACAATCTACGCAGGGAGGCAGTAAAAAACAAGTAAAAGTCGGTGGAAAATCAGATGCGCCGGATGATTTTCGGCTCGAAAAATCGGCCCCTGCCCGCTTTCCTGTCGATGAAAGAAACCGTGAGCAGCGCCAGGGCGAAGGCGGCGAAAAATCCGGCCAGGGCGAGCCCGCCGCTGCCGCCGAGACGCGTCACCAGCATGTAGGCGATGAACGAAAGGGCCAGGGGAAAAATGAAAACGAGAAAGGCGGCGGTCAGGAGACTGCGGGGCGCGGTTTCAATTTCCACGCTGTCGCCGGGCTCAAGCGAAAGCTGTCCGGCATCCAGGTCCAGCTGCCGCCTGCCGGCGCCGTCCGTCTTGCAGATGCCGCTGAGTGAACATGACGCGCACCCGCCCGTGAAGGACAGCTCGACCACCGCGCGCGACCCCTTGATTTCCCTTATCCGGCCTGTTTCTCTCATGACTGCTTCTCCCCGACTGCCGTTTCCTTTTCGCCTGCATTGCCCGAAGAAAGGTACGAAATCCTGTCCCCAATTTCAACCTCTGTTTTCCGCAATGGATATGGGGACGGGCGCCGGCAGCTGCGCATAATTGTATCGTGAAGATTTCTCATCATTTATAAACTGAAAAGCGTTGATTTTTTCGGGGAAATTCCGTACCATGGTTCCCGCATGAATAAACTGAAAACACTGAAGCGCCGGCTTGCCTCCCACGGAAAGGCGGCGGTCGCCTTCTCCGGGGGCGCGGACAGCACGTTCCTGCTGCTGACAGCCGTGGAAGTGCTGGGGCCGGACAACGTGCTGCCGCTGACGGCGGTGACCCCGTTCGTCCCATCCCGGGAGATCGACCGCGCCGAACGGGTTTCGGAAGCCGCGGGCCGGAAGTGCCTGCTGCTGGAGATGGACCTGCTGGCAGAGCCGGTCATCGCGGGAAATCCGCCGGATCGATGCTATCATTGTAAAAAGGCCATATTCAGCCGTATCAGCGCCGCCGCCCGGGCACAGGGGTTTGCCGCCGTGCTCGAAGGCAGCAACACCGATGATCTCGATGACTACCGGCCCGGTATGAGAGCGCTGACGGAACTGGGCATTGAAAGCCCCCTGAAAACGGCCGGATTCAGTAAACGGGAAATACGGGCACAGCTGAAAGCCGCCGGTTTCCCGGACTGGGACCTGCCCGCATCAGCCTGTCTGGCCTCACGCATCCCCTACAACACACCCATCACTCCTGCCTCCCTGCGCCGCATCGAGGCCGCCGAAACCCTGCTGCGGGACAAGGGATTCACGCAGATCCGGGTTCGGGACCATGGATCGCTGGCCCGGATAGAACCGCTTCCGGCCGATCTGGTGCGGTTCAGTGATCCGGCGCTCTCCGCCGGAATCGCCAGGGCCCTGAAAGAATTGGGCTTCACCTATATCACCGTTGACCTGGAAGGCTACCGTACCGGCAGTCTCAATGCAGAGGTGCTCGGCAATGAATGAAAAAACGATAAAGGACCTGCTCACGCAGGTGCGGGAGGGACTGCTGTCGGTGGACGCAGCCGGCGAACGGCTCAAATCCCTTCCCTATGACGATCTCGGATTCGCCAAGATCGATACCCACCGGGCCCTGCGCCGGGGATTCCCCGAGGTCATATTCTGCCAGGGCAAGACACCGGATCAGATCGCGGGCATCGCCGCCCGCATGGCAGAGCAGAACAGCCTGGTGCTCGGCATGCGCGCGGACCGGGAGGCGTTCGCGGCGGTCACGGGCGCGGGTATCCAGGCGGAGTACCATCAGGATGCCCGGGCGATCGTCATCGGCGATCTGCCGGAGATCACCGCACACGGCACCATAGCGGTGGTGTCGGCGGGCACCGCCGACATGCCGGTGGCCGAAGAAGCGGCGCTCACCGCCCGGGCCATGGGCAACCGCATTGACAGGATCTATGACGCCGGTATCGCCGGAGTGCACCGCCTGCTCGGCAACCGGGAAAAACTGAACGAGGCGACGGTGCTGATCGTGGTCGCCGGTATGGAAGGGGCCCTGCCCGGGGTTGTGGGCGGTCTCCTGGACAAGCCGGTGATCGCCGTTCCGACCAGCGTCGGATACGGCGCCAATTTTCAGGGGCTCTCGGCCCTGCTCACCATGCTCAACTCCTGCGTTCCCGGCATCGGCGTGGTGAATATCGATAACGGCTTCGGCGCCGGGTACCTGGCGTCGATGATCAACCGTCTCACTGCCTGAACGATCACCCCGCCCCTGGAGATACCATGAAACAGAAAACCGCCTATTTTGACTGTTTTGCCGGCGCCAGCGGAGACATGCTTCTCGGCGCCCTGCTCGACGCAGGCCTCGATCTTGCCGCCTTTGAAAAGGAAATAGCCCGGCTCGGTCTCGGCGGGTATCGTCTTTCCACCGGCAGAAAAACATCAAAAGGCATCACCGGCACCACGTTCGACGTCACTGTCACCGACACCCACAGCCATCGCACCCTCAGCGACATTCTCGCGCTCATCGAAAAAAGCGGTCTTTCCAGACCTGTCCGCACCTGCAGCGCGGGTGTGTTCCAGCGCCTGGGCGAGGTGGAAGGGGGTATCCACAATATTCCGGTGTCCGATGTCCATTTTCACGAAGTGGGAGCCGTGGACAGCATCATCGATATCGTCGGCTTCTTTGTCGCGCTGAAGATGATGAACATCACCAGTATTTACGCCTCGAAACTGCATGTGGGCACCGGCACGTTTGCATGCGTCCACGGCGTGCTGCCCTGCCCGGCGCCGGCGACCATGGAGCTGCTGAAAGGGATCCCTGTGTACTCCACCGGCATCGAGAGCGAACTGGTGACCCCCACCGGCGCCGCCCTCCTCGCCGCTTCATCCGAGGGATTCGGGCCCATGCCCGCGATGACCGTCGAGTCGGTGGGCTACGGGGTCGGCAGCCGGGAGCTCCCCATTGCCAACGTGCTGCGGGTGACCATCGGCACCGCCGGGGTGAATCCGGAGACGGAAGAGGTCCGGCTGATCGAAACGAATATCGATGACATGAATCCCCAGTTCTACGGGCACATCATGGATCTGCTGTTCGAAGCGGGGGCCCTGGATGTATTTTTCACCCCGGTGATCATGAAGAAGAACCGGCCCGGCATCATTCTCAGCGTCATGGCCCACAGCGGTCTCGTCGAGGAGCTCTCGTCCCTCATCTTCCGGGAGACCACGACGTTCGGCCTGCGCGTTTCAGAAGTGAAAAAACGGATGACCCTGAGCCGGGAGTTCATCTATATCGACACGGCATGGGGCACAATAAAGACAAAGGTGAGGATTCTCGATGATTACCGCAAGTCCGCCTTCCCCGAATATGAGGACTGCCGGAAAGCGGCATCCGAGCACGGTGTTCCCATTCAGAAGATATACACCGACGTGAAAAAAAAGGCGGAAGCGATATTCCGGGAAAACGGCAAGGAGTGGGTCTGAGGCCGCCCGTCAGGCCGGCAGCTGAAGCAGCGTTTCACAGCCGGTGGCGAGCACCTCTCTGAGCAGGGGGATAGCGGGGAACCGCAGTACGGGCACACCGTATCTGGTCCGGTATACCGGGCGGGAAACAAACAGATCATACACCAGGGGCCGCATGCCGGCCCCTTTCCATAACCGGTCGAAAGCGGCGACCGATAATCCGGTTCTGCCGTTCTCGTGAATACACCTGATCATGTAGGGCGCCTCCCGCAGCAGCCTGCCGGCGGCGTCGAGAAGCGGCCGCGGCCAGAGCTGCAGCCAGGGGACGAACCGCAGCGGAGAACGGCCGTTCTGCTGATGCCCGGCGAAGGCGGAGCAGCGCGGCGGAAACGAGATGTACACCATCCCTCCGGGCTTGAGCAGCCGCAGAACAGCGGCGAAGAGCGCTGTACGTCCGGGGATATGCTCGATCACATCCCGCAGCACGATGAGGTCGAAGCGGTCACCGATGGAGGCCACAACCGCCGGGTCCGTGATATCGCCGGTGATGATCCGCAAATCCGGCACCTTCGCCAGAGCGGTGCGCACCCGGGACGGCTCGAGTTCGACACCCAGGCAGTCGATCCCGATACGGTGCAGCTCCGCGAGAAATCCCGCCTCGGCACAGCCGATCTCCAGCACCCTCTTTGAACGAAACTCAGGTATGTGGCTCTCAAAATAGGGAATCAGGTAGGAAACGGTATGCCGTTTCTGTTCAAAATAGTGTTTTTCGGCCATGTGATCATTCCCGGGCGATTATCCGCGTTCTCCGGACACGCGGCTCACGGTCTGGCTTCTTCATACATGATATAAGGGCAGGGAGCCATGCCCAGCGCCTCATAGGTCTTCTGGGCGGGGCTGTTCTCTTTTTCGACATAGAGCCTGAATCCGCAGCAGTCGTCGGCGGCCGCGGCCAGCCGTTTTACTTCAGCATAGAGCCGCCGGTAGACGCCCCGCCGCCTGAATTCCGGCAGTACATACACGCTCTGGATCCACCAGAAACAGCCGTTCCGCCAGTCGCTCCACTCATAGGTGACCATCAGTGATCCGGCGGTGACGCCTCCCTCTTCCGCCACCAGGTAGAAACCGGCTTCCGGATGGGTGAATATATGCCCGACTCCTGCTGAAATGACCTCGTCCGGCAGCCGCCGCTTTTCCGTTTCAAACGCCATTGCCTGGTTGAAGCGAATAATCTCCTCCGCGTCTTTCGCTTCCGCCCGGCGGATCAGCATCGTATCGTTTTTTCCCACAGCATGCTCCTATTTCAGTACCAGGCATCTGCCTGAACGGTGAACGCCATCGATGGTGAACCGGTAGAGATAGACTCCGGTGCTCAGCGCGGCCGAATCGATGCGGAGGGTATGGTCTCCCGCCGGCTGCGGTCCGAGATTGTACCGGCGCACCCTTCGTCCCCGCATATCGATCAGATCACAGACCACCGGGCCCGGCCCGGCCAGCGTGTAGCGGATCACCGTTTCGCCGTTGAAAGGATTGGGATAGTTATGCAGCACCGTGCTCGCGGGTGCCGTCTCCCGGGACGGCTGGTCAACCGCGGTCAGGCCATCCTCCAGCCGGTCCAGCTCCCTGTCGGTGACATAGGGAAGATACCCCCGGCTCAGGGCCGCCGCGAGATAGCGGGTGATCTTCGAGGGATCGGAGAGATACTCCACCGAGAGGACCGGCAGGCCGGCGGCGTGATACTCGTCCAGGAGATCGATCCGTTCCTGGTCGGGATTCCAGCTGTTGTTATTGTCCTTGCTTCCGTAAAAAAAGAGGTCCTCCACCCCGATACCGTCGATCAATCCGAGATACTCCTGCTTCAGGGATTCAGTGACGTTCACTTCCACGATGATGTACTCGCCGTTCTGGGGAACCAGTGCGAACGGCCCGGCAGATACCGCATCAGCGTGTTTTCGCAGCTCCCTGACGAAGGCGATCATGAGCGTGTCCGCGTCGGGCCTGCTGCCCTCCTCTTCCGACCAGTAGTAGTAGGCGTCCACAATGTCCATGTAGATGCCGTCATACCCCCGGGAAATCACCGTGTCGAGATAGGTGAAGATGATCTCCTGCCAGCCCGGATCCCAGAACCGCACCTTGTAGTTGCCCTCCCATTCGGGATTCTCCCGTCCGAGCCACGACGGCGCCCCGGTGTCCGGTTTGCCGTCCCCGTTTGCATCCCAGGAATCCCGCCAGTAAAAACGGTAGGTCTCCGCCTCTCCGATGGACATGTAGGCGAGAACGGTCTTGCCGCTGCTTTTCAGCCGGGCTATATCATCGGTGGAAAAGGACGTTCCCGCGTCCCCTTCCGCCGAATAATCGATGACGATGAGATCAAAGGTGCGGTTTGCTTCGATCGCGGCGATATCGAGATTCTGCAGCTGGTAGGCCCAGGAAGCGGGCGTGCCCAGTGCGGTCTGTGACAGGGCGGACGGCGCCGGAGAGAGGCAGAAGCAGACGGCGGCATGCAGCGGCAGAACGAATGTGAACGGGGATCGTCTCATCGTTCACCGCCCCAGTCCCAGCCGCGTGCGAACGGGATCACCGCGGAGCTCCCGCAGGGCATCGCCGGCGATCCACGCCGCCGGCTTTGTTCCGCGGGCCGCGATACGTTCAGCCACCTCAACCGCTGCGCTCCGAAGGGTGCCGTTCCGTTTGCCGATCTGGCGCAGCGCCCAGTTGACCGCCTTTTTTACCATGGGGCGGTCGTCATCGGACTCCTCCTCGACGCGGACGAGGAACGAAAGGAACAGATCGTCCGGCGCCCGTTTATCGCTCACCGCCAGCCGGGCCATGAGCACGAACCCCGTCCGTTTCACGAATTCAGCCTCCGCGCGGGAATACTCCCTCGCCTTGGCAACCGCCAGGGGGGTCTTTTCAAAGAGATTCATGCAGCACTGGTCGCAGATCTCCCAGTAATCGAAGGCGCCGGTCCAGGAATCGATGAGTGCAGCGGTCGTCTGCTGCGGATCGGCGATCATCGAAGCGAGAATACGGGTCTCCCGGGTGTCGATCTCCCACAGGCGCAGGGCGAGATCGTGATTGCGCTTTTCTCTGCGGGCGATACCGCGCAGCACCGGAATGCGCACGCCGTACGCCCGGTCCGGGGTGATGCCGGCCCGGGCCATACCGCTTAGCGCCGAGGGATCCGCAGCGCGCTCGAGCTCGGAGATGATTGTCTGCACCCGCTCCTCAGCCGACGGGGGGATCATGGGTTAGAGGCCCTTGAATCCGGCGGTGATTTTCGCGATCTGCTCGAATTTTGACTGCACCTGATCCAGGGACTCGCCCTGCCGGTAGGTGTCCTTGTCGAGCCGCGCCCCGGGATCGAGTTCGGACAGCACGTTCTTCTTCGTCAGATCCGGGTTCTCCTTCGCGTAGGGCCAGAGCCGGAAGGACCCGCCGCTGATCTCGTCGATGAGGGTGACGACACCGCCGATAAGACCGTATTCCAGCTTGAAATCGAGCAGCTGAATGGTGAACGCCGCGAACGCGGCCTCCAGAAGGGCAAACACTTCGGTATTGATTTCCCGCATCTCTCTGAACATTTCGCCGCCCTCTTTGGCCTTGATGATGTACTCCACATAGGTGTCATCGAGCATGGGGTCATGAAGGGGATCGTCTTTATAGTGAAACTGGGTGATCACCGGATCGAACCGGGTGCCCTCTGCGATACCGCCCCACTTGAGAATGGAACCGGCGGCCACC
Source organism: bacterium (assembly GCA_016934955.1). GTDB lineage: Bacteria > Zhuqueibacterota > QNDG01 > QNDG01 > JAGLOF01 > JAFGRY01. The sequence goes on along the minus strand of JAFGRY010000008.1, from coordinate 49,009 downwards.
CTGCGGCTGACCACTTCCAGGTTTATCTTGAAGTCGAGTTTTTTCACCAGGCTGACACATTCGGCCGGGCTTTCGACGTAATGGGTGCGAATCCCCTTGCGATTGAGAAATTCGAATATGTCACGGTTGGTTTTCCAGTCGACCAGGGCCTTGCCCTCTATCACATCATGTTTGACGCCGTCGCCGGCCGTGATGTCATCCTTGAATTTCATGTACACGGTGTTCGGATCACCGGGATTCTCGTAGATGATTTTGGTTTTCCCCTCGATGATGATTCTGTGTTTGCTCAGATCCATGTACTCCTCCCTCGCTGTTTATTGTACCATTACCATTTTCCGGACATATGATCCCTCACTCGTTTGCAGGCGGCAGAGGTAGATGCCGGCTCCCGTGAAATTTCCCCTGTCATCCAGCCCGTCCCAGACAACCGTGTGGCCCCCTGCCGCGGTCACGCCGTCCGCCAGGGTCCGCACCTTCCTCCCCCGCACATCGTACACGGCCAGCGTAATTTCCTCCTGCGCCGCCAGCGAGAAGGCAACGGTTGTCTCCGGATTGAAGGGATTGGGATAATTCTGCCGCAGCACCGCCGTCACGGGCGGTCCCGACGCATTCACGATCACCGGGCCGTGAAACACCGATGCGCCGTTCACGCCGATCTCTTCTATTCTGTACAGATAGGTGATGCCCGCCGAAGCCGTTCTGTCCGTATAGGTGTACCCGCAGCAGTCGGACGCGTTTCCCCGGCCCGGAATGAGGGCGGCGGTGAGCTTTTCCCAGTCTGTCCGGTTCTCTGTCCGTCGCCAGACATGGAAGCCGGCGCATTCCGTTTCGCAGGCCACGGTCCAGGAGAGCACCACCCCCCCGGCGTCACGGCCGGCGGACAGGGAGGTCATCTCCACGGCCAGGGACTGGTCCCAGCCCGCCAGGGCCGCCCAGAGCCACCAGGCGGCATAGGCTTTCTGGTTGGCGTTCAGCGGTTCCGAATGGGCGGACCCGCAGCTGTACCAGTCCACATTCTCCGTGTGAGAGTCCTGCCACTCGGCGGCCCAGTTGCCCAGACGGCTGCCCGTGGCCGACGCATAGTAATCACAATTGTCGTTCGGGTACTGATACCAGGTGCCGTCGGGATCATAGCTCTCGATATCCGCGAAGTCGTAGAGCACCTTGCCGTTTGCATTGCAGTAATCCCTGATGACCTGGTTGGCGGCCTTGTTGTTGGCATCGTCCCAGTGATCAACATGCCCGGTCATGTAGACGAAAGTGACGCCGGGATAGGCCGCTTCCAGCGCCGCCATGGGATTGATGTATTCGCTGTAGAGCGTTCCCGCGGCGTACTTTTCATCCACCTGGCCGCACCACGACCAGATGATCACGTTCACATCCGCGTTCGCGGCATTGTTCAGATAATTGACGGTATTGTTGTACCAGTCGGGGTAATATCCGCAGTCGCCGCCCATCGCGTAATCGTGCAGGTCCAGCGCCCCCCCGGAACCGCCGTTGTTCCAGGCAAAGGTGTTGGGGGGATGGGTAAGTCCTTTTCCCCCGCCGCTGGCGAAGGCCACCAGCCCCGTCATGCCGTCGGTGACCTGGCTGCCGTGGGATGTGTGGCCGTAGGCGATGTGCAGATTGGCCTTGGCGGCAGTGATGGCCGAGAGCGGAATTGCCGTGATATCGACGCAGTTGTGGTTGATGATGACGGCCTGTCCCCATACCGGGACGGTCAGCAGATACAGCAGGGCGAACGCTGTACTTATCGTTCTCCGTTGCAGCATATATGTCTCCTTTCTCTTCCTGAAAACCCCTGTCAGATAATAATACACTCTGGATATGTAATAATCAAGCTGGTTTTATCACTCTGCTGGAAAAGAAATTCATTGTTCCGGGACCGTGACATGAAACAGCTCCGCATCGGTCTCAGCCTGAACGATATACCGTTCGAGGAATGCCGGTATGAACACCGACTGACCGCGGCTGAATGTAGCCGGCTGTCCGTCTCCTCCCCTGATAGAGATGCGCCCCCGGGTGAGCAGCACCACCTCCGGACGTTCACCGTAGAGAGCGGCCCAGCGGTCGCCGGCAGCCAGGCTGCGGCGGCTTACCCGAAAGTCCGTCACCGGTACCGGGTAGTCATATGCGCCCGCTCCGGATACCGGACGCAGCACATCTGCGGGTCCGCCGTCTCTCAGAATGGATACCAGCGTCTCCACGTCCTTGAATTTCGGAGTCAATCCCACCCTGACCACATTGTCACTGTTGGCCATGCATTCGACGATCGTGCCTTTCAGATAGGCATGGGGAACGCCGGCGCCGAGAAACATGCCCTCGCCGGGCTGCAGCTGTACCGGCTGCAGAAAGAAAAGAGCGAAGAGGCCGGCGTCATCGTCACCGTACAGCGTGCGCGCATGCAGAAAAAGGCTCTCTTCCAGGGAATACCCGCGGCCCTTTGCCGCAAGCCGCCCTGCCATGACGCCCACGGCCCGGGTGTACTCATCGGGATGCGACACGGTTTTCCGCAGAAACGAGGTAAACACATCCTCGACCGCTCCCCCGGCATCGCCGCCGAGGAACGCACTGATCTCCGGGTGTTTTGCCAGCAGCCGCTGCATATCGGGGGAAGACTTCAGCCCCGCCAGCGCGGCCAGATAGTCCAGGGCGACGGCGATCTCGGGCTTGTGGTTCTCATCGGGATAGTGCTTCCTGTCCCGTCTGTGCAGATGCTCCGCCTGCTCTTTGCCGGGGTGCGCCTGAATCGAGAGCGGTTCCGCGATGGACAGCACTTTGAAAAGAAAGGGCAGCTGCCCGCCGAATCGCTCGAGGCAATCGCTTCCCAGGCAGAACAGGGGCCGGGCCCTTATGACCTCGGTCAGCGGCACACTGCGGCCGTCCATGTCCAGTGAGGAAGGTGCCTTCTCATGGGCGCCCATCCAGAGCTCGGCATAGGGACGCCCGGGTTCCGGGGATATTCCGAGAAATTCGGGAATGAACGCCTCTCCGTCCCGTGCACCCCATTCATACTGCTGCACGCTGTTCCGCATGAGGTAGGGTCTGGGTTCGATATGGATGGCCGTCATGCAATGCCTTTCAGCTTTTCTTTTCGCAACCGTAATACCAGCAGACAGCAGGCCGCGCCGGCGAGTATCGCCGTGATATCAGCCGGATCGAAGGTGGCGCCGGTTCCCAGCTGGACCAGTTCATCTGCGACAGTGAACAGAGCGCATCCGGCCACAACGGTGTACGGACGCTTCCGGTACCGGGAAAGGAGGAGAAACACCGTTCCCGGAAGGATGAAAAAATCGGGAAGCCAGTCCGCCATGTGCAGGTCATCGATGCCGCCGGCCTGGATCCAGGGGCGGTAGACCCATTTCGCAATCATCGCTAGCGAGATCCCGGCAACACCGAGGAGCGTGTAGACCTTGTTTCCGGCTTTCCGGTCCGGCTTCGATGCGGGTGCCGGCGGATTCAGATCACTGCTCACCGGCCGCCACCGCTTTCACCCGTCCCACGGCCCCATTCTCGAGCCGCACCTTGATACCGTGAGGATGAGTGGCGCTGCGGGTGAGGATCGCCGCCACCACTCCATCGGTAAGCCGGCCGCTTTTCTGATCGGCCTTGGTGACGACACGCACCCTGTCGCCGACATGGATATCATCCCGGGGAATGCTCATCGTCAGGATTCGTTCCTCCCCCTGTTCAGCCGGATCCCCCTCTCTTCGATCACGATCAGCTTTTTTCGATAGAGGCTGCCAAGCGCCTTTTTGAATGATTTTTTACTGACACCGAAAGCGGTCCTGATCAGTTCGGGGCTGCTGTCGTCACCGACCTCCAGAAACCCGCCTTTGAGCGCAAGCAGCTGCATGATCCTGTCCGAAACATCATCGATCTGGGTATAATCCGGCCTGAATGTCGTCAGGTCAATTTTACCGTCTTTTCTGACCTGCTTGACGTATCCGGAAAGGCGGGCTCCCTGCCTGAGATGTCCGGACGTCTCGTTTTTATAGAGAACCCCCCAGTGGCGGTTATTGACGATCGCTTTATATCCGATTTCGGTCGTCCCGCATATCAGCAGGTCCACCGCTTCATTCTTCTGGTAGCGAACCGGCTCTTTGTCCAGAAATCTGTCGAGCCGCGAGGACGCGGCGATTCTGCCGCTTTTTTCATCGAGATAGATGCGGACCACATAGGACCTGCCTGCCCGCATCGGCTGTTTCTGCTCCCGGAAAGGAACGAACAGATCCTTGGGCAGACCCCAGTCAAGGAAGCCGCCGATCGGCGTCACCTCTTTTACTTTCAGCAGCGCAAAGTCCCCGACCTCCCCGGGGGGCATAACGGTGGTCGCCGCGAGCTCCTCCCGGTTTCCGTGGTAGAGGAACACCCGCAGAACGGTTCCAACCGCCGCGGAAGGAGCTTCTGCGAGCGGCAGGGGCACCCTGTTTCCATCACCGCCGTCCAGCAGAAGGACGCTGCCGCGGCGTTCCGCCACGGCAAGCTGATTGCAGCTGCCGATCTTGACCATGTTTGCCGCCTGTTGTTTTTCCGGAGAGAGTAAAGTACATAATTTCCCGGGAAAGCGCAACAGGATAAAGAGGAAAATGGGGCGGCCGGTCCCGGCCGGACACGGTCCGGTTCCCCCGACCCGGGGACGGCCTCAAATACAGGTTGCCGCGGTGAAACAAAATCACTATATTCGTGTATACGGTACTACCGCCAATCGACAGACCCCTTTTCCGCACAACCTTAACAGAAAGGAATACGCCATGCATCACCGCAGGAAATTACTGATTCCGGGCAGTCTGCTGCTGGTTCTGACGCTCGCTCTCACGGGACAGCTCGCCGCCCAGGAAAGAGGGCTCGATCTCTTCAACAAGCTGATGCGAGAGAGAAGATCCCTCGTCTCCTACGAAGGGGAACGGAACGTCCGCTGGACCCCGGCCGGGGACGCCTATATCGTCTCCAAAGACAATACATTCTGGAAAGTGAATCCGGAAACGGGAGCGGAAACACCGCTCTTCGACGACGCGAAAATCATCGCCGCCTACAACGGCGCCACCGGTGAAAACAAGGATAAACTGCCGTTCCGCCAGTTCGATTTTGTCGAAGACGGGGCCAAGATCCGTTTCTATGAAGACGGACGGACGAAAGTGTTCTTCTATGATCTGACCGCCGACATCATGACGGCGTTCAAGGTGCAGGAGCCCACCAGGGGGGTCAGGGGCGCCCAGTATGAAGAGGTGTTCTCCCCCGACTACAAATACACGGCCTACGTGGACGATTACAACCTCTACCTGCGTGATATTGAAAAAGACAAGATTTCAGCCCTCACCACCGACGGTCACGAAGACCTGCGCAACGGCTACCCGGACTGGGTGTACGCGGAAGAATTCGGGCATTTCAACTGCTACTGGTGGTCTCCCAACTCCGACAAAGTCGCCTATATGCAGTTCGACGAGAGCCCGGTCCGCAAGTTCCCGGTGCTCCATGACGAAACATACGATTTCGAACTGGAAATGCAGAGCTACCCCCGGGTAGGTGAAAACAACCCCATCATCCGTTTTTTCATCGTCGACGTTAAAACGAAGAAACAGATCCAGCTCGATGCCGGCATTGAAACCAATGTGTACCTGCTTAACGGCCGCTGGTCATACGACGGGAGCGCCTTCACCTTCAAACGGATGAACCGGCTCCAGAACAAGGTTGAAATTCTCAAGGCCGACCCCGAGACAGGGGCGACGACCGTGCTCTTCAGTGAAGAGGAGCCGAAATTCATCACCGAAGGCATCGGTTTCATGAATGAGGGCAACGAGATCTACTTCCTGCCCGACAACAAACATTTTCTCCGCACATCCGAACGGACCGGCTGGCGGGAGCTCTATCTCTATGAAAACAGCGGCAAACTGGTGCGGCAGCTGACCAACGCAAAACTGCCCATCGCCGCGATCGAGGCCGTGGACATGGAGAACGGCTGGGTCTATTTCAGCGGCTACGAGAATCGCGGCCTCGAGCAGCACCTCTACCGGGTGACCCTCAAGGGGAAACAATTCACCAACCTTACGAAAACGCCGGGCACGCACCGGGTCAGCGTTTCCCCCAACGGCACCTACTTTTCGGACAACTTCTCGAGCTTTGACACACCCGCGCAGTTCACAATATACAAAGGCGACGGCACTTTCGTGAAGCAGCTCGGGAAAACGGTTCTGGCTGATGAGCTGAACGAGCTCGGCCTGGTTGAACCCGAGCACTTTGTTTTTACATCGGCCGACGGTATGTACGACCTTGACGGCATCCTCTACAAGCCCGCCGGATTCGATGAAACGAAAAAATATCCGGTACTCTACTCCATCTATATGGGACCCAGCACCAAGGCGATTACCAATTCGAATGTCAGTCTCGATTTCATGCAGGGTCTCACCCAGCTGGGATTCCTCATCGTCAACATCGACAACCGCGGTCTCATTCACCGGGGCAAGGAGTTCGAGGCGGCCTCGTACGGAAAACTGGGGCAGACAGATGTCGAGGACCTGGTAGCCTCCATCGAATATCTGATCCAGCGCCCCTATGTGGACAGCACCCGGGTCGGCATTTTCGGCGGTTCCTACGGCGGCTACATGTCGATCATGGCGCTGCTGAAGGCACCCGAACACTTCCATGTCGCCGTTGCCGGATCACCGGGTGTGGACTGGCGCAACTATGACACTATTTACACGGAACGGTACATGGGCCTGCCCATGTACAACAGGGACGGGTACGAAAAGGCGAATCCGATGAATTACGTGAACAACCTGCAGGGCAAGCTGCTCATTCAGCACGGCGCCGTGGATGACAACGTGCACCCGACCCAGGTGATGCAGCTGGTCGACGCCCTCCTGAAGGCGGGCAAGGATTTCGACTGGTTCATGTATCCGGGCATGGCCCACGGCATCCGCTATCAGCAGTCGCAGATGAAAATGTTCAACTGGTTTATAAAACACCTGGAGCCCGAGACAAAGGACGCCTGGTTCGCGCAGTTCTAGAACCCGTCCTTACCACTATTCAGGGCGCCCCGCAGAACCGGGGCGCCCTGTTTTTTTCCACATTCCTTCCACGGGAAATTTTGACTGAAAAAATTCCGAAAAAAATTTGACATTGCATGCACTATTGTCTATTTTAATATATATCCCTGATATACATTCCCTTTCTACCGATCCACCTGTACACGGCGCCGGAGAGTGCTGTCCCGTTCGAAGCCGGATTCTGCAGTTCATCGACGATACACCGCACCACACCATCAGATAAAAGGAGGCTATCATGAAAAAAGCTCCGCTGTTTCTGCTGGCTGCGTCCTGTATTATCCTGCAGCTGTCATGTTCCGCGACGAAAATCATTCCCGCAGCCGATGTTGATCCCGCATCGATCGTCGTGGTGGCAAGTAAGGCCATCGGCGTCTCCGGGGGCACCGGCATCATCGCCCCGCCTGCCATCTCTCCGGACGGCATGAAAAAATTCAGTGTTTCCATGGGCGGGGGAAAACTCTACCTGGAAAATGCGGACGGATCTGAAAAAACCGTTGTCTATGAACCCAAGGATGATCCCGCCTTCGATAAAATGGCGCCTCTCGATGAGGCCCGGCTGGCAGAAATGCCGGACAATGCCGGCGATGTGTCCGAATATATCAGAAATGTCTATGAGAAAGATCCCCGCAAGGGAGCGGCCCTGGCCGCGCTCGTCGCTTTTTCGGAAATGACGGAGAAGATGGGTGAAGACATTCGCAATATCATTGACATCGCCTGGTCGCCGGACGGGAGCAAAGCGGCGCTGCTGGTGTACGCCCCCGTTTCCTACAAGGCGATCTATTTCATTATGGATGCCGGGACGTTCAAGACAGAAGAGCTGATCAACTTCTACCCACCGGTACACGAAGACGCCGGCAAACAGGGACAGAGCGGAAGTGTTACCCACAACTGCGGTGTTTCCTGGAAATCGGACGACACGGTCGTGCTCTCCACCTTCATGGGGGCCGAAGGGGCCGAATACTACAATCTGGCGGAAGTGGCGGTTGAAAACGGCGCGGAGACGGTCATCAGTGAAAACGACGTGATCAAGGCCTACTATTCTCCGGACGGGGGAAAAGTCGCTTTTTTCCGTCCGGGGGGAGAGTACGCGGGCAGCTGGTTCTCCTCAAAATCATCCCTGGAGTCCTATTTCAGCACCCTGGATCTCTACGTGGGTGATGCCGATTTCAGCAATGCCGAGCGGATCGCCAGCGGCATTCATGAAAATAAAAAGGTTTCCTGGTCGGACGACGGCCGTTATCTCGCCTATGTGCAGGACGGCAAAAAGTCGATCACCGGCACCACCAGCACCCTGAAGTTCTATGACACGAAAGAGAAGGTTTCAAAGGAGATCTGCACGGCGAAGTTCCTGAATACGCCGCTCTTCATCGGAAGGCACATCTACTTCTTCGTGGGCGGGACCCACACGTATAAGGCCCGTATCTGACTTTTCGAGAGGCGGGAGCGCGCGAAGCGTTCCCGCCTTTTCTTTAAATGGTTATTCCTCTTTGCTGATTTCTCTGCGCACGTGAGCCAGCAGGTCCGGTTCGAGCACCTGTTTCGAAGGCAGCACCATCCAGCGGCGTTTGCCGTTGTTGAGGTTGATCCCCATAAAGGCGAATCCCGGCGTGATCCGGGTGGCCGCGCCGTTCTGCTCCGGGGAGAGCGTGATCACCGCCCTGTAGGTGCCGTACCAGATACCCATGAAACTCAAGGGGATCTCCGCGTACCGGTCAATTGTTTTCGGACCTTCCCACCCCACATCAGTGAAGCCTCGGGAGGTGACGATCCGTCCGTTCTCATCTTCCGTGACATCGAGTTTCTGAATGGCAAGCCAGGACATGACAGCCGCCTGTACCGTATCAATTCCCGCGGGAAGAACACTGCTCTGCTGCTCCAGCAGGGCAGTGCAGCGATCGGCGATCTCCTGCTCGATGCGCCCCTGGGAACGGTAGGCCTTGCCCTTGAAATCTTCGTCGTAGAAGACGATTTTGATGTTCATCAGGGCCCGCACCCGCCCCACCGGCGTGACGCTGACCTCACCCTCGAACCAGACATTTTCCAGCTCCTTCATCTGCCCCGCGGCCGCGGATTTCACCAGCCCGCCCAGGCCTTCCTGCGGCGTCCGCACATAGAGGACGATATTGCCTTTCCTGCCGTTCGCCAGGGCTTCCGGATCGAAATCCCAGTATCCCGCATGCTCATCCAGTTTTTCGTAATCGAAATACTCGCCGAACTCCTTCCCCTTCACCGCGATACATGCCTTTTCAATGCGGATCGCCCGATTTCGGCCGGTCCCCTCCATATGGAACGGGATAGAGAGCAGCGTCAGCACATCCTCTGCCGTCTGCAGCGCCCGGTCCGCGGGAACGTTCATACCGAAAGAAACGGGATCGATCCTGTCCTTTACCCGTTCAAAAGTGGGGTTGAAAACGCTGATCGTGGCCGGCGGCCGGGAGCCGCAGCCGGGCACCAGGACAAGAGCCGCCGCCAGCAGGCCGCACATTATCAGAAACCGCTTCATGAAAGCCTCCTTCCATGTATTGCATCATCGCATTGCTTTACAATTGCCCGGACAGAAGCAACGATCCGGCGCAGGTATCGCTAAAAACTCGTTTCTCCCAGGTAAATCCCGTAGAGGACATCTCCCTCTCTCGTAAAGAACATCCGTACGCCGTACACCTGCGAAACCGATGTATACATTGTCCCTATCTCGAACTGCTGCGTATCGCTGTTTTTATTGAGCAGTGAGAGCATATGATCTTCCTGTTCGACGCGCTTCTCGAATGCTTTCCCCTTTTCCAGCAGATGCATCACGGGCCCGACTCCCGGAACGGTCATGCCCAGGATCCCCTTGCCGGTTTCCTTCATTACGTCTGCTTCCGATTCAGCCTGCATGATCCCCTGAGCGGTGAATGCAAATGAAAGAACGGCCCCGAGGTCCTTCGTCTGATCACCAATCGTGCTGGCGACCGCCTTGACATCACCCTCCAGCAGTACGTTGTCCTCCAGCCAGGAATTCCGTTCCTGCCATTCTACGAGATCGTTCTGCCATCCGGGATCGGTCAGCTGCACCGTCACCAGGGTGCCGTTGAAACGGCCGATCCGGCCTTTGGACTGAATGATCACCGCCTTCAGATCAGGTTTCAGTGAGTCCAAAGCCACTTCAATGCCGAGAATTGCACTGAGATCCTCTGAAGCGCTGCCCACGGCTGCGATCTGAAATGTTTTCCCTGGTTCGGTTTCATCCCAGGAGGACTCGTCTCCCCTGAGATGCAGATCGCTGCTGAACCTCAGCGGCAGCCGTACCCGCAGGCTCGCGACATCGGATGACGGGGCGATGATTCGTGCGTAAAACTGTTTGCCCTGTGAGTAGAGTTCTCCGGAAAACCGGGGATTATCGCTTTTACCGGAGGCAGCGAACTGATCGGCCAGGTCCCCGGGTGAACGGGAGTCAAGCTGGTCAAGCGATCGTGAATAGCGGATATTTTGGGGATTCGGATTCCAGACCGGCGCGTGATACGAAGCCAGACAGCCGTTTCCGTCCGCGGGGATGACGGTGAACCGGATATATGTTTCTCTGTTGGCAATGATAGCGTCATCCGGCAGGGGATTCCCGTCCCGGTCCACCGGTTCGATACGGACCTCCGGCGGTCTCAGCCCGGCCTGTTCTTCTTCGGAAACAGCACCGTCAATACTCAGGTTGAGCGCGTTCGTCCAGGTATCTTCTTTAGATTCACTGGTCTTGTGACTCTTGCTCCAGACAATATCGTATTTCAGGGTCACCAGCAGATCCTTGTTCAGCGTCTGGTTGTTCCGCTCCGCTCCGTCGATCAGGTCCTTGAACGTGCCGGCCTTAACGGCCAGGGAGACCGATTGCAGCCCTCCCCCCTGAATGAATTCTATCTTCTCTTCCTTTCCCAGCCGCACCCGCCCTCCGCTGGTTTGCGCGAATACTGACAGTCTGACATTTCTGATCTCATGGGTCGATCCGTTGACCAGGCCGATCCCCAGATGCTGATCCCGGCCCTGAAACACGGGGATGCTGCGGGAAGGATAATCAAGTTGAATGCTGCCCGCGACGGTATTGCCTTCCAGCTCGGCAATCTGCTTGCCTTCTTCACGGATCTCACCGGCCGCGGCTCCGGCCTTTGCCTGGGCCACCGCGATCCGGGCATCAATCTCTTTCCACTCTTCCTGCGCCTGCCTGATGGCTTCCTCCCGTTCCCGCTCAAGGCGTTCGAGGGTTTCCCGCTTCATCCGCTCTCTGCGGGAAAGCCGTCCAGTCGCTCCACCAGCCTGCCCGGTATCGCCGGCTCCCGCGTTACCCCCGTCTCCCGCACCGCCCCCGCCTGAACCGGAAATTTTCGGGAGAGCGTACGCGAATACCTTGTCCGCGTACTGCTGCAGCTGCGCCGTCGAATAATGCCCGGAATAATTATAGACATCCAGCTGGTAATGGCCTTTTTCCGTCTTGAACAGGCCGTCGATCGGATGCCCGATCGGCCAGCCGCTCACCTGGTGGTGATTTCCCCAATTCTGCTCGCTTTCCGGGGCCGTCGCGTCAAACTCTCTCTCATAATAGATCGCCACCGTGAGATTCGCGTTCGTGTTGGCAAAATCCTGTTTCGGGCGGTATATCCAGGTCACTTTCGGGTCACCGGGTGAACTTTCGGAAAAATCGGCGCGCACTACCCCCAGGTCGCCGATCGTTTCCTGATGAAACCGCTGCTTGACCTGTTCAGCGGTGGGGTGCTGGGCTGCGGCAATGCCGATGCATATCCAGCAGAAGAATGGCACCAGAAAATGAACAAACCGGAATGACTGTTTTTGACGGGCAGGAGTAGCCATCTGACAACACCTCCTTTTCATCAAAGGGACATGCAGATCCCTCAGTCAGAAAGAGTCGATGGGACTCAGGGGACAGAAATCGTGGACAAGTGAACAATGAATATGAGACAATATACTAAATAAAAATGCGAAGAGCAAACAGCACCGTCTCTTTAACGGACTATTCCATTCTCCCGCAGCAGTCGCCGAACGCCTCCCCGCTGCCGCAGGGACAGGGATAATCCCATTCGTCCTCCTGGTCAACCGAAACGTCAAAGGGCAGCATCGCTTCCGCCGGCGAGGCGTGCAGATCTTTCAAGTTCTGAAAATAGTCCCGGATCATGAGCACGGCGGCCGGGATCATACCGTACATGCTTTCACGGGTGTCATCGCTGAGAAAATCGGCCGTACTGGTGTAGTCCTGCACATCGGCGGCGATCGCTTCCGCGTCGATACAGTAGGCGATGGGCAGCAGCATGGAGGTCAGTTCCCTGTCTTCCGCCACCGGGACAACCGTCTCCCAGAGAGCGGTGCCCTTGAAGAACCCTTCGGCCCAGCGCTTCATGAGATCATCCGGATCAGAATCGGCCGCATTCGGGGTTCCAGAAAGGGGTTCGAAGGTCCCTTCATTGATCGCTCTGCTCACCAGGTTGTAGCACTCCACGGCTTCCTTTCTCACCGCCGTAAGGAGCTCGTCATCGACCCGGGGCGCGATGCCGTCTTCATTGAAGATAAAGGGTGTCCAGAGCCCGGGTGGAACCAGATCGGGCGCCGCCACCAGGGCGGACAGATACCCGTGCAGTTCAGGCAGAGACATGGCCCGTTGATCGATCAGCGCGAGCTTTTCAGCCAATACGGGAAATAACGTCGAAGGCTGTTCAGAATGGTTCCCGATTACCGGCATCAACACGCTCCATTTTTTTCATCGTATGAATTCACATCAATCCCACACATACTTCCATGATCCGTCCGGCTGCCGCCGCCAGACCGTGTGAAATACGCCCCGGCTTTCCACGGGGTTCCCTTCCTCATCCCTTCCCCGCCAGGTGTAGGGACCGTAGGTATAGGCCAGGTCACCCGAGGCAGCGACATGAATGAATTCCGGCTCCCACTGCAGCGAGACGCTCCGGTACCTGTCAGAGCTGTAAAAGCGGTAAATGGCGTCCTTTCCTTTCACCAGGGTACCGCCGCGGCTCAGCACCGCGCTGTCAGCCGCGAACGCGGTAAAGGCCGCCTGCAGCCCGGAATCGGCGACCGCGCGCGCAAAGGCCCTCTCGGTCGCCCGTACCTCGTTTCTGAACTCCTCCGGGGTCCGGTCTCCCGGCCCTCCGCAGCAGACAATACTCACTGCCGCCGCCAGCACCATCAGCACCCGCGTCATCGCACTCCTCTATCTGTATCTACGGACGGGATGGGTATTTTCCCCATCGCCGGCCCCTTGACAAATAGTAACGGATTATCTTCGAAAAAGCAAGCGTATAGTGTGCTGACGAGCGCCGCGGAATTGAATTTCTCTTGCATTTATCGACGGTTTGTGTAATTTGGGAATATTCACATCCGAACAATACAATTACAGCGAACAGGTATCTCTTTCTCCACTGCGTGTGCCAAACCGCATCCATATCCGGAGCCGTGTCTTCTCCGGTGTACTCCAGGAAAAGGAGGCAACAATGTATCTCCGCTCCCCTATGCGTACTACTCTTTCCGTTGTGTCGGCGGTCCTGCTCATGCAGGCCGGCCTGCGGGCCGAAACCTTCACCGTCACCACCACGGCCGACACCGGCCCGGGCTCCCTGCGCCAGGCCATCGTCGCCGCCAATGCCAACCCGGGGCCCGATGTGATCGCCTTCGCCATCCCCGCCGGGGACGCGGGGTATGACGCAGGCACCGGCACCTGGACCATCACTCCCCAGTCGGAGCTGACGAATCTTATCGATATGAATACCCTCATCGACGGGTTCAGCCAGCGTGACTTTATCGGAGGAGATCCCAACCCGGACGGGCCCGAGATCATCCTGGACGGGAATGATGTGGGCAGCGCCACCGGTCTGGAGGTAAAGGGCGACCTCTGCACGATTCAGCACCTCACCATATACGGATTTCTCTGGGATTGCATCAGAATCCACAGCGACAGCTGCGCGGTCCTTGGCTGCTATCTCGGGACCGGGTATGACGGGAACGCCGCCGGTCCGGCTGCTGGATACCCCTGCGGCATCACCGTGTTCGGCAATGATAATTATATCGGCGGCCTTCCCGAGGGACATGGCAATATCATATCGGGAAACCAGGCCAACGGCATCACTGTTTCCGGCGGTCACCGGAATACGATTGCGGGCAACTATGTTGGGGTAAATACGGCGGCCGATGCCGCCGTCCCCAATGATTACGGCATCGTGCTTGTTCAGAAAAGCAGCCACAACATCATCGGACCGGGAAATGTCATTGCCGGGAACACCTACTGCGGCATACAGTTCTTCAGTGCCGGCAGCGACACCAATTATATTGTCCAGAATTTCATCGGCACCAATTCCGCGGGCGACGACGAGCTCGGCAACGGTGAATACGGCATCCGTATCGAACGGAGCGGCTATAACACTATTGGCGGCGACACTCCCGAGGAGGGGAACATCATTTCCGGGAACGGACGTCACGGCATCGCACTGTTCGACAGCACCCGGGGCAACAGCATCAGGTACAACACCATCGGCCTGAAACCGGACGGATCAGCCGCGCTCGGTAATGAGTGGAGCGGCATCGAAATGCACAGCGGCGCGCATCAGAATATCATAGGACCGGGAAATTGTATAGCATACAACGGCAACAGCGGCATCAGCGTGCAGAGTGATGAAAGCAACGGAAACAGGATTACCGAAAACAGCATTTTTCAGAATGGATTTAAAGGGATCAATCTGGCCGGAGCCGCGAATGACAGCATCCAGCCGCCGGTGATCACGCGCATGGGTTCGGTTATCGGCACCGCGAAACCCGGGAGTCTCATCGAAATTTTCTCCACCGAAAACGACGAGGGTCGTGACCACGAAGGGTCCACCTGGACCGACGGCGCGGGTATTTTCCACTGGGACGGCACCCCGGCCGGCCCCTATGTCACCGCTACGGCCACGGATCCGGACAACAACACCTCGGAATTCTCCCCGCCCCGGTATACCGGAGACCTGGTCGTCACCACCACCGCCGACACCGGTGCGGGATCCCTGAGAATGGCAATCCTTTTTGCCGGAGAAAATGTCGGACCCGACACCATTCGCTTTAAAATTCCCGCTGCTGATCCTGGATTCAGTGAAACCGCGGGAACCTGGACCATTGCTTTGAACGATCCGCTTGTCATGGATCAGCCGGGGACGTATATCGATGGAATGTCCCAGGCAAACTGGTACGGGCCCGGCACCAATCCTGACGGTCCGGCAATTTACATTGTGCCCGGAACGGATAATCCCTACTGCGCGTTCCAGGTGGATGCGAACAGGAGTACTATCGCCCGTCTGGCGATCAGCTATTTCGAGAGTGTGCAGATCCGAATCGAGAGCGATTCCAACAGTGTCCAGGGCTGTTATCTCTGCTGCGGGGCCACGGGGTCGGAAAGCCCGGGGATCGGCACCGGTATCTGGATCCTCGGCGGTCACTGCAACACCATCGGAGGAGATGCGGCTGAGTCGGGAAATGTCATCTCCGGTATGGCAGGCGACAGGGACGGTATCCAGGTATACAACCAGGCGGCCCATACGATAATCTCGCACAACATTATCGGCCTCAACGCCGCCGGCGACGAGATTCTCGGGGGATATGCGGGTGTCTCGATCAGCGGCCGCTGCCTTAACAGCGTCATCGGTCCCGGAAATGTAATCGGGGGCCTGCAGGCATCGGGCATCATGGTATACGACGTGACGTCATCCCATACGAACATATTCGGCAACCTGATCGGAACCGATCTTACCGGTACGCAGAGCAGGGGCAACGGCGTTTCAGGCATCACCATATCGGGAGAGTCATCGCTCATCACCATCGGGGGCGTTTCCGCCGCAGAACGGAATATCATCTCGGGTAACCGCGATCACGGCATCCTGCTTTCCGGTGGAGACGTGGATTCTGTTACCATCACCGGAAACTATATCGGAACGGCCGCCGACGGCATCTCCGCCGTGCCCAACGGATGTGACGGGATACACCTCTTTCACGCGAATCACAACAGTATCGGCGGGGTCGATGAACAGGCGGGCAATCTGATCTGTGGCAATACCTGCAACGGCATCGTCATGTATGAACCGGGGGCAGGCTATAACAGCATCGCCGGCAACAGTATCGGGGTCGCGGCTGATGCAGCCCCTCTTCCCAATGGCGGGAACGGAATTTTGCTCTACGGCGGCGCCCATAACAATAGGATCGGCCCCGGTAATACTATCGCCAACAACAGCGGCGCCGGAGTAAGAATTACCGACACGGAGAGCGTCGCTAACACGGTCACGCGGAACAGCATATGGGCTAATAGTGAAGATGGAATCGATCTGCAGTACGGGGCGAACAATGACATGCAGGCCCCGGTGATAACGGGGCTCGGTTCGGTCACCGGCACGGCCGCGCCCGGGAGCCTGGTGGAAGTGTTCAGCGGACCGGATCCCGAGGGCAAGGTGTGGATCGATTCCGTGACCGCCGACGGGGCCGGCGACTGGACGATTCTTCCCTCACCCGACGGGCCCTGCATTACCGCCACCGCGACCGATGCGGACGGCAACACCTCGCCCTTCTCGTATCCGGCGCATGTCGGTCCGTATCTCGTTACCAACACCTTGAATACCGGTGAAGGATCGCTGAGAGCGGCCATGGAAGCCGCCAATGCCAATGCGGGCCCAGATTCGATTCATTTCGCCATTCCCCGGTCCGACCCGGGATTCGACGGCACCTGCTGGCGCATCGTCCCCACATATCCGCTGCCGCTTCTCCTCGACAACGGTCTGACCATTGACGGCACCACCCAGGATTCCCTGGATAACGCGAATGAGAACGGGCCGGATATTCTGATCGACGGTTCCGAAGGCGGCACCTATTTCAACGGCCTGGCCATCTACAGTTCACACAATGTCATAGCCGGTCTGATAATCGGCGGCTGTTCCCACTGCGCCGTCCTGATCGACGCCGATACCGCCCGCAGCAACACCATCCGCGGCTGCTACATCGGCACCGATCCCGCCGGCAGCGACACCCTGGGCGGCCAGTCCTATGGCATTATTATCGCCCGGGGTAACCGCCAGCTGATCGGCGGTGAGAATCCGGAAGAGGGCAACCTCATTTCCGGGAACCGGTCTTCGGGATGCCGCATTACCAGTGACTCCACCCTGGTCATCAACAATATTATCGGTCTGGACCGGACCGGGACCATGGTGCTCGCCAATGAACAGCACGGGCTCTATATTCAGGGAGGCTGCAACACTATTGGAGCCATACCCGGCGGCACAGGTAAACGCACCGTAACCGGAGGTTTCCGGGTCAAGCGCGGAGATGGAAAAACGACAGGCAATCTCATTTCCGGAAACGGGCTGGGCGGCATTCGTTTCGACGGAGAATCGGCTGTTGAGAACACTGTGATCGGCAATACCATCGGTCTGGATGAAGACGGCGAACATGCCCGGGCCAACGGAAGCGGGGTTGAACTGTTCAACGGGGCGCATAACAACCATATCCTTTTCAACGTCATTTCCGGGAACCGCTACTGGGGTGTGGATATCGGCAATGCCGACAGCAACAGAGTACAGGGAAATTTCGTCGGCACCAGCGCGGACGGCACCCTGGCCGTGCCAAATCAAAACAGCGGTATCACCATGAGAGCCAGGGCGGGGTGGAACCTGATCGGCGGGCGGAATGCCGGAGAAGAAAATCTCATCTCCGGGAATATCCGGTCCGGTGTCGATATTACCGATAACAATTCCGATAATAACCGGGTGCTCGGAAATCTCATCGGCACTGCAGCAAACGGTTCCACGCCCCTCCCGAATCAACAACACGGTATCAGCATTCGGGCTGAGGCTGCACTCAATGTGATCGGACCGGGAAACACCATCGCGTACAACCTCATGGACGGCGTGCTGGTTACCGATAACGGCTCCTGGGCGAATACGATCACCGCGAACAGTATTTTCTCGAATGGCCGCACGGGGATCAACCTGCTGAACGGCGGCAATTACGAAATACAGGCACCGGTGATCACCGGGACGAATCCGCTCACCGGGACCACCACGATGGCGCACTGTCTCGTCGAGATATTCTCCGACTCTCTGGATCAGGGCCGGGTGTTCGAAGACTCGGTGCGGTGCGGCCCCGGGGCCAATTTTACCTGGCACGGCACGCCGGCCGGCCCCTTTATCACGGCAACGGCCACCATCAACGGCGCCACCTCGATGTTTTCAGACAGTATAGCGGTGAACACGTCGGTGGACAGACTGCCCGAAACGGCCCCCCGCACCTTCGCCCTGCGGCAGAACTACCCCAATCCTTTCAACCCGGAAACCACGCTCGAATTCGACGTCGCCGAGCCCTGCCGGGTAACGCTGAAGCTCTTTGACCTCCTGGGGCGTGAGCTGCTCACCCTCGTGGACGAGCAGATGGAGCCGGGTGCGTATCAGGCCGTACTCCGGGCGGAGAGGCTGCCGTCCGGCACCTACATCTACCGTATCACCATGGGAGGGTTCACGGCGGCGCGCAAACTGACCGTACTTCAATAATTGGGGGGATGCATGATGAAACGGATAATAGTCACGGCGCTACTCGTCACGGCGGCGGTGACATCGATTACAATGGTGCCGGTTACATGACCGGGCGGACAGGTAGAGCGGCGGTCCTGCTCTTCACGGGACTGATCAGCCTCCCCGCGGCCGCCCAGCGGCTCATGCCGTCCGATCTCATCTATCGCGGCGCTTTCCGGCTGCCCGGGCCCTCGGGCGGATCGAACTGGGGCTACAGCGGCATGGCCATGACCTGGTATCCCGCCGGGGATCCGTCCGGACCCGATGACGGATTTCCCGGTTCGCTGTTCGCTTCCGGGCACGACCATCATCAGATGATCGCGGAAATCTCCATTCCAGTTCCCGTCATTTCGGAACACCGTGATCCCGGGGACCTTACCAGCGCCGCCACTCTGCAGCCGTTTACCGACGTCGCATCCGGATTTCACGGCGAGCTTGAAATCCCGGTCATGGGCCTGGCCTGGCTGCCGCCGCAGGGATCACAGACAGAAGGGAAGCTCCATTTCTGCTGGGGTCAGCACATTCAGTACCGGGAAGCATCCTATGGCTGGTGCGCCAGCGATCTCTCCCGCCCCGCTTCCGCGGGGCCCTGGTTTCTCGGCGATGTCAACAACTACACCGGCAATGATATCCTCTTCGACATACCCGCGGCCTGGGCCGGACAGCATGTACAGGGGCGGACCCTGGCCGGCGGCCGGCACCGGGAAGGCGTCTGGAGCGGTCTCGGACCGGCCCTCTACGCGATCGCGCCCTGGGAAAACGGAGATCCTCCTCCCCCCGGCACCATCCTTACCGGATACACACCGCTCCTGCTCTACGGCGAGGACGATCCCTCGATCCCGGAAATCATCACCGACCCGTCCCGGAAAATGACAGGATACGCGGAAGCGGATCAGTGGACCGGAGGCGCCTGGCTCACCGCCGGGGACAGAACCGCGGTGATTTTCGTCGGCACCAAGGCCATGGGGAACAGCTGGTACGGGTTCAGCGACGGCACGGTCTGGCCCTATGACGGGCCCTATCCGGAAGTTCCCGATCCTCCCCACGATCAGCGGGGCTTCTGGGCGGACAGCATTCACGCGCAGTTCATATTCTACGATCCTGCGGACCTGGCGGCAGTGGCGGCCGGTACCATGGAGACCTGGGAACCCCAGCCCTACGCCGTCCATGATTTCACTCATCTTCTCTTCGCGCCGGGATACGATTACTGGGAAGGAAAGCGTCACAGCGTGGGTGCCTGCGCCTTCGACCCGGAACACGGGCTCCTCTACGTAATGGAGCGGCTGGCCGATGAGGACAAATCCATCGTGCATGTATGGGAAACTGCGGCTGAAACCCGGGTTGCGGAACGGCGGGAAGGCCCGGACGATGTCTGCCTCAGCGCCTGGCCGAATCCGTTCAATGGCGAGATCAGGTTTACCTTTTCCGTCCCCGGGATGGCGAACGGCAGCCTGGATATCTATGACCTTGCGGGGAGGCGCGTCGCCGCGCTGCCTCCGGTGACACAGGCGGAAAGATCAGCGGTCTGGAACGCCTCAGGCAGAGCTTCGGGGGTCTACCTGGCCGTGCTTACCGCCGGCGGACAGCGCCTCGTGCAGAAAATCTGTCTCATGAAGTAAACGGCGGACAACCATATTCAGGAAATAAAACGAGGACGGATACCCGGGAACACCGGCCCCGGATCTCCGTCCTCGTTTCAGATTATGCACCACCGGCTGACGATCCGCCGGCAGTGACGGTCAATCAGTTGCTTCGCTGGGTAAAATCGTACTCCTTCGGCGGCTCCGCGCCCAGCAGGTACTTGACGAAATAGTCCCACTGCCTCCGGGTCATGTAATCCCCGTAGCGGTAGCCGTGCCGGCTGCCGGGGAAGAGCAAAAGGTCGAAATCCTTGTTCTCCTTGATCAGCTCCTGCACCACCAGCAGCGTGCTGTAGGGCGGCACATTGTCGTCCATCATGCCGTGCACCAGCAGCAGCTTGCCCTTGAGATTTTTCGCCAGCAGCTGGTTGGCCTGATTATCGTAATTGGAGGTTCCGTTCTTGTACGCTGTCAGCAGCCCCTGCCATTTTTCGCCCCAGGGCGCTTCGTAGACCCGGTTGTCGTGATTGCCGGAACGGGACACCGCCACTTTGAAGAAATTGGGATAGCGCATGATCGCGTCCGCCGCCGCGTACCCGCCGCCGGAATGGCCGTAGATGCCCACCCTGTCGATGTCGATCCAGCTGTACTTCTCCGCCAGCTGCTTCATCACCGCGATCTGATCGGGCAGCGTGTTGTCGCCCATATTCCCGTAATAGGTGTCATGAAACGACTTGGAGCGGCCGGGCGTGCCCATACCGTTGATGGCCACCACGATGAATCCCAGTTCCGCCAGGGACTGCCTGCTGCTGAGGGGAGTGAACGCGAAGCTGCCGATACTGCCCGACTGCGGTCCCGGATAGATGCTGTTGATGATGGGATATTTTTTCGCGGGATCGAAATCGCTCGGCTTGTTGAGAATGCCGTAGATCTTCGTCTTGCCGTCTCTGCCGACGCCCTCGATCAGCTCCGGAGCCGGCCATCCCGACTCTTTCAGCCGGGTGATGTCTTCTTCGGCCAGGGTGGCGATAATCGTTCCGTCCATGGTTCTCAGGACGGTGACCGCCGGTTTTTCTACCGAAGACCAGGTGTCGATCATGTATTTGTTGTCGGGAGAGAAGGTGACCCGGTGGTGTCCCTGTTCCGGGGTCAGGCAGGTCAGCCCCTTGCCGTTGAGACCGATGCGATAAAAATATTCGTGGTAGGGATTTCCCGGTTCCCGGCAGGTACCGATGAACCAGAGCAGCCCTTTTTCATGATCGATACGGACGATCTCTTTCATGTTCCACTCACCTTTGGTAATCTGCCGTTTCAGCCTGCCGCTCTTCAGATCGTAGAGGTAGAGATGCCCCCAGTCGTCCCGCTGCGACCACCAGAAGAATTCGTTGCGGTCGAAAAAGATCCGCCAGTTGGGGTCGGAGAATCCCGATTCAAACCAGGTCGGCTGTGTTTCGGTGAGCACATCCCTGATCTCACCGGTCCCAGGATCAGCGATGCGCAGGGTCACCGTCTTGTGGTCCCGGGAAGTTGAGACAAACGCCAGCTGAGACCCGTCGTCGCTCCACTGGGCGTCCAGCAGCTGGCCGCCGCGGCCGGCGATGTGGTCGGTAATGGTGGAACGCTGCGCGTCCGGCGCCATGTTCAGCCGCACCACTTTCAGGGGATCGAGGTGAATAATGACCCGCTCCACTCTGAAAATATGCTCGTCGCCGGGCAGGTCGTATTTCCAGGCTTCCAGTTCAGGGTGCCCGACGGTGGTACTGACCAGGTACATGTCGCCGACGCCCCGGGCGTCCTGCTGAAACGTGGCGATCTTCTTCGAATCGGGAGACCAGAGCAGCACCGGTGCGTCGCTCTTGGTCCAGCCGGCATTGTTGGTGGCGTACCCGAAATCCTCCACACCGTCGGTAGTGAGCTGCACCTCTTCCTTGGTCTCCTTGTTTCTCAGCCAGAGATTGTACTCCCTGATAAAGACCTCCATGGTGCCGTCGGGTGAATCGGCCGCCGAGCTGAAAAACCGCCGCATGCCAGCCATTCTGCCGCCCCTGCCGGTCCGCTCTCCTGCCGTGATCTTTTCCAGCTCGCCGGTTTCCAGGGAATAGGAGTAGCGGCCAAACGTGATACTTTTCTCATCCTCGGAAAAACTCATCCGCTGCATGGGAATATTTGCCGCCGGGATATCTTCGCCTTCCAGCTCGCTCAGGGCCGCGGCCAGGGCCGTGTGGTCGAACAGCTCCCTGCTGACTCCGTCAACCGGATTGACGATCATCACGGTGTGACCGGCGGGATTGCTCAGGTCATACCAGAACCGGCCGCTGTCAAGCCAGCCGCTGCCGAGAATGCGATTGTCGACAAGGTCATACAGGCTGCGGTCCGTCATGCTCCAGGCTCTGTCATAGTCTGCGACGGTAAGCACGTGCTCCTGCGCCGGGGCGGTGAGAAGCGGCAGTGCCAGGACCACGGCAATCAGTAACGATAGTCTCTTCATCGATTTCTCCTGTGTTAATGGTGAATGGATATGGGATACAGCTGGAAAAAGGGTGCTGCTGCAAAGATACGAAACTCCTGTCCGGGATACAACCGAAAACAGGCGCGGGCTCTGGGCCTCCGCTCAGTGACTGAGCTCACCGACGCGGCCGTGCGCCTCCAGGGCGGCGGGGAATCCCCGCTCCTCGAACAGCACGGTGTCGCCGCTGCTGAGGCGGAGTGTGATCCCGGATCCCAGTGATTCACTGACGTGCCGGCACATGCCGTCGCCGCCCGGACCCAGCAGGATTCCCGCGGCCGATTGTACTGCCTGCACCTCGAGGGTCAGGCCCCGTCGCCGCAGGGCGATTGTTACCCTGTCTCCGGACAGCCTGCACGTCTCGATGACGGCGCCGGTATAGGTGGTGAACCGGTACAACCGGTCTCCCAGGCACAGTGCGGCGAGAAGTCCGGTAAAGCTGTTTCCCCGCCAGGGAATGCGGGCGATGGAGAGAAAGAAGCCGGCATCATCCCGCTGAAAATGGTTGCACTGCATCCAGATATAGGCCGAGGGAAAAGCGCTGCCCCAATCCTTTTCCACATACCCGCGCCCGCCGCTGAAATCAGCCGCGCGCCCGTCGATGGTCAGGACGCCCTCGAGCCGGTGGGACATGGAAAGGACGCCGTGATAGCACTCCATCCCGGGGACAAAGGCGTACCAGCCCATGGCCCCCGGAGAAAAGAGGCGCACCGGCCAGGGTCGGCCCGGCCCGAATGTCACCCTTCCCTGAATACGGCGGCCGTCCCGGTGAATGTCGATATCCACGCACTTCATGCTGAAGCGGCTGTCCCCGACCGTTACCAGAAAGGGCCGGGTTCCGGCCTGAAAAGCGGTGAGCGGAAAGCGGAAATAGTCAGTCGCTCCCCCGCCGTCGAGCACCTGGATGAAACAGTGGTCCCCTTCCCCGCCGTCCAGACACATCCCCGGTATCAGCGCCAGCATGCGGGACCGGTCCCGGGACACCAGTTTCATGTACCACCCCTCGAACCAGGGCCGCCGGGAACCGGGATCGTGGTATCGTTCAGGATGCCAGACAGCGGTGATACGGCTCACTATCCCCATGCGTGGCTCGCGTGTATGGTGAGCAGACGGACCATTCTGAGTCACACATACCTTCCCGCCGCATACCCGGCGGCGGCGGTGGCGGCGCAGAGCAGGGTGCCCCAGCATATATCGACGATGACCACCGCAAGGGGCCAGTCCCTGAGGGTGGCGAGATTGGTCATGTCATAGGTGGCGTAAGTGAAAAATCCGAAAAGCGCCCCCAGCAGCACGGCGCCGCCGAATGATCCCGACCGCAGCGACGGTAAAACGGCAAATATGAGTATGCCGATAATAAACACCGCATAAAAGAGCAGGGCCGCCGTCCGGTTGACCTGCGGCCGCATCAAAAAAGCGAGATGCCTGCGGTAGAATTGTCGCGCGATCAGCCCCAGCCAGAGCATGTCGATGAGAAAAAAAGAGACGAGCGTGATGCCATAGAGTTTCAGCAGGTACAGAAATGCCATATACCCCTCCCTTGCAGGTTACTGGGCCACCAGCCACTCCAGGGCCTCTTCCCGGGTATCGAAGGTTCTGAAATCCCGTCCGGAAAAGGTCTTTACCGCGAGCAGGGCGATTTTCAGCAGTCCGGTGATGCCCACAACCGCCGCGGCCTTGACGTACGGCTTATTGGAGATGGTGAAATCCTTGACCGCATTGACCACCTCCTGGTCGAACGTCGCCCCGGTGGCGTCGAACAGCGCCAGCACCGATTGTTCCGGTTCGGCGTGAATCATCCGTTTCGCCGCGGCCAGTGTCTGGTAGAATTCGCCGCCGGGTTTCAGCCAGGTGAAGTCTTCAAGAAGAATACGCTTGCCGTTGCGGGTGATGAATGTGATCCGTTCCATAATCGCTGACCTCTTGTGTATGTGATGATTACGATTTTCCGATCTTTGTTCGGCCTTCCCTTTCTCCGGTAATCGATCGGGAACAGCCATAGTCACCTTCTAGTGATTGTCCACCCAGCCGGCGATCCTGGCAACGAGAAACCGGATGCCGAAGGCGGCGGCCAGCCGGTCCGCGGCTTTCAGCGCCTGCTGCCGGCGGTGATAGCGGGCCACGAAAAACATCCGTTTGGGATCGGGACTGCCGGCGGCATCCATAAGCAGATCGTACCGGTCCTTGGTCAGTGCGGGTCTTTCCGCGGAGGAGGGGATGTGCCTGCGAACCGCCTCTTCGGAAGAAAAACGGTTGCGCGTCTCCCCCGGGGAAGCATATATCTTCTCGTACAGGGTCACAATATAGTATCCGTACTTCCGGGACAGATCGGGTGCCGCGTCCAGATCCGCCTGTGTGAACAGCCGGGACATGGTACCGCCCGTGGCGAAGAAGAACGCATCCGCCGCCGCCCCTCCCCGGTCAAAAGGCATCTCCGTGCCCTCCGGAATCTCCTCCGGGAAGCAGGCGCCCTTCGCGCCCTCATGCGGGCCGGGTTCCAGGTCACGGATAAGCTCCGGCCGATTCAGCCACTCCTCAAGATGCGCCTGGAATATCATGGCCCGCCCGCGCTTTTCACCATAATTTTCCGCGGACCTGAACGCACGCCAGGCATCCCGGAGCATACGTTCCAGGAAAGGGAGTTCAGGATTTGGTTTTGGAGTTGTGGGATCGGTTTTTGGGATCATGGATATATGATAGATATTTTTCAGAGAAATGCAAACAGTTTCATGGAGACAGGTAGACCGGCCACATCCCCGCACCCAAACAAACATCCAACGAAGTACACGAAAATAATTCTAAAGAGATTTCTGTTCCTGTTCGTGTCTTTCTCCGTCAGCGATAAACTGCTTCCGAAGCTTGACCATAGCAGCAGTGACTTCAGACTCTGCGCTTGATTAATGCATCTTTCTTTCTCATACTATTCCTATTCTGTTCGCGTGTTTCGTTGGATGTTCGGAAAGGTTAAAAAATAATCGAACCCTCGCTCATGATCGTATCATCCCCTGCATCCGACGATGCATACCTGTATTTCCCCTGAACGTTTGAACAAATTGCCTGTTGCATGAAACTTTTATTTACTGTTTTCCGTATCGTTTAATGTTCTTAATTTAAGTAGTTATTCACGGAGGCTGTTTTGCATGAATTGACCAAACGGGAAGAATTCGTACTGCTGGCCATTTGGAAGCTGGGTGAAAATGCCTACGGTATCACGGTCAGGAAAGCTGTCATAGAAATGTCAAAACAAAGGCTTCATTACGGTTCCCTCTACAATACGTTGTATCAGCTGGTGAAAAAGGGGCTGGTTGATACAGCCGAAAGCGCTCCCGAATCAGTGAAGGGCGGACGGAGCAAGGTGTTGTATCGTTTGACACCCGCAGGCCGCAGAGCGCTGAAATCCGCACAGGAAATTCACAGATCCGTGTGGGGCAGCATACCCTCGTTCGCGTTTGGGGAAGAATAATCATGCCCGTAAAAAAACCGCATCCTCCCCGTAGTGCCCAATGGCTGCTGACAAAAGTATCTGTCTTTAACGAACAGTTCAAACTGTTGACCGACTTTGAACTTGAATATGATGCCCTTTCCGCTCAAAAGGGTCTTCTCCATGCCTCAGCCTGGTATTGGATGCAAACCCTGTATGTCCTCTGTACCTATCTCACCTTTTGCCTGAATTGGAGTGTGGCTATGATTAAAAATTATCTTTCGGCATCTCTCCGTCATATGAAAAAAGACAAAATCTATACGATCATCACTATTGCCGGTTTCGCCTTTGGCATTACCTTTTTTATGTTAATCTCACTGTATGTAAACTATGAACTGACGTATGAAAATCATCATGCAAAAGCTGATCGCGTATACAGGATGGTACGAGACCGGTACGCCCATACGCCGGCGCCGCTGGGGCCCGCATTACAGGATAATTTTCCTGAAATTGAAGCATACGCCCAATTATTGCAGAGCAGGAAGAATCTGGTCTCCTATAAGAACAGCCATTTTATTGAAGACACATTCCACTGGGCGGGGCCCGACATTTTTACCATTTTTACCATTCCGTTTGTTAAGGGAGATCCTGAGACGGCCCTGCGGGATCCCCATTCTATCGTTTTATCCGAAACTGCGGCATACAAATATTTTGGCTATGAAAATCCGCTGGGTAAAACACTCATGATAGATGATCGGGTAAGTTTTACCGTTAAAGGGGTATTCTCCGATATGCCGGCCAATTCTCACTTTGTTATGGATTTCATTGCCCCCTATATGGATTGGATTGCCTTGTATAATAACAACGTATTTGGCTGGAGCGGTAATTTTTCGTATACCTATGTATTATTGCGTGAGGGGACGAATCCGGACCTGCTCGAAGAAAAAATCCATTCTGTCGTGACGGCACCTCTATGTGAACAAGCCGGCTATCCGCTGCCTGCCGAACACTATTTCCTTTTGCAAAACATAAAAGATATCCATCTGCACTCGCATCGTCAGCAGGAAATCTCGGCGAATAACACCGTGGAGTCGATCACGCTTTTCAGTGTAATCGCCTTCATCATTCTGGTCATCGCCTGTATCAATTATGTGAACCTGGCCACGGCCCGCTCCATGCGCAGGAGCAAAGAAGTGGGGCTGCGAAAACTGGTGGGGGCAAATAAAAAGCAGGTCATATACCAGTTTTTAACGGAATCCGCGATTGTTGCCTTACTGGCACTCTGCATCGCCGTCATCGGTACGATCGTGCTATTACCGAAGTTTAATCACATGATAGGAAGATCGCTCTCTTTCAGTCCATTTACAGACTCCCGGCTCTTCTTCGGGCTCGCCGGTATCGTTATCCTCAGCGGACTTATTGCAGGCAGCTACCCCGCGCTGTGCATATCAGGATTTACCCCGATCACTGTTCTGCGCGGATCCTTCATGTACAGCGATACAGGTAAAAAACTGCAGAATTTCCTTGTCATGTTTCAGTTTGCGATAACCATTGTGCTGTTCATAGCAACCTTCACCATCAAAGACCAGCTGATCTTTATGAAAAGTACCGACCCCGGGTATGAGAAAGATCATATCGTAATTATGGATGTCGGGGATGAAGCTGCAAGGAAAAACATTGAAGCGATCAAGACCGACTTGAAACAGCATCCGCATATTCAGATGGTTTCAACATCATTCAGGCTGCCCAATGATATTGATACGTTTATCGGAAGACCGTTAAATGAAAAGAAACCCGAAGAATCGATCACTATCTATTATAATTTTGTAGATTATGACTATATAGATCTCTTTGGCATTGAATTGAGTGAGGGACGCAATTTTTCCCGGGAATTTTCTTCTGATGCAGAGGGTGTCTACCTTGTTAATGAAGCTGCGGTCAAAGCGGCCGGCTGGGAAGAACCGGTCGGATACCTGTTTGAGCCCAACCATGTGCGCCCGGGGAGAATCGTGGGAGTGATGAAGGATTTTCATCTTCATTCGCTGCACAGCCCTATCGACCCGGTCTATCTCATGCTTCGGCCGGGAAATTTTACCAAGCTCGCCATCAAAATCGATGCAGCCGGCATTCCGGAATCGCTGGCATATATAAAAAGTGTAATGAAAAAGTATGCGCCCCATTATCCATTTGAATATTCCTTTTTTGATGAGGTGTTTGATCAGGCCTATCACGCGGAAGAGAGAACCATGGACGTATTTACATCATTTGCTGTTCTGGCCATCGGCATTGCCTGTTTGGGACTGATCGGTCTCAGTTCCTACACGGCCGGTCAGCGGAAGAAAGAAATTGCCGTTCGCAAAGTGTTAGGGGCTTCCGTTTCAGGCATTGTGACGCGCCTTTCAGCCAATTATGTCAAGTGGGTTGTGGTCTCAAATCTTCTGGCGTGGCCGGCTGCGTATATGTTGATGAATAAGTGGCTCAGCAATTTCGCGTTTCGAACCGAGATCCATTTTTGGCTTTTCCCGCTCTCAGGGCTGTTTGCGATGGCTGTCGCACTGATGACAGTCAGCTATCAGACCATCAAGGCGGCCTATGCGAATCCGGTACAATCGCTTAAACATGAATAGAAGCGCTGGACAATTGAAGGCACGGTTAAAATATGACGGATACCCCGCCCATGATCGTCAGCACCCGCTCCCCGGTGCCGCCGAGGCTGAAGCCGTAGGTGATGGATGTATTCAGGGCCGCGTATTCGTTGAAGAAATTGCGGAAACCGCCGCCGATGGTGAAATAGGCGTCCTCAAGCAGGTCGTCACCGGGCACTACCTCATCCTGGTACCACTTCGCCGTGACGTAGGGGATGAACTTCGACCCTGTCTGGAAGTTGTAGCTGCCGTACAGCGAAAAACTGAAAATCACGTCGGTGCCGCCCATGAAGCCGGGATAGATCAGCACCTGTGTTTCCGCGCCCAGCTGCAGGTTCCGGGTGAAAAAATAGCCGCCGCCGAGGTTGAACGATCCGATCCCCCCCATATCGAAATCGGTGCCCACTATCTTTGAATAGAATCCCATGAAGGAGACCTCTTTGTCACCCCGCTCGATGCCGATGCTCCCCGGCTCTCCCGCGCCGGAGGGCGCCTGAGAAACGGTTCGGGGCTGCTGATCGGCATGGACCTGCTTCTTCACCGCCTGCTCCTTCGCGGGCTTCGCATTCACCGTCCGGTCCGCGCGGGCCGGCTCCTGCCGCTCCGGCAGCTGCACGAAATCACCGATCCCGATGATCACGCCCTGCCGCTGCGCGGTAACCCGGGCCGCGCACTGCCCCTGGGCGTATTTGATGATCTCGATCCGTCCGATATTGAGCACCCGGACCTCCGAGATTCGTCTCAGCACCGTCAGCTCCTCTCCGGGCAGGCACCCGGATGAGCTGTCCATGTCGATCAGGACGTAATTCTTGACCCGTTTCACGATCTCCTGGCCCTGCAGCAGGGAAGCCGTCAGCAGACAGGCGATCGCAACGATCATTCTCACTGTTCTCATGGCAGCCTCCTAAAAAATGAACGACAGTCCGGTGAGGATCATGAACAGGCCGCCCTCGCTGTTTTCCGAGGGGCAGAACCCGTAGGAGATCGCCGAATTGAGGGCGATGTACTCGCTGAAAAAATTCCTCACCCCGAATCCGATATTGATATAGGAATAGTCCGCGAACTCGCCGAACTCGGGTGAAAAATCCATCTGATAGAACTCGCCGTACAGGTAGGGGACGGTTTTGGACGCGGTGGCGAAGTTGTAATTGAAAAATACCGACGCACTCACCTGGGTCTCGGTGCCGCTGCCGCCGCTGCTCAGCGTGAGACGAGGCCCCAGACCGAGCTGCAGGGCGGGATTGATGAAGTACCCGTAACTCACCATCAGGGAGCCGCTGCCGCCGGCGCTGAACTCGCCGCCCCGGACATCGGAATAGTAAAAGAGAAAACGAACTTCTGAATCACCCTTTTCCACCTGGGCCTGAGCCGACAGGGCGCAGAGGAAGAGGAGCGCTGCGATGCATGCCTTTCTCATTGTCGTATCCTCCCGTTGCAGCGGTCTCCCGCTTTGCGGCAATGCTGGTAAAAAAACTAACCATCCTGCAAAACTGATACGTCGATTCAGGCGGCGGTGAACATTCGGCTGTGCGGAAGCGAAAGATGAATATCCATGTATTCGATGGTAATATAGAACAATTATCGTAAAAAGCTATGGTTATTTTTGGAGGTGAAGGTGCCGGAAAATACAAGATCGTCCCGGGGCCGTCCACACCGGGCAGGCGGTCTCCCCTGATTCACCATACGTCGCGGTGTTGATCCCTTCAGGGGCACGGTATGGCGGTCCGTTACCAGTACCTCCCGGATAGCGGTTAAAACGGACAGTACCAGCGGTCCCGTCCCGTTCTCCTGAGGATTCCGCGCTCCCGCCCCACTATCTCACGAGTATCATCTTTTGTACCGCGGTATGGTGTCCTGCTCTGAACCGGCAGAAATAGACGCCGCTGCCGACACCGTTGCCGTAGCGATCTCTTCCCTGCCAGCTGATCCGGTACGAACCCGCCCCCTGTTCACTGTCCACCAGAACAGCGAGAATCCGTCCCCGGGCATTGATGATATCGATGGTCACCTCTGCGGTATGGTCAAGTTCATAACGAATGACG
This sequence comes from bacterium, assembly GCA_016934955.1. Taxonomy (GTDB): domain Bacteria; phylum Zhuqueibacterota; class QNDG01; order QNDG01; family JAGLOF01; genus JAFGRY01. Next base: position 18,208 of record JAFGRY010000008.1, on the reverse strand, counting down.
GTTTCAGCATTGAACGGATTGGGATAGGCGGGATGAAGCAGCGGGCCTTCCGGTGACCCGGAACGCGACGCGGGAACCGCTGTTTCTCCCGGGTCTCCCAGCCGGCACACCCCGTTTCCCTCGGTGCCCGCGTAGAGTACCGTACCGTCAAAGGAGAGAGCAAGCACATTTACGGCAGGCTGCTTCAGCCCCTCGTTTATGGTGAACCAGGTCTCGCCGCTGTCGTTCGTGGCATACACACCGGTAAACTGGTCACAGCAGTATGCGGTTGACAGACGCGTCCGGTCGACAATGATATCCTTTATCAGCGCGTTCGGTTCCAGTCCGGCGGTCATTTGTGTCCAGGTCAGCCCGCCGTCAAGGCTGCGGTAGAGACCGTTTCCACCCACCTGTCCCTCCGCCGCGAATCCCGCATACATAAGATTCGAGTTCAACGGATGCACCGCGAGACAGGTACCGCGTATGCCCGGCAACCCTGTTCCCCGGGCAATCCAGGCCTCCCCCCCGTCCTCGCTGCTGACAAAACCCGCGCGTTTTGTCAGCGCCCAGAGCAGGCCCGGATTATCGGGATGTATCTCCAGGGCGGTCAGCTGAGTGGCGATTGTATCACCGTTGACCTGCAGGAACGCATGGCCGCCGTTCTCGGATCTGAAGAATCCATTCCTGGTCGCGGCATAGGCGATGGCGCCGTCGGAAGGCGCAAAACGCATGGCCTGCATATCGCCGACCATAGTGCTGATCTCCCATTCCATACCGCCGTTGTCACTTACGAGAATGCAGGGGAAATCCGCGGCAAACGTCATCAGGTGATCCGGATTGTGCCTGTCAACGGCAAGACCGAGAATTTCATTGAATTTTGCATCCATCCCCGTCGGGGTGTAGATCCGGCCTTCCCAGCTCTCCCCGCCGTCAGGGCTCGCATACACACCTGACCTCGATCCGGCATATACCCGGGCCGCACCACCCGCGGTCACGGCCAGGTGGCGTACCAGCGCCCCGGTATAGCCATCGCTTGCCGTTACCCAGTGTTCACCCCCGTCCGCTGAAACAACGTTGCCCCCGAGATAATTGTTGACGATTACTCTCATTGGATCTTCAGGGTCGCCCTGGGCGTCGATGGGGAACCCCACGATAATACCGGGAGGTCCCCAGTCATCGGTCTCCCTGCTGAAACGGTTCCAGTGGGCTCCGTCATCGTCGCTCCTGTACACGGCCTCCGGTGTGAACGTGTAGATGACGCGGGGATCCGCCGGCGAACATTCCACTACAAGGAACGTTTCCCTGCTCTCTGCGTTATCCGGAAGTATCCGGGTCCAGGTTTCGCCGCCGTTCACCGCCATATATAATCCCGCGGTTCTCCGGCCCTGGTGGTTCGACCAGGCGGCATGTCCGGCGGCGGCATACAGCGTGTCGGGATGCAGAGGATGCATGGCGAGGCTCCCGATATACAGATCCTGGAGTCCGTTCGCCTGGTCGAAGACCTGCCATGTCTGGCCGCCGTCCGTTGATTTCAGGATGCCGACACCGCCGGGAATGCCCGCGGCCGTGTCGGTATTAGCCGCTTCCCGGTCGAAAATGCCGGTAGAGACGTAGAGCGTATCAGGATGCCGGGGGTGGATCCAGCAGTAGCGGGCCAGGTTGTTGCCCCGCCAGATTTCCGTCCAGTGCTCCCCGCCGTCAACGGTCTTGTACACCAGGCCCTTGGTCATATCGATGGTGGGATCAAGCCCGTGCCTCGGCTCCTTGTCCGGCGTCCATTCCGCGCTTGCCCATTCCGCCATGGCATAGACGATATCCGGATTCCGGGGATGGACGGTGAAGCCTCTCACGGTTACACCTGCAAGGTCGATCCCGGTCTCTTTCCGCTGCCAGCTCTCCCCCGCATCGGTGGACTTGAAGACCGGACAGTGAAAATTCTGCATGCCGGCCCAGATGACCGAAGGATCGTGGGGATCCACCGTGGCGCAGAAAACCGGGACCGCTCCCGTTAAGGTCTCCTCCAATATGCCGCTGTTGCTTGAACGCCAGGTGAGGCCCCGGTCCTCACTGATGTAAAACCCCGAGAAGGCATCAGTGACGTACCAGCGATTATAGTCGGAGAAGCTGTAACGGATATCATACCCCAATCCGCCGATGGGGCCGCTGGCCGGCGACCAGGACGTCGTCTGATAGGCGGGTGCCTGCGCCAAAAGCTCCGCAGAGGCACACATGCAAAGCACGCACCTTATCACTTTGAATTTTTTCATTGTCCACCTCAATCCGTTACGATACCCTGCTTATCCGGAAGAAATGCGCGGTCCTCGGGACATGTGCTGTGTCGCACACCCGGAGCACGTCCTTTTCCGGCCCTCGACCATGCCCACTCCGGCCGGTCACTGCACAGGAACCAGGCGTTGTGATGCCATGAGAACGTCTGGATCCGACCAGGCCTTCCATTCAGCCAGTGCGCGGAAGGACCTTCTGAAATAAAGAGAAATATCAATAACCACGGTTCCGCTTTCCGGAAGAACGAAACGATATGCTGACCTGTCTTCAGCAAACGCCGCCAGCCTGTTGTCGCTGACAACGCGGGTCATATTCCAGTAGGCTCCCGTGGGCCGTACGCCCGTCCAGAGCTCTTCCAGTATCCTGGCGTAGGCCTTCCCGGGCAGCCCCGCATAGCATCCCGATCCAGGATCCCCCGTACCGCACCAGTCCGGCAGGACGCTGCCGCCCACCTGTTCGAGTGTGTCGCCGGCAGCGGTTATCGCCGTTACCAGCAGGATGAGATGGCGCAGCGGCGAATCAGTGGGAACATGGTGCCCGGTCTTGTCATTTTCCACGGAAACGTCCACCACCACCACCCCGCCCTCAACTCTGGCGGCGGCCGTGAGGGTGACGGCGTTGCGCAACAGGTCTTCATCCAGAGCGCCGGGCATGCGGTGGGTTGCCAGGGTTGCGGGATCGCGGATGCGGCCGCCCTTGTCGATCCGGGCGAAATGGTCCGCCTGTCCCCTTGGCATGTGGCAGTCCTGACAGGTCTGGCCGTTTTCCGGATCACTGTAGGGGCTTTCCAGCCATTCACCGAAGGAGTTATAGATTGTCACTCCCCAGAATGTTCCGAAATGACAGGGGGCGCAGTACCGGCTCTGTTTCTGTACCGGTGTAAACGTATCCTCGCCCGGCGCCACATCATCCAGAGGTCCGGAAAAAAACTGGTGTCCTTCCGGCGGCCTACGGAACTGAAAAGAGAGCACCCCCGGCCTGTTTTCATAGGGAATTCCTGTTGAAGGATTGAGTGTCACATCCCATACTTTGTGACAGAAATCGCAGCTGATGCCCTCCGCCTCCACACCGCTTACCCCTGAGGGATCGACACCATAGGCGTTATCGATTGCCGCCGCCGGCACATGGCAGGCCGCGCAGTTGCCGGCCGTAGCGGGGAAATCCAGTTTGTATCCGGGACCGAACCAGGTTGCATCATAGATCGGCGCGAGCGGAAATGTTCCGTAATCCCTGCTGTATCCATAGCGGGTATCGGGACTCCTGTTCCCGTATATATCCGTTCCCAGGTACATGGTGAGAAATCGATGATTACCCGCTGATCGCGCGTGGGCGTCGCCGGCCCAGTCATCGAAGGGCAGCGGGGTCTGGTCTCCGGCGGCCGCCGCGTGACAGTTCTGGCAGTTATTCGGATCTCCGAATCCGGCATTCGCACCGATCCAGGCATACTCATGATTGTCGCTGTGATGGTGCTCGTGCAGCTCGATCAGCAGCAAGGTGTCGCCGGGAGCACAGAGTGCTCCCCCGCCGATGAAATACCCCGGAGCCCAGGCGGTGAGCGCCACCGAATCAACGGCACGGGGGGCATGAAAATCGAACCTGCCGGCACCATCGGTCGCGGTCTTCACCTCGGTCGCCTGAATTCTGACCACCGCATTCGCCACCGGACCGGATGCATCGACGACCCGTCCCGCGAGCCGGGTGGATTGGTCCCCGGATTGCGGGATGAATGGTTCATCGAGGGTACGGCAGTGCAGCAGGACGGCCATCAAAAGTGCCGGCGGAAGAAGAGAGACGGCAGAGTGATTCCCTGCACGGATCATCATCTCACCTCATGATTCTGAGATATCACACAAAACAATATACCTGTTGACACATGCCAATTCAGCAGCTGAATGCGTGGAAGAGAAAAGCGGACCATGTCCGCGCAACACCGGGCACATGAACACTGGCGGAACGGGTTTCCGGTTTCTTTGCCGATGCAGGATGAAAAGGATGACAGCTGGTGTGAACAGGTAAATATATGTCCTGTCAGCACCAAATGCAAAGGGAAATTCAGCCGGTGCCGGCAACCGCCTGATGCTCATGCATATCCGGACGGCAGCGCCGCTTCCCCAAAACTATGTAAAAATGGATAAAAATGATTTCCCGCCCTTGCCTGAACTCTCATTTTTTCGTACATTAGAAGGATACATCCGGCAATCATTCATCAACCGCCGGACACAAGCGAAAGGAAAACCCGCCCATGAAAAAAACATCCCTTTTCCTTGGCATTATCTCCCTGATCTATCTGCCCCTGTTCGGTTCCTCGGACAAAATCAATCTTACCCTCGACTCCGCCGTCGAGATCATGATGAACAACAGTTACCGGATTCGCCGCCTCCGCATGAGCATTCAGGAGCGACGCTACTGGCTCGCCGCCGAACAGGCCGGGCTGAAATCGTCGGCCTACATGAGCGTCACCGCTCCCGACCTGAACAATACCTCCGACTATAAATGGGACTCGCTTCTCGAACGCAACGTCATCTACAGGGAAAACACCGACCGCTGGCAAATGGATTTCACCATCAACCAGCCGATCATCCTCTTCGGCTTCCCGACCAACGGCAACCTTTCCCTGAACTACCGGGTCTGGCGCTACGGCCAGCGGGACGGATCATCCTACACCAACTATTACAACCGTCTCTACCTGCGCCTGGTGCAGCCGTTCTTCCTGCCGAATACGAAAAAAAATGATATAGAAGAAGCGGAACTCGACCTGGAAAAGCAGGAGCTGAGCTACCTCGACGATCAGGTAGACATCATCCAGGATGTATCGGAGGACTACTATGACCTTTTCCGGCTCGCCTACCGGAACGAAATTTTCGCCGAGAACATCGACGATCTGCAGAAAATAGAAAAAATCATTCTCGCGAAACAGCCGGAGGACAGTCTCGACGGCATCGAGCTGAAGCAGATCAGGCTCGAGATCGCCAACGCCCAGGAAGAGCTGCTGGCGAACAAGAGCGCCCTGCGTATCAGGAAAGTCTACATGAAACAGCGGCTGCGCCTCGATTCCGAGGTCGAACTGGACATCGCCACTCCCATAGCCATTCCCACTATTCATGTCGATGAGGAAACAGCTCTCAATTACGGCTTTGAATTGCGGCCGAGCATGCGGAACTTCGCCATCGACAAGCGCAAGTCCGAGATTCGCCTCGAGACGGTCAAATCATGGAACGCGTTCAGGGTCAACCTGGAGGTGACCTACGGACTGGAAAAAGAAGATGATTACCTGACCCGGATCTGGCGTGCCTATGACAACAGCAACTCGATTACGCTGAACGCCCACATACCGATCTGGGACTGGGGCCGCCACAAGGCGCAGATAGAGGCGACCCAGATCTCACTGCAGCGGCAGGATCTGCAGATCGAGGAGAGCAGGATCAGCATCGGCAATCAGATTAAAAACGCCATCATCAATGTAAATGAGTATCAAGCCCGGACGAAAACCCAGCAGAAAAGCGTGCTCATGGCAGAGGAGATCACTGTCCAGTCAATCGACCAGTACGACAAGGGAAGGATCACCCTCCAGGATCTGCTGCAGACCGTAAAGCGGAAGAAAGAGACCCGGGATAATTTTCTCGAGCTCTACATCGATTACCGGGAGGCGATCCTCTCGCTGATGGTCAACACCTACTACGACTTTGAAAGCGACAAATCGCTGCTGGAGCTGCTCGCGGAAAAATACGGGGATTGAGGGGAGACCGTGCGCGCATCCCATGCACGCCCGGTCGAGGCGCAGCCGCAGGTCACCCGCATCGCCTTCGGTCCCGTTCTTCCCGGAAGTGACCGGGGCGGATCCTTTTCTCAGGCATACGCACACCGCCGCACAAATGCCTGTGCCAGTGTCTGCATGTGTTCGAGAGTGATGCCCAGCTCCTCGGGCTTGACCCGCTTGCCGGACCGGTAGCAGATCATCACCGGTCCCTTGCCTTCGACGATCAATCCTTTCTCCCGGACAAACATGTCGATGATCTCCTGATTGAAGATCCTGCGGATCATCTCCTCGTTTTCTCCTCGCAGCAGGTAGATGGAGGAAAATTCGGGAAAGGCATCGAAATTGATGTCCTGATACCCGAAGGCCTTTCCTATCTTGTGAAAGACGTTTTCCGGACGGATGATGAACGGGGGAAGGTGCAGGCCGCCCGAATCAAACTGAAAAACGGTCTGCCTGTAGGTGTGTGAGTTTTGCCCGCCCCCGACCGTGAACTGATAATCGAAGACGCGTATGGCAAGAGCGACACTGTCCCGGAACATAAGATTATGGATACGGCGCCGGTGGCCGAGAGTGAAGAGATGGAGGTGGCCCGCCTCTCCGATCCATTCCAGCTCGGCTTTTTCCGTGTAGGCGAATCCATAGGTCTGTGCCTGCATGCGCAGAGCTTCCCGCCGTTTCTTCTCCTGCCGGGAAACGAACAGTACGACGACAATGATAACGGCCGCTATACCGGCAAAAATATAAACAGGTGTCGGATCCATGATATGTTCTTTCAGTCTATGTTTCAATCAGTGAAGGAATTTGAACATGAAGAAAAAATATGACAGATTTCAGGCGGGGAGGTGCAGTCCTGCCTGCTGTCTGCTGTCTCCTGTCTGCTTTACCCCCCACCTCCGGCGGTCGCAGACCACCGCTGCCCGGTGAAAAGGGACGGGGTATTTTATCCTTTATCCTTCGCTTCGTATATCTCCGTGTTGCAGATCGTGCACTTCCATGTCGGGGGATCATCGGGCTTTGTCGCTCCGCCGAGGGTGATTCTGCCGCTGGAAATCGCCCGGTAGAGCTGATCGTCGAATTGCGGGGTGCCCCACTGGATCGCGGCCACACGTTTCAGACCGCAATTGGGACATAATTCCGGTTTCTCGCGGGATTCATATCTCATGGGTCATCGCCTTTTCTGGTTCACGTGTATCCGGCAACGATATTGCCGGCAGATGCATTGAGAGAAAGAATATGGGGTACAGTATCGGATAAATTATACTTTTTTTTCAGAAAATTCAAGACTATTTTTCAGTGTCCAGCCTTCACCTGGGTCAGTGCCCCCCACGCCTCACCATTGGCCCTTTACATCGCGTGTCCGCGTACGTACACAAACTGTAACACAGGCGTACACATTCCAGCAGTCCCCGGGGGGCTGGTCTGCCTGAGGGCAGCCCCGTTTTTCTGGCATATAATTTGATTGCTGTATATGCATGCAGCCCCTGATCATACCGATGCATGCACATCTCCGCCGGTCCCGCGGAGCGATACGGCACTCCTTTCCCGTCAACGAGGCCTTCACACATGGTATATCATTACTGTAAAATTGCCCTGCGAACCATTCAACGGGAAAAACTGCGCTCGCTTTTCAGCATCGCAGGACTCGCCGCCGGTTTGAGCAGCAGTTTTCTGCTGCTTATCTATCTGCAGTACGAACTGCATTATGACAGGGAACTGCCTGACGTAAAGGACACATACCGTATTGCCACAGCGTACACGATGCAGAAAACTGTTAGAAGATGCGCGGTTACCTTCGGCGGCCTGGCAGCTGAACTGTCAGAAAATGTCCCGGAAGTCATTTCCGCCGCCCGTATCATGCCCATGCTGATGCCCGATCAGCTGTATGCGGCGGCAGATCGCAGAAACGTGCCGATTGCAAAGCCGTTTGCGGTTGATCCCGGCATAATCGAAATATTCGGCATCTCTTTTCTGCGCGGGGACCCTGCATCGGCTCTCTCGGACCCTGCAGGGTGCATCCTTGGTGAGGATCTGGCCGCCGGGCTGTTCGGGGACCGGGATCCTCTCGGGAAGACCATAATTCTGCAGAACAACCGTGCGTACACTATCACCGGTGTTGCCGCGAATCCGCCGGGCCACAGCCATTTTCAATTTGACATGCTCATGTCGGTGCAGGCCATGGAAAGGCTGGTCGGATGGCCCGCGCAATATGAAGCGAAGTGGAGTGATTTAAGCACCTGGGTATATATCCAGACGAAGGATGGAACCGACCTCCCCCTGCTGCAGCAGACGATCAATGGCATCCTCTCGAAGAACATCGCCCGCGGGCTCTACCAGAACACATCAGTCTTTCTGCAGCGAATAGACACCATCTATCTGCACTCCGGGCTGGACGCTGAAATCGGCCCTTCGGGAAACAGTACAACCATCTACGCCTTCTCGGCGCTCTGTCTTATACTGCTGTTCATCAGCATCCTCAATTATCTGAACATTTCCGTCTCCCGCTCACTTACCCGGCTGCATACCGTGGGGAAACGGTATACGCTGGGCGCACGGAGAAAGGATATTTTTCTGCAATTCACCATGGAATCGATCGTATTCGCCTTTCTCGCCCTTTTTCCTGCGATCCTTTTCACGCATGCCGCCTATCCTTTGATGAATCAAACCCTGCATACAGGGAGCTCACCGCCGTCAATAACCAATCTGCCGGCGCTGCTGTTAACTCTTTTCCTGACACTGCTGATCGGCATTGCAGCCGGTATCTATCCGGCGCTGATCATCAGCCGCGTCAATCTTGCGGCACTCTGCAAAGGACTGCCGGCGCCTGCGGACGGCAGACACCGCATACGCGGCGCTGTTGCCGTTGTCCAGCTGCTTTTCACGCTGTTTTTCATCAATTGCACACTGATAGTGGCCCGGCAGGTGCACTACCTGAGAATTCGGGAACTGGGGTTCGACTCGCGAAATATTATCCTTCTCTCCCTGAACCGGGACTCGGGTCCCGACCGCACAAAGCAGCTCAAAGAGGCATTACTGCAACTGCCGGGGATTTCCGGTGCGACCGTTTCGTCAAGTATTCCGGGAATGACCGAGTCCAGATTTGTCGGGCTGATGCTGGATGACAGGCCGCTGGAACAGCCAATACACTTTATCTGTACTGATGCGGATTTTCTCTCCACCTACAGCCTGCAGCTGCAGTCAGGGAGATTTCTGGACGGGAAAGAGGAGAGGGGCATACAGGCGGGGTTTGTCCTCAATGAAGCCGCCGCAGCCATGATGGGCCTGGCGCACCCCCTGGGGCACAGGATCACCAGGGGAGAACAATCCGGACCGGTGGTTGGCGTGGTCAAAGATTTTCATTTTCAATCACTGCATGAATCGATAAAACCGCTGATCATCTGTCCATCCTGGAACAGAAGCCACCATTTGTCGATAAAACTCGATACGACCATTTCTCAAAGAATGGGTGCATCGATCGAGAACGTCTGGGGCCGGATATACCCCATGCAGCCGATCACTCTCACATTTCTCGATGAAACCATCGACCGTCTTTATGAAGCGGAAGAGCGAACACACCGCCTCTTTTTCGCGGGTGCCGCCATTGCCATACTGCTCTCGGTGATCGGTCTCTTCGGCCTCTCGGATCTGCAGCTCGAGCAGAGGACCCGGGAGATCGGAATTCGAAAAATTCTTGGCGGATCTCCGGCACATATGTTCGTCCTGCTCTATCGTCAGTATCTGCTCTGGACAGGTGCGGCCGCTGTGCTGGCCGGACCGCCGGCCTTCCTGCTCATGCGGCGCTGGCTGAACAATTTTGCCTATGCCGTGGGCATTCCGGGCTGGATCTATCTGCTTTCGACAGGGCTGGCCTGCACGATCATTCTGCTGACCATCAGCCGGCATATCGCCCGCATCTATCTGCTCAATCCCGTTGAGACGTTACGGGAACATTGAACCGGCGGGATTCGCGGAATCGATTACCCCGCCTTTCTATTTCACGATAAAAAACACTTCCGGGAAATAGCTGTCATCATTGAAGGGCCCGTCCGATTCCCGGATCGAAAGCATCATCCGTGTTCCCGACCGTATACCGATAAGATCATAGGGAATGGTGACCGTCACGTCTTTCCCGCTGATATCGTCCTGAATACAGTCCAGCACATTGTTGATGTTCTTCGGCATTTTCTCGTCCTGGGCGTATTGATACAGTTTATAGGATGAACAGTAGCCGGATATCTCGCCGCCCAGAGATCCCAGGGCCGCAAGACCGCCGTTTTTATACCGGATGCAGGCCACGAGATCGAGCTGATACTCGAATCCTTTCCTGTCTTTTCCCCAGAAGGCAGCTCCTCCGGTCAGCATCAATCGTTAGCAGTCTGTTAATTCATTAACATGAGACAACTAAAAAACGTTTGATCTTTTTATTTAACCTATTAAATTATAATAAGGATGACGAATTGAATTGGCGCTATCATGCACTATACAATAAGAAAAAAAATTTTAAGCGGATACGGCTTAATTATTTTATTGCTTTTGGTGGTCATATTCTGGTCATTTAACAGCTTGTATAAGCTTGGGAATGCCAGCAACCAAATCCTGAAAGAAAACTATAAAAGTATCCTTGCCGCTGAAAATATGATTGATGCTATTGAGCGTCAGGACAGCGGTACATTGCTGCTCATCATGGGGTATTCCGAAGAAGGATTATCTCAATTTCGTCAAAATGAAGGATACTTTCTCGAATCACTTGGTCGGGCAAAAGATAACATCACTATCCCCGGCGAAAAAGATATCATTCAAACAATTGATTCGACGTATACCTTATACCTCTCAGCATGCATGAATTTATCTATCCTTCAAAAATCAGCCAACAAGAGTCCCGGTCCATATTATCACGAAAATATTCTCCCACTATTTCGTGATGTTCGTAATACGTGTATACAATTACGTGAATTAAACCATCAAACCATGATTGAGGCAAGTGAGAAAGCTCGAAAGATGGCTACCAATTCCATGCTGTCTGTGGCCGTGATTGGTTTCATCACTGTTGGACTTGGTATATTTATCAGCACTTTCCTTTCAGGTGTCATTGTGCGCCCCGTACTCAAGTTACTCAAGGCAACCAAGGAAATCGGTGATGGTGACTATGATACACAACTTGATGAAATTTCCTCCGATGAACTTGGTTTATTGGCTCTTGAATACAACACAATGACACAAAAACTAAGAAAATACAGAGAAATGAACATTTCTCAGATCGTCGCAGAAAAACAGAAGAGTGAGGCAATTCTGCAAAACATCGATGACGGTATTATCCTGATAGATACTGATTCTAAAGTTACAGGTATTAATCGTATTGCGATGAAATTTTTAAAATGCGATTCTGTGGATATACTCGATCGTCATTTTCTTGAAGTGATTAAAAACGATACTTTATTTAATTATATTAAAGAAACAAACGAAACAGGCGCTGCTCAAAAAATAGAAGACGAAAAGAGCATCATAAAACTCAAGCATGATGATTCTGAAATGTACCTTCAGTTTTCGATAATTCCTATTCATGACAAATCGGGTTCGATACTTAGTACTGTATTATTACTTCGGGATGTGACACGTCTGAAAGCGCTTGATCGAATGAAAAGTGAGTTTGTCATGGCTGCATCTCACGAGTTGCGCACTCCGTTAACGAGCATCGGTATGAGTATCGGCTTGCTTCAGGAGAATATTCTTGGCAAATTGAACGAAAAAGAGAAAGAACTCCTTATGGCCGCAAACGATGAAGTTGAACGTCTGAAAGCACTTGTCAATAATCTGCTGGATTTATCGAAGATTGAAGCGGGTAAGATGGAGATTGAATTTGATAAAAATGCTGTCCATTTAATGTTTGAAAAGGCAATCTCCATAATGGGAAATCAGGCTGATGAGAAAAAAATAAGGCTGACTTCAGAAGCACCTGAAGATTTGCCTGATGTTAAATCCGATTCAAATAAAATCACCTGGGTGCTGATCAATCTGATTTCCAATGCCATTCGGTACACAGAATCAAACGGCACCATTCATCTCTCTGCCAGGTTATTTGGAGACAAGCTTCATGTTTCGGTAAAAGATAACGGTGCAGGGATCCCACTGGAATATCAAACAAAGATTTTTGATAAATTTGTTCAGGTCAAGGATGGAAAGGAAACCAGTGGTAGTGGTTTGGGCCTTTCAATATGTAAAGAAATCATCAAGGCCCATGGAGGCACCATTTGGGTAGAATCCGCACCAGGTAAAGGAAGCACATTTACTTTTACTCTTCCACGTATGTAAATATAGGGGGAATTATGATGAAACAGAAAAATATCCTCATCGTCGATGATGAAAAAAATATCCGTTTGACCATAAGTCAAGCCGTCTCGACCATTGCGAATATAACTCCCGATAGCGCGATGAACGGAGAAGAAGCTTTTGATAAACTCAACAAGAAAGAGTATAAACTCATTCTTTTAGATTTAAAAATGCCGGGTATGGGCGGGATGGAAGTATTAAAGCGCATACGTACTCAAAGGCCGGACATTAAAATCATTATCATCACTGCTCACGGGACAATAGATACTGCTGTTGAAGCGATAAAATTGGGAGCCGTTGATTTCATACAGAAACCTTTCACGCCAAAAGAAATTCGTGACATCGTAACCCTGGTTCTTGATCGGGAGAAGCTGGACGAAAAAAATGCACAGGATTACAAGACGCATTTCGAGCTAGTTAAAAAAAATATCAATGAACAACATTTCGATGCTGCGATTGAGCATGCCAGGCAGGCCATTGCTTTAGATCCGTCAAGACCGGAAGCATTTAATTTATTGGGTGTTCTTTTTGAGATACAGCATGAAAAGTATGAGGCGCAAAAATATTATCGTGCAGCCCTCGAACTGGATGCTACCTACCAACCGGCGCGACATAATCTCAATCGTTCTACAAGCTGGTCACCCGAAGGCCAGATTGAAATCGGTCATATGATCGAGCCAATTGATGATGACAAGGGAAAAGTAAAAAATGCGAAAAAAGAAAAATGAACAATTTCATATTGTCATTGCAGGGTGTGGTAGACTCGGGTCACTCCTTGCCAACCGGTTAAGCGCCAAAGGGCACAGTCTGATTGTGATTGACAACAATCCCGTTTCATTTAATAACCTTTCACCGGAGTACAGCGGATTTCGAGTCGAAGGTGATGCTATGGAATATTCCATATTGAAAAAAGCAAAAACTTCTCACGCGGATATTTTTATTGCATCAACCAACGACGACAATATCAATCTCATGGTAGCACAGGTGGCACGGAAGATTTGTAGGGTTCCTCATGTCATCGCAAGGGTATCTGATCCCCAGAAGGAAGCTACTTTTCAGGAAATGAGGGTAGAAACGATTTGCCCAACCATTATTGCCAGTGAAGTCCTGATGGATACGATTACTGAATCTTTAACAAGGCAGCCTGGAGAGAACCTATGAATGTGATTATTGTGGGCGCATATCAAACTGTATATTACCTATGCCGTTTATTCCTTTCCAAAGGGTACAGGGTTACCATCATAAATCGCCATCATGAAGAATGTGAAAGACTTGCCCATAATGTCAAAGCAACAGTTGTTCACGGTGATGGAAGTGATCCGCAGATCCTTGAGGATGCACACGCCCATACAGCGGATGTTATTTTAGCCATCACACCCAACGATCAGGATAATTTACTTATATGCCAATTAGGTTTTACACATTTTCATATCCCGCAAACGTTGGCTGTAGTCAACGATCCGGATAACGAAAGGGTTTTCAAAGAACTGGGCGTTCCTGCAATTTCATTTACACGCGTTATTTCTTTAATGATTGAACAAAAGACTGCGTTCACCGACATCACCAATCTTTTTTCAATCGGAGAAGGGAAAATAAATGTTACGGAGATCATTCTCAAAACTTCTTCGCCTGTGGTTGGCAAATCTCTTCAAAAAATCGGCCTGCCCAAAGGATCACTTATTGCCAGTATATTACGTGAAGAGCATCCGATTGTGCCCGACGGTTCAACACAGCTCCTCGGAAAAGACAGAATCATCATCATCACACTTCCCGAAAACCATGGCCAGGCCTTGAGAATACTTACTGGCGATAAGATTTAATTGAGGGTATGGAACAGTGCGCTTCGATATACATCTAAAGCGGCAATATCAGGCAATTGCCGCTTATGCAGGGTTTATCTTATTCCTTGTGGGGCTGCTTGAACTGATGCCTTCATTGGTAATTCCTTTTTACCCGCATGAATTATCATTTTCAATCGGATTTATTATCCCAGGATCAGGACTGATTTTTTTTGGTTTTATTTTATGGCGCTTTTTCCGTCCACGTCAACCTGTCGTTCTTACGGTAATGGAAGGTGGTGTGATCGTTCTAGTCTGCTGGATTATCTCCTGCCTCTTTTCTGCCTTTCCTTTCATGATCATTTCCAGCTTGAATTTCACTCAAGCCGTCTTTGAATCCGTCAGCGGCTGGACGACAACGGGGCTCTCGGTCATCGATGTCTCAAAAGCCCCGCATTGCATATTATTCTGGCGTAGTTTAATGCAACTGGCCGGCGGTGCCGGTCTTGTCATCATCATGCTTTCTGCAATCGCAGGGCCGTCAGGACCCGGTCTTTCAATCGCCGAAGGGCGGAGCGATCAGCTTGTTCCTAATGTGAGGCGATCATCAAAATTGGTATTAAAGCTTTACATCGCATACGTCGTTATTGGTTCTTTCCTGTATTTTCTCGCTGGAATGCCTTTTTTTGATGCAATTAATCACTCGTTTGCTGCTTTTTCAACCGGTGGATTCTCTACAAGGACAGACAGTATCGGGTCTTTTAATTCTCCATGTATTGAAATAATAACCTGTATCTTTATGGTAATCGGAAACCTCAATTTTGCTACTGCTTACCTTGTGCTAAAGCGCAGGTACCATTTCGTTTTTCGAAATGGCGAACTTCATTTGTTAGCCATAATTATTCCAATCGCTTTTATTTCGACTCTATTTGGTGTCGCGTTCGCATTATATCCAACGACACTGAAGTCAATTCGAGTCGCCATTTTTGAGACAATTTCTGCAATCACATCGACCGGATTTTCAACTGTTGGATATGGAAATTGGAACGATTTTGGATTCTTTATATTGATTATTCTAATGCTTATAGGCGGTGGTGTTTTTTCAACAGCAGGTGGTATTAAACAATACCGCATATATATTTTACTAAAATCGATACAGTGGCGTATAAAACAAGTTTTTTTACCCAGAACTGCTGTGATAGATAAATCTGTCTGGATGGGAGAATTAAAAAAGAGTATTACAGAAAACCATATTACACAAGTCTCAATATATATATTTATTTATATCATTTGCTATGTGTTGGGCGTAGCTATATTGACCGCTCATGGATATAGTTTGCGTAGTTCTCTTTTTGAATTTGCCTCCGCCATCGGTACTGTCGGTCTTTCTGTTGGCATCACACAAGCAGGATCGCCTCCTCTCATTTTGTGGTCAGAAACTATTGCCATGTTTCTTGGCAGACTTGAGTTTATCGTTATCATTGTAAGTATTATCAAAATAATAAAAGATCTCGCACTATTTTTACGCTCAAAGTGAAATATATATTCACTCTCCCGCCAAGCTATTCGAAAATGATTCCTTTTTCCTTTTTCCTTTTTCCTTTATTCTTTATTATTAACATTTATTATTAACATTCTCAGGCAGACGCCCCGGAATACCGCCGCGTCCCGATGCGCCAGACAACCCGTGTCACGGCAAACAGCAGCGCGGCGACGGCGGCGGCGGAAATCAGCGCCTGCCAGGTGAGCCGCCCGGTAAGGGCCTGGGCGGGGACGGTGGTGGCGACCGCCACCGGAACGATGAACGTAAGAGCGAACCGCAGCCAGCGGGGATAGATGGATATCGGCCACCGCCCCGCCTCGTACATGCTCTGGAAAATGACCAGGATATTCTCGACCCGCACGAACCAGAAGGAGAGCGAGGCGAGCAGCACCCAGAAACAGTAGACGATACTCCCTCCCGTAACCAGGGCCGCGGCGAACCCGGCGACCTGCAGCAGGTCAAGACGTGTTCCCATTCGCGTCAGAGCGACGGAAAATACGATTACTCCCAGCACGATATCGGTGAGTTTCCAGATTTCCACCCGCTGAATGCTGATCAGCAGCTGTGAATCGGCCGGTTTTGTCAACGTGAAATCGAGCGTGCCCCGCCGCACCGACCTGATGAATTCCTGCAGGCTCGGCTGAATCATGAACCTGATCGCGCCGCCGACCATGAAGAACACCCCGACGAGGGCGATGACTTCGTCCGGGCGCCAGCCGCTCAGATCCTTTGTATAGGAAAAGATGACGGCAATCCCGGCGAAGGCCGTTGCCAGATCGAGCACTGACTCGAGCAGCTGCACGAGAAAGTTGGCCCGGTAGGCCAGCTCGCTCATCACGCCGACCCTGATGAAAACGCTGATCAGACGCGGTATATTCATGCGCCCACCGCCGAATAAATGCGAAGTCCCGCCCGCCAGGCCCTCCGCAGTATCGTGAATCCGATGGCCAGCCAGACTATCTGGGCCCCGATGCCGGCCAGCGCTTCCTGAGGCGTCAGTCTCCCCAGCAGCAACTCCACGGGAAACGAAATCATCCAGCGGAAGGGCAGCACCGTTGCCGCGATCCTGACGGCCCCGGGAAGCAGGGCCAGGGGGGCCATCTGACCCGCAAGAAAAAGCGTGATCACATAGTAGCCCTGATTGACGGCGCTGATCCTCGTTGTCCAGAACACCGCCAGAGAAAGGGCCCATTCCACGATGAACCGCAGAAGAAAGGCAAGGAACACGGCGGGAACGAACGCCGCCATGGCCCAGGGAACCGGATGAAACACGGGTCGGAACAGCAGGGCGAGCAGCATCGCGGATGGGATCATCATCGGCAGGGTGAGCAGTTTCGATGTGACATTGTCCACGATATCGCTGTGAATGGGATGAATGGGCCGAAGCAGCATGAACGAGAGAATGCCGTGCCGCACCCGGTACTCGAACTCCCACATGATCCAGGTGTAGGTCAGATGGTTCACCAGCATCATCGCAATGAAGTAGGATGCGAAATCACCGCCGGTGAACCCGCCCACGTTCCCTCCCAGGGAACGGGTGACCACCGACCAGACCGAGAGGTACACCAGCGGTTCGATCACATGCCAGATCATCCAGATAAAAATCGCGGCCCGGTACTGAACGAAGGACGCCAGGGTGATCTTGAACTGCTGCACATAGATATCGGCCAGTCTGATCACACGTCCCCCTGCGCGAAAACACGATCGATCACTTCTTCTATAGGGGGATCTTCAACCGTCAGGTCGAGAATCGAGAGGTCGGCCAGCAAACGGCCGGTTACCCGGGCTGTCTCGGCTTTCGCCACCCGCAGCGTCACCGCACCTTCCTCACAGGAGAGCACCTCCCCATACCCGCTGAGGTCCTGCCTGCAGTCGGCAAGGTGCACGGTAATGGTTTTATGGGCGGTAAACCGGCTGATCAGCCCGGCAAGGGCGCCGTCATAGAGCAGCCGTCCGTGGTGAATGACGATAACCCGTTTGCACAGTGCCTGTACATCGGCCATGTAATGGCTGGTGAGCAGCACCGTCGCCCCGTAGCGGCGGTTATACTCGCTGATAAAGGAGCGTATTCTGCGCTGCATGGTTACATCGAGACCGATGGTCGGTTCGTCGAGAAACACCACCCGGGGCCGGTGCAGCAGGGCCGCGGCGATCTCGCATTTCATCCGCTCACCCAGGGAGAGATTTCGCACCGGTTTACGCAGCAGCGGTTCCAGGTCGAGCAGCCCGGTCAATTCATCACGTATGGTGCGGTAATCAGCGGCCGGGATGCCGTAAATGGCACGGTTCAGTTCAAAGGAATCGGCCGCGGGAATATCCCAGACCAGCTGATTCCGCTGCCCCATCACCAGGGTGATCTGCCGCAGAAAATCGGGATTCCGGCGCCAGGGCACATATCCCAGCACCGACAGCTCACCCGAAGTGGGATGCAGCAGGCCGGAGAGCATCTTGAGAGTCGTCGTCTTGCCCGCGCCGTTCGGGCCGAGAAACCCGACGATCTCTCCCGGCTGCAGATCGAACGAGATGGAATCGACCGCGGCG
>JAFGRY010000007.1 GCA_016934955.1 bacterium | reverse complement strand
TGATGATGATGATGATGATGATGATGATGATGATGATGATGATGATGATGATGATGATGATGATGATGATGATGAATATAATATATCAATTCAGGAATGTCAAGCTGTTTTTGCATATAATAGTAATGTGTCTGCAACTGAAATACGCCACACTCCGGGCAGTCAATTACCGGCGTCTCTATCTAATTAGAATACGGAATTGGTAATTCCATAATGGCCCTCAATCTGAAATTATTAATTCCAATTTACAAGCCAGCCGGCATGCCGCCATCCGGGCCCAGACAGGGGTGGGGGATGACATTTTCATCCCGCACCCCTGATTATCGTTCTTTATTACGTATTAATTCGCATGCAAAATGAATGCATCTTGCATTTTTTGTTTTTATTGTTTATCTTCCCGTAGACGCACTCAAATAAAAGGACAACACTATGCCGATACTGCAGGTACGGGAACTTCCCCAGGTGCTCTACAACAAACTGGCGCGGCAGGCGAAGAAGGAGCACCGCAGCCTGGCTCAGCAGGCGATCGCCGAACTCTCCCGGGCCCTTGACGTGACCGCCCCGGGCCGGGACCGGCGCCAGGCGGTCATCGAAGAACTGCATCGCTGGCAGGCCGATCTTGACACTGGCCAGCTGAAGGATCCCGCAGCAATGATCAGGGAGGACCGGGAGCGATGATCTGCGTACTCGATGCAAGCGCCGCCCTTGAAGTCGTGCTCCACAGGAAACATGCAAACCAAATCGAAGACCATATCCTGAACGCCGAACAGGTCATCGCTCCTGATCTCTATGTTGCTGAAATTACCAACACGTTCTGGAAATATACTGAATTCAGCAAACTGGACGAAGAGGCAGCGGAAAAAGGCATAGACCTGGCGTTGGAACTGATCGACCACTTTGAACCGGCGCACACCCTTTTCCGGGAAGCCTTTGGCCTGAGCTGCCGGATAAGCCACTCAGTCTATGACGCTCTCTACTTTGTGCTGGCCCGCAGGAACAATGCCCTGCTGCTGACAATGGATGAAAAAATGAAGACCATGGCAGGCAAGATACAGGTAAAAACCTCGCGGTGATTCAGATCGCGAGGCAGGCAAGAACATAAAACAATGGTGTATCTGATTTTTTAACTCTAATCATTTTTTCTTGCGCTCTTTGCGTTATCTTTGCGTGCTTTGCGTTACCGCTTTTAAAACAAAACCCAACGGACGCAACATAAACAGTGTTCCTCATTTCTCCCGCAGCACAAACCGCTTCACCGTCACCTCCTCGTCGGTCCGCCGAATGCAGTAGGCCTTACCGCCGTGGAACGCGCTTATCGTATAGGGCACGGTCACCTGCCGAATAAATATCCCGTCCGGGGACCAGACATCATAGACCACCGGAACCGTCTCATTTTCATTTTCCGGATCCTTTGTATACAGTTTCAGCCAGATGTTCCCCTTCTCTTCCAGGAGGATCCGCCGCCCGAAAGCCGGTTTTGTCTCGAGATGTGGTCCCCGGCCCGCATAGGGATTGGGAACCGGGTCATAGGGTCTCCCGAAATTGAACAGGGCATTCCCCTTCTCGTCGATAACGTTCAGCCGGTAATCCATGTTGTACCCTTCGATCAGCCGGCCGTCCCTGCATACCGCCCACAGCGTATTGGGTCCGTCCGGCGAACCGCCGCTGATAACGCCGTCCCCCTGCCGCCTCATGACCTTGCGGTCACCCCGGAACGGCCCGTAGGTAAAAACCTTTGCGTTCGACATCGCCAGCCGCCCGATCGTAAACGATTCCTCTATTACCTGCAGAACGTCACTCAGCGTTTCCATGTCCTGTTCGCCAGATTCCTGAATATAGATCAGGCCGTCGCCGTCCACATAGATCTCGCTATGATATGAACCGTCATACCTGAGGCTTCGGATAAACGACCCCGATCCATCATAGACATTGATCCGTTTGTTCCTGGCATCGTTCAGATAGATGCTGTCGACGGCAGAAATGGTGAAATAGGCGGGAGTATAGAATTCGCCCGGGCCCTGGCCCGATCTGCCGATCGTACGTATCCAGGTTCCCGTACTGTCGTACACCTGCATGCGCTCATCGCCCCAGTCCAGCACATAAATGCTGCCCTTGCTGTCTACCATCAGCTGAAAGGGGATATTAAGAATATAATTGTCATCGGATTCATCGCCGATGGAGAGATCCTCAACCATATCATATTCAACCACACCATCCCGGGGATAATCGGGACAGGTGATATGCTGAATCCCGTCAACCATTTCCCGCACCATCGGATATTCCTTCTCTCTGCCGCAGGCAAAAAAAAGCCCGGCCATCAGCAGCGGATATACATATCTGCCGTGTATGGTCCCCGCCATTTCGGTCACCTCTTTGATATGGGATAGATTTCTACAACAATACTACGGACCCGGTAAGCTGTCCCCTGCCTCAATTGCCCGCGTAGGTGATCTGCTTCAGGAACTCTTCCCGGTAACTCCGTCCGATGGGGATCTCCTTGCCGGCGATGAGGACATGGTCGCGCTCGATCGTCTCGATCTTGTCCAGCACGGCCACGTACGACTTGTGCACCCGGGCGCAGCAGCCGGCGGGCAGGCCGGCCAGCAGCTCGTCCATGGTCATGCGGGAAAGCACCGTGCCGTGGACCGAATGGAATTCAACGTAGTGCCCGTCCGTTTTCATGAAGAGCAGGTAGTCCATATCCAGCTGGTGGATACGGGAGCCGCTCTTGACAAAGAAGATATTTTTCCCGCCCGCGGATGCCGGCGGGGATGTTTTCCGTGCTGCGCTCCGTGCCCGCTCAACCGCCTTCAGGAACCGCTCGTAGGGGACCGGCTTCAGCAGGTAGTCAACCGCGTTCTTCTCATAGCTCTCCACTGCGAACTCGGCATAGGCCGTGGAAAAAACGATCATCACCTTCCGCTCCCTCAGCAGTTCCGCCAGCTGCATACCGCTCAGGTTGGGCATGTCGATATCGAGAAACGCCAGGTCGACACCATTCCGGGTGATATAGTTGAGGGCTTCCACCGGATCCCGAAAGGATGCGCCCATTTCCATGTCGGGCGTCTGGCCGATATAATCACGAAGAATATCGACCGCGCCCTGCTCATCATCCACTACGACGCAACGCAGCATAGATCACTCCTCAAACCGAATTGTCAAGGTTACGGTGAATGTGTCGTCGGACTCGGTGATGACAAGGTCATGCCGGTCCGGATAGAGCAGTTCCAGACGTCTCCGTACATTCTCCAGCCCGATGCCGGAATGCTTGCGGTGCACCTCCTGTTTCCCCGTTCTGGAATTTTCAACCACGAAAACGATCTCCCTTTCCTCCACGGACAAATCGACATGCACATATCCCTCTCCCGCGGATGTCAGCCCGTGCTTGCAGCCGTTTTCCACGAAGGGCTGCAGAATCAGGGGCGCGATCCGATGCCTGCCCGGCTTTCCTTTCACGTTCATCGTCAGGTCCAGGGGATCGTCGGGCCGGTATTTCAGCCGCACCAGATCGAGGTACTCCCGAATATGAGCGATCTCTTTATCCAGGCCGATCGTCTCCACATCACTGTCATAGATCATGTACCGCATGACGGCGGACAGTTTGATAATCGCATCGCCTGCCTCGGTATCCTTGTTTCGCCGGGTAATGGCGTAGATGTTATTCAGGGCGTTGAAGAAAAAATGGGGATTTATCTGGGAGCGCAGAAAATCGATGCTGGCCCGCATCGTCTCCTTCTGCAGCTGGCTTTCCCGCCGCGCCTTGGCGATCCAGTCCCTGGCAACACCGTAGAGCAGCGCCAGCAGATACACCATGGTGTTGCCGGGGACAATGGTGGAATAGTAAAGATTTCTGCGGGGATTGCTCAGCAGCTTGTCGGATATCTCCCAGGGACCGGAGGGCAGGTTGAAAAGCCTGAGAATACCCTGATCGAGACCATATTCCACGGCGCAGACGCTCCCCACCAGCAGCAGAGAACCGAGGGCGAAAGACGCGTAACGCGCCCGCAGCAGCTGCCGGGGGATCAGGCGGAACACAACGGTAAAAAAAATGACCAGGCTCACCAGGACATCCACCGCCCGTGAGGCATAGATGCTGCCGTCTTCATTATTGAATTCGCCGATGAACACCGGATCTTCCGGATGGTAGATCACCGCAAAAAAGAACACCGTGAAACCAAGACAGATCAGCCCCTTCTCCAGCCAGGTGAAAAAACGATACCGAGTGTCTGTGATTTCCATCATCTAAACCATCCTGCCGGTGTTGTCGTCAAACTGTTGAGAGACATGTACATAGTATAAATGGCCATGTACCAGTATAAGTATATTTATAATTACTGTCAATGTTTCATTGGTGGCATAACAGACCCGAAAAAACCCATAAACACGCCGAATACGGACGTGAACCGCACCATCCTGTTCAGATGTCAGATCCGCCTGTTCGTGCAGTATACACTGATGTATCCGGTAATAGGGTCCCTTCCGAAGCATGAAAAGCCCAAGAGGAGGAAATCGAAATGAAATTAACATCCCTGTGTGTCCCGATCACTCTCCTGCTGTCCATATTCCCGGTACTGCCCGGCAGTGCGCAGGATACACAACCGACGATGGCTGAGGTAAATGCCATGACGCTCACTGTAGACATGCAGAATGAAATCATCGGCTGGATATGCGACAAGCTGGAACTGAGCTATATTGATGCGGAAACAGCCTCCGGCATGAACAACTATCTTCACACACAGGCCAAGAGTGGAGCCTACAAAGACCAAAAAACGCTTTCTTCATTCAGAAAAGCCCTGACTCATGATTTACAGTCGGTAAGCAAAGACCTGCATATTCGCATCAATCCCGTAATCGATCCACCCAAGGACGAGATTATTCCCAAAGAAATTATCGGGGACCGCAAAAATAATTATGAATTCAAGGAGATCAAGCGCCTGGACGGGAATATCGGCTACCTGCGACTTGACTCATTTCGTGATCCGCGCTATGCGGCACCTACCGCCATAGCTGCGATGAATTTCCTTGCCAACTGCGATGCACTGATCATTGATCTCCGTTGGAACGGTGGCGGGTATGGTGAACTGGTTCAACTGATGATCAGCTACTTCTTTGCTGAACCGGTGCACTATCTGAATACCTGGAAACGTGACGGCGACATCACCAGACAGTATTGGACATACGCAACCGTGCAGGGCCCGGTCATGGCAAGTACCGACCTCTATGTGCTTACGAGCAACGACTACACATTTTCCGCGGCGGAAGAGTTTGCCTTCGACCTGAAAAACCAGCATCGCGCCACCATTATCGGAGAGACCACCAGCGGCGGCGGACATGGCATCACTTTTTTCTATTTCCCCAAATACTATCTCAGCCTTCGTGTTCCCAATTCCCGTTCGTATGATCCGAAGACAAACACCGGCTGGGAAGGCGTGGGAATCGAACCCGATATTAAGACAGATAGTGATACAGCATTCGACACCGCTTATATTATGGCGCTGGACAGCCTGAGGATGGAAGCGGAGGGATCGACCCGGGCGGCCCTCACATGGCAGTGGGAGTACCATAAAGCGCTTCTCGATGCAATCATTCCCGCTTCGGATGTACTCGCGAATGTTGCCGGCAGCTACGGTCCGGTGAAAGTAACCACCCGTGAGGATGGGTGCTATATCAAAGAACCCGGCAGCAAACAATTTAAACGACTGCATTTTCTCAGCGACACCCGCTTCATTATCGAAGACAACCTGAAGATCAGGGGCGAGTTCCTGCGCAACGAGGAAGGAGCCGTTACCGGCATGAAAGCACTGCTTGAAAACGGTGAGACCAGAACCATGCCCAGGGCTCGATAGCGCCTACCGGACACACGACTGGTTCCCGGCCGTGGCGGACGCTTGCGCCGGTCAGGTGTCATTGGCGACACGGCGGCGATACTTGCGGACATTCGGCGAATTTCCTTTTTTTCTCTGCGTATATTATAGCAGAACAACGGAGAAACATAAGGAGACAGACAATGAAACGCATACCCGTCATTATCGCCATCGTCCTGGTTATGGCCGGATCCGCCGCGGCAATGGAATACAGCATCGTTCATGAAGATTCCATCGATGTGATCACGATCAAGAAATCCGGCTTCATGAACAATGAAGAGATCGTCATCAGCTTCCGATCTTCCGATCATTCCATCGTTTCGGTCATGGATAAAGGGGAACCGGTACCCGAAGAGAAATGGCACGAATACCGCTCACTCCTCTGGTCCTACCTGGAACTGCGGAACGTGGAAGAGCTTCGTCCAAAAATCGAAAAGATCCGCCAGCAGCTCCTTAAAACCCGTCATCTGCGGGAGGATGAGATCGAACGCATGGTCATGACGGAACGAAAACTCGACAGTCTGCGCGCGCGTCTCGAGAGAACCCAGACGAGAAACGCCGACCGGCTCCTGGAAGAAGCGCTTCGCATGGAAGAGCGTCTCGCCGAGGTCAGGGAACGGCATCTCGAAGCGGCGATGACCTACGAACGACTGGAAGCGTTTCTCGACCGACTTGCAGAAGAAGACATTATTTCCGACACCGGGGAATTCGAAATCAAATTCAAGGATGGCAGCTGCGAGGTGAACGGGAAAAAAGTGTCCAAGGATATCAGCGACCGGATCAAGGATCTGTATGCCGATACCGTCGGGAAAACCATCGACGAGGAGAAGTTCACTATCAAAAAGCAGAAGTAGGAACGTTCTGTATCATTTACTGAAGGCCCCCCGCCGTACTCGCGGCGGGGGGCCTTCTTTTTACAAAGACAGGAGACCCTATCCCCGGGCTCTCCCCCAAGAGTCATTAAGCAGGCCTCTAAACGCTGCCGGGAATAACGGCGGTCAGGGACCGCCGCTTGCAGGCTTTTTAACTTCTTTGTATCACTTTCGTGAATTTCGTTTCTTCCGTTGGAGATATTCAGGACGGGACAAAGTCTCCTGCCTCCGGTCTCCCGTCTCCGTTTATTTCTTCAACGCCGCCTTGCTGAACAGATACGCCGGAATATCCCTGTTGAACTCAACCGAGTCCACGAGAAACTCCGTGCCCTCACCGTTCTTCAGCACATCCTTGAACACGATTCTTCCCGCGACCCAGCGGCCGTCCTGCATGCGGACATCGGAGACCGTTGTCGTTTTAAGCAGCCGCCCGCTCTTTCCGAACCGGTCCTCCCGCAGAATGTTATAGCGCTCCCTGTCGACCCAGATTTTGCGGGCATAGTACGCGACCTCTTCGTTCTTCGCCGTCAGTTCGATAATCCAGCAGTCCCGATCGTCGATCCGTTCGCTGCCGATAATTGTCGCCTTGTACATCTCGACCAGGGAGTGATCCTCCATCATATCTTCATAGGAGAGATCCGACCCCATCACCGACTGCCGCAGCATGTGGCCCGAAATCCTGATGATCCGGTCGGTAGAAGGCGAATAGGTCCAGAGATCATCTCCCAGTTTCAGCATTTTCGTGCCCTTCTCCCTGGCCGGAGCCAGGTATTCGGTAAACGATTTTTCATCCCCTTCGATCCAGCTCTTCGATTCAATGGTGCGGCTGCCCCGCCGGCCGTGAATGATCATGCGTGAGCTGATAATTCTCGAATCCGCATTCTGATTATCGTCGATTTTCTGCAGAATGTAGTCCGCGGTCGGCTGCTGGGCGAAGAGACCTCCGCCGGCAAGCAGCAGAACAATACAGGGTATCCATTTCATACGTTCGTCCTCTCTGTCTCAATGATCTTCATCCGTTACACTTCCAGCTCCTTGAAGAGCTGAGCGGTCTGCCGCTTGTAAATGCCGATGCCGGCGAGACCTGCTCCCAATAGGGTGGAAAACAGCCCGGGAATGAGCCCTATATAATAGGTTTCAGGCAGGACTCTCGCATATATGTAATTCGAGATCATCATCGAGGAGCCTCTCGTAAAAGCACCGAAATTGATCCCATGCGTCTGCAGGTAAAATGATATGGCGAGTCCGATGCCGATCCCGATGCAAGAGCCGATGAGGCCGATAAGCAGCGATTCCAGCATCATCGTCCGGTAGACATGTGATTTCGATTCTCCTATCGCCAGCCGCACGCCGATCTCACCATATCTGCGGAGACCGCCGATCAGCCCGGCGTTCCAGAGCACCAGTGACATGGCCACGATAAACATGGTAACCAGAACACCGCTCATGTTTTCGGCCATCGCGAGATACTGTTCCAGGCCCTCCTGCTCCCGGAGCGTCGCCATAACCGGGTCGAAATCACCCCCGGCGGATCCATAGATATCCTGAAACCTGTTTACGACGGCTCGGGCGGCCTTGTCATCATACACGCCGCTTTTAAAGTAACCGAGAATCTCTCCGGCGCCGTCTTCCATATTCAAGGCGGTACGTACATCTTCGATATCGGCGATAATGGCGCCCCGGTCCATGGCCATGATCCCGAAATGAACCGTGCCGGCAATCACAAAATTATAGAAGGTAATGCTGCCGTACATGGTCGAGCCGATGAAGGTCGCCTGTTCACCGGGTTCGACCTTGAGTTTCCCGGCGAGTTCATCACTGATGAGAATCTCTCCGGGATGCGCGGGTATTGATCCGGCGGTCACCGCTTCCCTGATTCCCATCCGATCGACATCGCCTTTCGATGCATCCAGCAGGCTGATTCCCATACCCATCACGGGGCCCTGGGAACGGGTTTCTCCGGTAGAATCGGGAATATCCAGCAGGCCTCCGAATGTAATCCGGCTTGTCCAGATCATATCCGGGAAGGCTTCTTCCAGATCGCTCATCAGCTGACCGACACCCAGCAGCGCCAGATCGTTCGGCACCTGGGCCTGTTCTTCAGCATAGGACCGGGACATGACCTTCACATGCCCGGTGGTGAAGGTCGCGCTGGTCCGGACAATGTCACTCAGGACTCCTCCCAGCCAGGCGTGGAACACTACCGTGAGCATCACACCGGCAGTAACCGTGAGAATCGGAAAGAAGCTGCGCGACCGGTCCCGGATCAATCCTTTAAAGAGAAATCGAATCATGGATACCCTCTCAGCTTATTTTACCTTTAATCGCCTCGGTGGGGTTCAGCTGCGCTATTTTCCGGGCCGGGATATAACTGACAATGGTGACCGTGATCATGACCACTGCAGTGGTGCCCGCGATCAGCCCGATGCTGAACAGGGGAAAAATCTTTTCCGCGATGACGATTCCCATTGTATCGGCCACTTCCGGCATGGCCCATCCCGACTTTGCCAGCATCCCGAGCAGAGGGATACCGTATACGGCCGCGACCAGGGCGGCGAGAATGCCGTGCATGGCACCCTCCACCGTAAAAATACGCACGACTCTGGTCCTGGTCATTCCCAGGGCGATCAGTGTACCGATCTCCTTGCGGCGCTTGAATACGGCGAGCATCTGCGAATCGAATATCGCCAGTCCCGCCAGGAAGAGCAGCAGGATGAACATGGTAGATCCGCCGATCGATTTCGTTTTGATCAGCGCCCGGACCTCTTTGAGCAGAAAATTATAATCCTTGAACTCCCAGCCCACGGCCGCCGGAGGATCGGTAATCTCCGGAGAAAGAATAATGGTGGTCGCCTCGCCCCTGGCCGACATCATCGTCTGCAGCCGGTTCATAGGCACCCAGAGCTGTCCGATGTCGACGTTGGCGTCATTGGTTTTCATGATTTTCACCACTTTCGCCTCGGTCGCGTCAAAGGTGTCGTTCACATCCCGCCAGCGGACGGTGACAAAATCCCCCTCCTGCAGGCCGGTGCGCTTCGCCATCCGCGTTCCGATAAGCACCGGGATCTCGTCAATGTCGGCGGCGAGCGGTGCTGTCGGCAGCTTGAGAATCGTCTGGCCGGGATCGATACCGTTCAGCAGGATGCTCTGAACCCGCCCCTCGGGATAAATGGCCGCCTGGGCCACCAGCACCGGTTCCGCCAGATTGTCCTCGATCAAACCCTGCAAAGCCGACGGCGGCAGCCCGTGACCGTCCTGTATCGTGAAGATGTCATAGGGATCGTAGGCCGCGTTCCAGTAAACACCGCCTCCGATCTCCCAGTCGATCATATCCTCCCGGGCCTGCCGGCTCCATCCGTCCAGGAAGCCCTGGTTGAAAATGATGATCACGTAAGCGAAGGAGAGGACGATGACGTTCAGCCACGTGCGCAGTCCCGCGCCTTTGAGGTTTCTGTATGCGAGTTTTAAAGCTATCATGAATGGATCCTCCTTTCAAAAGGAGACAGGAGACCGGAGGCAGGAGGCCGACAGCTCCTTTTCAATCCGGTTCCCTCATTAAAACACATCTCTATTTTTGGAAATATCATCATATACGCCAAAATTATAATTAATTATCCCTCTTGAGCAGTTTCAGAGAATTCAGCGGATCAAGACAGGGAGGGGCAGGGCCTTTTACCTTTATCCTTTTTCCTTCAGGTCTCCTGTCTGCTGTCTCCTGAGAGCATCATTCTTTCACTTTTCTTTTCGCCTTCACGATCTCATCCTTTACCACCCTTCCATCCTCCAGAGAAATTTTCCGCTTGAGATACCTGATCACCTTGTGATCATGGGTGGCGAAAATGAACGTCGTTTTCAGTTCCCGGTTCAGTGTCTCCATGGTTTCGAGAATATGGTGGGAGTTGTCCGCGTCGAGGTTCGCGGTCGGTTCATCTGCCAGCACCAGCACCGGTTTCTTTACCATCGCCCGGGCGATCGCCACCCGCTGGCACTGTCCGCCGGAAAGCTGAGCGGGCCGGGACTTGATCTTGTCAGTCAGCCCCACCCATTCCAGCGCTTCCAGAACCGCTTTTTTCCGGGCCCGGGGCGACATATTGAGCAGCAGCAGGGGAAATTCCACGTTTTCATACACGGTATACACAGGAAGCAGGTTGTAGGTCTGAAATATAAAGCCCAGATGCCGGTTTCTCAGCTTCGCGGCTTCCCCGTGTGAAAGCTCGCCGATGGACTTGTCCATGACGATCACCTCCCCTTCACTGGGAGAATCGAGGGAACCGATGATATTGAGCACTGTCGTTTTCCCCGATCCGCTGGGGCCCACAAACCCCGCGAATTCTCCGGTTCCGAACTCGAGCGAAATATCACTCAGCGCGGTAAACCAGCCTCCTCCCATGGGAAACTTCTTGACGAGACCGTCAATCGTAATAATTCTGGAATCTGCCATGATGTCTGTCTCCTCTATCGTTGGAATAATTGTCTCAATGGTTGAACACAGCCATCAGCTGTACGCCTCTGCCCGAGAAAAGATTCTCGCCGGCGGTGGCCTGATATATATCGAACAGTTCAGGGTTCCAGAACGCAATCAGAAACAGCTGCCACCGGTCATAGGTTCTCTGCAGATTGAGGAACCGGTACCAGGTATCACTCTTCCAGTCCCTGTACACCATTACCGTCACCGCGTCCAGGAGCCCGAGCGGGTAATTGACCGCACCGCCGGTAAACTCGAGCTTTTCTCCCGTATCTTTGAGAGACTCCGAAACCTGCAGCATCAGATGTTCCCCGGTGATCAGAATACCGTTGCCCAGGCCGACGGTATAGTCGGCGCCGATGGTCACCATTCTCCGGCTGCGGAAGGGCGCGGACAGCGCCTGCTGCGTCAGCGCCGCCTCGGCCCAGACCCCGATGGCGAGATCCCAGCGGACATCCAGCGCGTAGCGGTCCTCCATGAACCTGGTCCGGGAAATACCCGCAAGGTTCTGCCAGAGTGCGCCGACCGCAACCCGGCGGTGGTGATAGGTAAAACCCGCCTCACCAGAGGGGACCGGTATCTGGATCCGTCCCCCGTATTCAGGGATCTTTTCGTCACTGCCGAATTGTTCCCACCCCCTGGGATCGCCATTCCCGGCCAGGACCCAGGCCCAGAGATTCATGTTATTGAGAAAATAGTACCTGGCCAGCCCCCCCCAGACACCGTCGGTCAGCTGCAGGGGGTCGCGGGGGTCGATGGTGTCGAACCACATGAGTGAACGCAGCATGCGCGCGGGTCCGAAATTGATCTTCTGCAAGCCGAACCGGGCCTCGAACTGAGGCGTGGCCCACCTGATCCAGAGACGGTACGGTTTTAGCTCTGCCGTGGCGTCGCTGTTCCCGCCCCGGCCGGCTATCGCGGATCCGAAGATATTCACCGATGCTTCCAGATCAACCGAAGCAGGGCCGGCGGTTCCGAGCACACTGTTCAGGGCGGGAAGATAGCGTATTCCCATACGGGGATGAGCCGCGTCTTCGAAGTTGACAATTCCCCAGGATGAGAGCTGCCCCTTCCAGGCGAGGTGCTGACCCGCAGCGGGCATCGCTGCCGTCAGCAGCGCCAGCACCCACACATATGCTTTCCTAAGCATGATCAGCATGCTCCTCCTTTTCGGCATCCCCGTGCTGAAATTCACTGCTGTACCCCTCTTCCGGCATAACACCGTAAAAGAAAAAATTGGTCAATTCGTTGATCATCTCGCCCGGTGTGGCATAGAGTTCATCAAGTTTTGGATCCTGCACCATCTCGATCATGTGATTGAAAAAGTAGAGAATGAATTCGGGTTTGATGGTGCGCCGGATATCACCCCGCTGCTGCGCGGCGATAAAATCACCGGTGATGGCGGCGATCGTGGCGGCCGCCTGTTCTTTATAATACGCCACAGCCTCCGGGGGGCCGCTTTCGATGATATCCATAAGAAACTCCCGGCTCATCCCCCCCGTCCGCTCCATTTTCATCCTGATCATCCGTTTCACTTTATCCTTGAACGGCAGGGTCCCGGCCATAATGTTCCGGTATTCCGCCATTGCCCCTTCCATGATCATGTTTAAAAGAGCCATCACCAGATCATTCTTGTTGCTGAAATGCTTATAGAATGTCCCTTTGCTCACATTGGCTTTGGCGCAGACCTCTTCGATGGTCACCCGGCGGATACCGAACCGGGTAAACAGGTCACCGGCTGTTTCCAGTATCTGACGTTTCTTCATGGCTGCCTTACCTTGGACGACCTATACATTATACGTAAAAATATACGAAAAATGTTTCATTTGACGAATTTCGTATAAAATATATAACACCTGTTTATAAAAGTCAAGCACTTTAAAAAAAATGCCCGGCACTGGTAACAGAGCCGGGCATGCGTGAACTTTTTCAGGTAACGTCAGGGACCGGGTGGTGCTCACCCTTCCTTCTTCTTGCCGGCCTTGCCTGCCGGCTTGTCATCGGATTCCTGCAATGTTCTGGTCGACCTGAAAAGCAGCAGCGCGCCCAGACCGATGAGCAGCACCGGAAAGAAAAAGCGGCTCACCACATCTTCAAAATCGGCGGCGAACAGCGTCAGGGCACAGATGGCGAAGGCAATGATGCTGGGGTACTTGGCCCAGTCGAGATTGTAGGTTTCGTTCTTCAGCAGAAATATGGCACCGAAAATCAGCCCGGTGCCGCCGAACACGACAACGCTGTGCCACAATCCGCTTCCGTGCCAGGAAAGATCCAGAGCGATATGCGCGGCGATGCTCAGGCTGTACCCGCCGGGAATGATGGCCCACCAGTTTTTCCGCCCCTGCCGCAGCGCGCTCAGGAATATCAGCCCGGTGAGGACGAACAGAGCGATGCCGATGTACTCATCCCTGATGAACCCGGTCGCGTCGATATAGGTCGCGACACCGATGAACATACAGATACCGCCGACAATCAGCGACCAGAGCTTCTTGCTGAAGAAAAAATGGCCCACGATCAGCACGATCCCGGCGGAAAAAAAGAGCATTGCCGGTCCGACTTCCTCATCGAAACGAATAACATCGAATGAGTTGAGCAGCGAGAGAGCTCCCAGGCATACCAGAAACACTCCCCATAAAAATATATTCGAGCGCGGTTTCATTTTGTTCTCCTTATATTTGTCCCTGAATCACCGCTTCGTTCGCCGACCCCCCACACCCGCCTGATATTCAATACGCAGAGAAAAGCCCCGTGTTGCAATCTTATTTTCCAGGCACGGCGGACGCTCCATCTTTTTATTGACAATAAACCTTAATTCTGCTAAATTTTATACTTACCTGCAGTCAGTGACACCTGCAGCGAATGTACGGCGAAGCGCAACCCCAAACAAGGATGAGGACGCCACCATGTACCTGAGACCGCTCGATATCACCGTTTTTCTCGCGTTTTTCGCAGTTGTGATCAGTGTCAGCCTCTACAAAAGCAAAAGGGAAGAAACCAGTGAAGATTATTTCCTCGCCGGACGGGGGCTCAGCTGGTGGCTGATCGGATTCTCGCTCATCGCGGCCAATATCTCCACCGAGCAGTTTGTCGGCATGTCCGGTCAGGCCGCGGATTATGTCGGCCTGGCCATCGCCAGTTACGAATGGATGGCCGCCATAACTCTCGTGATTGTCGCCTTCGTTTTTCTGCCGAAATTCCTCAGAACCGGTATTTACACGATACCCGAATACCTGGAACACCGTTACAGTCCCGCTTCCCGCAGCATCATGGCGGGATTTATGATCATCATTTACGTCGGCGTCACCATCGCCGCCGTTATCTACTCGGGCGCGCTGACCGTGCACACGCTCTTTGCCGGTAAAACGATCCTGGGCATCCCGATAAACGTCACTTCCGCGTCCTGGCTCATCGGCATCGTGGCCGCGGTCTATGTCGCCAGCGGCGGGCTCAAAGCATGCGCCTGGGCGGATCTCTTCCAGGGGTCGGCGCTCATTATCGGCGGCGCGGTCATCACCTATCTCGCCTTCACCAGACTGGGCGCCATGCCGCTTGCCGACATCACCCATACCAATGCCGCGGTTGAGGGGCTCACTGAATCCTCGGGGGGTATCACCCGCTTTTTCGCGCTCAACAGTGACAAACTGCATATGGTGCTTCCCAAGACCGATCTGATCCTTCCCTGGACCGCCCTGGTTGTGGGGCTCTGGATTCCGAATTTCTACTATTGGGGCCTGAACCAGTATATCACTCAGCGAACCCTGGGATCGAAGTCTCTCAGCCAGGGGCAAAAAGGGGTGGTTTTCGCCGCGGCGCTGAAGCTGATCATCCCCTTCATCATCGTCTTCCCCGGCATCATGGCCTTCAACATCTTCAGTGGTGATATGGCCGCCGAAGCCTCCCGTGATCCGGCGACCATTATAGCCAATGAAGAGGTGCTCTCCCTGTACGAAGAGATACAGAGCGGCACCGCTGAGGTATCGGCGCCGGTTGTCATCTCCTTCGACGACGGCTGGGCCTCCCATCACCCGGAAAAAGCGGTGGAACTGGCCCTGCACAACGAAGCAGCCCGGCAGGCGGCCGAGGAAAAGGGCGTCGCGCCTGTTACCAGAGCACTTATCGGCTACAAGTACGACACCGCCTTCGGACTGCTCATCGCCAAACTCGTCCCCGGCGGCAGGGGCCTTCAGGGATTCATTCTCGCCGCCATTCTGGGCGCGGTCATCAGCTCCCTCGCCTCCATGCTCAACTCCGCCTCGACGATCTTCACCATGGACATATTCAAGAAACACATCAGCAAAGAGGCCTCGGAAAAGGCCCTGGTACTGATCGGCCGCATCTGCGTCGGTGTATTCGTGGGCATAGGCTGCTTCATCTCTCCCTTACTGGGAGATCCGAAATTCAGCGGTATTTTTACCTACATTCAGGAATTTCAGGGATTCATCTCTCCGGGCATTCTGGCGGTCTTTCTCTTCGGCATTATCGTCAAGCGGGCGCCGGCTCTCTGCGGCATCGTCGGACTGATCATCAATCCGCTCATCTACGGACTGCTTAAAATGCTGCTGCCCGGTCTCGCGTTTCTGGACCGGATGGCTGTTTCCTTTGCCGGAGTACTGCTTGTCATGACCGTCATTACGCTCATCAGGCCCCTGGCTGAACCCAAGAAGATCCGGGTGCGATCGACCATTGACCTGGAAGCATCAAAGACCGCGAAAGCGCTGGGCCTGGTTGTCATCATCATGACCCTGGTCTTGTACGCGGTATTCTGGTAGCCGGGAGACAGTATGACCAGTAGTCGCACAGGAGCCGGAATACCGGTGAGTACGCTGACGTCGCTCTGCAGCGGCCCGGAAGCGGTCTCCGCCCAAAAAGCCAGGTATGAACGGCTGACACGGCAGTTCAGGGAGCGGTTCGGAACAGCCCCGAAAGCATTGTTCAGCACACCGGGACGAACCGAGATCGGCGGAAATCACACCGACCACAACCACGGGCGTGTTCTGGCCGCATCGATCAACCTTGATTCAGCGGCAGCCGCCGGCCCTGTCGATGACATGTCGGTCTCTCTTTATTCCGAAGGCTATGAGACACCCTTCAGTGTCGACATCTCCGATCTCGCCGTTCACGGGGCTGAAAAGGGAACGACAGCGGCGCTCATTCGCGGCATTGCCGCGGGCATGAAACGGGCAGGGTTCAGTATCGGCGGCTGGCGAGCCTGCATGGCCGGCGACGTCCTCGTCGGATCCGGACTCAGCTCTTCCGCCTCGATAGAGGTCCTGATCGCCACCGTTATGAACGCGTTCTACAACGGAGGAACGATCGATCCGGTGACCGTCGCCCGCATTGCCCAGTTCGCGGAAAACGCCTACTTCGGCAAACCCTGCGGCCTCATGGATCAGACGGCCTGTGCCGTCGGCGGCATCATCACCATTGACTTTGAAACACCGGACGCTCCCCGGGTCGAACGGGTCGATTTCGATTTCGCAGCAAGCGGGTACCGTCTGCTGGTTGTCGATACCGGCGGCAACCACGCCGACCTCACCGATGACTACGCCTCTATTCCCGCTGAAATGCAGGCTGTCGCCGGCATGTTCGGCAAACAGACTCTGCGCGGCGTGACCCGGTCTCAGGTGCTGAACGACATACAGGCTGTTCGCGCCGCATGCGGGGACAGGGCGGTGCTGCGCGCGCTCCATTTCATCGATGACAACGAACGGGTCCTGCAACAGGTCACGGCACTGGAAAAGGGGGATGTTCTCCGGTTTCTCGATCTGATCTCCGAATCGGGGGACTCCTCGTACAAGATGCTGCAGAATATCTACTCGAACCATAACGTCAGGGAGCAGGGGCTCTCCCTCGCCCTGAGCCTGAGCGAATCGTTCATCAGGGATACCGGAGAAGGAGCCTGCCGTGTTCACGGCGGAGGCTTCGCGGGGACGATCCAGGTATTCCTGCCGCGGGAGACCGTCAATGAATACCGGCATCTCATGGAGCCGGTATTCGGTACCGGCAGTGTACTGGACCTTTCCATTCGGCGCACAGGGACATGCCGGCTGACAGTGGAGGATTAATGGCAATTCCCCAAACACAGCATCACATGGGACGAATATTATGCGGATTTTTCCTCGCCGCACTATTCATGGCCGGCCCCGCCGCGGCAGATGACCGTAAAGCAGCTGAACGAATCGCCGCCATGTCCGTTATCAGCCTGAACGGCACCTGGGAAATTACTCCGGAGGGATTCAACACAACGACCATTAAGGTTCCGGGATTTTACATAACACACCCGGTAACCGGCCGGTTTGTCATAAGTGGAGACGGTCCAGACAATATCTGGCGAATATTTGAAGAAACAAGGCATGCCATTTACAGGCGCACGTTCAATATCGGAGCCGATATGGCGGGTCAACGGATATATCTCCGTTTTGAATCGGTGAACTTCGGCTGTATCGTGTCGGTTAACGGATCACCAATCCTCACCCATTACGGCGGCTTTCTCCCTTTTGAGGTGGATATCACCGACCATGTCACGGTCCCGTCCTCGAACAATACGCTCACTGTCGAGATAATCGGCAACAACAATCTTCTCTTTTTCCAGGGGCTGGAAGAGTATCCTCTCTGGCCCATTGGATTCTATGGCCACCGTATGAACAACGGGATTACCGGCGACGTCTCTCTGCTGTCAAGATCCAGCCTTTACATTGAAGACATGTATATCAAGACTTCCATCGACAATATGATTCTCACCGCGACGGTGACTGTACACAATGCCGGAGAGTCGATCACGTCCGGCTCCTGCCGGCTCAGCATCATTGACCCTGTGCGTATTATCGGCACACAATCATTCCTGCTGCAGCCCGACAGTCTCACGCGGCTCACATTTACATACAGCTGGCCCGATGTACAGCCCTGGTCCCCGAGCAACCCCCGCCTCTATGAAATCAAGGCGTCTCTGCTTAGAAACGGTATCGAGATCAACAGTAAAACCACCAGATTCGGGTTCCGGCAGTTCAAACAGCAGGGAACCGATTTCTACCTCAACGGCCGCAGGATCACGCTGCTTGGTGACAATATTGTGCTGCATGGCGAAAAACGATACTGGCAGTATTTGATCCCTGATCAGACCAACTGGGAGCAGGTAGTGGACTCCTTGCTTTCGCTGAACTGCAACGTTATCAGGCTCCATCAGGAGCCGCCCGCGCCCTGGATGCTCGACATCTGCGATGAAAAAGGGATGCTCGTTATCGCCGAATCGGCGATATATGCCATGACAGCGGACCGGCAGGAACAATTCATTATCAATGCACGCACCTGGCAAAACAACTGGGTCAAGCGTGATCGCAACCATCCCTCCATTGTCATCTGGAGCGCCTCCAACGAGATGTATTTTCCCTCCAGGCATTTTACAGCGGAGCAGATTTATCGGTTCGGAACCGCGGTTACCGAAACGGACGATACGCGTCCCGTTTTCTTTGAAGGGGACTTCGACATAGAAGGACTCGCAAATATAGGATCATACCACTATATCTACGGATTTCCCAATGGCGGGATTCCACTTGAAGGTCTCTATGATATCAATACCTACCGCTATGAAGACATCCCCTCCAGCCACGGAGAATTTGAATGGTCCCGGGGCCTTATCCCGGAAAGCGAGCGGATACGGTACCAGTGCCTGAAATCCCGGGCCATGCGCATAGGGCGCTGGGCCGATATCAGGCCGTACCGGCTGGACTGGGCCTGGCACCCCAATCCCGAATTTTTTTCCGCAGATTACAGCGGGTGGCACCCGACAGAAAATGAGATCGAATTTCTTAAAAACTCATTCAATCCGGTGGCTGTCTTTGACAGCGCCTATTATGAGTTCGACGCCTTCCCGTCGGTACCGAGAGTTAATGAAAGTGAAGAGATCTTCCGGCATCTGTATATATTCAATAACGAAAATGTCGATGCACCTATCACCGTTTCATGGGACGTCGTTCTCGACGGCCGGGTCCTGAAAACAGACACGCTTATTGTTTCATTTCCGCCCGGCGGAATGGCCGAAACTGATATCACATTCAAAGCACCAATCGTCCCGGAGGACAAACGTTTTTATCTGAGACTGAATACATTTAAAAACGGTCAACCGCGATTTTCCGAGGACTATCCTTTCACCAGCCTCGAAAACGGGGTCTGGGAGCCGGTGGCACCGAAAAAGCCGCAAGCGCTGGAAATAGCATTCTCCTCAGGCACTGCCCGGCTGACCTGGAATACCGTCACCGCCGATACCAATGGCCAGCCGGCCTCCATCGAATCATACCGGATCTTCCGCAGCAGTGATATCGGGTTCAACCCAGCTGATACCGATTCGTTCACCGTCACAGATACGACATTCAGCGACATCCCCGGTCCCGCTGAACTCTGCAATTTTTACCGGGTAACCGCCATCGACAGCGATGGCCGCCAATCCGAAGCATCAGAGATTGCCGGGTATATCACCTATCAGCTCAGGGTAACAGCGGGCACCGATTTCAATGCTATAGCCGTACCATTCAACGGTGCGGCGACGAGTGCTGCTGCACTGAGGTCCTCTGTTGCCCTCTGTACTTCCGTCGCTTCCTGGTCGGCGCCCTACCAGGGGTTTCAGCAGTACGTGCCGCAAATAGCCGGCTCGAATTTTGCCCTCGATCCGGGCGGGCCCGTCATGGTTAACATGACCGGAGAAACCTCCTGGACGATCAGCGGCCTGGTCACTGAATTTACCTATTCGCTCTCCTATCAGAGCGGCACGACAAATATCCACTTTATCACGCTGCCATTCAGCAAACATGCATTGACAAAAGCATCCCAGCTTTTGGCCGATATCCCGAACTGTGAAAGTGTATCCTACTGGAATGCGGTAACCCAGAACTATGTACAGCATATCCCAGGCTTTGCATTCACCGACTTCACACTCGTCCCCGGACATCCCTACTTCATTGATGTCAGCGCTTCGGCGACCTGGCCGGAAGAGGGAACGGCTAAACCATTACCCTTTGCCCCGCTGCAGCCTGCCGGTACTGCGCTGCCCGGACCGCCTCATCTCGCTGTGGTGCCCTTCGGACCATTGTTCCAACACCATGAGACGATCACCGCCGTTGCCTGGCTCGGCAATGATACAACATCGGTGCTGGAATGGCGACTCGACAGGACTGCGCCTGAAGATACTATACTTTACATTCAGTGCGCCGGTTTCAACAACGCATGGCACCCATCGGATACTATTCGGGTGACATTCCGCGACGAACACGGCAATACGGCCGGATATGCCGGTGGCCCGCTGAGCAGTAAATCGTATGACATCTTCCCACCGGTGCTTTCATCTCCCGCTTCCTCCGGCAATACTGAAGGCACCTTCATACTGGCACAGAATTATCCGAATCCCTTCAATGCAGGCACATCCATTGAATACTTTGTCACTCGAAAAAGCCGGGTTACCGTCACCATCTACAACCTCAATGGCAGGCGCATCAGAACACTCTCCGACCGGGAGCAGGATCCCGGCGGCTACACCCTCTTCTGGGACGGCAAAGACGCTGAAGGCAACGACACATCGAGCGGCACATATCTCTGCAGGATCAGCTCGGAAAACGAGCACCGGACAATTCGCATGATCAACATCAAATAGCGCACCTGACCGGAAGGAACCCCGATGACACGACGTTCTCCTTTCCCCAAAGTGTTCTGGATTGCGAACAGCGTTGAAATCCTGGAACGTTTCGCCTATTACGGCATCTACCTCGGCTTCGGCATCTACATGGAGCACCTGGGATTCAGCAAGGGACAGCTCGGCATCGTCCAGTCGGTCTTTCTCGCCTTCTCCTACATTATTCCGGTGCTTTCCGGGACCTTCGCCGACCGCTTCGGCTTCAAGAAGATGCTGATTGTATCCTATCTCGCCTATCTGCCGTCCGTACTGCTGCTCATGCTGACAAAATCATTTTCCGGCATTGCCCTCACCATGCTCAGCATCGGACTGGCTGCCGGCATTTTCAAACCGCTGATCTCGGGTACGGTCAGAGCGGTGACGGACCAGACAAATAAAACGCTGGGATTCGGCATTTTTTACGCCATGGTCAACATCGGCGCCTCATTCGGCCCGGTGATCATGGGACGGTTGCGGGCCGTCTCCTGGAACAACGCCTTTCTCGCCGGAGCCGCGTCAATCGGCCTCATGCTGCTGATCACCATTTTCTTTTACAAAGAGCCCCCGCGGGAGATGGAAGGACTGACGCTGAAGAAAAAATTCAGGGACCTGGCCATAGCCCTCTCCGATCTGAAGTTTGCCGTTTTTCTCGTGCTGCTGGGGCTCTTTTTCTGGCTGCCCTTCTGGGCGTTTTTCAACCTGGCCGCCGTCTATGTCAACGAGAATGTCGACACAGCCCGGCTCTACACCATCATCCGCGCCATGTTCGGCAGACCGGTAGCCGATTTTCTCTCCAGGGCCGATGATGACGGAACACGCAGGCTTCTCGGGGAGGCGATCTCCCATTCCGGATACATCATCATGATTCTCCAGGTGTTCGTTTCCAGGATCGCCGAACGTTTCAAGGCCATTCCCACGTTTTCCGCGGGCCTGCTGGTCATGGCCGCCGGCTACCTCTTTCTCGGCTTTGCCGTGGTGTTTCACCCGGCCCTGGTTTTTCTCGGCATTCTTCTCTTCGCAATCGGCGAAATGGCATCCTCACCGCGCATTCAGGAATATATCACATGGCTGGCGCCGAAAGAAAAGGCGGGACTCTACATGGGGACCAATTTTCTCTCGATCGGAATCGGAGGAGCGCTCAGCGGTGTGATCTTCACAACACTTTATGGATGTTTCCTGGACAGACAGCACCCCGAGACAATCTGGTATATGCTCGCCGCCTGTCTCATCCTGGGAACCGTCATCATCAATCTCTACACCCGCAAGGCCGGCCATTTCGAAGAAGTGGAGAAGTAGCGGTACCAGTCAGCGTTCTCCGAAAGACACGCTTGCCGTATTACAGAGAGCAGGAAGCCTTCCTCCGCTCTCTGTTTTTTTTGGTATGGCCTTTGCCTTTACACACCTGCGTAACGCATCACCCAAAATAAGGAAGACGCAAATATTTGTATAAATACATGAGAAATATACGTTTATCGATATTTTTTCGATTTCGGCATGTATGACGGAAAGAGAAAAAATATTACATTTTGAACACAATAATTGCAAAATGATATCCGAAACCAGCGGCGGGACTATGTACACCATTACCTACAAAAACACAATGCGGTCCGGAAAAAAGATGCAGGATTTCCTCGAATGGATGAAGCACGCCTGGCCTGTTCAGAAGACATGGGGTGCAGACACCGTGGAATACTGGCAGGAAGAGAACAGCAACCTGGTAATCTGCCGGTATGCCGTCTCTGATATCGCCCGCTGGATGCGGATGGCCCAGAGTCCGCAGGGAGTCGAGATCAGCGAAGGACTGGGTGAAATTGTGGACATGGACGGCATGAGCCTGAAAATCACCAGAAATGACGCATTCGCAGCCTGACGGGACAGCGCCGGAACTGTATGAAATCATTTCTCAGTAAAACAAAGAAAGCCTGGCGTTCATATTTCGATGTCCACCGAAATCTCGAAATCGCCTTTGAGCAGGAACGTCAGGCCTACCTGAACCGGGCCACAGCCATCGGCGCCCTGCTTGCAGCCTGCCTGGTACCGTTCTTTTCCATTCTGGATGCCGTCTTCAAACCTGACCATTTCCTCATCTTTCTCTACATCAGAATAGCGACAACCCTTTTTGCGGTCATGATATTCACCCTTACCCGCAAACCCCTCGGGCGGCGGTATTCCTATACGCTCGGCGCGGTGCTGACACTGGTTGTGGCAGGTTCCATCGCCATTATGTGCCGCCTCGACCAGGGACCGGCGGATCCCTACTATGCCGGCATCAATCTGCCTATTCTCGGATTCGGAATGCTGCTGCCCATGACCATTTTCGAAGGGGCGATCATCTTCACCATTGCCTGGATGAGCTATTTCATCCCCAATGTGCTTATTCTCGAACCAGCTCAGATCCCCATTTTCGTCAGCAACAATTTCTTCATGCTCTCATCGATCCTGATCGCGCTTGCCAGTTCCCAGTTTCATCTCTATCACCGGCGTTCGGCCTGGCTGGCGAACCAGGAGCTCAAGAAAGCGAACGAAAAGATACAGCACCATGCGGAGAATCTTGAAAAGCAGGTGAAAGAAAGAAGCCAGCGACTCATTCAGTCCGAACGGCTTGCCGTAGTGGGGCAGCTCGCGGGGGGCATCGCCCACGATTTCAACAATATACTGACCGCGATTCTCGGAACGAGCCAGCTCGCGCTGATCTCCCTGCCCAAGACACATCCGGTGCGCGAAGATCTCGCCGCGATCTATCACGTAGGTGAACGTGCGGTTAACCTTGTCAAGCAGCTGCTCGCCTTCAGCCGTAAACAGGTGCTGCAGCCGCACCTTATCAATCTCAACGATGTCATAGAAGATATCAGAAAGATGCTGCAGCGGCTCATCGGTGAGAACATTGTCCTCAATGTGGAGCTCAATGACAACATCGGTAATGTGATGGCCGATCCGATCCAGATCGAACAGATCCTGCTCAACCTGGCCGTCAATGCCCGTGACGCCATGGTGGATGGCGGTACGCTGACCATTCAAACCTGCAACGCGGTGCTCGATGAAGCATACTGCCGGATGGGTAAACTGGCACTCAAACCGGGCCGGTATGTGCGTATGACCTTCATCGATACGGGCCAGGGCATGACCGAAGAGGTCAGAGCGAAAATATTCGAGCCGTTCTTTACGACGAAACGCAAAGGCAAAGGAACCGGGCTCGGGCTTGCCTCCGTGTACGGCATCGTCCGCCAAAGCAAGGGAGACATCATTGCCTACAGCGAACCGGGCAAGGGATCATCGTTCAAAGTATACCTTCCCCTGGTTGACGCCTGTCCTGAAATGGAAAAACCGGTGAAAATGCCAAAATACCGTGCGGTCAAGACCGGCAAGGAAACCATTCTGCTGGTTGAAGATGAGCTGCACGTACGCAGACTCACGGCCCGCATTCTCGAGAAACAGGGCTACACGGTACTGCAGGCGGAAGAGGGAATTTCGGCCCTGGAACTGGCCAGAAATTATGAAGGTCAGATAGATATGCTGCTCACCGACATCATCATGCCGCGCATGAACGGACCGGCGCTCGCCGAACGCATAAAGAAAATACGCTCCGATATCAAGATTCTTTTTATGTCCGGTCATGTCGACAGTATCATCATGCGGCACGGACTTGAAAAAACAACATCGAATTTCCTGCAGAAGCCGTACACCATGGAATCATTGAATTCAAAAGTGCGAACGGTTTTCGGCAATTGATCCCTGCTGGCCGGAATTCAGCCAAAACGACACGCCGGGAGCCCCGCCTGCAGTTCCACCCCCAGCGCCACTGGATATAAATCATATATTTACAATAGATTAGAATCATCCCAGAATTCCCCTTTCAGCATGGTATGTTATTTGCTGGTATGTTAAAAGCAATTACATATGTCATTATTGACATATATGCTGCAGGATGGCAATAAACGTCTTAGGGGAATGGAATGGAACCGATTTACGCCGAATTCAGGGCGTTCCAGGAATTGCTGCATCAGGTCAGGGAATCTGATCCTCAGGAGTACAAAGAGCGCTTCTTTACCCAGATCGACCGCATCGCTTCAGCGCTGGGAACATCACCCAGGAAAGACGAACTGAAGGATGAGTTCTTCCGTCTCTGCTCCGATATCGATACGAGCATTATGCACGGACGCACACGGAACAAACCGCTGGGGTATGCCGGAGATTACCTGCTCATCGATTGGATCTACACAGAGAAAACGG
Organism: bacterium; assembly: GCA_016934955.1. Taxonomy (GTDB): domain Bacteria; phylum Zhuqueibacterota; class QNDG01; order QNDG01; family JAGLOF01; genus JAFGRY01. Next base: position 23,091 of record JAFGRY010000007.1, on the reverse strand, counting down.
CTGATAACGGGACCGGCAGGCTTTTTGACCAGCTCTTCCACTCGTATGAAGCGGCCGAGTCAGTGCGTAACCGCAAGGAATACTTCAAGAAAAAATGTGACGAACTGGCGCACTGTGCCGGTGATCGTTTTGATGTTCTCGACCTCGGATGCGGCTCCTGCCGGGATGTCCTGGAAACCTACCAGGAATCATCGAATGGTGAGAATCTCTTTGTACACTGCATCGATAACGAGCCCGAAGCAATCGAATACGCCCGGAGCCTGATCGAGGGCACGCCGTTTAAAAACAGAATCACGATCGATATCTCAAACGTTCTCAGAATAAAAACCGACCGCACCTACGATCTGATCTGGTCCGCGGGGCTGTTCGACTATCTGGAAGAACGCATCGCCGTGCTGCTGCTGAAAAAATTGTGGCGCCTGCTGAAGCCGAACGGGAAAATAATTTTCGGAAACTTCAGCCCCAAAAACCCCACCCGTAACGGGATGGAGCTGGTCGGCAAGTGGAACCTGATTCACCGCTCGGCGGAGGAACTCATCGGCATCTGCACAAAAGCCGCCATCCCCTTCCGCGAGATCGAAGTCGAAGCGGAAGCCCACGGGATTAATCTTTTCTGTATCATCAGCAGGTAAGCGACGACCCCGCCTGTAGAGACCGGTGGCGAAAGACTACAGGATTATTCCAGCGAAAGGCACGAAGGACACGAAAAAAGAATATAATAATAGTATTTCGTGATTTCCATGTCTTTCGTTGGATACGTAAGGAGAGAAAGGGTTCGACCCGAATCTTCCCTTACCCTTTGATAGCCTCCACCCCCATATACTTCCGCAGCACTTCCGGTACAACGATCGTGCCCTCATCGGTCTGGTAATGCTCGATGATCGCAATGACGGTTCTCGGCAGAGCGAGTCCGGAACCGTTGAGCGTGTGCACATATTCCGGTTTCGCTCCCCGTTCCCGCTTGAACCGCAGATTCATGCGCCGCGCCTGAAAATCAAGAAAATTGGAACAGGATGACACCTCCAGCCAGCGCTCTATACCCGGCGCCCACACCTCGATGTCATAGCATTTGGCCGCGGCGAAGGAAAGATCGCCGGTGGCGAGCATCAGCACCCGATAGGGCAGTTCAAGCAGCTGCAGCACCTTTTCCGCGCTGTTCAGGAGTGTTTCCAGCTCGTCCCAGGAGTCCTCGGGACGTACGATCTTGACCATTTCCACCTTATCGAACTGGTGGATCCGCATCAGCCCCCTGGTGTCGGAGCCGTAGGATCCGGCTTCCCTGCGAAAACAGGGTGTATATGCCGTATAGCGGAGGGGAAGCCGGTCACCGTCCAGCATCTCATCCCGGTGCAGATTGGTTACCGGCACTTCCGCTGTGGGAATGAGAAACAGGTCGTCCGCCTCTATGTGATACATATCCTCTTCCAGTTTCGGAAGCTGACCGGTGCCGAACATCATGTCACGTCGCACGATAAAGGGTACCGAGACTTCAGTGAATCCGTGCTCGCGGCAGTGCAGGTCGAGCATGAGGTTGATCAGCGCCCGCTCCAGGGCCGCACCGGCACCCCTGAAGGTCACAAAATTGGATCCGGACAGACGGGCGCCTCTGTCAAAATCGAGAATGTTCAGCCGCGGCCCGATATCCCAGTGAGGTTCGACCGTGAAATCGAATTCAGGAATATCTCCCCAGGTTTTCACCACCCGATTCTCGGCTTCCCCGCCCACGGGCACGCTTTCATGCGGCATATTGGGGATTCTGATCATAATGTCATGTATACGTTGTTCAACATCTTTCAGGCGGGCATCCAGGCCGCTGATCGTATCAGAAACAGTTTTCATTCGGGCGATGGCCTCCGCCGCATCCCGCCCCTCTTTGCGGGCCTGCCCGATCTCCCTGGAGACCGTGTTGCGCTCCGCTTTCAGCTCATCGGCTTCCTGAATCAGCCGCCGGCGCTCTTCATCCAGGTCGAGCATCAGGGCAACATCCGCTTTCTCGCCCTTGTTTTTCACCGCCGCTTTCACTTCCTCGGGATGCTCCCGAATAAACTTCATGTCAAGCATACTTGTCAACTCCGTCTCTTTTTATTGATCGCCTCAATGTCCCTTGAACTGCATCATGATATACAGTGTTGAAATGATAATTTTCAAATCCATACGCAATGACATGTTCTCCAGGTAAAACAGATCGTACGCGAGTTTCTGTTTGACGTGCTCGATGTTCTGGTCATACACGCCCTTTATCTGCGCCCAGCCGGTGATGCCCGGCCTCACCCGAAGACGACGTGCGTACAGCGGTATCTCCTTTTTAAATTTCTCCACAAAATGCGGCCGTTCCGGCCGGGGGCCGACCCAGGACATATCCCCCTTGATCACATTGATCAGCTGGGGAATCTCGTCCAGCCGCACCCGTCTCATAAAGCGGCCGAACCGGGTGACCCGGTCATCGTCCCACGTCGCCCATACCGGACCCGTCATCTTCTCGGCGTCGGCGACCATTGAACGGAACTTGAACATCGTATAGACCCTGCCGTTCATGCCCACCCGCTTCTGGTTGTACAACAGCGGCCCTCGCGAATCCAGCTTTATCGCCACAGCGGTCACAAGCCAGAGAGGCAGAAAACAGACAAGTATGAAGAGGGAAAACAGAATATCGGCGATTCGCTTTACCGTCCATTCCCATGGCTGCATGAGCTGGGGCAGTATCTCGATGAGCGGAAACCCGTACAGCTGATTGGTCTTCACCTGACCGATGATCACATTATACAGGTCGGGAATGATCTTCAGCCCGACGTCCGTCCCCTCACAGGCATCGATGATCGACTCCAGCACGTGTTCGGAATGACCCTCGACCCCGATCAGCACTTCCCTGATCTCGCGCTCGTGAATCAGACGCGGCAGAGCTCCGAGATCTCCCAGGACCGGCATGTCTTCGATTTGCGCAGTATCCCGGGGGCTCAGGGCCACAAATCCCTGCACCCTATACCCGATACCCGGCGCTTCCGCTATCTGCCGGCTCAGCTCCGTCGCCTTTTCCCCGGTCCCAACAATAAGAGCGGCCCTGGTCCCCACACCCCGTTCCAGCAGTTTTTTCCGAACGGAAATGATCAGCACACGTCCAGCGGAAACAGACACCATCATCATTAACCAGTAGCTCAGGATCAGGGTCCGGCTTCTGGTGATGGGATGCTCGATGTCGTATTTGACATCCATGGTCATGAGAAAGATAATAAAAATGCCGATGGATACTGTCTTGGCCACCGCAAAAATTTCATCAGTGCGGGAACGGGTGAACCAGGTCCGGTAATGACCGAAAAAGGCGAACAGCAGAAACCAGAACATAAAGACAAAGAGCGAGAGCCTGAAAAGCTGCCAGAAGCCGGCCTCGGAAAAAAATCCCATGGATATTCTCAGGCTGCTCCAGATAAAAAACGATCCGGTGACCGCCAGATAATCGGAAAGGAACAGATAGATTTTTTTATGAACATTGGTCATGGTTCGCGCTTCCCTGCACCGGCGGTGATAAGCTGCCTGAGCATGCCCAGTGCGTACGCGGAATGCATCACGAAAAAGACACCCGGCAGCAGGAGCAGTCTTGGGGAGAATCCCCGCCTGCGGCTGACACTGAGAACGGCCGCAAGCCCTGCTGTAATATACAACAATATTTCCCCAACCCATAGAAAAATTGCCGGAAGCCAGAAGAGGGCCGCCAGGGGCAGCAGGATCAATGACAGTATGAACAGCAGCGGCGCCGTATGGCGCAGCTTCAGGGAATCGGGGTGCCTGAGCAGCATGCGCAGCTTCCAGCCGCCGTAGCGGCCGAGCTGCCTGCGAACGGCTCCCAGCGTGCTGCGGGCATAGTAATAGGAGACAATGGCGGGATTCAGATAGACACGCTTCCCGGCCATACGGGCGCGGTAATTGAATTCATAATCCTGATGCACCACATACGCTTCGTTGAATCCCCCCAGCTCACGCCAGAGTGATTTGGTAAAACTGCCGAAGGGCACCGTGTCTATCTCTCTGCCGGTTTTGACCCGGTCGGGAAGCCGAAACATGGAGTCGCCGACGCCGAGGGGATGGGAAAAGGCCTCGGCGATGATGTCGGCGATCACGGAATCACTGCCGGGCCTGGTGACACAGACACCGCCCGCCACATCCGCGTTCCTGTCCAGTGTTTCCATGGTCCTTTCGATGTAATCCGAAGCGGGGACGGCGTGCGCATCCATGCGGATAATGAAATTCCCCCGCGCCTCGGCGATGCCCCGGTTCAGTCCGGCGGGTATGTTCACGTCCGGATTATCGATGATCCGGCAGTTCAGTTCCGGATACGCACCCGCGAGCTCCCCGATAATCTCACGGGTCCGGTCCTCTGACATGCCGTCAGCTACGATCACCTCCAGCGGACCGCGCCAGGTCTGCCGGCGCAGCGATTCCAGCAGCTCGCCGATATGGGCTTCTTCATTTCTGCAGGGAATGACCACCGATATCGTGTCCGGCACGGCCTGTCCCGTCGGTGCGGTATGTGCCTTCTCAGTTTCTCTCATCACTGATTCCCGGGTCAAGGAAAGAACACATCCGGTTTTCCATATAGCGCATATTGTTAATAAAAAGGCCGCGTTCGTTCACGGTTTCCGCCGCCGCCTGTCTCATCGCTGTCCGGCTCTCTTCATCGAGCGCGAAAACGGTGCTGATGCATCCGGCCAGCGAAACCGCATCCACGGGACAGAGAAACCCGCTTTCCCCGTCACGCAGCCATTCACGATGCGCGGGAATATCTGAGGCGATGCAGATGCAGCCGGCATACATCGCTTCCAGCAGTGAGAGGGGCGCGCCGTCGGAACTGGTGAGAGAAATAAATATGAGGCTTTTTTTCAGCAGCTCAGCCAGGTCCGGCTCGGGCATCATCCCCCGGAATTCCGGCGCGCGCGCGCCCGTCAGCGCCGCCGCTTCCCGGTGCAGAGCGGCGCGCTCGGGGCCGTCACCCGCGATGATGAGACGCAGCTCCGGAAACGTCTGCGCGGCCAGGGCACACGCCCTGATGATCACATCGACGTTCGAATTTCTTTTCAGAGCCCGTGACGAAAGACATACCGTATCCCTGACGCCCCGCGCGCTGCCGGCGAAGCGGCGGCCGTTGATGCCGTACTGCAAGGTAACGATTTTTTCGGAAGGAATGGACATCCCCGTAAGATCGGCGGTGATATGCTGCGCCGTCGAGAATATCAGCTGTGCCCGTTTAAGAACAAACCGTGTCATCCACTGCAGCAGCATGTGCCGGTGCGGGATTACCTTGACATCGGTACCCATGGGAACCGCAAAAAAATGACGGCAGAAAAGAGCGGCCAGAACCCCGTAACTGGCGATATAATGCGCCATCACGATATCGGCCCGAATGCGCATACGGACACGGGCGACCTTCCAGAGATGGAGCACATACTTGAAGTTGAGCCGGTAGGGCTCGACTTTTCCGGCGTTGATATGGTGGACCGTCACCCCCTCGATCTCCGCGGGCAGAAAGGAGATAACATCGACCCGGTAGCCCCTGTCTCTGTACCAGGAAACCCAGCGTTTGGTGTGAATGTCGGACGCGTCAGCGAAGAATAATATGTTCATTGAGCCTGACCAGCATGTTTGCGATGACGAGCACGAGAATCACCGGGAGAATAAATGTATACATCAGCTCTCTCAGACAGACAATATCCATGCGGATGAAGGAAAACATAAACGCGACCGCATAACTTATCAGCAGCACCGCGAAGGGACGCTCCCTGTTTTCCTTCAGCAGTCCGGCAAGCAATTTCATCGTCATCCCGAAGAAGACCATGAAGAGAATGACGCCGACGATGCCGAAATTGAGGTAGGGCTCTCCGAGAATAAAAAACGCGAATCCGGTGCCCTTGTACTGCGGGAAAAAATGGTCGACGAACCAGGGCCCGAGTCCGTCCCATCGGTTTTCCATGAGAGAGCGCGGGATCATCACCAGCGGCGCTTTCAGGTAACTTTCCCCGGCCATGAAGGGTTCCCGGGAGGGGACCCGGTTTGTCAGCGTGAGAAAGGTTCCGAAGGGCATCTGAAACTCGGAGATGACGCTCAGGTTGATCAGCGCCTCCAGGGGATTGAGTGATCGGACCACATCCATCACCAGCTCCAGGTAGCGGCGGCTGACAATGTTGAGAATGCGCAGGTTGGCCACCAGATTGACGAACCAGGTGCCCAGAAGAAACATGGCGGTCACCACCCAGCGGGGAATACGCTTGATATAATAGTGACGAAAGAGCACGAGCGCCAGCAGCGTCGTGACGACGATTCGCCGCTTCCCCATCAGTACACAGAACACGACAAACGCCGCCAGCGATGCCAGGGCCACAATCCGCAGGATTTTTTTATTGCCGATGTGAGAGGCGACATACAGAATGACGATGGCCACACTGAACCAGCCCAGCCCGATCCCGACAAGATAGGAAGGCGCTCCCAGCATTTCGTAGAGCTCGCTGTAATTGAGAAAGGAAAAAACCGAAAGCCGCTGCATGATGAAGAGAACCAATTTTCCGAAAAAGAGAGCCGTCACGCCATAGAACACGATGGAGGTCCAGAGCAGGGCTCCGGTGCCGGCGATGTCCGCCGGGACCTTCCGGGGGCGCAGCGAAACGCTGTATCCGGCCTCAAAGGCAATCAGGCCGGCAAGTATCATCAGCAGCGCGGGAAGCGGGTTGTCGAGATACCGGTGGAATATGCTCAGCAGGGGGGCGTAGCGCTCCTGGTAAAAATCACTGTGGCGAAACAGCACGGAAAAAAACGGCACGATGCCGTACCCCAGGTAAAGCAGCAGGAATACCCGTCTCGGGGACATGACGCCGTAATCATCATCGCTTTTCCGGAAAATCAGTACGGTGTAGACCGCCAGCAGGGTGACGAAGAGACCGCTGAAGAGTGATCCGCACAAGAACGCGAAAAGCACCCCCGATGCGGCGGCGGCGACAGCAGCGGCCGCGGCTGCGGCCTTGCCCTTACTGAATCCTGAGCTGTTTAAGGACATAGAGCAGATCTTCTTTTGTGATAACAATCAAATCCGCCGGTTTCAGCTGCTTTCTCAGCAGCAGCAGTTTGACTGCGAGAATAACGATATAGGTCGCAATCGTCGAAACAGCCGCACCGGTAATCCCCCAGCGGCTGATGAGGGGGTAACTGACCGCGGCCTTGACGATAAATCCGGAGACATAGGAAATCAGATTGAGACCGGGCTTTTTCCTTCCCAGAAAGAACTCATCCAGAATCGTGTTCATTGAGAGAAACACAGACGCGATCAGCAGCAGCCTCAGGGGCTGCAGTGCGGGCGCGTATTCCGCCCTGAATACCGTCATGAGCAGCCCGGCCCCCGCGTAGACAGCGCTGACGATCAGGACAATCATGAGAAAGTTGATCCGCGAAATCCGCTTGATGAATCCAATGCTCTCTTCTTTGCGCATGGAAGGAAGCGTCGGCTTCAGCAGCGCGGCGACGGCGATGGAGATGAAAATGATCTTTTCCGCAATATTCAGCGCGATGCGATAATATCCCACATGCTCGACCGGAAGAACCGCGTTGATGATGAACATGTCGATCCGCGGCAGAAAGAAAATCGCGACCGAACAGAGATAGGTGGTGACACCGTACCGGAAAAACATGCGGTAGTCACTGCCGGGGCTCGGTTCCGAGCGTGTTTTCAGCACCCGGCCGAGCACTGCCAGACCCGCCGCATCGGCCACGAAGAGCGCGGCGACGTAGACGATGATGAAGGAACGCATCGATACGGGCACGACCCTGAAGATCGTGCCGAAGGCCGCACAGAGCACTACGGCGCTGAGAGTAAACACCACCGAATAGGCCCGTATCTTTTTCAGCGACTGGAGCAGTGAAACCGTCACATTGTTGAGCACCAGCAGCGCGAACCCGGTGCCCCCGAGTATCAACAGTCTGTTGTCGCTGATATACTCGCTCAGTGTCCGGTTTACGCGAAACGTGAAGAGCGCGAAGATCACCATGCCGAGCACGGTGACGCCGAGCATGAAATTGATGTTGATCCGCTTCACCCGGGCCACGGAGATGGCGCCCGAACTGATAAAGTAGTTATTCGCGCTCTGAATGCCGAAGGACAGGAATGTCGACAGGGTCAGGATGAGCAGAAGATAGTATGAAAAACCGCCGTAGAGTTCCTTACCCGCCTCGTTGGCAATGATCACATCCAGAATGAACTTGAAAAGGATTGTTACGGCCCGCGATACGGATATCCAGACCGTATCGCTGACAAAGCTATTCCTTGCCATGTTTCAGTTCATTCGTTATCGAACGCCATTTCCGCCAGGAGGCGGTGTTCTGCTCACGATGGCGATCCAGGTTGATGGAGAACAGCGCCCACGCATAACAAAACACAAACGCAAAAAACATGGCCAGAACGGTCACCGCGACCCGCTTCGGCTTCGCTTTCTTTTCAGGGACAGCCGCTGTGTCGAGCACCTGCACTGTCGGGGAGTCCCTGGCCTCCTGTATTTTCGCCTGTTCGAGCTGGGGAATAATAAATTCAAGTATCTTTTCCTGCAGCATAACCTCCCTGAAAAGGCGGCCGTACTGCAGCACCTGGGCCGGCAGCTCGTGCATGGAGAGGTTATCCTCGGCACCGGCATCGAATGTGTAGCCTGTCCCGAAACGGTAGCGCCGGTAGGCGGCATTCAGGGCCGCCAGCTCCTGCTTCTTTCGCGCGAACTCACTGTGCGATTCACTGAAGTTGCGCTTCAGGTATTCCAGCTCCACCTCTTTGGTGATAATTTGCGCCTTCAGCTCCGCACTCGTGGCAATCGCCGCGGCAGCCTGCTCCGGCAGCGCGATGACACCGTTCTCCTCCTGATACGCCCGAAGTGCTTCCTCGGCGGCGCTGAGATCGGAAAGTACTTTTGCGTGCCGTTCCTCGATGAATAAACGGGTGTTCCGGGCCTCCGACACTTTCAGGTCCCGGTTCACCGCATCGAGCTCCCTAATGAAACTGTCCGCGATGTCACGCACGAACAGGCGCGCCTCATCCCGGGCCGCTTTGTCAGGCAGCCAGCCCGTTCTCATCATTACCGAGAGAACGATCGTATTGTCTTCCTGAAGCTCGGCATTCGTGTTGTCCTGCAGAAAAGCGATCGTCTCTTCCATGTTTTTAAGCCGGTACCGCTCCTGCAGCCGGTAGGCCACGGCAATACGCTGCATCACCCGCCTGCTCTCGAGAATGGCCATGAATCTGCCGGTCCCGTCTTCAGTGCCGGGCAGGTCGATATTTCCGACCGGCAGATTACTGAGGACGGAGGATAACGCGAACCCGGTATCGTTCTCTACCGGGGGCATGATGGAGGTATCGGCCTGGTACCAGACCGGGACCATAAAACTCAGCCCGGCGGCGGCGATGCCGGCGATGAAAACGCTCCAGAAGATCAGACCGCGCTTTCTGGCCACAATCCAGAGATAATCCAGAAAACTGTTTTTATCACTCATAATCGATCCCCGATCTACCGTCACTAGTTCTTGCCCAGCAGTCCGGCCGCCTTGGCGGCAAGGAAGAGTGAGGCCATGGTATAAAGAATGCCGAGATAATCGCCAACCCGCTGGTGCCAGGCCAGGTTGAGATGGACGATATCGCCCGGTTCAACCAGCACATCGGCCCCTTTTTCGGTGATTCCGGTGCGGGCGTGATAGACGCTGACACTGGTAATCGAGGCCGAGCGGTAATCGCCTCCCGCCATGCCGGCATACTCCTTGGCCGTGAGGTTGAAGACGTACGGGTAGGCCCCCGCCTGCCGCACCGCCCCTTTCACATAGACGTACTGGGAGGGCAGGATCACCCGGTCCCCGGACGTGAGGATAAAATCCGCCTTCCCCGCTTCAGAGGGCGCGTAGGGCTTGTAATTCTCGAGCTTCCCTGTCTCCCCCTCCCGCACCACCACCAGCTTGGAAAGGTCGGTGTTCCGTTTCAGCGCCCTGATCCGCTGCAAAAAAGCCAGCAGGTCCTCTCCACCGGCGATCCTGTAGGTACCGGAGAATTCCTGGTCGGCTTCGACCGTGATCAATCCCGCACCCAGGCCCACGGACGGCACGTAAACGATATCGCCGCCGGTCACATGAATATTATTGTCAAGGAGACCGTCCCGCTCAAATGCAGCAAGGTCGAACCGATCCATCGTGCCGTCGCGGTGCCTGATCTGGATCCCGCCTTTCCAGGCCCGTTCGGTCACACCGCCCGCTTGCGTGATCATCTCGGAAACCCGGTCGACCGCGTTGGCCGTGTAGGTGGCGGGAAAATTGACTTCACCGGTCACATGCACCCTGAAAATGCGCACCACCGCCAGCGAGAGAGTGATCCGGCTGCCCTCATAGTCCGGCTCAACCGCGCTCAGCACCCGCTGCTTCACTTCATTGAGCGTCAGTCCCGTGACTGGAATTTCGCCCGCTGAGGGGATGTAAAGCGTCCCTTCTGGAGAGACGGTGAGGGGATAGCGGTCCTCGCTGCCGCCCCAGATGTTGAAATAGAAAACATCTCCCGGCCCCACCAGATAGATGTCTGGATCGATGGCGCCTTCCAGGGCCTCCATCTCGGTGAGCCGCTCCTCCAGCTTCTGCATCCGTTTCCGCTTCCAGTAGTCGAACTCTTCGCGGGTGATCCTGTTCTCATCGAGCAGCTCGTAAAAATTGATCGCTTTCGGCATCGAGCTCTGCTTTTTCCGCAGCGCCTGATCGTCGTCGATGATCTGCGCTCCGAGACGCTGTCCTCCGCTCAGCAGGAGGACAAACAGCAGGAGCAATGGCGGATTGGTAACACGTTTCATGGCTGTTTCCTGAATAAAGTGATGCTACGCCTTGACTATTTTATCACGGTTGCGGGTGACGTTGCCGGTGGCATTTCTGGTATCGACGACCAGCTGCGCATGCTCGACGATGAAATCGTAATCATAGGCATCATGAGCGGTTGAAATAAACACCAGGTCGTAGGATGACAGCGATTCCGGTGTCAGCTCGACGCTTTCCATGTCGTAATGATACTTCCGCACCTTGGGCATCACCGGAATATGCGGATCATTGTAATCAACGACCGCACCCCGCTCTTCAAACAGGTTGATCAGCTTCAGCGTCGGGCTTTCCCGCATATCATCGACGTTTTTCTTGTAGGCCGCCCCCAGAATCAGGATCCTGGAACCGCTGAGAGGCTTGCCCCGGTCACTGAGTGTCTTCAGCACTTTTTCCACCACCCAGTAAGGCATCTGGGTATTGATCTCACCGGCGAGTTCAATAAAGCGGGTCGGCATGTCGTACTCTTTCGCCTTGTAGGTGAGATAGAAGGGGTCGATGGGAATGCAGTGCCCCCCCAGTCCGGGCCCTGGATAGAAGGGCATGTATCCGAATGGTTTCGTCGACGCCGCCCTGATCACTTCCCAGACATCGATATCCATACGGTCAAGAATCATTTTCATTTCGTTCACAAGAGCGATATTGATGCTGCGGAAAATATTTTCAAGCAGTTTCGTCGCCTCGGCCGCCTGGGTGGAAGAGACCATCACCGTTTCAACGATGACCGCCGAGTAGAGGGCTTCAGCGCAGGTTCTGCTTGCCGCGTCATTGGCGCCCACCACTTTCGGGATCGTTTTTGTCGTGAAATCGGGATTGTTGGGATCTTCCCGTTCGGGAGAAAACGCGAGCATGAAATCATCCGGATAGGAGAGCCCCGAGCGCTCGAGAATCGGTTTCATCACTTCCATGGTCGTCCCAGGCCAGGTCGAGCTTTCCAGCACGATCAGCTGGCCCTTGCGGAGATGGTTAGAGATCACTTCCGAGGTATTCTCGATGTAGCTCAGGTCGGGCTGCTGATGCTTGTCCAGGGGAGTGGGCACCGCCACCATTATGCAGTCGGCCTCCTGCAGGCGGCTGAAATCGGTGGTGGCGTCGAACCTGCCGCTCCTGTTCATCTCCCCGATCCTGTCAGCTGAAATATGCTTTATATAGGTACGGCCCGACAGCAGCTTGTCCACCTTGCTCTGATCGATATCGAAACCGATACACTGATACCCCTCGTGCACGTATTCCATCAGAAGCGGCAGCCCGACATACCCCAGGCCGATGACACCGATCACCGCTTCCCTGGATTCAATCCGGCGCTTCAGATCCATGATCCCCTCCATGCTCGGCTACAGCTCTCGCTTGTAGTGTGATTTATAGTATTCCAGGTATTCGCCGCTTTTCAGCTTTTCCCACCACCGGCGATTGTCCCGGTACCAGGAAACGGTCTCTTTCATGCCATCCTCGAAACTGTGCCGCGGCTCCCAGCCGAGACTGCGGATCTTCGTTGTGTCCAGTGCATAGCGCAGGTCGTGCCCCTGCCGGTCCCTGACGAATGTCATCAGTGATTCGGGCTTGCCCAGTTCCCTGAGAATGGTGCGGGTAATTTCGAGATTGTTTTTTTCATTGCCGGCGCCCAGATTGTAGACCTCACCGTCCGTGCCCCGTTCCATTACCGCTTCCACTCCCTCGCAGTTGTCGGTAACGAACAGCCAGTCACGAACATTTTCACCGGTACCGTAAATCGGCAGCGGCTTGTCGTCGAGGGCGTTGGTCGTGAACAGCGAGATCAATTTTTCAGGAAACTGGTAAGGGCCGTAGTTGTTTGAACTGCGGGGAATGACCACCGGCAGTTTGTAGGTGACATAATAGGAAAAAGCCAGTCTGTCGGCGCCCGCTTTTGAGGCGCTGTACGGGCTCGACGGCATCAGGGGATCGGTCTCCTTGAAAAGACCGCTCTCGATACTGCCGTATACCTCATCGGTGCTGATCTGGACGAACCGCTCCACACCGTGTTTTCGCGCCGCCTCCAGGAGTACGAAGGTGCCAAACACGTCTGTGCGGATAAAATCGTCGGGTTTGCCTATGGAGCGGTCCACATGACTCTCCGCCGCAAAGTTGAGCACCACATCCGCATCCCGTACCAGCGGATCAACCGTATCGGCGTCACAGATATCACCCTTGACGAATCGGTAACGGTCGTCCTGCTCGATATCGCGAAGATTATCGGGATTGCCGGCATATGTCAATTTATCAAGATTCGTTATTCTGATGTCGCTGTGCCGTGACAGCATATAGCGTATAAAATTACTGCCGATAAATCCGGCACCGCCGGTAACCAGAAGTTTTCTCATCATTCCGCCTTTCTTTGCAATATCGTACCGTTGCCGCCTCAGCCCATTTTTACAGCCCAGTCATACGGCACCTCATCGGAATCGTACGGCAGTCGCTGTTCATCGGGATCCTTGTAATTATAGGGTTTGGTGACTGTGTTGACGGCAATCGCCTCCTGCTCGGAGATGCATTTCCAGCCATGGAACACCAGCTTCGGGATGTGCACGAGTATCGGATTGTGCTCACCGAGAAAGAATTCATTCAGTTCGCCTCTGGTGGGAGACCCCGCCCGGTTGTCGTAGAGGACCAGTTTGAGCATGCCCTTCACTACGGTCACGTTGTCGTCCTGCTGTGTATGGAAATGCCAGGCCTTGATCACGCCCGGATATGTCGTTGTCATATAGACCTGTCCGAATTTCTCGAATATCTTGTCATCGGACCGTAAAATCTCCATCAGTCTGCCCCGTTCATCCGGAACGACTTTAAGCGTTTTGCAGACGACTCCTTCTATCATAAATGCCTCCAATTAAATAAATTACAATGTAACATCCGGAACCGAAAAAGTCAAATTGTAATTGGGTGAGGGACTATTGACGAGAAGGGGGTGACATGGTGCTCAATCGCGGAACGCAGAGGGGGCGGAGATCGCAGAGCAAAGCGGAAACGCAGAGGGCGCAGAGGATAACGCAGTGTGCGCAGGAGGATATAGTTATGAAAATCTCCTTTTTATATTTCTTACTATTTTTCCCTGCGTTCTCTGCGGTAACTCTGCGAACTCTGCGTTTCTCCTTTTCGGGGAGGAAGGGGTGCGGACACTGAAGGACAGGAGGCAGGGAATGCCTCTGTGCCGGACAATGCAGGACCATCGTTCAGTCAGGAGTGTTCCCCCTCTCCGCCCAAAAATTCCCAACGAAGAATCCGAAAGACACGAAATATATATTCATATATTCCTTCCGTGATTTTCGTTTCTTTCGTTGGAGACTTCAGGAGCGGGAAGGCACCGGGGTCAATCCCTTTTCCTTCTCGCCAGGGAAATCCACTTCTCGAACGTCACGTACAGCGCCGGAATCACGGTCAGCACCAGGGTGGTCGACGCCAGCAGCCCGCCGATGGTGGCCAGTGCCAGGGAGTACCACATATTCTCGCCGGTGTTGAGCAGCACCAGCGGCAGCAGCCCGCCGATGGTCGTGAACGTTGTCATGAGAATCGGGCGCAGCCGGTCGGAAACGCCGGCCACGACCGCATCAAGAATGGTGAGCCCGCGGCGGCGCTCCAGGTTGATGTGATCCACGAGAAGAATGGAGTCGTTGACCACGATGCCCCCCAGAAGCACCACCCCGATATAGGCGGAACGATCGAAATTGGTGCCGGTCAGGTAGAAGATGTAGAATACGCCGCTGAGCGAGAGCGGCACGGTGAGCAGGATCAGGAACGGATGCAGCAGCGATTCGAACAGTCCGGCGGTCACCAGAAAGACGAGAAACAGCGAAATGCCGAGCACATAGTAGATCTGGCTCTTCTCCTCGCCGGTCATCCAGCTGTAGTCCCGTTCCTGCAGCTGATACCCCGGCGGCAGATGGGTGGTCTCGATGATCTCTTTCTTGAGCCGGTCCGCGAGCTTCCAGGGTCCCCGAAAATCAAAGGAGAGCACCCGCAGATACTGCTGATTTTTCCGCTCGATCCTGCCCATGGTCTTCTGCTTGTCGATGAAGGCGACGTCCTGCAGCCGCAGGCTCTCTCCCCCGGGCAGGGGGATGAGAAGGTTCCGGAGATCTTCAATGGAAAAATCGTTCTGGGCTTCGAATTTCAGGCCGTACTCCACGGCCTCGAGACCGATTTTTATGCTGCTGCCCCCCAGGTTTTCCCGCAGATGCTGCTGGATCAGGGAGAGCAGACCCATGGGGGTAAGACTGTACCGGGCCAGCTCTTCCCGGTCCAGGCGCAGCACGATCTCGGACATGTCGCCGCCCCTGCCATAGTAGCCGGAATCGTCGATATTGACATCCTTCACCCGCACGTGCCGTCTCAGCCTGCGGGCGACATTCTCGGCGATCTCCTTGACCTTGTTGTAGTTGTATCCGAGGATCTGCAGCCTGTTGCCGTAGGAGCTGCCCATCATACCGCCCCCCGGCACGTAGATCGGGTCGCCGAACCCGGTCACTCCCACGCTGATCCCGTTCATCTCGGTCACAACGGTTCCCAGCGCTTCTTTCAGGATGTAGGGGTAGATGGAATTGATCACATCTTTGGGAAACGAAACGGTCATGGAACTGTATTCAGGAGAGACCGAGGTGTTGACGGTTTCCACATAGGGAAGCCCCAGCGCCTTTTCCTCGAAACGCCTGATCAGTTCGTCGGCCAGTTCCAGACGGCTGCCCCGGGGCAGATAAAAATAGGCCCGCAGCTGCTCCCGGCCGCCGCCGAAATGCCAGATCCTGCCCTGGGGTACGTGCTTTACAAACAGCCAGATGCTGACGCCTACGATCAGCGATGTGGCCAGAAACACCGGTCCCCGGTGGCCGAGAATCCAGGGCAGCGCGCGCCGGAACCGGGAAAGCGGGACAAACGCCGCGGTACGCGGCTCCTCCATGGGCGCGTCCGCGAACAGTTTTGCGGTGAGCGAGGGGGTCAGGGTGAACGCCACCAGCAGTGACGACACCAGTGACATGCCCACGGCCAAGGTGAACGGCAGATAGTAGAGCCGCAGCTCACCGGTGAGGTAGAGAAAGGGGATGAACGCGGCGATGGTGGTCATGGTGGCGGCGATGATCGGCATCACCACCTCCGATGAAGCCTCCACCGCAGCCTGCTGCATGGGACTGCCCCTTTTCCGGTGCCGGCTTATGTTTTCAACTACCACGATGGCATTGTCCACAAGCATGCCGAACCCCAGGGCCAGGCCCGCCAGGGTCAGCAGGTTCAGTGACATGCCCGCCAGCATGAAGAGATTCATGGTGAAGAGCACGGAAAAAAAGATGGTGGAGAGGATGATCAGCGGCGCCCGGAACGAATGCAGAAACATGAGCAGCACCAGAAAAATCACCAGTACGGAAAAAAAGGCCCGCTGTCCCAGCCCCCTGAGATGGGTTCGTATCTCCCGGCTCTGGTCACTGATGACGGTCAGGGTCAGCCCCTGGGGCAGCCCGTCCGTGAGTTCCTGCAGCCGCTCGAGAATACGGTCAGCTACCTTGATCGAGTTCCGCCCCGCTTCTTTGGCGACATTCACCACCACCGCCGGCTCCCCGTTGATCCGGGAAATGCTCATCGGTTCGCCGAAGCTGTCTTCCACTTTCGCCACATCCCTGAGCCTGATCAATCCGCCCGCCCTCTGTTTGAGAATGACATCCTCTATCACGCCGACATTCTCAACCGGAGCATCGACGAAGAGTGTCATGCGGCGCTCGCCTTCGTATACGGCGCCGATGCTTTTCCGGTCCCCCAGTGACCCTATGGCCGCGCTCACAGCGGCACTTTCGATGCCGTAGGCGCGCAGGGCACCCTTGTTCAGCGTCACCTGGATCGTTCGGTCCCGGCCGCCGATAACCGACACGTCGGCGATGCCGTCAACACCCAGCAGCACCGGTTTGATCCGCTCCAGTCCCAGTTTGCGCAGCACCTGAACACTGTAGGGACCGCTGATCCGGATGGAAAAAAACGCGTTGTCCCGCTGAAAATCCCGGGGCACATATTTGATAATGCGGGGTTCGTTCGCCCCGGCGGGAAGCTCTCTGCGGATCTGGCTGAGTTTTTCATTCATGTCCATGGCGGCGAAGTCCATATCGGTGCCGCGCACATACTCCACCGTCACCTGTGACATGCCTTCCGTGGTGACCGAAGAGACATCTTTCACGTTCGCCGCCGTACTGGCCGCGCCTTCGACGGGAGCCGTGATGAACGCTTCCACAATCTCCGGCGACGTATCCCCCCACGAGGTGCTGACGGTCAGCTTCGGGAACTCCACATTCGGTGAAATTTCCAGGGGCAGCCTCACCAGTGACACCAGCCCGGTCGCCAGGATCACCAGGCTGAGCATGGCGACAGCCACCGGCCGCCGCACCGCGTGGCTGATGATCATTGCAGTTTCTCCCTCACCACGAGACTGTAGATAACGGGAATATAGATCAGGGTCAGCAGTGTCGATGAGGTGAGACCGCCGATAATCGCCAGCGCCAGGGGGCGCTGCAGTTCCGCGCCCTCACCCAGGCCGATGGCCAGGGGAAGCAGGCCGAGAATGGTGGTGACCGACGTCATGATGATCGGGCGAAACCGTTTCCGGCCCGCTTCCATCAGCGCCTCCCGCAGCGACATGCCCTTCCGCCTCGACTGATTGATGAAATCGATCTTGACGATGGCATCGTTCACCGCGATTCCCACCAGCACCACCACGCCTATAAGTGCGATGACGTTTATGGAACTGCCGGTGAGCAGCAGCAGCCAGACGGTTCCGACCACCGCCATCGGCACCGCGAGAATGATCACCAGCGGCTGTACAAGCGATTCGAACTGGGCGGCCATGATCATGAACACCAGTGATACGGCCAGGATCACCGCCATGATCAGGCTGGTGTAGGAAGCGGTCATCTCCTCGCTGGCACCGCCCACGGCCAGTCTCACATTTGAATCGAGGTGCAGGCGGTTGAGTCTGTGCCGCAGGCCTTTCACCGTTTTCCCCAGCGACTGATCGGGCATGTTTCCATAGACACTCACCGTGCGCGCCTGATTCTCCCGGTAGACCGATGTCGCCCCCCGGGATTCGTACACGCTGACCATTTCCCGCACCGGCACGCCTCCCGCCTCGGTCCGGATGAGCATATCCAGAAGCTTCTGAAGCGAATCCCTGTCACCGGCGGCGGGACGGACCCTGATCCCGATCTTCTGGTCGAACTCCTTGAACTGGCTCGCCAGCCGTCCCCGCAGGTTGTCCTCGAGAAAGACGGCAACCGTGTTGACGCTCAGGCCGTATCTGCCCGCGCGCTGCCGGTCGATGACCAGACGGTACTCGGGCCGTCCCAGCCTCAGATCACAGATGATATCGGTCAGTCCCGCCTCCCGGCAGGCTGTTTCCACCGAATCGATCAGCCCGGGCACCGCCCGGCTGTTCGCGCCGATGATCCTCACCACCACATCGCCCTCGCCGCTGCCGAGAAACTGGCTGAGCACGGTCTCTCCTGAACTGAACGTCAGCCCCGCCGCCAAACTGGACCCCAGCTGCCGCCGCAGCGCCCGCACCGTTGCCGCCGTGGACGCACCGGGCCTCATTCTCACCCTGATGTCGGCCGTGTTCAGCCCCGAATCATCGGATTCACCCGCGACGCTGCTGCTCAGAAGGCCGATATTCGCAAATACATCGAGCACATCGCCGCGGGCCAGCGCCGCCTTCTCGATAACGGTAACCGCCGCAGATGTCCCTTCCAGGGATGTTTCTGGCGGCAGCTGCAGATGAATGGAAAATTCCCCCTGATCCACCCGGGGCATCAGTTCCCGCGGCAGCAGCAGAAACGCCCCCGCGGTGACCAGCGCCAGCAGCACGATAATGCCCAGGGCCCCCCTGCGGTTATCCAGCGCCGCGGCCAGCAGCCCTTCATACCGCTGCATCAGTTTTTCAAGCGCCGCGTCGACCCGTTCAAAGACGGGCCGCAGCAGCCGCCTGCCGAGTTCTGAAACCGCTCTATACAGCTTCACGGCCTCCGAGGCGAACACGGAGCCGATGAACGCCAATCCTTTCCAGAGATACCCGAGCAGCAGCCGGAAGGGGAGCAGCAGCCAGACAAGCGGTTTTTTCGCGTAGAACGGCACTCCCCGGCCCGGGGGATCGAACGATTCATCCGGATGGATATGGTACCCGTGACCCTTGAATTTCGAGGCCAGTATCGGCAGCAGAGTCAGCGATGTGATCAGGGACGCGGTAAGGGCGAACGTCACGGTAAGTGCCTGATCCCGAAACAGCTGGCCCGCCACGCCTTTCACGTAGAGTACCGGCAGAAAGACGGCAATGGTCGTGAAGGTGGAAGCGGTGACGGCCATGGCGACCTCGCTGGTGCCGGTTACGGCCGCGTCGGTGATCGATGACCCTTCCTCCCGGTGCCGGAAAATATTCTCGAGCACGACAATGGAGCAGTCCACCAGCATACCCACCCCCAGTGCGAGTCCGCCCAGGGACATGAGGTTCAGGGTCACGCCCGAAAAATGCATGAGGATGAAGGTGGCGATTATCGAAATGGGGATCGCCACCGAGATACTCAGGGGATTGCGCATCTCATGCAGAAAAAGAAACAGCACGAGGAACGCGAGCACGCCCCCCAGGGCGATCGCCTGTATGACGTTGCTGATCGCCTGGGAGATGAACTCCGCCTGGTCGTAGGCGAGCACGATGGAGACCGTGGGATACTGATAGCGCAGCTCGTCCAGCACTTCCCGCACGGCCCGGGAAACCCGCACTGTATTGGTCCCGGACTCCTTGCGCAGCAGCAGTCCGATGCTCTCTTCGCCGTTGTAGCGGGTAATGTTCTCCCGGTCCTCGAACCCCATCGAGACACTCGCCACATCCTTGAGAAAGACGACCGCCCCGGAGGGCTTTCTGCTGATGACCACATTCTCGATGTCCTGAAGGCTCTGAAAAGCGCCCAGGGTGCGCAGTGAAAAACGGAACCTCCCCTTGAGAATCGTCCCGCCGGGCATGTCCACATTGGCGGCGCCGATCGCCTGGGACATCTGCGCGATGGTCACCCCCAGGGTTTCCAGCCGCGACCGGTCTACGGTCACTTCGATCTCCCGCTCCCGTCCGCCCACCACCATTGCCTGGGCGATACCGTCGATCTGTTCCAGCCGCCGCTTGAACACATTCCGGCAGAGCTCTTTCAGCGCCGCCAGTTCTCTGCCCGAAGCCGAAACCGCCATCACCGGGCGCGAGGAAGGATCGAGCCTGATGATCGCCGGGCGGTCGGCGTCATCGGGAAGGCTGCGACCGATGGCGTCCAGTTTTTCCCGCACATGCAGGGCCGCGAAATCCATGTCCCGCCCCCAGGCGAACTCGATGATGACAATGGAGAGCCCCTCTTTGGAGATGGAACGGATGGTACGAATACCGGGAACGGTGGCCACCGCCTGTTCCACCGGCTCGGTGATGATCCGTTCCACTTCTTCGGGCACGGCGTCACGGTAGATGGTGCGAACCGTCAGTTTCGGGTAGCTGAGATCGGGCAGCAGGTCAACGGAAAGACGGCTCAGCGATACGAATCCCAGCAGCAGAATTCCCAGATAGAACATCACCACCGCCACCGGACGTTTGACAACGAGTTTTACCAGCTGCATGAATGGATGGGTTCCTTATGCTAGTAGCACGTCCTCCCCGCACGCGTTCGGCCGGGAAGGAATGCGGAAACCGTGAGGAAGTTACTGATCGACCACCGTGATCAGCGCGTCGTGATACATGGTGTAATGATTTTCGGTGAGCACCGTGTCGCCGGCCGCCAGCTGGTACTGATCGCCGAGTATTTCATAGTAGGTCTCATTGCTGCGGCCCAGGTCGACATAATCCCAGACCGCCTTGCCGTTCCTGGCGATGAACAGCAGGTCCCGTTCATTGCGCACCAGGATCGCCTCCCGCGGCACCAGCAGCCGGTCCTTGAGAATGGTCGCCTCGAGTTTTACGAACGCGAACATTCCCGCCTTGATTCTGTTGCCGGGATTGGCAACCGCGACCGTTACCCGGCAGGTTTTGGATTCGGGATCGACGAGGGGGTTTATCGACATGACGGTCCCGGTGAATGATTCCCCGGGAAATCCCGAGAAGCTCACCTCCGCCGTTCTGCCCGCCTGAATATCCTTGATCTCGCTTTCCAGGCAGCCGGCCTCCACGTGCATGACGGAAAGGTCGACAAGCTTGAAGCAGGGGGTTCCTGCCGCAATGTACTGCCCGGCGCAGATCTCCTGATCTCCGAGTATGCCGCTGAACGGCGCCCGGACAACAGTGGCATCGAGATCGATGCGGGCCCGTTTCTCGGCGATCAGGGCTTTTGCCAGGCCGCTGCGCACCATCACCCGGTCTTCCCGGTTCTGACCCGCGAACTCTTTTGCCGTTTCATAGAACAGCCGGGCCTCCGCGAATTCCTCTTCACTGATCTTTCCCTCGCGTAACCTGCGCTCGGCCTCTTTGAAATCGGCTTCGTTCTGGGTTTCGTACCAGAGTTTTGTCCCCTGTTCCCGGGAGGCGCCGTTCTCACCCGATCCGTATTTGGTAAAGAGCTGATCGACGAACACGGCCTGGGCGGAGCGAACGTTGTCCCGGGCATCCTCGTAGGAGAGCCAGTAGCGGGTGTCGTCGATCGTGAAGATGGGATCGCCTTTCTTCACATAATCACCCTCTCGGGCCGTCACCTCCAGGATGCGGCCGCTCACCTCAGGGGTAATATCGACTACGCCGGCGGCGCCGGCGATTCCCGTTGCCGAGACCCGGATCACCAGATCGCCGACAAACGCTCGTTCGCCTCCCACGCTGATGGGGCGGCTCTCTTCCGACTGCTCGGTCGTGAATTCAATTTTCTGCTCTTCCTCACTGGAGTTCAGTCGTCTGATGACGAAAAAGACAAGCACCAGAACCGCCATGATAATGATATATTTATAGGCGGCGAGAAATAGTGCGTGAAATCTGTTCATGGCAGTCTCTCAGGCTAATGACAGGGTGGTTTGATCGTATACTGTACTGATGTATATATTATGGCGGCGGCATACCGTTTACGCGTCGCCGGGCACGCGCTGCGTCCGCCTTCAGGTATATTACGGATAAGGTGGTACGGTCCCCGGGGCGGAATTCGTTATGCGCTGGTTTAGTAATATAATTATATTGATTAATAAGAGGCAAGTGTTTTTTATTTTAGCAGAAGAACCCGCTTTCCCATGCTGAAATCGCCGACCCGCAGCCTGATGAAGTAGGGTCCGTTGGCGACGGGTCTGCCGGCACCGTCTTTCCCGTCCCATACCGAGACATACGCTCCCGCCGGGCGCGGCCCTTTCTCGAGCACGGCCACCTGCCTCCCGAGCAGATCATACACCCGCAGATCGATTTGCATGTCGGAAGGAAGGTAATAGGGGATTCTCGTATCGGGATTGAACGGATTGGGATACGCGTCTCCCAGCCGGAATAGGGCCGCGACTTTTTTCATCTCCAGGGCCAGTTCCTCGGAGTAATCGCTCTCGTTGCCCGCCATATCAACAGCGGTAACGGCAACGTAGACAATCTCCATCCCGGTAAGATCGCCGAATGTGTACTCGGTGCGGTTGCCGATGGTGATGATTGAATGGTAGCTGCGCGAGGAGTTCCCGTAATAGAGTTTGTAACCGGTCACATCCGGTTCCGGGCTGGCGTCCCAGGCAATGGACACGGTCTGGGCGGCCGCGGATGGTATGCCTTGCAGCATGAAAAAGCATACGAACATGTATGAAATCAGGGTCAACCGGGGCATTGGTGCCATATTCCTCACCGCATGGATCCATTTTCTGTTAGCATATCTGTAGCGCAATCGGCATGCCACAACAGCGGCCGGATTTTGTCCATCGGCTAACCCGGTATTTTCAAAGAATTTTCTTTATATTTTCCTTTGGTAACATAATTGTCAAAGAACAGACATCCGGTCTGATTCTGACAGAACTGACGATTCTCCGGCCATTTCCCGGCCACTGCGGTCATCCGGACATATTCCATAACATACAATACAGCGGGGCGAAAAGAAAGAGAAAGTTGTTTACAAATCCGGACAGTGAGAGCGCGAAGGAGGCAGAGGGCGCGGGAAGAGAAAACGCAGAGGTCGCAGAGACAACGCAGAGAGCGCAGGAAAAACTGAATACGGATTTAAAAACCACACCTCCCTGATTCTATCTTCCTGCGTGCTCCGCGGCCCTCGGCGTGCTCTGCGTTGAATT
>JAFGRY010000006.1 GCA_016934955.1 bacterium | reverse complement strand
TGCCACGATTCATAATCCTGTTAATCCCTTAATCGAGAGAATCCTGTTCAAGACAGATTAAAGGATTTACATGATTCAATCCGTGCCACGATTCATAATCCTGTTAATCCCTTAATCGGGACAATCCTGTTCAAGACAGATTCGCCGATTACGCAGGGAATCGGGGATACTGATAGTGTTGTACGGTATTGTATCCCCCCCCATTGTCTGAACCGGGATTCACATGATTAAGGGATTGGCAGGATTTAATCCGTGCCACGATTCATAATCATGTTCATCCTTTAATCGGGAGAATCCTGTTCAAGACAGATTAACGGATTGGCATGATTCAATCCGTACTACGATTCATAATCCTGCTCATCCTTTAATCGAGAGAATCCTGTTCAAGACAGATTAAAGGATTGGCAAGATTTAATCAGTGCCACGATTCATAATCCTGCTCATCCTTTAATCGAGAGAATCCTGTTCAAGACAGATGTTCCCCGAATGTCCCAAAATACAAAATCCCGGGCGAATCCAGAAACACTTCCTGGTTACAAAACCCGAAGGGATTATCCCCGTAAACCCGTATAATAAGTAACTCCCGAACAAACCAATCGAGGCTCCCATGAAAAAAGCCATAGCCGTTCTTTTCGTCCTCGTCCTGCGCCTTTCGGCCCAGGAGATCTGGCCCGTGCCCGACTGGTCCACCGGCACGCCCGAATCGCAGGGGCTCGACAGCGCGCCCCTGGCCGCGCTCACCGAAAAACTGGCCGAGGGTGAATACGGCGAGGCCCACAGCCTGCTGGTGGTGCGTCACGGCGTGCTTGTCTGGGAGAAATATTTCCGCACCGGCCACCCGGACTCGCTCCACACGCTCCAGTCCGTGTCCAAAAGCGTTACTTCGGCCATGATCGGCATCGCCATCGCCCGGGGCGACATCACCGGCGTCGAGACGCCCATTCTCGACTATTTTCCCGGCTATGAACCGAAGAACCTGGACGAGCGGAAGAGATCCATCAGGCTCAGGCACATTCTCACCATGCGCAGCGGCAACGACTACCACGAGCGCGGCCCCGGTTCGCCCCACTACCTCCTCAACGAGACCCCCACCGGCTGGGATACTTTTTACCTGGACCGTCCCATGATCCGCAAGCCCGGCGAGCACTTCCAGTACGACAGCGGCGGGGTGATCCTCATGTCGGCCATACTGCAGCGGGCGACCGGCCTGCATGCCGACAGGTACGCGGACACATACCTCTTTCCAGCACTGGGAATATCGAAAACCCGCTGGTTCCGCAACCGGGAGGGCCACCCCCACACGGGAGGCGGGCTCTTTCTCACCTCCCGGGACATGGCCCGCTTCGGCCTGCTCTACCTGCGCGACGGCCGCTGGAACGGCGGGCAGCTCGTGCCCGAACAGTGGGTGAGAGACTCATTCACCGAACAGGTTGACCTACGCCCCTTCGACCGCCCCCCGGACACCGGTTACGGCTACCTCTGGTGGATCATGAAACCCGATCCCGCGGGCGCGGGCGGGTATCCCGTGTTCGCGGCCAAGGGCTACATGGGGCAGTTCATCTTCGTCATTCCCGAATATGACATGGTGGTGGTGACCACGGCGGGCTCAATGGACGAGCACATGGGGGATGCGTGTCATTATCTGTATACGGATGTGCTGGAGGCGGTACGATAAACGGAGATAGAAGGCAGGAGACCGGCGCAGCTGAGAGATCATCTCCCCCGGGTTGACAGGTTCATGGGTTCATGGGTTGAAAGGTTAACGGGTTCTGTCGCCGGCCTCCTGCTTCCTGCCTCCTGTTTTTCTCGCTCCTTCCGTCGCAAAGTTCGCCGATTGCGGGGTGTCGAGGATGATTTTCCTTCTCTCCCGGTCCTCACTAACTTCTTGACAAAGCAGGTAAGAATCGATATATTTACATTCATTCCCTAATAAAAGAAAATTTTCTTTCCCGGCTGTTCACGCTCAATTAGCACGTAAAGGCGCTTTTTCTTCACCCGGATTCTCCCGCTGAATCTGAATCTCACCGCTGTTTATACGTTTTCTTCCCGACCTCTGTGTGGAATTTAAAAAATCCGGTGTTATCCTTGTTGTTTCACCGCAGCTTTGCTGTGCACGCAATCAAGAAGAACATGACGTATCATAGTTCCATTCAAAACAATTAAAAAAAATGGCTAAATCAGGAGTCGTACCCATGAAAAGATATCTGCTGCCAGCAGCTGTGATTTTCCTTCTTTATGCGCGGGCAGACATTTCCGCCCAGACCGGCACGGCCCTGGCAAAGATCGTCGTAGATGAAAAGGGGAATATCACCGTACAGAATGTGCAGGACAGCCCGGGAACGCCCCGAACACCTCTGCCCGCCGGTTCAATCAGCGGCCATCCCCTTGCCCTGCCGTCAGGCCGGCGGACCGAGGAGTCAGGAAACGAGTCTGACATCTCCACCATTGTTGCACTGGACCGGCCGGCCGGCCGCTCACCCGAAGCGGAAGCGGCCCTCAATCCCGGCCCTGATCTGACACCGGTGACTGCATCCCTGTCCTGTTCCTGGGCCGATCCTGTGCTGAACATCAGCGTGACCGTGGCCAATTACGGCACCACCAGCAGCGGCGCCTGCGGCCTGGGCTATTATCTGTCCACGGATGCCACCGTGACGGTTTCGGATTATCTTGTGGGGACAGATGACATTCCCTTTCTTTACCCCTATACCGGCAGTGACGAGGCAATTTCCGTTGATTTAACCACCGTGTCCGGGCTGCCTGCAGGAACCTATTACGCGGGCATTATCGTTGATTTCAACCATCAGGTGACAGAGGATATTGAACATAACAATGATTATGTCTGGACCAGTCCGATGATCGGTTATTCGGGATTTGTGGACCTGACATCGGTTCCGGCGAATTGCAGTTATGCTTTTACTGATCCGTTTCTGAGTATCGATATCAGAGTTATAAACGAAGGTGTTAACGCAGCGCCCGGTGTTTTTGTTGGCTATTATTTATCTTCCGATGCTGTCATTTCATCTTCGGACTATCGAATTGGTACGTATTTGTTACCTGCATTGGACCCCGGAGTGTATTTCGACCGGGAATTAGAATTCTATCTCGCAGCTGTCCTGGCAACCCCCCCATTACCGGAAGGCACACATACCTATTATGTCGGTTTTATCATAGATTATAATAATTATTTTTCTGATCACAATGAAGGAAATAATTCCCTTGCATTTACTCCTTCAATTTCCTTTGACCGGCCGCCTCCGGCGCCGGATCTCGGTTCTATGGGGTGGGCTTACAGTACTATCGGTCCGCAAACGCTGATTTTGTCCGCATTCCCCAGAAATTGGGGGAGCGCAGACGCCGGCGCCTGTTATCTGGGTTGGTACCTGTCGGACGATACGGACATCACGACTGCCGACTATCTGATCGGTGTTGACCTGATTGATCCGCTGGCTGTCGGTCAGGATTGCATCGAACAATTAACGATCGATTTAAACGAACCGGTCACATCAACTCCCCCCCTGCCGGCGGGGCCTCATTCATACTCCATCGGCTTTATTATTGATTACCAGGATAATATCGCCGAATTAAATGAAAATAATAATAATTGGAGGATTTGTTCATGGACTTTATCCGGTCCGCTGACTGAACCTGACCTGATCATTCAATCCCTGTCGGTTGTGGATAATGAAGGCCCGGAGATCGGTTTTCAGTGCACGGTAAAAAACCAGGGTGATGGCCCTGCCGGTGAGAGCAAAGTAACATTTTGTCTTTCGCCGGATCAGACTGTTTCTACTGCCGATCATCACATTCTGACCTGGAATATCAGCGGAACCCTGGCTGCCGGAGAAACACGCTATATGGGATCAGGACCGGTCTCTATCGCGGGCATCCCCCCCGGGGAGTACTATCTTGGCGCCATTGCCGATGCGAACGGTCAGGTCAGTGAAAGCAATGAGAACAACAACACCGCCTGTGACGGCAGTTCCCTCATTACTGTCCCTCTGGCAACAGGCTGGACGATCCAGGCCTCGGGGGTCAGCGAACGCCTGACCTCTGTTTCAGTTGTTTCCGATCAGGATGTCTGGATCTCCGGCTACAACTGCATCCTCAGGACGGACGACGGGGGCGCTGCCTGGACCAATGTCGCCGGGGTGCTCGACACCCTCCGCTTCAGCAGCATTCAGGCCGTGAGCGCGAACACGGCCCTGGCAGCAGGATACAATCCCGTGGTAAATGCTTCGGGGGTGTATGAGTCGTATATTTTCCGCACGACCAACGGCGGCGCCGCCTGGAGCGAAGTGCACCATACAGATACATTTATCAATGCGATTGTCATGTTCGATCAAATGAACGGGTTCGCTCTGGGGGATGTCATCGAAGAGAAATGGTTTGTTCTGCGCACCGCTGACGGAGGCCTCACCTGGAACCCCTGCGGGAATGCCCCCGCCGGAGGCAGCGGTGAATTCTGCTACGGAAACATGGGCTATTACGCGGACCATGCCGGACACCTCAGTTATCTCTCTGATCAGGGATGGTTCACCTGGACGGCGGACTGCGGACAGAACTGGCACAGCAGCTATGTCAATGCGGATAATTTGCCGGTATTACGAACTGCCGCCATGGACGGCCACGGGACCGTCCTGGCCGGAGCCGTGAGCGAGTTCCGTCTGTTCCGCTCGCTCAACCACGGCGGGGACTGGGCCGAAATACCGCCTGCCGCGGACAATACCATCATGTTCCTGAATTTCTTCGACAACCGCTACTGGATGCTGCTGGCGGACGCGATCTACTCTTCAGCGGACCGGGGGGACACCTGGGTGTGGGAGACAGACGCTGATGACGCCCTGAGAGATATCGATTTTTACACTGTCGATACCGATCTCTATGCCTGGGCCGTGGGAAACAGCGGCACCATTCTCAAATATACAGGCGCCGCGACGCCGGTCGAAGAAGATGAATTCCTCTCTTTTGCGCCGGACAACCTTCGGCTGATTCAGAACTATCCCAATCCGTTTAACCCGGTCACGAATATCTCGTACCGGGTTCCCCGGCAGGGCAAGGTCACTCTGAGAGTGTACAGTGCTTTGGGAGAAGAGATAGTGACGTTGCTGGACAAACAGCAGCCCGCCGGTTCATATCAGATGACCTGGAACGCCGCCGGTCTGCCCAGCGGCGTCTACATCTGCCGGCTGGTTACGGAAGGCGGCAGCCAGTCCATTAAGATGCTGTTTATGCAGTAGGTGAAGAAAGAGCCTGCACACCGCAGAGTAAAAAATGGTGGGTGGAAGTCGTTGCCTTCTCACCCTCTCACATTCTGTCTTTTCCGTATGGTATGTTGAAATTTTGAGTGCCTGGTGATCACATTCATTCGTCCCTGGCGTTCTTTGCGTCTCCTTTATGGTCTTTACCTGTTTTGGGTTGGCTTGCATAATCTTGAAAAAAAAGAGGCGCACAATCGCGCGCCTCTGCAGATTCACATAACCCTTCTGGCGGTTGCCAATATTCCGGGGCGGGAGCCTCAGATATTATCCTTGTACCTTTTTCATGGGAGCACGCGTCGCTAACGCGGCTATACTTCCTTATAGCCGTCTCCTATAACGACAATCTGCGCTCGATATTGAATCCAATGCGCCAGTAGGTGTCACCGGCGATCCCGCGGCTCAGGTGACGCGCATGCAGCTCGTCACTGTTCGTGATCAGCAGCAAAAACCGATGCCCGTAGGTATCCATTCTGATGCCGGCCGCAGCCGCATCGGTATCACCGTAATTGCCGATGAGATCAGCGTCGATGTTCTTCCGGTCGGGTGCGGGGTACCACTCACCCACCAGCGCCACCTGGTCAAAGAGCCACCAGTCCTTCAGCAGGGTGCACGTGAGCCCGAATCCGGTGACCAGCCGCTCGAAATACCCGTCGTACCCGGCATTGAGCGTAATAGTGACGCGGTCCGCAAGGGGCCGGTTCTGCAGCGACAGCAGCGCCATGATGTTCGAGCGGGTGGTCTCTTCGAGAAAAAGGTCTTCGAAGCTGAAATACTCCAGATCGACCTGGGCGGTCAGGGGCAGCGACCGGGGCGCGTACGCGTAGGAAAGGCCGAGAGTTTTCTCTTTTCTCATGCGGGTATATGAGGTGTAGAGCTCGAGATGCTGCAGCGGCTGAAACCGCAGACCGAGCTGCACATTCGCCCCGGCATCGAGCCCGAAGAAATTCTGGAAGGGATCGTCGGTGAAATCGCCGTAAAAACGGTGCTTGATGGTGAAATTGAGCGTATGCAGATCCAGAGTGGTGGGCGAGGTAAGATTGAACACACTGCCCCGCGCGGCAAACAGATCGGCCGACATCATCACCAGGACGATCAGTGGCATGCATTTCACCTTCATATGTGGACTCCTTTCCTGACAGGTGTATCGTGTAACACGGACCGTATTCTTTCGTTCTTTCGCTCTTTCGCTCTCACGTTCTATCTTTTACCCGCCCAGCCCCTCAAAAAGCGTCAACGCAGAGAGCGCGGAGGACCGCAGAGCACGCGGAGGAAAATCAGGGAATAAGAGCACGCTGTCGCTCGCTCTGTCTTTTTCGTTCTTTTCGGTTATTTCGTTGGCACTCTTCGGGTGGTGTGGCAGGGTCCTGTCTCCTTCCGGTCTCCGGTCTCCTGTCTGCTGTCTCCTGTCTGCTCTATTCCTTAATCTCCAGCGTCTTTTTCATCTTCCCGCCCTTAACACATTCGAGCGTCACTTCCAGCGTATCGCCGGGCTTTGCCTGGAAGATCTTGTAGACGAACGCCCCTCCTTTTTCCGACTCCTGCAGATTGGCCCGCTGGGTGATGATCTCTTCCCCGTTGAGACTGATGACGACCCTGTCGATGAAATGATCGGCGGGATTGCGCACCGCGTGCATAAACGCCACGCTGAGCAGGTGCGTTTCAGCGTCAAAGGTGAGATCGATCTTCGCGGGAGCGTGCGCGTAAGACACCGCCAGCGCCAGAAGCAGCAGAACAGCGCTCATGATGGTGATGCGTTTCATTTCTTTCTCCTTTTAAAATAGGTGACGACGATCCAGCTGAAATTGAGGATGATGTGGATCACCGCCAGACAGATGAAAACGATGCCTGATGTTTCGTGCACTTCATAGATGTCGTGGCTTCCCTGCAGCGATTCCGGGCCGTAGCGATAGAGAGTGATCGCAATCGCCGCGCCCAGGAAGGCAAGAAACAGCACCGGGTTCACGATTTTGAGCCATGTCTGTTTTTTCATAAACAAATCTCCTTATTTCGGCAGAAAAAATGTGTCGGGGAACATTTCGAAACTGATGTTCAGAAAATCTGGCTGTTGATCATCTCACCGGTGAGTGCATTGATTTCAAACCCCAAACCCTGCATGGGAGTGATTCCGTAAAACACCCCCCAGACAGCGACTGGACGTTGCGTATCTGTCTTGCCGGCCGGGAAAAGATACATCTCGACATCTACGGAAGGATGTGCTGCCCTGTAAGAAGCCCCGCCGTTGCTCTCGGCGACGGCCATGATCGCATCGCTGTTGAGCCAGCCTGAGGGCACCGCCGGCCAGCTATATGTCACCTCTCCTCCCACAGGGTCGTGAGGTTCCTGCAGCATCCCGTCATCCCAATCGATATAACGCAGTTTCGAAGCTGTCTTGTAGGCATACACCCAGCGCATATTGATCCCGTTGGCCGGTACACCGTTGGTGCCGATCCAGACAAGCGTGCCGTTCGCCGCCTCGGCATATCTCTTTCTCGCGTTATTCCATCCATCCCTTGCCGTGACCGCTTCCCGCTCGAACAGCAACAGAAACTGGATAAATTCACCGCTGTGTCCGTTTACCAGGGCCACTGCCTCGGCATCGGGGGCGATATACCAGCATTCCCACACCGGCAGCAGATCGACGGTACCTCCACGGGCTGCCGCTTTCGCTGTCCCCGATCCGAATCCGGTGGTATCGACCATCAGCAGACTCAGCTGCATGGTCGTGCCGGAATAGGTGTTTCTGAATGTCGTACCGCCGTTGGCCTCGGAAAGCGCAATGGCAACATTGCTGTCGATAATCGTATCAGGCAGCGCCGTGCCGCTGAGCTCGGCCGGATCGACAGTGAGATCTGAACTACTTACTCCGTTTTCAGAAGATTCATACTGATAGTATTCATCTTCCCCGGGGGAATAGTACACGTAGATCCACACACGTGATTTCCCCTCCGCGTCAACCTCATCCGCAGACACCCAGACCAGCACCGCATCCTCGGGAAGGTCGCTTCCAGCTGTTTGCACAACCTCATCGAAACGCACCAGCGCCAGATCTTTCCTGCCACTGTCATCGCTTCCCGTACTGTTTTTTCCACATCCCGACCAGATAACAAACGAGAGAAGCAATAGCCCCATGATCACCGGGATACATGTTAACCATTTCTCGGGTTTCATTCTACATTCCCTCCAGAACATTACCATTGGTTTATTCAACAAGCAAAAAGCGGAAACACAGAGGACCGCAGAGCACGCAAAGAAAAATCAGGGTGGGTCTGGGGGGACAGTATCCCTTATCCTTTTTCAAGGGAGCAAGCGTCGCTAACGCGGCTCTCCTTTCTGCTCTCCTGCTCTGTTTTTTTTCGTTCTTTCCGTGTTCTTCGTTGGCCCTTTCAGGGCAGGCCGGCAGGGCCCTGTCTGCTTGTTCTACAGCTTCAACCGCTCCTTCAGTTCCTTCTCCAGCTTCTTCGCTTCTTTTTTAACCTTCTTTTCCGCCTGGTCGCCGTACTTCTCCTGCAGGTAGTCGATGCCCTGCTTTTTCAGCTCGGCCTCGGCCTGTTTCGAGAGCTTGCGGATGATCTGGGAAGTGATCTGATCAGGCGTGCCCTGCAGGTTCTTCAGCTCGATCGTCGGCATATCGAGACTGTAGGTCTTGTCTTTCAGCGGCACGATCAGGGCCGAGATATTTCCTCCCTCGAAGAGGATGTGATCGATGCGCAGCCGGGGAGCCCTGCCCGCGGCGGCGGTGTCCGGGTCTGCTTCCGCGCCGGCGGTTTCCGCGGCCGGTTCGGGCAGGTTTTTTCGCAATTCGTTGAGGTTGTTCCTGTTGTCTTTGTTCACCTCGATGAACACCTTTAGCGACCGTACGGTGATCTCTTCGATACGGACGGCATCGCCGGCCAGCGAGGCGAGATCGAGATCGGCCCGCACCTCTCCCAGGCTGAAACAGTGCTCCATGCCGAACCCCGGCGGATTGGCGACGGTCAGCCCGCCGATGCCGCAGAACCCTTTCAGCAGCTTGAGATCGACCTTCTCCACCCGCACCGCCGTCTGCGTCGCCTCCGATCCGTATCTCTCGATGGCCGTTTTGACAACCGAATTAAGGTTCAGGATCACATAGGCGGCGGCCGCGGCGATGAGAATGACGATAACCGCCAGGGTGATCAGTACGCCTTTGAGCACGCGGTGCCTCTTTTTAAGACCGGCGCCGCCGCTGTTCTTTCCAGACATATCTGCTCCTTTTTCTATGGTAAACCGGGACCGCTGACAGTCCGCGGCAGGATTCACTACGCCCTGCGGTGTTCCCGGGTATGAGCAATGAGGTCAATGATGATTTTCAGAACGATAAAGAGAATAAGCCCGGCAAGCGGCAGTTTCAGAACGACGATGAGAAACGCGCCGAAGATCAGTGTCAGATGCAGAATGACCACACGGCTGTAGGGCCGGAACATCAGGGATTGCAGCGTGGTCCGCCGGTACTCCCCGTGCCCGAGGTAGTTTTTAACGAATGAATATCCATGACTTAAAAAAAGTGCGATAACGGCATAGACAAGGTTGTTTTCCAGGATCATCTGCAGCATCAGCGCCGGGCTGGGGTCGCCGCCCTTGGACATCAGGCCCCCGTCCCCCCCGAACAGCATGACGACGAAGAACCCGTGCACCAGGGTGAACATGCCGTAATGCACCGCGAAGAAGGGAATGAGAAAATACTTCATGCAGCCCTCGGATTCATCAGGATGAGCGAAGAGCATGCGGAATATATTGAACACGCCGATGATCACGTTCTCCGACCAGTAGAGCAGCATGATCGGGAACACGTCCCAGCCCCAGTAGAGCACGCCGAATATGGGAAACAGATTGACCACGAAAAGGGTGATCATTGACGAGGTGCGCGTCTCTTCCCGGCGGAACCAGTCTATAATTCGGTTCATGGCGATCGATTCGCCGCGGAGAAAGGGGCGCGCCCTTTCCCCGCGGCTGCCCGTTTCCTAAATCGCCATACCGTAACAGCCCGCAACCATCAGGTCGGGAGCGCCGTCATCCAGGCCGATGCCGATGCCGACCCGCAGGTGGCCGGGGCCCAGCTTCTGGTCAACCCCGCAGCTGAGCACGGAATAATCCATGTCGTCTTTCATGAAAAACTCACCCACGATGTGGGTTTTCTTGCCGATGGGAACTATGGTGCCGAAACCGAGCAGAAGCTGATTGGTGTAGGTCTCTTCTATTCCTCCGACATGCCACTCCCAGGTTTCATAAAACTCGATGCCGATATTGGCGGTGAACTGAATGCCGTTTCTCAGGCCGTGCCTCGCCGCGGCGTAGGCGCCGTAGTTGAGATTGCCCTGGCCCACGTCTTCCGACCCGATGGGCAGGGTCAGGAACGGGCCCGCGGAAATGGCGGTTGATCCCTTTTTATAAAAATTGTAGCGGCCGTATACGCCGATGTCGGCCATGCCGTTCATGGCGTCCCAGTTTTTCGGAGTGATATTGACGTAGGCGAGCTGGGCGATCAGTTCCATCTTTTTCCCGAAGGGAATGCCTCCCCTGGCCGCGATAATGGTTTCCGACACATCGGCGTCGGTGTAATTGACGTAGAGCAGTCCGCCTTCACCATAGATGCCGCCGGCAATGGGGGCGTCATACTGAAATGCCTGGAAGAGATGGACCGGTTCCTGAGCGTGCAGCATGCCGCCCAGACAGACCATTACCAACACCGTGAGAAACAGTTTGCTTCTGTTCATTGATGCCTCCCTGGAAAGATGAATGGATGTGGGAAATTAAAGAAGATGTAAAAATGTAAGAAAGATGGAAAACAAGAGCAAGGGGAAATTTAAAGACCCTGACAGGGGCACACCCCTGTCAGGGTCTGGTAATGTCAGGCGGACCGTCTCATGCGGCGCTGGGGCCGTCTCCGGTTCCGCGCGGTGTTCGCCTGGTGCACGACGGCCTGGTGATGAGGATCGAAATCGCCGTAATTGAACCCTTCCAGCCGCTCTCGGGAAATAGGAGATCCCAATACCTGTTCGATGCGCCGCACCACGGGCGCGTCTTCCGCGACAGCAAGGGTCAGGGCGTCACCGGTTTTCAGGGCCCGGCCGGTTCGCCCGATCCGGTGCGTGTAGGCGTCCACGGTGTCGGGCATGTCGAAATTGATCACATGCGTCACTTCGGACACATCGATACCCCGGGCCGCGATGTCGGTGGCCACCAGCACATCATACATGCCGCGGCGGAAGCCGTTGATCGCTTCCTGGCGTTTGTTCTGCGCCATGTTGCCCTCCAGGGCCGAAACACGGTATTTTTTCGCGGCCAGCTGCCGGGAGAGGCTCTTTGCCCGGTGCTTGGTTCTCGTGAAGATCAGCACCCGGCCGGTGTCGGTCTGCCTCAGCAGTTCGAACAGCAGCGGTTTTTTCAGTTCAGGCGTGACCGGGTAGAGCGCGTGGGAAACGGTGGCGGCCGGCGCCTGGTGCCCGATCTGCACCGTTTCAGGATTCCGCAGCATCGTGTCCGCCAGGTCACGGATCTCTTTCGGCATGGTGGCCGAGAAAAAGAGGGTCTGCCGTTTGGCAGGCAGCGCCTTCAGGATCCGCTTGATATCGGGCAGAAAGCCCATATCGCACATGCGGTCCGCTTCGTCCATCACCAGTATTTCGATGCGGGAAAGATTGACGACGCCCTCGTTCATGAGGTCGAGCAGCCGGCCCGGACAGGCAACGATCACTTCCACTCCCCGCCTCAGGGCTTCATACTGCGGGCGTTTGCTGACCCCGCCGTAAATGGTGAGGAAGCGGATATTCGTGTGCTTGGCCAGCACTCTTCCTTCTTCGTAGATCTGCTGGGCCAGTTCCCTGGTCGGGGCCAGAATCAGGGCCCGCACCCGGCCCCTGGGGCCGGTCAGCATGGTGTTGAGAATGGGCAGCATGAAAGCCGCCGTTTTGCCGGTGCCGGTCTGGGCCATGCCCAGCAGATCACGGCCCTCCAGGGCAACGGGAATGGCTTCCTGCTGAATGGGGGTGGGGGTCTTGAAGCCCGCGTGGTTGATGCCCATCTGAATGCGGGAATCAAGGGCAAATTGGGTAAATCTCATTCGTGTACTCCTTTATACGTATCCGGAAGGCCGGGTTCGGCGTTCCGGTATGGTTCCGGGTCATGCCTATTCACGATGTAGTCGGGAATAAAAATCGGAGTGTAACAATGCTCAGGACCTGTGGGGTCATATCATTTTCAGGAGCCGGAGCCCCCGTCGTCATCCTCTTCTTTCCGCCTGCCCGGCAGACGTCCCGTTCCGGCGAATCCGGAACCGGGCCTGTAAAAAAAAACTCCTCACTATGAGGAGTTTTCGATAAAATTCATCATATGCTGCGTCATCGGACAGCCGAACCCCGAATCGTATCATTAAGGATTCTCGCTATGAACAGGCTGAGCTGCCCGGGTGCGGAAGGCTGAAATGCTCTGTATCGTGCTTCCGGCACCGCATAACATAGCTATTATTTTTGCCAATAGCAAGAAAAATGTGACAAGAAAGACCCTGACAGGGTCTCTGACCTTGTCAGGGTCTTCGTTTGTGCGCCCACAGGGACCAAACGGCGGACGCCGAAGGCGGACGAAAGCCGCCGTCAGGCGGCGCAGGGCAGGCGTCAGCCTGACCGATGAGTTTAAGAAAAAGACCACTGCTTCACCGTGGTCTTTTTCAATCGAACAGAAACAAAAAATAAGCCCCAAAATGAAGGGGCTTATTCTAGATGGTGCGCCCACAGGGAATCGAACCCCGAACCTACGGATTAAGAGTCCGTTGCTCTGCCAATTGAGCTATAGGCGCGCTACTTCGTGAGGGTGCTGGGGCTCGAACCCAGGACCCACGGCTTAAAAGGCCGTTGCTCTACCAGCTGAGCTACACCCTCGTGTGTACTGCGTATATGTTGAGAACAGCCGAATGTGCTGCCCAGGACCCATCCCGATACATCGGGATTGCTCTACCAGCTGAGCTACACCCTCGTGTGTGTACTGCGTATATGTTAAGAACAGCCGAACGTGCTGCCCAGGACCCATCCCGATACATCGGGATTGCTCTACCATCTGAGCTACACCCTCGATTTTCGAGCAATCATTATAACAATATTCACGACCAATGTCAACCGAAAAAAAATATTCCGGCATCTTACATGACGATCGTTTCAGACCGCTTCGGCCCCACCGAAACCCAGGAAAACTCCACGCCCGCGACCTCCTGCAGCCGTTTCACATATGCCTGTGTTTCCGCGGGCAGGTCTGTAAATCTCCGCACTTCCCCGATCGGCCGCTTCCACCCCGGCATGGTTTCATACACCGGTTCCGCCTCGTCCCAGAACGCGCACACATCGACCCAGTCGTTCACCTGTTCACCCCTGACCGTGTAGGCGGTGCATATCCTGATTTCGTCGAGTCCATCCAGCACATCCAGCTTGGTCAGGGCCAGGGTGTCAACGTCATTGAGCATCATGGAATAGCGGGCGGCGACCCCGTCGAACCAGCCGCATCGCCGCGGCCTTCCCGTGGTGGCTCCGTACTCATAGCCCGCTTCCCGCAGCAGTTCTCCCGTTGCACCGGTCAGCTCCGTGGGAAAGGGCCCGTTCCCGACCCGGGTCGTATAGGCTTTGATGATCCCGATGACCGTATCGACTTTACGAAGACTGAGTCCCAGCCCGGTGCTGACGCCGCCGATGGTTGTATTGGATGAAGTGACGAACGGGTAGGTGCCGAAGTCAACATCGAGCAGGGCTCCCTGGGCCCCTTCGATGAGCACCCGTTTGCCCGCGGCGATCGCGCTGTTCAGCAGCCCGGCCGTATCGACGATGCAGCCGGCGAACCGTTCGCGAAACCGGTAGAGAACAGGCAGGATATCCTCCAGCATCGCACCCTGCGCGCCGAACGCGCGGGTGAGCACCCGGTTGTGCTCCCCGGCCAGGGAGGCCGCTTTCTTCTCCATGCGCCGGGGATCGAGAAGGTCCTCCATGCGCAGTCCCCTGCGGTAGATCTTGTCCGCGTAGGCCGGACCGATCCCGCGTCCGGTGGTGCCGATCTTGGCGCAGCCCTCGCTGTTTTCAAGGCAGCTTTCCAGCAGCGTGTGCCAGGGCATGATGAGATGGGCATACCGGCTGATCTTGATGCGGCCGCCGATGTCGATACCCCGGGCTTCGAGCTCCGCTGTTTCTTTCAGCAGCGCCGAGGGATCGACAACCACTCCGTTGCCGATCACGCAGGTGGTGTCCGGCCGCAGAATGCCGGTAGGCACCAGGTGGAGGATGAACGTCTCGTCACCGAACTTCACCGTGTGGCCGGCATTGTGCCCGCCCTGATAGCGGGCGACCAGATCGGCCTTCTCGCCCAGCAGATCGACGATCTTTCCCTTGCCTTCATCGCCCCACTGGGCGCCGATGATCAGTTCTGTTCTGCCGCGGTCAGGCGTTGAAGCTGGCAAGGGCCTCTTCCTCATCCTCAAACGTTTCAAACAGACTGCTCAAACGGGTGATGCGAAGCAGATTGACGATTTTCTCGTTCACATGCATCAGTTTCAGGCTGCACCCTGCATTGCGCACCGTGGAAAGTCCTCCCATCAGCGTACCCAGCCCCGAACTGTTCATCCAGCTGATGCCGGCCATGTCAACAAGAAACTGTTTCTTGCCGTTGCCGATATGCTCTCTGAGTCTCTCGGTCAGCTCTCTCGCCGCCGGTCCGCCCACCATATCGCCTTCGATTCTGATAACAACGACGCCGCGGTCTTCGGCTTCCTCTATCTTCATAGCGCCTCTCCCGTTGATGAGGTATTGCGAATTACCGTTTCTTCTTGCTCATTTTCAGGCTGCGTTTGCCGCCGTGCTTCGTCTGCCACTCGAGCACCAGGGCGCTCGCAACGAAAATGGACGAATAGGTACCGATGACAACGCCGACCATCATGGTGAAGGCGAAGCCCTTGATCACTTCACCGCCGAAGAGGAAGAGCACAAGCACCACGATGAACGTCGTAAGAGAGGTGACCACCGTTCTGCTCAGCACCTGGTTGATGCTCTTGTTGACGATCGTTTCCAGCTCCTCGTTGCGGAGGACCTTGAGATTTTCCCTGATGCGGTCGTACACAACGATGGTATCGTTCAGAGAATATCCCACGATGGTGAGAAACGCGGCGATCTCGCTCAGCGAGAGCTCGAATCCGACGATACTGAAGAATCCGAGAGTGATCAGCACGTCGTGAAAGAGAGCGGCGATGGCGCCGAGAGCGAAAATAAACTCGAACCGCCAGCCGATATAGACCAGAATCAGCAGCAGGGCGATACCAATGGCCATCATCGCCGATTTTCTCAACTGCTGACCGACTTTAGGACCGACATTGTCGGCTTTCCGAACGGTGTAATCAACATCGGGCATCGCGTCCGAAATCGCCTTTTTGACCTGGGCTTCGATTTCGGTGACACTGCCCTCCTTCTGCTGGCCGACATAGATCACATATTCACCGCTGCCGCCGAAGTGTCTGATCTGGCTGCCGCCCATGCCGGCGTCACTCATGGCGCCGCGCAGCTGATCCACCGTCACATCCTGATCGAATTTAAAGACGATCTCTGTTCCGCCTTTGAAATCGATACCGAGATTCAGGCCGCCGTGCAGGAAGATCGATACCATTCCCAGCAGAAAGAGTGCCGCTGAAATCGCGTAGGGAATGCGCCGCTTGTTGGCGAAATCTATATTTGGTGTCTGAAAAAACTGCATAGTCTGTCCTTTATCAGTTAAATACTGAGTTTTGTCAATGTTTTACGGGATGTGATGCCGTCGTAAATCACCCGGGTGACAACGAGGGCGGTAAACATACTCACGACAATACCGATGGAGAGCGTCACCGCGAATCCCCGAATCGGCCCCGTACCGAACTGATAGAGTACCAGCGCCGTGAACAGCGTGGTCAGGTTGGCATCGAAAATGGTGCGGAACGCCCGGGAGTACCCGGCCTCGATAGCGGCCCGCACGGTCTTGCCTGTCCGCAGCTCCTCCCGGATGCGCTCGAACACCAGCACGTTGGCATCAACCGCCATACCCACGGTAAGGATGATACCGGCGATACCGGGCAGGGTCAGCGTGAAATGGAACTGGGCGAGCACGGCCATCAGGATCACCAGGTTCATAAGCAGCGCCAGGTCGGCGATGAGCCCGCTGAACTTGTAATAGACGACCATGAAGAGTATAACGAGTATAAGGCCGAAGAGCGCTGAATAGCTTCCCTTCTGGATGGAATCTTTTCCCAGGGTCGCGTCGACCTGATTCTCCTGCACGATCTGAATTGGCGCGGGCAGGGCGCCGACCTCGAGCACCACCGACAGGTCCTTGGCTTCCTGCATATTGCCGATACCGGTGATCCGGCTGCGGCCGCCGGTGATCTTGCCCTGGATCTGGGGAGCGCTCATCACCTTGTCATCGAGAACGATGGCCAGAAACTTCTTGGCATTGGCGCCGGTCACCCGCGAGAAGATGCGTGAGCCTTCCCGGTTGAGAGTAAAATGCACCTCGGGCATGCCGGCATACTGCGGATCCTGACTGATGGAGACCCGGGTTTCGGTAAGGTATTGGCCGGTGATCTCCGCCTTTTTCTTCACCAGGTAGAGAAAGCGGTAGCGCTGTTCGCCCCGGGTGAATTCTTCCGACCCCCAGAGAAACTCGGCGTCTTCCGGAATCAGCGCCTGCACGTCCTCCCTCGCCAGAATACGGTCGATGGCGGCGACATTGTTGATCGGCACCAGCACTTCCCGGCCCATCTGGCCGGTTGTCGCCAGGAGCGAAATAAAGGGATTTTCTTTATAGAGCGCTTCGTCCACCAGCAGGGAGGTGTCGGAGGACGCGGTCTCGGCCGTACCCGGCTCATCGCCGAACAGCTCACTGACGCTGATCGCCTTGTCTTCCCGCTCTTTCTGCTGGACCGACTGTGAGGTTGTATCGGATTCAGCCGCGGTTGTATCACTGAGTCCGGCGCTTGTTCCCTGGGCCAGCAGACGGTCGATCTTTTCGATGGTGCGTCCGTATTTGTCACTGTCGACGAGCAGCTTGAGTTCGAGCAGCGCTGTCTTGCCGATCTGTTCCTTGGCCCGCTCGGGATCCATCACGCCGGGCAGCTGAATGATGATTCTTCGCAATCCCTGCCGCTGAATGACGGGTTCTGACACACCGAAACGGTCGATCCGGTTGCGCAGCTTGCGCAGCGCCCGGTCCACGGCGTTGGAGGCCTGGGTGCGCAGAAACGCGAGGATATCACTGTCGGAATCGCCCCGTTCACCCCAGTAGCGGCTCAGGGGGATGTTGTCCGCGGCGCACTTTGCCGCCAGAATGTCAAGGAAAGGCTCGGCGCTGACATTCATCTCTTCACGGCAGGCCTGCAGCAGGCCATTGAGGTCGTCATCGGTACTGCGGGCGAGCTGCTTGATCAGCTCGGGAAAATCCGTTTCGTACACGAGGTAGATACCACCCTGAAGATCGAGACCCATTCTGATCGCCTTCGATTCCAGGGACACCAGTTTACCTTCCTTTTTCAGAGTCTCCCGCTCCTGAGGATTCATCGTCCATAATGTGAAGGACGGCCAGAGCGAGTAGAGGGCCCAAAGCACCAACAGGAAGATAAAAATGATCTTGAACGTATTCTTTCTGCCCATCAATTTCTCCTTGCTTCACTTCAGCGGGCACAGCGGAAACAGCCGGTTTCGGACAGCCCGTTCCGCGGCCGCGCTCATTTGGATAAATGTACTATATTCAATAAAATACCGAATTACTCAGACTTTAAATATACTGTATTTGAAAAACGTTTGCAAGTGATTTGTTAATCTGCTCCGAACACGCGGCAACGGACACTTCTCGTACCGGCGGAAGGGGGAAAATTATCCGAAAAGGAGACAGGAGGCAGGAGAAAGCAGACAGGTTCCACCGCCCCCCCCCTGCATTCTCCAACGAAAAACGCGAAATAAACGAAAAAAACAGAGATGAAGAATGATATATCACCAGGAGCGGCCTCTTTCATGTTTCCGTTTCGTTCTCCGTCGGAGCTAAAGACTCCTCCGGAGGATGAATGGATAGGTCTTCACATCAGATTCCGCGCTCGTTCTGCGAATGTTCTTTACCTGATTATTCTTCCGTTTCTTTCGTGTCTTCCGCTGGAAAATCCCGGGCGGAGGGGCGGGGTCCTGTCTGCTGTCTGCTGTCTGCTGTCTGCTGTCTGCTGTCTGCTGTCATTTCCCCCGATACGGCACTCCCTTCCCGATCCACTCAGCCGCCGCTTCGCCTTTGCAGTAATGATCGAGATACTGCTTCATTCTCAGCGTGTAGTCCAGCTTGTTGGCGTATTTCCGGGGGTGGTGGGGCTCGCCCCGGTACTGCAGGAACACGCACTCCTTCCCGAGTCGGCGCATGGCCAGATAGAGCTCGATGCCCTGATACCAGGGCACGGCGCCGTCCTCGTCGCCGAACATGATCAGCAGCGGCGTTTCGATGCGGTCGGCGAAAAAGACCGGCGAATTTTCGATGTAGAGGTCCCTTGCCTCCCAGAGACTTTTGCCGATGCGGCTCTGCGACTGTTCATACTGGAACTGCCGGGCCATGCCCGATTCCCAGCGGATGCCTGAATAGGCGCTGGTCATGTTCGACACCGGCGCCCCCGCGATGGCACAGGCGAATATATCGGTCTGGGTGATCACGAATGCGGTCTGATATCCGGACCAGGAGTGGCCGTGCAGGGCGATTCCCCCGGGATCGGCCACGCCCATATCGATCAGTTTCTGCACACCGGGGACCAGGCACTTGGTGGCGGACGGTCCGGCAGCCCCACCTCGAACCTGATGTCCGGCAGAAACACGGCATACCCGTTGCTCGCGTAAAAAGGAAAGTTGGGACGGTGATTGATCACCATCTGATTGAACTCGTGCAGCCGCTGGGAGAAGAAGCGATAGTAGTAGACGAGCACGGGATACCGCTTGCCCTCCTCGTAATTGCCCGGTTTGATCAGCACACCCTGCAGGGGAATGCCGTCAAGGCTCTCCCACTCTACCAGTTCGGCCGTTCCCCAGGCGAATTCGCTGATTTGGGGATTCACGTCACTCAGCCTTCGCACGGATGAAAATCCGGGATCGGCCGTGTGCAGGTCCGGGAATTCCCGGTAGCTCTCCCTGGTGAACAGATAGCGGTCAGCGGCCGCCGCCCTGGCGATGAATCCGTACTTCTTTTGGTCCTCCAGCAGTTGCGTAACCCCCGGGCTGGACGGGATGCAGCGATAGAACCCGTACTGTTTGTGATGGTTGTGATAGGCGCTGAGCAGCAGCGGTTCCCTGCTGTTCAGTGTCGGGCGTTCGGGATCGGTGCGTACGATACGGAAGGTGTAGTCCTGCGCCCGGCCCGCCCCGCCGGTGATGTTCACCGGCCGGCCGCCCGTGAGGGGGAATAGCCAGATATCGTATTTGTCATAGATGAGCACATCCCGGTCTCCCTCCGTCCATCCCGCCACCCCGTAGCCCGGCGCCGGGGAGGGATAATCGTGATCCTCGTCGAAAAAAGGCACGTCGAGATCAGCGGCGAGATTCCGGGTGACGCCCCGTTTCACATCGAACGCGTACCACGCACGGTCCCGATAGTATACCACGAACCTGCCGCCGGGTGAAAGCTGCGCCCCGAACTCCAGTCCCTCGGCCACCGCCGTTCTCTCTCCCGACGCGAGATGCACCGTATAGACATCCTCCAGACCGCCGTACCAGGTCATCTGTTTGCGGTACGGTATATCCGAGGTTGCCAGGGCAACGCTGCTGTTGCGGGGAACAGAGACCCCGGGCAGATCCAGATCGGCCAGCTGCACCGTTCGGCCCGATGCACGGTGCCAGACCGCGGTGTAGGTGCGGTGCTGCTCCCTGGACCACATCTTTTTCTGCTGGGGATTGATATAGTCGTCGTTCCAGTGCCAGACGTCGACACCCCGCTCATGCAGTATCCGTTCCACATCATACGGATCGGCGGCGGCGGTGTCCTCCGCCGTTTGTTCCGGCTCGCCGATCTCGGACCGGGGTTTGATCCCGAAGAAAAGCCGCTGCCCGTCAGCGGACCACTGCAGCCGGTTGCGGTGGTAGACGATCCAGTCGGGAACCGCCGGTTCAGCGGAGATCACGGCCTCCTCCCTCTGCCTGCCGCCGTTCCAGATGAGAATGCGGGAGGATTCCGGTTCGAAATCGTCGTCGGTTTCGGAAATCAGGCAGGCCAGGAGCCGGTCCCGGTGATTCCAGGAAAGCCCGGAAAAAAGCCGGCGCTCGGCCGTCTCGGCCGCGGTCGGGACCGCCTCCTCGTCGTGCAGGGAAATGGTGTAGAGGCCGTTGCTTTTCCCCGATGTGTCCCGCACACACAAGGCGAGCAGGGTGCCGGTACTGTCAAAGGCGAATTCGGTGACGAAGGCCACCGTTTGTGTCACCCCCTGCCCCGGAGCATAGAGCACAAGGTCGGAACCCGCCCCTTTGTCGATCTGTTTCCCTGTGTACGGCTCCGGGGGATGGCGCAGAAACGCCAGCCAGCGGGAATCGGCGGAAAACGCGTACTGCTTCACCCGTCTGAAACAGGTCGTATCCCCCGTATCCGTGCTGAGCAGCACCAGCCCCGGTTTGGCGGCATCGTCCTTCTTTTTCCCTGCGGCTGCTTCCGGCCGCAGTGCCGCCGCTACCCAGCGGCCGTCGTCACTGAGCACCGGATCGTCACCCCTGGGGATTACTCGACCGGGCCTGTCCCCGGTGCTGCATACCACCGCCTCCCCGTCCCCCCGGTCCGGCTGCGCCGTGTACACGACCCAGCGCCCGTCCCGGGATATGGCCGCGTCCTGAATCTCCCTGAATTGC
Source organism: bacterium (assembly GCA_016934955.1). GTDB lineage: Bacteria > Zhuqueibacterota > QNDG01 > QNDG01 > JAGLOF01 > JAFGRY01. The sequence continues at coordinate 6,036 of JAFGRY010000006.1, read as the reverse complement.
ATGATATCCTCTAGGGTCAGGGGTTTGTCCTGGGCGACGCCGAAAGTAGCGATGACAAGAATTGGCAGGATGGATACTATAACGATTGATCGACTTCTTGATTTCAACAGGTGCATGGGATACCTCACGAGCATTTATTTACAAACAAAGAATCTCCAACGAAATGAACGAAATACACCAAAAAATAAAATAGTATATCCCATTATCGTTTTTTTCTCCGTCCGAGGTGAAACTTCCTCCGGAGTTCATACCTATCTGCATTGACTTACGATCCTGTCTCCGTTCTACTAATACTCTTTGCCTGCTATTTTTTTCGTTGTTTTCGTGTATTTCGTTGGAAATATACAAATGGCACGATTCGTCATGCTTTCTTAATCAGCGCCACCACCGGACTCACCCCCAGCGACACCAGCATGCCGATGGTGCCCGCCTCGGGTGAGCTCGTCCCCGTGAAATAGAGAATCATACAGACCGCGAGCCCCAGAACGGCGGACGCCATCGCTCCGGCCCTGCCGCACCGTTTCCAGAAGAGGCCCCAGATGAACGGGCCCAGGAACACCGATCCGATGGCGCCCCAGGAAATTCCCAGGATCGAGACGATGGTCGCCGGCTTGAAATAGGCGAGGATCACCGAAAGCAGCACGAAAAAGGCCGAGAACAGACGCATCAGCAGGGTGAGCCTGCGGTCACTGGTGTTCCTGTTGATAAAGCCCGCGTACACATCTTTCACCGCCGCGGAGCTCGACACCAGGACAAGCGCGGCCAGTGTGCTCATGGAAGCCGCGAGAATCAGCAGCAGGATCAGCACCGAAAGCGACGGCGGGATCACCTTCATCATGAATTCGGGCATGAGCGCATCGAACACCGGCCTGCCGCCCGAGAAGGCCATGGGCGCGTTTTCCGGGGTTAAAAATATCCGGGTCGTGGCGCCGGTGAAATAGGCGGTGCCCACCACCAGCACCGCGAATACCGTCGATCCGATGGTGCCGATGCGAATGGCCCGTTTATCCCTGATTGCGTAAAACTTCTGCACCAGCTGCGGCATGCCGAAGGGCGCCACACTGGTGAGAAAGACCAGGGAAAAGAGCGGCCAGAGCCCGGGCGGGCCCACCGCTTTCGTCAATCCGGGATCGATGGCCGCCAGATCGGCGGTGATGGCCGGCAGCCCGCCCCCGGCCTTCAGGGTGCTGAGCAGCAGGGTGACCACGCCCACGCACATGATCATGCCGAAGGCCACGTCGATGAGCGTCATCGACCGGTAGCCGCCCATGACCAGGTAGATCGCGGTGAACACGCCCATGAAGAGCAGCGCCAGCGTGTAATCCATGTTGAAATTGGCCCGGAACAGGTAAGAGAGCCCCATGAACACGGCCGCGGTGTAGGGTATGAAAAAGATAAAGATCGCAACCGACGAGAACAGCTTGAGAAAGGGGCTGTCGTACCGTTTGTGCAGGTATTCTCCCATGGTCGACACCTTCAGATCGAGGGACATCTGCTTCACCCGGGGAGCCAGTACCCTCCAGACCAGGAACACGCCCACCAGCGAGTTCCCGATCATGATCCAGAGACCGGAATAGCCGAATCCCCAGCCGATTTTGCCGGCGAACCCGATGAACAGCACCGCCGAGAAGTAGGCGGTGCCGTAGGTGAACGCCGTCATCCACGGCCCCACCGTGCCTCCGCCCAGGAAAAAGTCGGAAAACGACCGTGTTTTTCTCATGCCGAGATAGCCGACGGTCACCACCATCAGCGCGTAGAGAATGATTATGATAACGCGGAATTCCATGGAGCCTCCAAAAATTACCCAACGAAACACACGAAAAAAACGAAAGGAAAATAAGAACATCGTCTAATTACAGCACCTGCCGGGAAGAACCGATCCTGACGGCAATCAAATACTGAATTGGCCGTATATCTATTATCTGTGTTCCTTTTCGTGCTTTTCGTGTCTTCCGCTGGCGGTTTCTGAATAAAACGGCCTGGCAGCTGCATTACTCCTGAATGACGTAATTCACTTCCACCCTGAACCACCCGTACCGGTCGGCCCGGCCGCTGTAGAACGATCCCGGTGTGAACGTTTCATACAGGACATGTCCGTTCAGCACCCTGTTTATTCTGAAATCCGCTTTTACAATGATCAGATCGCCCCGCACCGTTCCCCGCCCCATCTGGATTGACGAGAGGTAGGCCATGTCATGGAACGCCCCCAGCCGGTGGTAGGTCGCGGTCAGGTCGGCCCGGCCGCAGAGACGAAAAGCCAGTGAGGTGTACACGGAGGTGAAATTGCTCCACCAGGCGACCCTGCCCCCCTTCTCCCGAATGAGCGTATAGATGTAGGATTCACTCCATTTCGGCCAGCGGCTGAAAAGCGGGTTCCACTCTTCATAGGCAGTGGTGGCGGGATCATCGCCTGAAAGAGCGATGCCGCCCAGGGTGATCGACTTCAGGAACGACCGGTCCGGGATGGTGTAATCGGCATGCAGATATCCGCCCCAGCCTCGCTGATCGCGGCCCTCCCGGTCACCCCGCTGCAGCGCCCCTTCCGCCGTCAGGGAGAGCCGTCCGGTCAGCGGCAGACCGAGACGCAGGCCGGCCGTGGTGACGCTCTCCGAGACGGGAGAAGCATTCGTTGATTCCATAATCTTGCGGATCAGATACCCGTCCAGGCTGATTCCGGCCCGGCTGCCCGTGTAATAGATGCCCGCACCCTGTTCGGGCTGCTCCACCAGGGGCTGTTCCTGATCATTCACTACCGGCAGCAGATCGTCGGTCCGGGGCTGCGCCACACCGAACAGGATCAGCCGCTGATGGGTGCCCAGCAGCAGATCGAGCCGTGCCGCGTTGAAATAGATGGAACGTGATCCATCCAGGGGATGGCCGTCCATGACCACGAACCCCTCGCCCAGCATGATATTCTGCCTCCCCAGGGTAAGGTCGAAGCGCGGCCCCCTTCGGTTGCGCCACTGCACATAGAAATTGTCGAAAAACAGCTCATGAATGGTGAGTTCCCGTTCGGGCTGAAAATAGTACCGGAATTCGTTTGTCAGCTTTACCCTGACGCTCACCGCCGATCCCGGCTTCCAGTCGACCCAGGCCGAGGTGCGGTGCCGGGTAAAGGTATTCTCCCCGTCCTGCGATTCGTCGAGCGTAACGGCGTTATCCCAGCTGACGAACCGCAGCCGCTCACTCAGCCCCCAGGTGACCCGTTTTCCCCTGTCCTGACCATGGAGCGATTCTGAACATACGCACAGTAACAGCATCGGTAAAAACGGCAGGATTACACGTCGTGACATCGTCATTTCCTCCAGGCGGTACCGCCGTCCCGCGGCGGTGATTGAATGGTCGGTGATGAATATCCGGCTGGTTCCACAGAAAATAATGTACGGTATATCACCTGAAATTAAAAGCGAATTTCCCCTGTTTTTTAAAATTTTTCAGCAAGAAAAACGATTCGGATGGTGTTACATAATTTTATAGGGACAAATGTGCCTGTTATCCCCCGGTACAGGTGTGCACCATGCTCCCCGCACTCACACAAGAAAGGACATGATCACGCAATGAAACGATTCCTTACCGCGCTTCTCGCTGTTGCCCTGCTGCAGGTTCCCGTCGGCACCTCCTTCGCCGTTCCCGGCAAACATGACCTCAGACTGAACGGACGCGGCGTCCTCACCGATAATGACGACAAACGGGTGATCATCCCGCTGCAAACGACCCAAAGAGTGAACATTGACGGGCGCCTCGATGACGACGTCTGGAAATCGGTTCAGTTCCAGTCCGCGTTCCTGCAGCGGGAACCCGTGGAGGGAGCGCCGGCCACTGAAAAGACGGAAGTGGGAATCTGTTTCAATGATGATTATATCTATTTCGGCATCAAATGCTGGGATTCCGAGGCCGACAGGATCATCGCCCGGGAAATGCGCCGTGATGCCGTTGTCGATGACGATGACTATTTTGAAATAGTGCTCGACACCTATCACGACCAGCGCACCGCCTTCTACTTCATCACCAATGCCAACGGTGTCCGCCGCGACGCCATGTTCGCCAATGAAGGCAGGCAGTACAACCCCTCCTGGGACGGTGTCTGGCAGTGCCGGGCCGAGATCACCGGCGAGGGCTGGTTCTCGGAAATCGCCATTCCCTGGAAGACCCTTCGTTTCGCCTCGGCCGATTCAGCGGTCTGGGGCGTCAATTTCGCCCGCATGATCCGGCGAAAAAACGAGCATGTCTACTGGGAGCTGATCCCCCGGGACATCGGCCATTCCAATATCTTTCGCATCTCGGAAGCGGGGGATATCTACAACCTCAGGAATCTGGAAATGGGCGGGAACATCGAACTGAAGCCCTACCTCCTGGGCGGCCTGGAAAATGATGAAAACACGGCAGGCGGCACCGACCACGTTCTGGATGCGGGTCTGGACGCGAAATTCGCCCTCACCGCCAATCTCAATCTCGACCTCACCGTCAATACCGACTTTGCCCAGGTGGAATCGGATGAAGAGGTGGTCAACCTGACCCGCTTTTCTCTCTGGTATCCGGAGAAGCGGACCTTTTTTCTCGAAGGCGCCGAAGTGTTTGCCTTCGGTTCCAGCGGCGGATTCGGCCGCGGCGGGTCGGACATGGATCTCTTCTACAGCCGCCGCATCGGACTTGCCGACGGCTATGAAGCGCGCATTCTCGGCGGGGCCAAGATGGTGGGGAAAGTCGGCGCCTTTCAGGTCGGCGCCATCAGCATGCTCACCGGCGAGGTCGATGTAGCCACCGCTTCGGATACGGTGCGCGCGCCGGCAGCCAGCTTTTCCGCGGTGCGGCTGCGCCGTGATGTGCTGAAAAGAGGATCGCTGGGAATGATGTTCCTCAATAAGGAGGAGGTCCGCTCTGCAGGGTTCAACCGTTCCTTCGGTATCGACGCCTATCTGCCCCTCAATGCCTACTGGTCGCTCACCGGCTACATCGCGGGAACGATCGATGACGAAGACGGTTCGGGGCTCCCGGGCCGTAACATCGCCTCCAAACTCGACGTCGGGTACGACAGCGATCTCTGGCGTTTTTCTCTCTCCGGATCCGACATCGGCGGCGGATTCAATCCCGAAATGGGCTACGTTCGCCGGACGGACTACCGGTACGCCTCCGGATCATTCTCCTGGAACCCGCGGCCGAAGAACGACGCGGTGATCAGGCAGTACTCACTGGGCGCGGGCGGGAGCTACCGCAGCGACCACGACAGCGCCATGCTCGACAATGAGCTCGAGGCCGATCTTGGCATCACCTTTCAAAACAGCGCCAGGGCCTCGATCGGGGTTCAGAAAAGCAGTGAATATCTCCCCTGGGACTGGGAGGTACGGGACGGGTATCTCATCCCCCGGGACACCTACCGCGGCTGGAACTGGTCCGCCGGCTACCGCAGCGATCCCAGCCGGCACATCGCCGGGGACCTGAGTCTCTCATGGGGTGATTATTACACCGGCCGCAGCGGCCGCGTCAGTCTCAGCGGCACCATCACCGCCCTCAAACGGCTGCGGGTCGAGCTCAGCCACACCTACAACGATGTGGATCTTCCCGAAGGCCGGTTCCACACGAATACCTTCGGCATGCGTACATACTACTATTTCAACACCGAGCTCTATCTGAAGGCCTACATCCAGCTGAATGACGACCGGCTCCGCTACGACGGCAGGGAAAAGATCGTGAGCAATCTGCTGCTGCGCTGGATCTACTCGCCCGGCAGCAACCTCTACCTCGTCTACAACGACGGCCGCCTCATCGGCCCCGGCGCCGAAGAAATTCAGAACCGGACGGTCATGCTCAAAGCGACATTTTTCTGGAGAAAATAGAATCGAATGGTATCCCGGCTGACGGCGCATAAAACGAGCGCAGTGTCATGAATCAATGCCGAAGCAGTCGATCTCCGGCAGGAGAAAATAGAATCGAATGGTATCCCGGCGGACAGCGCCTAAAACGAGCGCAGTATCATGAGTCAATGCCGAGGCAGTCGAGCTCCGGCAGCAGCTTCATCGCTGACGGAGAACATAGAGT
>JAFGRY010000005.1 GCA_016934955.1 bacterium | reverse complement strand
GCCAGATTAATACTGAAAAGACCCGTTCATGCGAACGGGTCTTTTTTTATTCACTGTACACAGACCCGGTCCCATCCCGATCCGGCTGTGCCGGATACGCTCCACCGCGTCCGGCTGTGCCGGATACTGTTTGGGAGATTCCGACCCGTCGGAAGAGAGTAGGTCGCCGCCAGATTTAAACTGAAAAGACCCGTTCATGTGAACGGGTCTTTTTTTTATTCACTGTACACAGACCTGGTCCCATCCCGATCCGGCTCCGCCGGATACGCTCCACAGCGTCCGGCTGTGCCGGACACTGCCCGGGAGATTCCGACCCGTCGGAAGAGAGCGGATCATCGCCGTATTGGTTTGATTCCATTTCGAACATGGCTATTGCATTTTGGTATACCAAATTGTCCCGCTTTCCTGCGGATTGGGAAATATTCCATAAAAACAGGAGCTTAATCCTGCAATTCCGCATGCAGCAGGCTGCAAAGGATATGCTGGCATAATTTTTGATATATTTTGAGCACATCGGTCAAAATGTGAGGCGTGCAACCAATGATTACCCCCGGGGAGGAAAGGAATGGATAGGAAGACAAATGTCCAGAGGCGAATTCTGCTGCCGGTGCTTGCCGCCGCTGGGACTGTTCTGGTCATTGTCGCTGTTATCACCATCTTTTCGATACGAAACCTCGTCCGGGATCGCGTGGAAAATGAAGCGATGGAACTGGTGCAGTTCAAGGCGGATGAGATCGTCTCTTTTCTCAAGCAGAAATCACATATCCCTGTCACGTTTTTTCAGAATCCGTTTCTTCTCGAATGGTTCACCAAATACGACCGTTACCGAAAACCGATCACCGGTGATGATGATTACCGTAAAATCACCGAATATTTTCAGACCGTTATGGAAGAGGACCCGACAGTCAAATCCATTTTTCTCGCTCTGGACAATACGGAAGAGTATTTCGATCATGAGGGACGATTCGAGGATGACACCTACCGTGTGAAGGAACGGGAATGGTGGCACACCGCGGTCGCCAGGAACCGGCTGTACTGTGAGCTGGGCGATGTCGACTATGAGGACGGCAGTATCAACACGACGATGCAGATGCCTGTTCTCAATAAAAACGGACGGTTTCTCGGGATCGGCGGTGTGGATATTCTGATCACGACAGTCGGCGATATCGTGAATAAAATTCGGTACAAAGAGCAGGGCGAGGCATTCCTCATCGATGAGAAAGGGAGTATTATCATTTTCCCGGGCGAAGATATCGCCGAACTCTACGCAAAACCCCTGAGCATAGTCGATACGAAGTATGCCGATGCGGGCGGATTCAGTGTTTTGAGTGATCAGATCCAGAAACTTGATCAGAGCATGCTGAATGTACGGTTGCATGACCGGGAATGTATTGCCTTTTTCACCCCGGTGCGGGCCGAGGTGCCGGCTGTAGACTGGACTCTCGTTTTTCTCGTGCCGACCAGGCTGATCCAGCAGCCAGTGCGCAATACGACATTCATTTCCATTGGAGTGATTGCCGCGGCCCTGTTTTGCCTGTTTATCGTCACCAACATCATTATCAAACGGTCGGTCGCACCGCTCAACGCCCTCTCCCAGCGGCTGAATGAAATGGCGAACGACCGCAGTGACCTGACCCGGGAACTGCCGGTGGAGTCGGATGACGCAATCGGTACAACCGCGAAGAATTTCAACACGTTCATTTATCACATACGCCAGCTCTTGATCATCGTTATTACCAATGTCAAGGAAGTGGTCGGCCGCATCGCTCATATTCATTCCCGCTCCGAAACGATCATCGAAGATTTCAAGAAAATGGCCCTGCGCGCGCAGGAAGCCTCCCAGACGTCCAAGAATATGCTCACTATCGTTAACGAATTCAACCAGGATGCCATTCAGATCGCGGGGCTCGCGGAACAGTCCAAAGAATCGGTGGAGCAGGGGGAGACACTGATCGTACACCGCATCGAAGAGCTGGAACGAATCACCAGGTCAATTGTCACGGTGTATGCGTCCATGCAGGACCTGAATGCGAAGGCGACAAAAATAACCGAAACCGTTCACACCATCAGGGAAATCGGAGACAGCATCTCCCTCCTGGCGCTGAACGCCTCCATTGAAGCCGCCCACGCCGGAGAAGCGGGGAAAGGGTTCGCTGTTGTCGCGTCGGAAGTGAAGTCTCTGAGCGAAAGCACCGCGGTAACCAACAAAGAGACCGAATCGCTGCTCATACAGCTGCAGAAAGATATCACGACCCTGTACGGGAAAATACTCGATGTGAAAAAGGAGATGGCTCACGAGATCGAAGCGTCACGGTCGATTATCGATACATTTCAATCCCTCAACAACGATGTCTATGAAACGCACGCCTCCACTTCCAAAATCAAGGTCCGCACCGAGCGGCAGGTAGAAGCCATTCAGAAATTCGACACTCATATTCAGGAAATATCCGATGCCGTCGAGCATCTGGAAAATGAGATTCTGCAGTCATTCGATGAAATCACCAGTGTGGATGTGAGTGTGAAAACATTGCTCGAGTCAGCGGAAGAGTTCAAGGTGGAATAAAGAGAGAAAACAGGAACAGGATCCGGCGGGAGTCAGCACTCCTGCAGTATCCTTTGGAGCGTCTCTTTATGTTCGAGCACGTAGCGAAGGAGAGCGTTTTTGCCGTGCAGCTTCAATTTTTTACAGATATTTGAGCGATGGTTTTCTACGGTTTTCGGACTAATAAACAATTTTTCAGCAATGTCCCTTGTAGTCAAATCCTCGGAAACCAGTCTAATGACTTTTCGTTCCATCTTCGTCAGTTCCATTCTCACAACATTCTGAAGTATGTGGTGTTCAGAGGAACCGTGAAACAGCCGACCGGATAACCTGGGGCTGAGAAAGTATCCACCCCGGGCCACCGTTTCCACGCCGGCGATAATGTCGTCTATGGCGCTCTCCTTGATGATAAAACCCTTTACGCCGCAGGAAACGGCGCGGCTGATCAGCAGTTCATCATCATACATGGTGAGAATGATAATCGCGGTGGAGAGATGCCGTTCATGGATATATCTGGCCACCGCCAGACCATCCAATCGCGGCATATTGATATCGAGGATAGCGATATCGGGTGACGTGTCCACAATCTGATCAAGCGCATCCTGGCCGTCTTGTGCGCTGCCGCATACCCGCCATTCCGACTCCTGTTCGATGATCTCTCTCAGGCCTTTCAGAAACAGCGGGTGATCATCGGCGATAAGTATTGAAATCGGCGCTGCATCGTTCATGCGATCTCATTCCTTTCGCAAGGGGATTGTAATGGTGAACCTGGTCCCGGTACCGCTTCCGCTCTCGATACTCATTTCGCCCTTGAGTATTTCGATTCTCTCTTTGATCCCCGACAATCCGAATCCATAGGTTTCCGTGTTTACCGTTTTATAATCGATACCGATGCCGTCATCCTCGATATACAGCGTGAGCATGCTGTCCTCATGGTCTATGGCTATCCTCGCCGACTGGGCCCGGGAGTGTTTGATTATATTATTGACAAGTTCCTGAAGAATTCGGTAAAAATTGATTTCCAGTTCTTTCTCAAGAATCCCGTCAATGGGTTCGATGCGGTAGGAAAAAGTGATATCGGAAACATCATTGATCTTGTTGATCATCGATTTCAAGGCATCGGTCAATCCGATCTTTTCCAATTGATAGGGGTGAAGATTGAACGAGATCTGCCGTATATGGGATATGGTGTCATCGGCGATGGCGCTGATCTGCTGCAGGTGGGTTACTTCGTTGCCCCTTCCTTTTTCTTTCTTGAGCATCATGGCGACTCTGTTTTTTATGACCAGCAGATCCTGTCCGAGGCTGTCATGCAGTTCGGAGGCGATGCGCTTCCTCTCCTGCTCCTGACTTCTTATCAGACTGTGCGTATAGAGGCGGCGCATGAATGATTCCTGTTTCAGCATCCTGAACCGGCGCCTCACAAGGAGAAAAAGAGCAGCTAACATCAGGGTGCAGCAGACAATCTGAAAAAATGATGTCTGCCAGAAAGCAGGCCTGACATATATGGAAAGTGTATCCCCGGCTTCGTTCCATACGCCGTCGTTATTGGACCCTTTCACCCGGAACGTGTAGTGTCCCGGAGTAATGTTTCTATAGGTCACGTCACGGTTGTTTTGCGCCGAGTGCCACTCGAGGTCAAGCCCTTCCAGCGTGTACTGATAGCGGTTGTCATGAGGATTGATGAAATTAAGGGCGACAAACCCGATGGTAAATGATTTCACTGTGTGGGTAAGTTCGATATGGGATGTATACATCATGTTCCGGGTCATCGGTGACCGGGACTGGAGCGGTGAGAAGCTGGTTATATACACCGGGGGAATAAACGGGTTGTTCGTAATGGCCCCGGGATCGAGAGAAGTGAATCCTCCGATGCCTCCGAAATAGATTTTTCCGTCGGCATTTCTGGTTATTGCCAGGTTCCAGAATTCGGTTCCGTGCAACCCGTCCTCAATGTAGTAATTTCTGAATGCTCCGGTAGCGGCATCACGGGAGGATATGCAGTTGTCAGTGCTGATATATAGGGTGCCGTTTCCGTCATCCATGATCCCGCGGATGTTATTGGACCCGAGTCCCTGCTGTTCGGTGAACTGCAGCAGCGCAGACCCGGATGTATCGCAGGCGATCAGGCCGAAATCATCGGTTCCGATCCAGAGGCTTCCCGTCCCTTCGCGGTGAAGAACGGTGATATTCCTGCCGGCGAGATGCCGCAGGGGATGGGCTTGAGGAAAGGGAATGAACTGCAGCGTTCGAGTATTGAAACGGTAGAGACCCTCTGATGTGCCGAGCAGGAGCGTATCCGGTGCGGCCTCGATAATATCACGAACCAGCCAGGGAGTTACCGGGTCATGCTTTGTAGAGGCAGGAGAAAATATCCGGAAGGTACCGGCGCGGGGATCGAAGCGGACCAGCCCGATCCGGGCCGTGCCGATCCAGAGTATGGAATCCGTATCTTTGTATATCGTATAGATGTTGATATTGAGAGGTGCGTCAGCGACCATCATCTGTGCCGTATAGTGGCGGAACCGGCTGGTTTTCGTGTTCATTTGTGTCAATCCAACCGGTGTTCCCAGCCACAGGATCCGGGATGTCTCGCCTTCACAAATCGAGTTTACTGCGTTATGGAGCAGTCCGGTATCGTTTGCAGCGTCTGCGCCGAAATGGGTACAGGCTCCTGTCCGGGTGTCGATTTTCATCAATCCCTGTGATGTCCCCAGCCAGAGAATTGCATCCTGCTCCACAATCGATCGTACTTCATTGACGGGCCAGCCGTAATTATGTTCTACCGTGAATGTGTGGGGGTAAAATTTCCATCTGCCCGGCTGAATCAGATTTATTCCTTTGGCGTGGGTGCCGATCCAGAGGGTGCCGGCGTTATCTTCCATAACGGCAAGCACATGATCCCCGCTGAGAGAAAGAGCGTTCTCCTGCGAGTGCCGGTGCCGGGAAAAACGGTCCGTTTCCCTGTTGTACCGGTAGAGCCCGCCAGCCCAGGAGCCTGCCCAAATACAGCCTTTCCTGTCACGATAGATAGTGATTACGGACTTGTTGAGAAAACCCCGGTCCTTTCCGTATTGTTCAATCGTGTATTTTTCATCTGCGGATAACGTGATTTTACAGATCCCGGCGAACTGGGTTCCTGTCCAATATGCCCCGGTGGTGTCGCTGGTGATACTCCATATCTCCTTGAGAATGACCCCGTGATTGCTGTCTGTCACCGGGTGCGCTTCGCTCAAATCGGGATCGAACCGGTATAGACCTGAAAATTTTGTGCCTGCCAGAAGGTGCTGATCCTGATCGAAGTATAGGCACGTGATATATATGTTGGCCGCCGATTCGGGATGCCGGGAATCGAGGAGATGTTTTCGAAAAATCGGATCGCCGGGTATGAATGAATTGAGTCCTCCGCCCAGGGTCGCAACCCATACGCGGCCCGTTCCATCCTCAGCGATATCATAGACGGTGTTATGGCTGATACTGTTTGTGTCATTCACATCGTGCATGAGTCTGGTAACATTCCCGGTTTTCTTGTCGAGGATGTTCAGACCGCCGGCGTCGGTGCCGATGAGAATCACTTCCCTGGATGAGTGCTCATGCAGGCAGCGGATATAACTGTTGCTCAGACCCTCACCGGAACCCGGGTTCATCTTGAATAAGTGAAATTCATACCCGTCATAGGTAAAGAGTCCCCCCTTGGTGCCGATCCAGAGAAAGCCCTCCCGGTCCTGCAGGAAGCAGGTAATACTGTTTTCGTCCTGGTTCCTGCCCGGCAGCCGGTGTTCGAAGAGAATATCATTCTCTGGAAAAAACTGCGCAGCCGCGGCAATCGGGATGAACAGGCCGATCAATGCAATTTTGAAGCCGAGGCCCATAGTCATTGACCCTGTCGTTACTGGTACAACCGGTGACATGTGCAGAGTGATTATTGTTTAATATAACACTCTTTTTCCATGATGCAACCGATTTGGAGCAATATAGGGGATAACCCCCAGAAAAAACAAGGGACGGCACGGATTGACTAATTGTGCCGTCCGCCCTATATTTTGGTATACACCATCTGACATTCCCGTTTCTTTTCCTGCTGCGACGCTTTTTTTCTCAGCCGTTCACCGCTGCCGAATCGTTTATGGAGCTGCCGATATATGAAGGTCATGCTGGTCGATGACAATCCCGGTATCAGGGAGGTCATCAAACAAATTATCGAGGAGGAAATCGCGACGCCCTGCACGTTCATCGAACTGGATGACGGGGAAACGGTTGTGGAGACCTACGCAGATTGCCGGCCGGACTGGGTATTCATGGATATCAAAATGAAGCGAATGGACGGCCTGACGGCAACCACATCGTTGATGCGGCGCTTTCCGGATGCCCGGGTCGTCATCGTCTCCCAGTATGATGATGCGGCCTACAGGATGGCGGCGGAGCAGCAGGGCGTTTTTGCGTATATCCTTAAAGATAATTTACTGGATATTCCCGCTTTGATGAATTCGGTCTTTACCTGAACATTACGGGATGTACCGGGAGATTGTGGTGATCCAAAGCAAAAGGAGGTCGAGTATGAAGCATGCGTTGAAATGGGGACTGCTACTCATGTGCTGTGCCGCTGTCTTGATCGCATTGCCGGCGACAAGGGCCGCGGCGCAGACGCCCGGCGCGTTGATGTGGCACACCTATATGGGCGGCAAGATTCCCGTACTGAACAGTACGGACAGATGTCAGGATATGGCGATGGATGAGGCGGGATATCTGTACGTTGTGGGTTCCAGTGTCTCTCCCTGGAACACGACAGATGTGCCGGTCAACCCGCATAATGCCAATGCCGACAACATCGGATGGGAATTGAACCGGGACGTTTTTGTGGCCAAACTTGATCAGAATGGATCAGTGATCTGGCATACATTTCTGGGCACACCAATCCATTGGTGGGGTGAGTACTATAAACAATGCACCGGATCCGATGAAGGCTTCGGGATTGCCGTGGACGGGAACGGGAATGTGTATGTTTCCGGGGCCAGCGATTACAGCTGGGGTTCGCCGATTGTGCCGTATTTTCAATACTATGCCTATCACAAAGATGCGTTTCTCGCCAAGCTGGACGCGGGCACAGGCGTACTCGAATGGAACACGTTTATGGGTGTGCAGGGGCATGACGTGGCGCGCGGTCTCGATGTGGATGCTGCCGGAAATATTTATGTCACGGGTCAGAGTCCATATTCCTGGGGCACGCCGCTGAACGTGCACCACGGCGGCTATGGAGGGGATATTCTCGTTGCGAAATTCGATCCAAGCGGCAACCGGATATGGAACACGTTCCTGGGGGGAACGAATGGGGATATTGGATATGATCTGAAGCTCGATGCCAACGGAGATATCTTTATAGCCGGTCAAACCGCCCTTTCTTTTACCACTCCGCCGGTGTGGATCATCATGGATCCGGTCAATCCGGGTACCGGGGGGAACGATGCGTTAGCGGCCAAATTGAACAGCAGCGGGCAACTGCAGTGGTACACGCTGCATGGCGGTACGAATCCGGGGTATGATGATTATGATATCGCAAACGGGATTTCTCTCGACGAAAGCAACGGCGTTTACATCACAGGGCACAGCCGTACCCCCTGGGGCACTCCGGTCAGCGGCGGCGGAGGATGGGCGGATGTCTTTGCCGCGAAATTGAACAAATCCGACGGCGTATTACAGTGGAATACATTCTTCGGAAGCAATATGACTGACGAGGGGAATGCCGTCGATGTGGGAGAAAACGGACATATTTTCATCACCGGTCAATCCTACAGTTACTGGGGATCCTGGGATGCGATCGTCTCCGAGCTCGATAACGGCGGCAATTTATTGTGGCGCACCCTTCTTTTTTCCGAGCAGAGTCCTTCCGGAGGCGGCGGCGGGATCGATAAAGGCTATGCTGTGGTTGCAGGCAATGACGGGACCGTTTTCATTGCCGGCTATTCCCAGAATCAATGGGGAACGCCGCTGAATCCCCATTCCGGGCCGGGCGCCGAGGATGTGCTGCTGGCCAGACTCTGTACTGCCTCGTCCGTTACCAACAGTCCGCCGGAGCTTACTGTCGATGCTTCGGCCGTTACAACGGAAGAGGGGCAGATCGTCCTGAACTGCGGCACAGTTACAGATCCTGATAATGATTTCGTGATGTTGTTCTCCTCACCGGGGACGATCATAAACAACGGCGACGGCACCTGGTCCTGGAGTCTGCAGACGGCTCTGGGTGATGTCGGCACTCAAACGGTCGCCGTGGCAGGAGATGACGGCAACGGGGGGACAGCTGAGATTTCATTCACTGTGACTATAACTCCTGTAAATACGCCGCCTGTCCTGACAATCGCCAGCCAGCATATTTCAGTTGTCGAAGGTGCAACTGCTGCTGCCATCGGTACGGTTACTGATCCTGATGGCGATGTCGTCTCTTTAACTGCATCTATCGGAGATATCACTGACAACGGCGACGGCACCTGGTCCTGGAGTTTCCAGACCAGTGACGGGCCGGCCGAAAGTCAGCAGGTCACTATCACCGCAGACGACGGCAAGGGCGGCACGGCCGGGGCATCAACCAATCTTGTGGTGGCCAATGCAGCTCCGGTAGTTGCATCGATCGTGCTGCCCCTGGATCCCACAGCGATGGGAGATCAGCCGGTGACCGTGACTGCCGGGTTTTCGGACGCGGCCGGTTTACTCGATGCGCCCTTTACCTGCAGTGTGGATTACGGAGACGGCAGCGGACCGGAGGCGGCCGTTGTCGACGGGTTTGGGCTGACCGGGCCGGACCATACCTTCGCGTTGGCGGGTGTGTATACGATCACCGTATCCGTTACCGACAAGGACGGCGGTATCGGAACAGTGACTGCGACGGAATTTATCGTTATCTATGACCCGGCTGAAGGCTTTGTCACCGGCGGCGGCTGGATCGATTCTCCGGAAGGGGCATGTCCTGACAATGTGACTCTGGCCGGCAAGGCGTGTTTCGGGTTCGTCTCGAAATATAAAAAAGGACAGACAACACCGGACGGAAACACGCAATTCCAGTTCAAGGCCGGCCAATTCGAGTTCAAATCTACCAGTTACGAATGGCTGATCATCGCCGCGGCCAAGGCGATGTACAAGGGAGAGGGAACGGTCAATGAGGCGGGACATTTCGGCTTTCAGGTCAGCGCCATCGATGCTGATCTGACGCCGAGCACCGATGCCGATCTCTTCCGGATCCGCATCTGGAATATCGATCTCGATGACGCGCTGGTCTATGATAACAAAGTCGGTGAGACCGATGTGAATGCCGATCCGACGACCGCTCTTGGCGGCGGCAATATCAAGATTCATAAGACCGGTCTGGGCAAGGCTCTTGTTGAAGATGGTCCCATTGAAACGGAGAATGCGGTCCCGGGAGAATTCATGCTCTCCCAGAATTATCCCAATCCGTTCAATCCAACCACAAACATCACCTATAACCTGCCCGAAGGCGAGCACCATGTCAGATTGTCTGTATTCAATATCCTGGGCAAGGAAATATACACCCTGATCGATCAGGAACAGACAGGCGGTGCTCATTCGATTGATTTCGATGCGAGCGGCCTGGCCAGCGGCCTCTATTTCTATCGGCTCAGTATACCTGGTTCGACCCGGACACGAAAAATGTATTTGGGAAAATAAGCGGCAGATACGGGCGGGGCAGTGCCCCGCCCGGTGCTTTGCATCCCATTACCGGTTCGGGCTCACTTCAATCCACTTTTGGCCCCCGTTCTTTTTTACTTGATAAACAACGTTTTTCTTTTTATTATATGCTTATACATACTCCACTCCGCAAAATACAGCTGAAACGGATGTTCACATCGCTTCCTGCCGGGCGCGACTGTCGGTTCCTGCGACACAATTGTTGGGGCGAAGCATTCACTGTTTGATTCGCTTCGGGTTTTTCCGCATACTGCCCCGAATGCTTCACCTGGAAAAAAATAATCCGTCCAATCCTAATGAAGAGATATACTTCCATGCCAGAAACCCGTAAACTCGCTGCCGTGATGTTCACCGACCTTGCCGGCTACACGCGCATGATGGCAAAAGATGAGCGGGCGACGCTCGCCCTGATGACACAGAACCGGGAGCTGCAGAAGTCCCTGGCAAAAAAACACAACGGCCAGTTCCTCAAGGAGATGGGCGACGGCACTCTGCTCTGGTTTCCCAGTGCCCTGGAGGCGGTGCTGTGCGCCGTGGATATCCAGAGCGCGGTCAAAGAGGTGCCGGACCTCAATCTGCGTATCGGCATCCATCTCGGTGATATCGTGTTCAAGGATGGGGATGTGTTCGGCGACGGGGTGAATATCGCGTCCCGCATCGAGCCCATGGCGCGAAAGGGCGGCATCTGTTTTTCCGAGGAAGTGTACAACAGCGTCCGGAATCGCATTGACCTCGTATGTGTCAGCCTCGGCCGGCGAAAGCTGAAACATGTCGATCATCCGGTGAAAATCTACGCCCTGATCCCGGCCGGGTGGAATCCGGGACGGATCCGGCTCGAAACAGTGAAAATGAGAATCGGTCCGCTATTCCGCAAGTATTACGCTCTCATAGGACTGGTTGTCGTCGTGCTCACCTTTCTGGTCCTATTCCGCGGCGACCTGCTCTATTCACGATCGGTCCCGTCCATCGGGGTGCTCTATCTGAAAAACCTGGGAGACGAGGCCGACGACTATTTTTCCTACGGGGTCACGGAGGATATCATCATCGATCTTGCACGGGCCGGAACCGTCTACGTGCCCGCCATAAATGATGTGCTGCCGTTCAAAGAGACGGAGAAACCGACCGAAGAGATCGCATCCGCCCTGGGAGTGAAATACATCCTCACCGGCAGTATTCGCAAAGAAGCAGATGTGGTCCATCTGCGCATGCAGCTGGTTGAACCGAAACGGAACAGGAGCCTCTGGAGTGATCGCTGGGATACGCCTCTCGATGATGTCCCCGGCATTAAAGGCACAATAATCAACAAAATCGTCGAGGCGGTCGGGCTCGAGCCGTCCAAGGAACTGATGGATTATTTTGCATTCAGCATTCCGCCCGATGCCGATGCGTATGAATTCTATCTGAAGGGCAGATACCGCTTTCAGTATGTGAAGACATACGAGGATGTGACCGTGGCGAGGGGCATGTACGAGAAGGCGCTGGAACTGGATTCCCTTTTCGTCACGCCGCTTGTCGAACTTGGCGGAACGTATGTCATCACCGGTGAATACAACGAGGCGATCGCATGTTACCGGAAGGCGCTCGAGCGGACGGTCAGGCGCCGGCAGCCGGTGCAGGAAGCGATGGCGCGTCTCGATCTGGGAAGTGTGCTCAGGAATGTCGGTCTCTATGATCAGGCCGTATTTCAGCTGGATTCGGCATATGCCATAGCCGTCGCTATCGGGGACAGACAATCCGCAGCGGGAAGTCTGCGGGAGATGGGTGTGCTGTATGATCTTACCGGTCAGTATGAGGAAGCCCTGGAAAAATTTCAGGAGGCGCTGAAAATCAATGAGGAAGTCGATAATGAGCGCATGGAATACATGATCCTCAACAGCATCGGCGTCGTCTATAACAATATGGGAGAGAAAAATAAAGCGCTGGATTATTTTACGAAGTCCCTCAATCTGCGACTGAAGCTGGACGACCAGCACGGCGCCGGCATTGTGCTTTACAATATAGGTATTCTCCAGGAGGCTCAGGGAGATTACACGGGGGCGCTCGAATCATTCAACAAAACACTGGAGATAAGCGAGACCGTCGGTGACAAATCCGGAAAAGCCTACGCCCTGGACGGCCTGGGAGGCGTGCACTACTCGCTGGGCAATATCGCCGCATCGAAAAGCCATCGTCTGCAGGCGCTGCGGATGCTCGTTGAAATGGGTGACAGCAGCGCCGTCGCCTATGTGCTTCATAATCTCGGTACCATCTACACTGAGGAACAGAAGTATGATTCGGCCCTCACGGCCCTTGACCGGTCGCTGTCGATATTCAAGGCTCTCGATGATGCGCGAATGACAGCCAACGATTATACCGCCAAAGGGAATATCCTCTTCCTGAGCGGTGACCCGGCCGCTGCCGCGTCCTTTTTTCAGCATGCGGTCTCCATTTTCGATACACTCGGGGGGAAAGTGGAGGTTCTCGAGCCGTTTTCCTATCTGCTGCTCACCAGACAGATGACCGGAGATACGGTTTCCATTACCGGAGAGATGCAGAGATTTGACGCAAAACTCGCGGAAGTGGAATATAGGGATGTCAAACCGATCGTGTTCATGAATATGGCCAACACACTGCTCTTCAGAGGCGATACGGCCGGCGCCGCAGCATTCCGAAACCTGGCATACGGCAACGGAGATGCGGGGAAGGAATCCGGTGAAACAAACGTCAGTGATATAACGAAGGGGCCGGCATTCGGGGCCTACCGGAAGATCATCGATGCCTGGATGAAGGAAAACATGTAGATTTCCTGAAAGAGGCGGCATATGATCGGTAAAATGGTGTCGCATTACAAGATCACTAAAAAACTGGCGGAAGGCGGTATGGGGGTGGTGTATCAGGCCGAAGACACCAGGCTGAAACGGACGGTTGCACTGAAATTTCTCCCCTCAGCACTCACCAGAGACATTGCCGCAAGAGAGCGTTTTATTCAGGAAGCCCAGGCTGCGTCCGCCCTCGATCACAATAATATCTGCACCATTCACGAAATCGATGAGACCGATGACGGCAGCACGTTTATTGTAATGGCCTGTTATGACGGCGAGACGCTGCAGGATATCATCGACAGGGGACCGCTGCCTGCAGGAAAGGCGATCGATATCGCTCTGCAGATCGCCCGGGGCCTGGCGGATGCGCATCGCAAGGGAATTGTGCATCGTGATGTCAAGCCCGAAAATATTTTTCTTACAAAATCGGGCGTGGTGAAAGTGGTCGATTTCGGCCTGGCAAAGCTGGCCGGACATAATAAAATTACAAAACCAGGGGCGGCCCTGGGAACCATCGCCTACATGTCTCCGGAACAGGCCCGCGGTGAGACGGTGACCCACCAGACCGACATATGGTCCCTGGGAGTGATCCTGTATACCATGCTGGCGGGCATCGTTCCGTTCAACGGTCAATACGAGCAGGCGATCATTTATTCCATACTCAATGAAGCGCCGTCACCACTGACCAGCATACGATCCAATATTCCTCTTCCCCTCGAACATATCATAGACAAAGCGATGGCAAAGGATCCCGGGATGCGATACCAGCATCTCGATGATTTCATCGTCGATGTGCTCGCCGTAAAAGCTGGACTCGAATCGGGAAGCACAGAAATACCGGTCCGGGGGCGTCATTTGGCCACAAACATGCTGAGGAACGGATCGTCCGCCGCCCTCGCAGTCGTTACCATCCTGGTCATCCTCGAAGTTGCCGGTATTCATATTATTTCACGCGGATATGTACCGGCTCATCAGTATCGGATCGCGGTGATGGATTTCAGCAGCAGTAATGGGATTGATGAGGGATTTGGGGAAGACCTTCGTCAATTGTTGAGCCAGTCTGCGTATCTCCAGATTATCAGTTATCAACAGTTATCGGCCGCCAGGCAAAAATTGAGCCTGGCGATTGATAACGCTGCCAGACTGAGCCGCCAGTTGGATGTCGCACGTGAGTGCGGAGCAGCTCTGCTTATTACAGGGGAGTATTCGTGCAGCGGCAAGAGACTAGAAGTTGCTATTAATGTAATTAATGTCGTTACCGGTGTTCTGCGATTTTCCCTCTCTGAGATTGACACAACTGGTAACAGGATCGCGGCTATCGATAATCTCGGATTCAGTTTAAAGGAGAAACTCGGATTCGCTGCGGAAGCCGTGGAGGAGCCGAATATCTCCGTCGCCCAGATATTCACATCGGACCCAGCCGCCCGGAGCGAATTCATCAGGGGACAGAAATTAGCTGCCGAATGCAAGTTTTCAGACGCAGTGTCGGCATTTGAACAGGCGGCATCGATCGATACTTCTTTTGCGCTGGCATACAGCTGGCTTGCCCGCATGTACAAGAATGTCAGGATGGATGAGGATGCACAGGCTGCTGCGGCCGCTGCGTACAAATACCCTGCACGTATTCCCGACAGCGAACGGTTTCATGTCGATTATATCCTGGCGCTTTCCGCTTCACGATACGTGGATGCATATGATATAATCTATGAGTGGATCGGACGAGATCCCTGTAATCCATACGCCTATTTTCTCCTGGGAGAGCTCAATCTTCGATATCTTCATCAGTACGATGACGCGATTGCCGCCTATAAAAGTGCCCTTAAAATCGATCCTGACTATAAGGCGGCTCTAAACTATCTCGGGTATGCATACGCCAGCAAAGGAATGAAGAAGGAAGCCTTATTCTGGCTCAACAGATATAGAAGACTTGTCCCGAAAGAGCCGAATCCGTATGACAGCCTGGGTGAGATATATATGAACTTGATCCGGAATTACAATAAAGCTGAAGCTGCTTTTCTCAAGGCACATGAGATCGATTATGATTTTACTCCCCAGAAGCTTGCGGAAGTGTACCTGATCCAGGGCAGGTATCACGATGCCGAACAACTGATCGGCCAGTCGTTCACCGTAAGGAAGAAAACTTATAACGGAGTGAAAAAGTTCCTGCTGGCGCGGCTGGAGTACGAATCTGGAGATACCGCCTCAGCGCGCCTGTATATCGATGAGGCGAAAGATTTGAATCCGGATTACAGGAAAATACACTGGCTGCACGGGCTGATCGCTTTGTCTGAGGGAAATGGTAAAGCGGCGATGCAGGCACAGGATGTTTTGAGGAGAATGGACTCGGCGTCGATTGATTACTACCACCTCAGGGGACATATCTTCGCTGCGCAAGGAGATACAGCATCAGCGGTCCGGTGCCTCAAATATATTATTCAGTCGATTCATGGAATCTCAGATTCTTATATCGAACATTATGAATATTATCTTCTCGATCTCGCCAGACTGTACTGGAAATTTGGCGAATCGACGGCAGCTGAACGTGAGTGTCAGTCGGTGATTGAGCAGTTCCCTCAGTGGGCTCCGGCGTATTTTCTCAAGGGGCGAATCCTCGAGGCCGACGGCAGACCGCGGGCGGCACTCAAAGCATACACTGCTTTTCTGAGACACTGGAAAAGAGCGGACGAAGATCATCCCTTTCTCGTTCATGCCAGACAACGAATCACGTATTTGAAAACTATCATATAAAGCCGGAAGTCCAAACGATGCGGCGATTGACGCTGATTATAACCGATGATTGCAATGGACGGTGTGATTACTGTTTTCAGATGAGAAAACAGGACTATATGAGTTTTGACATTGCGAAAAAAGCGATCGATCTTGTTTTCAAGCCCGGTGATACATCCCCGGAGATCTATTTCTACGGAGGTGAGCCCTTTCTGGCCTTCGATTTGATACAGCAGGTGGTCTCCTTTTGTGAAAAGAGGTTCTCCGGTTCCCCGGATAGGCCGGCTTATTTCGTCACCTCGAACGGTACGCTGATAGACCGAACCATGCTTGATTATTGTGTTACGTCGAATATCCAGATAGCACTGAGCATCGACGGGAACAGGCAGGCCCATGCAACGGGCCGCGGTGAAGAGAGTTTTACCCGGGTGATGGAAACGATCCGTTTATACGACGCACATCCCGATTATCCGCTGCAGACGGTCTCGGTGATCACGCCGCACAATGTGGAATGTCTTTCTGCATCAGTTGAATTCCTGTTTCGGCAGCAGGTCGATACATTGACACTGACTTTTCAGTATGAGAGTGAATGGAACCAGGGTGAGCTCGAGCTGCTGCAACAGGAGTACAGAAAGGCATTTTATTTTCTTATGAGGAAAAAATCTGAAGGATACAACATAGAGTTCAATGAACTAAAGCCGGTCTCCATATACAAGCCGGTCTTCAAATGTACGCCGGGGCATGACGGGGTCATATGCACGCCGGGGGGTGATATGTATGGGTGTGTGGCCCATGTTCCTTGGTCAAGGATCGCTTGGCGAAACAACACGCTCCATCGATACGAAGCCTTGTGCCTCGGACATATAGATCGATTATCCCTGGCGGTGTTGAACAAGAGAAAAGAAGAGATATATGAAAACCAGTGGCTGTGCAATCAGTACCTTCGCCATACACCGGAGACAGCCTGTCGTGACTGCGCCTATGTTTTCAGGTGCGGTGTCTGTCCCGTTATTTCGATGGCTGAAAGCGACGATCAGTGTTTGGTGAACAGTTGGGTCTGTGCCATCAACAGGATGTTGTATGATTTGAGTGATGAGTTCTGGAGCGTTTCGGTGGACATTGCATTGAAGAAACACCACAGTGCCCTTCAATAAACAAAATGGAGATACGAAAATGCAGACTTCAGGTATCAAACACCCGTGTGTTGTGGACTACGATGAATTTTTAAGCATTCAGAAAAAGATAACCACTTATGCGCAAAAGATTTATGACGAAGCGGATTCAATCCAGAATATAACAATTATGCGTCTGGCGGAATCAACTCTTGAACAAGCTGAAAAAATGTATAGCGAGCCTACATGCTGTGCCGGTAGTAAGGGTCGGTCAGAACTGACGATTCAGTGGCCCTGTCCGGCTTCGCAGGTCATGACTGGTCAGACGAACCATTGTTGGAATTGGATCACATTTTTGTTCAGACGGAAGTCGCCGAAACAGTGATATAGTCGCCTTGTATGCATCAGACACGGCAAACGGAAAAATATATCTTTACGTTGCTGACCAGATACGAATCGGGGCAGAAGACAGCAGCTCGTTCAGGCTGACATGCACCCTGTATTCTTCTGATATTGATCGTGGATCTGATGAAGGCCTATGATATTGTATAATAGAACTTCTTCAAGAGCATGGCGACAAAAAGAAATATATGTCTCATAGAGATACTGCCGTCCATTTGCATCAATTTTTCTTCAGGCCTTGGTAGATGAACGAAATCCGCAAACTCGCGGCTGTCATGTTCACCGACATCGCGGCATCGGCACGTCTCGTTCACGGTCCCCATTAATCTTCCCGCCTCCGAGTATCTTACATAATCGTGAAAAACGGTTGACTTTCTTCGCCCCGTTTAGTACTATGGTAATAAGTAGCTCACCTAAAAAAACAGCCATTTTTCTACAGCATAAAGGTATTTGTTCACATAGAACATGATTCCGGGGGTGACGTATGATTCGTCTATTCCTGCGCCGGCTGCTGACATGTATTTTTCCCCATTGAGTGACACCTGTTATTGACCTCACCCGAGATTGTGATTATACTTAATCCCCGTCTTTGCTGAAACATACCCTGGCGTGATTGATCTTATGTAAGATGCTGTTTATACGGTTCTTATTGTCAATAAGGCGCTTGTGCGATGATCGGTAAAACCATATCACATTACAAAATCATCGAAGAGCTCGGCCGCGGCGGCATGGGTACGGTCTACAGAGCACGTGATACAAAACTCGACCGCTTCGTGGCCCTCAAGTTCCTGCCGCCCCATTTGAGCCGGTCCCCGGAGGACAAGAAGCGTTTTATCCATGAGGCCAGAGCCGCCTCTGCTCTGGACCACCCCAACATCTGCACCGTTTATGAGATCAGTGAGACCGATGACGGTCAGCTCTACATCGCCATGGCCTGCTATGAGGGCGAGTCCCTGCGGGATAGAATCAGCCGGGGGCCGCTGCCGGCGGAGGAGGCGGTGGAGATCGCCGTCCAGATCGCCCGGGGTCTGGAAAAGGCGCACGCCAAGGGCATTGTCCATCGTGACATCCAGCCTGCCAACATCCTGCTCACCGAAGACGGCACGGTGAAGATCGTGGACTTCGGTCTGGCCAAGCTGGCGGACCGGAGCCTGATGACAAAGGAAGGGACCACCCTGGGCACGGCTGCCTACATGTCGCCGGAACAGACCAGAGGAGATGCGGTCGATCAGCGGACGGATATCTGGGCTCTGGGTGTCATCCTGTACGAGATGCTGACCGGAGAACGGCCCTTCAAAGGCGATTATGAGCAGGCGGTGATCTACTCGATTCTGAATGAAACTCCCGAACCGGTGGGTAAGCACGAATCCGGGATGCCTGCTGAACTGGAACCAATCATCGAGCAGGCTCTGGTCAAAGAGAAGGACGACCGTTACCAGACTATGGAAGCACTGACCGGTGATCTGAATGCCGTGGCCGAAGGGCTGAAACCCTTGCTGGCCGGGAGTCGGATCAAGCGAAAAAGATTCAGATTGAATAAAAGCATACTTTTACCCGCCATCCTGATCATGATCCTCATTCTTTTTGGTTTAAACGCAACCGGATTGAGGAATCGGATTTTAGGCAGCGGCAAATGGCATGCACCAATGATCAAACTTGCAGTACTGCCCTTTGTGAATCTGAGCGGTGATCCCGGGCAGGACTACCTCAACGACGGTCTGACACAGGAGATGATCAGTCAGCTCGGACGTCTCCATCCTGCCCGTCTAAGAGTTATCGCCCGCATGTCTATCATCCGCTATAAAGGATCTGACACGCCCATCGATCAGGTCGGCAGGGAACTGGGAGTGAATTACATCCTGGAGGGCAGTTCCTTCAGGGAAGCGAGTACTGTTCATATTACCGCAGAGCTCATACAAGTCCGGGATCAGACCCAACTCTGGTCCGAAACCTATGAATCGGAGATGTCGAGCATTCTGGCATTGCAGAATGAGGTAGCCCGGAAAGTTGCCGGGTCTCTGGCAATCCATCTCCTGCCCGATGTACAGAAGCGACTGGACAGGGCCCTTGATGTTGATCCTGAGGCCTATGAGGCCTATCTCAAAGCAGTCCATTATCGGGAACAGGTAACCAGGGAAAGTTACGATGCCGCTGAGCGATACATCAACCTGGCCCTTGAGAAGGATCCGAACTATGCCGCAGCCTGGGCCTGTCTGTCCCGGATCTGGGGAGGCCGTCAGCAAATGCAGTGGGCAACGGCTCAGGAGGCTTCACCGAAGGCCAGGTCGGCGGCCCTCAAGGCACTGGCGCTGGACAACACGGAAGTCGAAGCCCACCGAGCCCTTGCCGGAATCCTGACCTGGGAGGAGTGGGACTGGGAAGCCGCAGAACGGACATGGAAGCGGGTATTGGAGCTCGATCCGAGCCACGCGGATGCCCTGTCGTCATATTCTCAATTGCTGATGCATCAGGACCGCAAGGATGAGGCAATGGAGATGATCAAAAGGGCTCTTGAGCTCGATCCGTTCAACATCAAAATCCTGAGTTTCTACGCCCTGGATCTCGATTATGTTCGCCGCTATGACGAGGCCATTGCCGTGGCCCGCGATATTCTCAGCATGCAGCCCAATACACCGGTCGCCAGAGTCGCCCTTCTTACTGCACTCTTTGCCACCGGCCGATATGACGAGCACCTCGAAGCTGAACGGGAACGGTGTGCCGGCGATCCCGAACTCCTCGAGGCAATCAACCGGGGCTACAGGGAAAACGGTTTCACCGGTGCGAAAAAGCGGCTCGCAGATACTCTGGCATGGCGCTATGGGAAACCGGGAGGCGTGTCCAGTTTTCATCTTGCCAACCTGTACCTTCATGCAGGGGAACAGGACCGGGTCTTCGAGTGGCTCGAACGCGCCTGTCGTGAACACAATCGGAGCATGCCGTATCTCAAGTTGCATTTCAACTCCCTCAGCTCTGATCCGCGATATCATGATCTTTTAAGACGTATCGGCCTTCCGGAGGATAAGGTAAAATAACATGAAATCAAGATGCCGGTTGTAAATGCGGTAAGTGACACATGGATGGTAACTTCGGCCATCATTACGGGGGTAAATAAAAGTGTTTTAAACGGACTCGGCCGCAATGACTTTTTGCTATGAAAAACCATATATTCCTTACGAACTATTGAGGTTCTTCACCAATGATAGGGAAAGAAATATCTCATTATAAGATCCTCGAAATGATTGGTAGCGGCGGCATGGGCACGGTCTACAGGGCGCAGGATACCAGGCTCGACCGCTTTGTGGCCCTGAAATTCCTGCCCGCCCATCTCAGTCAATCCGCCGAGGATAAAAAGCGATTTATTCACGAAGCCAGGGCCACCTCGGCCCTTGACCATCCCAACATCTGCACCATCCACGAGATCAACGAGAGCGAAGAGGGACAGCTCTACATCGCTATGGCCTGCTACGAGGGTGAGTCCCTTAAGGATAGAATCAGCAGGGGCCCTCTGCCCGTGAAAGATGCCATGGACATCGCCGTTCAGATCGCCCGGGGGCTGGACAAAGCTCACGCCAAGGGCATTGTGCACCGGGATGTCAAGCCGGCCAATATCCTCATCACCGAGGACGGGACCGCCAAGATCGTCGACTTCGGCCTGGCCAAGCTGGCCGACCGCAGCCTCCTGACCAAAGAGGGGACCACCCTGGGAACGGTCGCCTATATGTCGCCTGAGCAGGCACGGGGAGACGCGGTCGATCAGAGGACGGACATTTGGGCCCTGGGAGTCATCCTCTTTGAGATGCTCACTGGAGAGCGGCCCTTCAAGGGGGATTACGAGCAGGCGGTGATCTACTCGATTCTCAACGAGGAACCCGGAGTCATGGCTGATCTGCGTCCGGATCTTCCTCCTTTTCTTGAGGGGATCGTGTGCAGGGCACTGGAAAAGGAACCTGATACCCGCTATGCCACCATGGCGGATTTCCTCGATGATTTGATCGCTCTCCAGACCGGCACTCTCCCGGAGGGATTACCCGGACGGCACGACGCGAAACACGAACAAAACAGACGGAGGCTTCTGCGATATGGAGTCCCCGCGGTTCTGATTGTACTGGTTTTACTCGGATATTTCCTGTTCCAGCCCGGGAAGGAAGAGACGCACCGATTGAAAATGATCGCCGTTCTCCCGTTTGAGAACCTGGGGCCGGCGGAGGATGAGTATTTTGCCGATGGACTCACTGAAGAAATCACGTCGCGCCTGAGCTCGGTCCGCAATCTCGGCGTCATCTCCCGGACCAGTGCCGAACACTATAAAAAGTCATCGAAGCCCCTTCCCGTCATCGCCAAAGAACTGGGTGTTGACTATGTACTCGAGGGAACGATACGCTGGGTGAAATCCGGTAACCTGGGCCGGATCCGGATCACACCCAAGCTTATTCAGGT
Organism: bacterium; assembly: GCA_016934955.1. GTDB lineage: Bacteria > Zhuqueibacterota > QNDG01 > QNDG01 > JAGLOF01 > JAFGRY01. The sequence goes on along the minus strand of JAFGRY010000005.1, from coordinate 88,674 downwards.
GACGGATGATGTACAGCTTTGGGCCGGTAACATGGATCGGACGATGGAGGATATCTTTGCCATACAAACGGATATTGCCACCCAGGTCGTGAAATCGCTGGATATCGTTCTGAATGAAACAGAGAGACTGAGCCTGGCCATGATCCCGACAAAGAATCTGGATGCATACCAGGCCTATCTGCAGTGTCTCTCAGTTTCAATCTATGAACGCTCCGGAATGGAAAAACGGATCGAGTTGTGTCAACGCGCAGTCGAGCTGGATTCTACTTTTGTACTTGCCTATCTCTCTCTTTCTACAGCACATTTGAGATACTACTGGTTTGGATTCGACCGGTCCCAGGAGCGGCTATCCGCGGCAAAGGCGGCCCTGGACCGGGCATTCGCTCTGCAAAGTGATATGCCCGAAGCCTACTATGTGCTGGGTATTTATTATTATTTCGGATTCCGGAATTACCCGCAAGCACTGAGATCATTTGCCATTGCTGAAAAGCGGTTACCGAACAGCAGTCGAATTCTGACGGCTGTGGCCTATATCTGGAGAAGGCAGGGGAAATTCGCGCAGGCACTGGAGAAGCAGAAAAAGGGCTTTGAACTCGATCCGAAAAATCTGAACACACTTTATGAGATCGGCGTAACGTTATCCTGGCTTGGCAGGTTTTCTGAAGCCGAGACGTATTTCGATCGCTATATTGCGCTCTCTTCCGAACCGGTGTGGCCCTACATCCGGAAGGCGGATATCGATTTGCTCCGATCCGGAGATACAAAAGAAAGCCGTAACGATCTCGATCGTATTCAGTCCGATATAAAGCCGTGGGCGCATCTGGCCTGGCTGGATATGTATGAACGCACATACACTGCGGCCCTCGAACGTCTGGACCGGGTTGCCGAAAATTCCTATGAGTACCAGTATTCCATCACTCCGGTATTTTTACTCCGGGGGCTGATTTACCGGTTGCTGGATGACAAAGAGAAATCGGTTGCTTCATTCGATTCCGCCCGGTCGTTCCTCCTGTCACAAATCAATAAAAATCCGGACGATGACCGGCTTTACAGCGCATTGGGAATTGCCTATGCCGGTCTTGGCCAGCCGGACGAGGCCGTACGGGAAGCTGAGCGGGCTGTAGACCTTCTTCCGCTTTCTGCTGACGCATTGCGAGGGATGTATCCGCTGATTGCCCTGACTCAGGTGTATGTGATGGTCGGCAGATATGAAGATGCCCTGGAAAAGCTGGACTTTCTTCTCTCACCGGAGGTTCCTAAAGTGATCACCGCACAGATCCTGCGGCTTGATCCGCTGTATGACCCTCTCAGAAATCATCCGAAGTTCCAGGCGTTGCTGGCCAGGGGCGGTGTGCAGAGCGATACAAACGCGCCGGCAGAGACCGGGAAAATCAGTGAATCCGCCCCGGCTGCGGACAGATCCGGGACACAGCCGGGTCATGTCGGCGGCACAGGGAGGGGCGCACCGTGACAGGCATGGCGGTTCACCTTCACACGATCCTGGGAAATCACGCCAGCGGCGGTACTTTCCAGAAGTATCGGGACGCGATATCCCGCAAGGCCTTCGTGAGAAATGGCGTATGATCGGCAAAACCATATCTCATTACAAAATCATCGAAGAACTAGGCCGCGGCGGGATGGGCACGGTCTACAAAGCAATTGACATTAAACTGGACCGTTTCGTGGCCCTCAAGTTTCTGCCGCCCCATCTGAGCCAATCCCCGGAGGACAAGCAGCGCTTCATTCACGAAGCGAAGGCAGCCTCGGCCCTGGATCATCCCAATATCTGCACCGTTTATGAGATCAATGAGAGCGAGGACGGTCAGCTCTATATTGCCATGGCCTGTTATGAGGGCGAGTCCTTAAAGGATAGAATAAGCCGGGGCCCGCTGCCGGTTGAGGATGCGATGGAGATCGCCGTCCAGATCGCCAGGGGGTTGGATAAGGCCCACACCAAAGGCATCGTGCACCGCGACATCAAGCCGGCCAATATCCTCATCACCGGGGACGGCACGGTCAAGATCGTCGATTTCGGCCTGGCCAAGCTGTCCGACCGCAGCCTGCTGACCAGGGCGGGCACGACCCTGGGCACCATCGGCTACATGTCGCCGGAGCAGATGCAGGGCACGGAGGTGGATCATCGCACGGACATCTGGGCCCTGGGCGTCATCCTCTACGAGATGTTCACCGGCGAGCGGCCCTTCAGGGGCGATTACGAGCAGGCGGTGATGTATTCAATATTGAATGAAGAGCCGAAAGCGGTCTCCCGGGTCAATCCGGATATTCCCGAATCGCTGGAGCAGCTGGTCTGCAAAGCGCTGGAAAAAAGTCCTGATGCACGCTACCAGACAATGCAAAAGCTGCTGGAGGATCTGCAGTCGATCAACGCCGGGATCATGCCGGACGATATTCAGTCCCGGCTGAGGAAGGCGAAACTGCGGAGAAGAAAAAGAGTCATCCTCTATACGAGTTTCACCGTGCTTGCTGTTATTCTCTCTGTGTCAGGGATTCATCTATGCACTGGCCGGGCCGATGCGATTGAATCCATTGCGGTGCTGCCGCTGAAAAACATGACCGGTGATCCGGACAAGGAATTTTTTGCGGACGGTGTAACCGATGAGCTGATCGGCCAGCTGGGTCAGATTCAGGGATTCAAACGGATCATCTCACGGACATCGATTATGGGGTACAAGACCACCGTAAAATCTCTGCCCGAGATCGCCCGGGAGCTGAAAGTGGATGCCCTGGTGGAGGGCACGGTCTACGAAGCCGGTGACACCGTCCGCATCCGGCTTCAGTTGATCGATGCGCTCCCGGTGGAGCGAAATATCTGGGGAGATACCTACAGGCGGGCCAGGTGTGATGTTCTGAACCTGTACAGCGAGCTGGCACTGGAGATTGCTCACAATACCACCGTTACCGTTACGGAGAAAGAAAAACAACGCCTCACCAGATCAAGGGAGGTTGATCCTGATGCTTATGAAGCCTTGCTGAAAGGCCGGTTCCACTGGAATAAATTCTCCAGACAGGATCTTGAATTGTCACGGGGATATTTTGAGCTGGCCCTGCAAAAGGATCCGGATTATGCTCCGGCATATCACGGTATTGCGATGTATTGGGCTGCGATGACATATTTTGGAATGCTTCCCAGGCAGATTATGCCGAACTGGAAGGCAGCTGTGGAAAGTTGTCTTGAGCTGGACAGCACACTAGCTGAGGGCCATTACGGCATGGCGGGGTTTGCCACCTGGTATTTATTTGACTGGGAGAAGGCTGAAGAGGAGTTTAAAAAGGCATTGACGCTTAATGCGAATTATGCCCAGGCGCGGATCTTTTACGGGCTGTTCCTGACCGGAATGGGACGGTTTGAAGAGGCTGAGGCCCAGATGAAAGCAGGCATTCAGCTGGATCCGATGAATGCCATGCATCAGGCCTATCTGGGGCAGGTATACAAGCGTTCCCGCCGCTATGATCTAGCCATCGAGCAGTATAAAGAGAGTATCGCACTTCAGTCCGATTTTACCGATGCTCTCGGCAACCTGGCGCAATGCTATCAATTCAGAGGGAATGACACCGAAGCGCTTGCCGTAAGACGAAATGTATATGAGATAAAGGGCTCTGATGATCTTCTCAACGCCCTCAATCAGGGGTACCGCGAAGGCGGGTACCGGGAAGCCATGCGCCGGGTGGCACAGGCCCTGGAGGCCCGTTCCAACCGTGCTCACTCGCTGTCCATTGCCGCCTACTATGCATATGCCGAGGATACCGAGCGGGCCCTGGACTGGCTGGAGGTTGCCTGGGAGGAGCGGATGCAGGATCTGGTGTATCTCAATGTCGATCCCAAATGGGATCTGCTGCGTGATGAACCGCGCTTTCAGGAATTGATACAAAAAATGAATTTTCCCGCAAAACATTGAGACATGAGACGTCGCAGAGATGACCGTTACCGGCGAGTTCATCCCCGCTGCAGCGGCAACAGGAATCCCGGTCCGGACTGCTCCGCCTGCAGGTGCTCATGAAGAAAAAGTATCCCCTGCAGCATGCTTAAAGGAGTGGGAAAAACCCCCTTGTATGGCGGATATGCAGATCGGATAGAATAATATTACCATTTTGATTTTGATAAAAAAATGTGTATCTTAACATATATTTTCCCTATTACAACTATACACATCCTGTGTTCTGCGCCCTGACGGCCGTTGATCTTGTTTGCCTCGGGATGTCTGTATCCTTCGGAAAGGGACATTCGGGGTAATACAGTGGTATCATTCATCGAACACTGCAGCTGATTGCGGTTCATGCATCGTTGATATTCATATCCATATTCATTCGCTTCCGCGGTGTGTACGATTTATTGGCCCTGTACCTGTTTCTCGTTATTGTGCCGGTATCGGTTCTCTTTCAGAATCGCATCGATCGGTGTACGATGTATCTGGTATGCTGCACGTTTCCGGACAGGACGTGTGTTCGTGATCTCGTCCCGTCCACCTCATTGCTGTGGATATTGAGATGGGGTTCATGTCTTTCTTCCGGGGATTTTACTGCCGGACACGGAAGAGATCTGGAATCAGGGAGTCCCTATGGCATCAGTCTCAGCATCGTTCCCCCGCACCATGGAATCGCTCGAACATATCAACCTTCTGATCGATGCATTTGCGCACACCGCCGAACTGGATGCCAGGACGGTGTTCGCCGTCAATCTTGCAGTGGAGGAACTCTTTACCAACTCGGTAAAATATGTGAAGAACAATCACAATCCGGTATCGATATCACTTGTGCGCGATAAGGATGTCCTGGTGATCACCCTCATCGATACTGATGTGGACCGTTTCGATATCCGTATGCGCGAGCCATATAACTTCAAAAAGAAAATAGAGGAGAGGAGAGTAGGAGGGCTCGGCATCCCCCTGATCCATAAACTGATGGATGAGGTTGATTACCACTATGAGAACAGGCGCAGCATAATCACCCTGAGAAAAAATCTGGAGAATACCTATGTTTCAGATCACCATTGAAAAGGATCTGCTGATTCTGGAGGGTCGGTTTGACGCCAGCAGGGAAGCGTATGCACTGGAGATGTTCGACCGGGTATCGGAAACCGCAACCGTCGATTTTGCCACGCTGGAATATATCTCCAGCAGTGGATTGGGGGTGCTGCTGGCAACCCAGAAACGGCTCAAGGAAAGCGGCAGTGAATTGAAACTGATCAATCTCACTGACCATATCCGGGATATTTTCCATTATGCCGGATTCGACTTGATTTTTTCAATAGCTGACCGGTAACACCGATGACCAACTTTTTTTCAAGGTGCCTGTATTTATGACAGAACTGACTGATAGAGAATGTGTCCGGCGCTGTCTACAGGGTGACACGGAAACGTTCAGGATACTGGTTGAACGGTACCAGCGACAGGTATTTAAACTGGTCTTCGGGATTGTTCATAATTATAATGATGCCGAGGATATTGCCCAGTCGGTCTTTCTGAAAGTGTATGAGAATCTCGGTCGATACAAGCAGACATATAAGTTTTTCAGTTGGATCTACCGTATCGCAGTCAATGAAGCACTGAACTTTGCAGAACGAAACTGTAAAACAGGAACACTGGAGCATGAACAGGCGGGATCCGGGCGGTCGCCCGCCGAGATGGTGGAAACCTGGGAACGTGACCGCATTCTCCATGCGGCAATAGATTCTCTGGATACTATATACAGAGCAGTGATTGTCCTGAAATATTTTATCGAACTGCCCTATGCGGATATTGCTTATATCATGGATATCCCGGAGAAGAGAGTGAAGTCCCGCCTTTTCTCGGCCCGGCAAGTGATCAGGAAATACTGTATAGAAAAGGGGTATGCAGAATATGTCGAAGAGACGGTTTAAAAAACTGCTGGCAAAGGAGATTGAGCAAGGCCTTTCGGACCACGAGAAAAAATGGCTCGACTCCTATACAGCCGGACACTCCGAGGCTAAAAGGGAATATACTCATCAGCTTACCATCTCCCGTACCCTCTCCCGGATGTCGACTCCCGATCCTTCCGACAATTTGATAAAAACCATCATGAACTCCATTGATACCAACCGCTATGCAGCGCGATCGACCGCCTCGGGTAAGAAAACTGCCGTCAACGGATTCAGCCGGCTCTTTTCACCCGCTCGGGTGGTTACGTTCACGGCTGGAGTTGCGGTCGGAGTCATGCTGATACTTATCGCGCCGATCGCTGAGGATCAGTATGCGCCGGTCACTGACGATTTTCTGGGTACCGTGGGCCTGCATGGATCGGGAGGATTCAAGCCGCTGTTTTCTCAGACACTGAACGAAGACCGGATTACCGGGGCCATAGATGCAAGCATTCACGATACTATTATCGGGTTCACGGTAGATATAGATGCTGCATCACCGATGACACTTACCTTTTCCTATAATCCGCAGGCGATCAATTTTTTCGGAGTGTCGTCACCCGATACTGCCGGACTTTCGTTTGTGAAAACCGTCGATCGCACAGCTTTTAGCGCGTTCGGCAGGTACAGGTGCCTCATTCTTTTTAAAGGAATGTCGTTCTCCAGGCAGGAAATACGTCTTGACATACAGAAAGGGGGGGATGTAATCATCTCGAAGACGATATCGCTCGATGATCTACACTAACGCCTGAAACAATTGGAATCGGTAACAACATATTCGCGGTGAAGCTGTATTGTTAGTGTTACGAGAATGTGCACCATCGTATTATAAACGGGAAGGAGGAACACCATGAGTAAGAATGAAAGAAACAAACGGCAGTGGGGACTGATTGTCGGTGTGTCAGTCGTGGCCATTATTGTTGTGGTGTATTTAGCGGCGATTTATCCATGGCCCAAGTCACTTGAAGTCAGCGGTACCATCGGTGGCGCAAAAAAAGCAGAAAAATTTCGTGCTGAACAGATTACCGACGCTGACGTTGTGATCAAAAGCATTCACACCGATGAGACGACGCAGATCGTATCACTGAAAGAGTATGCGGAGTCTCTGGAAAAGATGGCAGCCCCCGAGCGGGCCGAGGAGCTGGGGCGCATGTCCAGTCAGGATCGTGCCGCGGTTCTCATGAAAATGGCTGTACCGCAGCGGGATGAGGCTCTTGCCCGGATGGTGCCTGTCGAGAGAGCCCTTACACTTGAAAAACTGGCGCTTCCGGAAAGAATTGATATCCTGCAGAAACTGGCTCTTCCCGATCAGGTGCTCACCCTGGAAAAAATGGCCCTGGAAGAACGGCTGTCCACTCTCGAGAAGATGAGCATCGCTCGTCCGCTCTCGCCGTACTTGGAACAGATGGCCGTTTCCAGGCGTACGGAAACCCTGGAAATGATGGCACCTGCTGACCGGATGGACGTTTTGCAGAAGATGGCACCGACCGAACGGGCACTGACACTGGATTGCATGGCAAAGGCCATACAGGCTGAATCGTTGGAGAGACTGGCCCCGGCGATAAAAACCGAGACTCTGGAAAGAATGAAGCGGCTGGAAGCCGATCAGACGAGTCTGGAAAAACTGGCTCCTGAAGAAAGAGCGGCGACCCTGGAAAAACTGGCACCGATCGAACGGACCTATGCCCTGGAAAAACTGTCTCTGCCTGACGGGGCTGCAACGCTCGATAAGATGTCACTGCCGCTGAGAAATGAATGTCTGGAACGGATGGCGATCACACAAAGAACCATGTTTCTGGAAAAAATGGCTGATGCAGAGCGTTTCAGTTCCCTGGAAAAGCTCAGTCTGCCCGATCGGGCGTTGACCTTTGAGAGACTCGCGCTTCCTGTTCGTCTTTCGTCTCTTGAAAAACTCAGCCTTCCGGTGCAGACGGCCACCCTGGAAAGAATGGCGTTGGAGCCTCGCGCTGAATGTCTGGGAAGAATGTCGCTTGAGAGCCGGACCGATATATTGCAGCAAATGGCAGTGAGGGAACGGGCGCTGTCTCTGGAAAAACTGGCACTGGATCAAAGAATCCCCGCTCTGGAGAGGATGAAGAGTGTGGAGCGGAGCGAAGCCCTTGAGAGAATGAGTGATGCCTCGAGAGTGGAATCACTGGAAAAACTCTCATTGCCGAAGAGAGTGGAATCGCTCGAGAAACTCTCTCTGCCGGTGCGGTATCTCAGTCTGGAAAAGATGTCGATTCCCATCCGGGTCGAATCATTGAGCCGACTATCGCTCCCGGACCGTGCCCTCTCTCTAGAAAAGATGGCGTCAGAAGAAAGGTTTGAAGCTCTTGAGAGAATGGCTCCGGAATTACGGATCGAAACACTGGAAAGGCTGCCGGTCGCTCAGTGTGCAGGCGTGCTTGAAAAGCTGGCAATCTCAGATCGTATTCCTTCACTCGAGAAACTGACTCTTGAGAAAAGAGCTCAGACGCTGGACCGCATGGCTCAGATGTTCCGTGAAGAAACGCTGGATAAGCTCGCTCCGGCAGTTAGAACAGAGACTCTCGAGAAAATGGCCAGTATAGCGGCATTCCATGAAGATCTGGCAAAATTATCGCTTCCACAACGTGCCGGCGAGCTCGAGAAAATGTCGATTAATAACAGGGTTTTTTCGCTTGAGAAAATGGCGTTTCCTGAGAGAGCCGATGTGCTGGGACAGATGGCGCTTGAGAAACGAGTGGAGGCCCTGGAAAAACTCGCCATAGCGGACCGGGCGCTGGTGCTGGAGCGACTGCCGCTGTCGGAACGGGCGCTTTCCCTCGAGAAGATGGCTCCGGGTATTCGGGCGTTCACCCTCGACAGACTGTCCCTTCCTGTTCGTGTTGAAACGCTGGGAATGATGGCAATTCCCGAGCGGACGGACGCCCTGGCGAGAATGCAACCCGTTGAGAGAGCCGAGACACTGGACCGGATGAGATCCACGAATCCTGACCGTTCGATACAATAGCAGTGTATTTGTCGCACACATGCATCAAAACGACGTAAGATGCAACCGCGGAGGGGAGTACTGCATCCCCTCCGCGGAGTGCTATCTCCACATGGCAGGAAGAATATATCTATTTTGTCAAGGAACGGGCCACGTTCTTTTCGTGCATTCATCAGACTGAAAGAATCGGATTGCGCATGTATCTCACCAATGGGAGATAAATATGGCTGCTCTCCGCACGATAGATAAAGAGAGGGGGAAATGTACGATGATCCGTTTCCCCCGGGTAATGATTCTGCTTTCGCTGCTTTTGATGTACAACGGCGCCCGGTCACAGGTGCCGCTTTATTCGTTGAGAACAAAAAACCTCCGCCTTATATATTACGACAAAAATCATGAAGTATTCATTCCGCATATTGCCCGTTGCTTTGAAAATTCGCTTTCATTCCACCGTCGTCTGTTTGATTATACTCCTTCAGAAGAAGTTACGATACTGCTGCAGGATTTCAATGATTATGGATCGGGTGGTACCAATACGATCCCCTGGAATTTTCTCAACATCGGTCTCGAACCTTATGATTATGTGTATGAGGTGTCCCCGGCGAATGAACGCATGAACTGGGTAATGAATCATGAACTGGTGCATGTCCTGGCTACAGATAAAGCTGCGGCATCCGATCGTTTATTTAGAAAGCTGTTCAGCGGCAAAGTGAATCCAACGGCTGAAAATCCGCTGTCCATGTGGTACAGTTATCTCACCACTCCCCGCTGGTATTCACCCCGCTGGTATCATGAGGGCATTGCCGTATTCATGGAGACCTGGATGTCCGGCGGAATTGGCAGAGCCCAGAACGGCTATGATGAGATGGTGTTCCGGTCAATGGTCAGAGACTCCAGTCATTTTTACGATGTTGTCGGTCTCGAGTCCGAAGGAACAACGATAGATTTTCAGATGGGTATCAATTCATATTTGTATGGAACCCGATTCATCAGTTATCTTGCCTATAGATACGGAATCGATAAGCTCCTGAAGTGGTACAACCGTACCGGGGACAGCAAGCGGTACTTTACCCGGCAGTTCAGTAACGTATATAGCGTCAGTCTCGATGAAGAATGGCGAAAATGGGTGCAATGGGAACATGAATGGCAGCGGCAGAACCTGGCATTTATCCGGCAACAACCGGTGACTCCGTACCGGAACATCAGCCGGCAGCCGCTGGGCTCGGTCTCCAACGCCTGTCTGGACAGAAAGAGGAACAGAATATATATGGGGATCGATTATCCCGGGCAGATTTCTCAGATCGCCGCTATCGATCTGGAGTCCGGCCGTATCCATAAAATCTGCAATGTGGCATCGCCCGGTCTGTACTATGTTACATCACTTGTCTATAATTCGTCCACGGATGAGATCTATTTTACTACTCACAACAGCGCCCAGTGGCGAGGCCTCAATGCAGTGGATCTGTCCACCGGCAAATGCAGGGTGCTGATGAAAAAGGCGAGAATCGGGGACCTGGCCCTGAACGGAGCGGATGAATCGATCTGGGGTGTGCGTCACCACGACGGCTACTCAACGCTGGTGCGGATACCGCCTCCCTACGATTCCTTTCAGGAAATTCTTGCCCTGCCGTATGGAAAGGATGTGTACGATATTGATATTTCACCCGACGGTACCATGGTGAGCGGCTCACTGGCGGAAATCAACGGAGACCAGCGTCTGGTGAAGTTCGACATGCGAAATCTGCTGCGGGGCGAGCGGGACTATGAGGTGCTGGAGGAATTCGAGGGCAATTCACCCTTGAATTTTGTCTTTTCACCTGATGGAAGATATCTTTACGGCACTTCGTACTACACCGGCGTTTCCAATGTATACCGATATGATTTCGCGGAGAAAATGACCTATCCCGTCAGCAACAGCGAGACCGGTTTTTTCCGTCCCCTTGTCATATCACCTGATACACTGCTCGTATTTCGCTATTCAGGGAAAGGATTCACTCCCGTGCTGATTCCACATACTCTCTGTCAAGTGGATTCGATCACGCTCTTGGGGAACAGAGTCCTCCGCGAACATCCTGTACTGACGACCTGGACGCTGGAGCCTCCGAATCCTGAAAGGATCAGTCTCGATACCCTTGCCGTGTCGGCTGGAGCATATAAAAGTCTCGGGAGTCTGAGATTGGCGTCAATTTATCCGGTGGTGGAAGGATACAAGGAATTTCCCGCCTATGGGATGCGGATAGATCTGATGGATCCGCTGGGCGGCATCGATGCCCTGCATGTTTCCGCACTGTACACGCCGAACCGGCTGCTGCCCGAGGATGAGCGGCTGCATGCCAATTTTGATTACCAGCACTGGAATGTGAATGTTTTCGGGACATATAACGGGACCGATTTTTATGATCTGTTCGGGCCGACCAAGACAAGCCGGAAAGGGTATTCTCTGGGGATCGCCTACTCCAATTATCTGATATACGATAATCCGCGAAGACTGCAGTATTCCCTTCAGACCGCGGGGTACGGGGGACTTGAAAAGCTTCCCGACTATCAGAATGTCAACGCCTCGTATGATAAATTGCTGAGCGCCAGCGCCAGCCTGGATTATACCAATCTGCTCAATTCTCTTGGCGCGGTGAACAATGAGCAGGGGGTCGCCTGGAAAATCGCCTCCAGCTTGAATTATGTGAACGGAACCATGTACCCCCGTTTTTATTTCAATCATGATGTCGGTTTTTTACTGCCCTGGCATCACTCTTCAATCTGGATTCGAAATTCAGCAGGCTATTCCATTGGGAAAAGGCGAGAGCCCTTCGCCAACTTTTATTTCGGTGGATTCGGTAATAACTGGGTGGATTACCGGCGAATACAACGGTACCGCAGTTATTACAGTTTCCCCGGATGTGAACTGAATGCTATTGCTGGGACGAATTATGCGAAAACCACCGTGGAATGGACATTTCCGCCGGTTCGGTTCGAACGATGGGGTACTCCAAGTTTCTATGCCCGTTGGGCCCGATTCGCCTTGTTCTCCACCGTCCTGGTCACCAATGTTGACAGCAAGGCTGTTTCAGGAAGATATGTGAGTGTGGGTGGCCAGATGGATATGAGGCTGGTGACATTTTCATTACTCCGGTCCACACTTTCTCTCGGATATGCATGGGCTTTTGCTGAAGATCGACATGCGTCAAAAGAAGTGATGGTTTCACTGAGATTATTATAATGGGAATCGCCGATGCGGGGATAAGCCTGATCCCGGTTCTGTTTTTTCTGGTGACACTCGTTGTCCTGGACAGTTACAAGCTGGTTCGGGTGAGATCTGTACTGTTCTTCGTTCTTACAGGATGCGGCGCGGGAATCACCTGCTATGTCATTACCAGCTGGAGCCTGAATACATTCGGAATCCCTATCTCCGTATATACTCAGGTGATCGCGCCTGTTCTGGAAGAGCTGGTAAAAGGAAGCTGTCTGTATTATTTACTGAAAAATGACAAGATTGGTTTCATGGTCGATGCCGCTATTTACGGCTTTGCCGTTGGGGCTGGTTTTGCGGTGATTGAAAATAGTGAATATCTTATCAATCTGCCCTCCGGAGGCATGTTCCTCTGGATTATTCGCGGTTTCGGCACTGCGGTGATGCATGGAGGTACGGTAGCTCTCATGGCAATATCTGCAAAGAGCATTTCTGATAGAAGCGGACGAGTGCAGCTGTACCATTTTCTGCCGGGACTGGCCGGAGCGATTATTATTCATTCGTTTTTCAATCATCTTATTCTTGATCCCAGGCTTATCACCGTCATTCAGCTCGTTCTAATGCCGCTGGCCTTTATTTTGGTATTCACCAGAAGTGAAGTGTTGCTGAGGGCGTGGCTGGAACAGGGATTGGATTCAGATGTAACCGCGCTGGAGATTATCACCAAAGGAAGTGTTTCCGATACGAATATCGGAGTGTATCTTCATTCGCTGGGAGAACGGTTTACGGGCTTGGTCCTCGCGGATATGCTTTGTTACCTCAGGATTCATCTCGAGCTGGCTGTCCGGGCCAAGGGAATTCTGCTTGCCCAGGGTGCCGGGTTCGGCATTGCCAGAGATGTCGAAGTGGAAAAGAAGCTGGAGGAACTTGCATACCTGGAGAAAGCTATCGGGAAAACGGGCAAAATCGCGCTGGCCCCGCTGATTCATACCAGTACCAGGGATTTGTGGCAAATATATCTTGTCAAAAAAGCATGAGGGAACCCCTGTGCGATTATATGTGGTACCGTACCCCAATCACCGGAGTGTATATGAGCGCCGATACCCCTGACAGCAAAGATTCGATAAAACAGGAAAATCTCCGTCTGAAACGTGCAGTGGAAGAACTGTCGATACTCAACGAAATTTCGACGACTATCTCTTCAACAATGGAACTGGGCACCATCGAAACGCTGATAATTAAAAAATGTATAAAGCATTTTCATGTTGAACAGGCGGCGGTGATGATTCTGAGGGAGGAGGCATCGGACAATCCCTTTCAGACCATGATCAGGGAAGCGGATCAGAGCAGGGTTGCAGCCCCCTATCGGCTCGACACCCAGCTGACCGGGTGGATGCTGAAACACCGGCAACCGCTCCTTGTCAACGATTTGCAGACCGATGAACGATTTCAGGCGATGCCGCGGGACGGTGTCCAGGTAAAATCGCTGCTGTGCGTTCCCCTGTTTAAAAAGGGCAAGATGATGGGGCTGATTTCATGTTTCAACAAGAAAGGGGATGAGGGATTTTCCGAAGAAGATCAGCGGCTGCTGTCCATTATCGCGGCTCAATCGGCGCAGGTTATTGAAAACGCCCGTCTGTTGGAACAGGAGCAGATGCTTACCCGTATACAGGAAGAGCATCGGCTGGCGGCTGAAATTCAGACCCGCCTTCTGCCGAAAGCGGCTCCGTCCATAAACGGATACGACATCGCCGGGGTGAGCTATCCGGCAAAAGCGGTAGGCGGCGACTACTTCGATTTTATTTCCATCGATGAGCACCGGCTCGCTTTCTGTGTCGCTGATGTCTGCGGCAAGGGAATCCCGGCGGCCCTGCTGATGTCCAATCTGCAGGCGACTATCCGCACGGAGGCGCTGTTGGTGCAATGTCCCTGCGAATGTCTCAACCATTCCAACCGGCTGCTGTATCGAAATACTGAGGCAAACAAATTCGCAACTCTGTTCTATGGAATACTCGATGTGAACGAACACTCCATCGTGTATGCTAACGCCGGACACAACCGGCCCTTTATCGTCCGCGGAAACGGTGAGCACACGGAATTGTGTACCGCCGGTATTGTCCTGAGCATGCTGGAACAATTCGACTATCCGGAAGATACCTGTACGCTCGCGCCGGGGGAAGTACTGGTTGTCTATTCAGACGGAGTGACGGAAGCGATAAATGAACTGCAGGAGGAGTATGGAGAAGAGAGGCTCTGGAACCTGGCAAAGCGCCTGCGGGTGAAAAAGGCGGATGACATTGTCGACGAGGTGATAAAAGAGATAGGCCTTTTCGCCGGTACGCAGGAACAGTTCGATGATATCACATTAATGGTGATAAAGAGAATGTAACATCCCTTTTCGGAATATATGGAGGTGCGCTATGAACGCAAAAGTAAAAATGGTCGATGATGTGGCGGTTCTCACCGTCAAAGGCAATCTCATGGGAGGCAGTGAAACTGACAGCTGCCATATGAAAGTCAAGGAGCTGCTGGAAGAAAAGACTAAAAAAATCGTCGCCGATCTTTCCCACGTGAAATGGGTGAACAGCAAAGGTCTGGGCATGCTCATGGCATGCCTCACATCCTCCAAGAACAGCGGCGGGGTATTCAAGATCTGCGGCGCCTCGGAAAAAGTGAACAGCCTGCTGATGATCACGAAACTGATCACGATATTCGAGTGCTTCGATACAGTGGACGAAGCGGTGGCGAGTTTCAGGGAATAACCGCTGATATTCCGTGCCTCCTGGAACCGATACCGTATACACACGTATAATGATCCGGTCCTGTTTCCTGATCGTAAGGATCCTTTTTGTGCTGATGAGACCTGATATCGTATGAAAAAGATCGTCGTCCCGGTAGTGCTGCTCGGTCTTGCGGCCCTGCTCTGGCCGTACCACAAATCCCGGAACCATCAGTTGTTCGGAAAGATCGTTGCGTTCGTGCAAACAGCCGATTCGCTCATCGCTCTCACCTTCGATGACGGACCTTCCCGGGCCTATACGGATACGGTGCTCGCCCTGCTGCGGCAGGGGGATGTCGAGGCCACATTCTTTGTCACCGGCCAAGAGGCGGACGAACATTCTGACCTGGCCGCGATGATTGTTCAGGCTGGACATGAACTGGGCAACCATTCCTACTCCCATTCCAGGCTGATCCTGAAAAGTCCTTCCCGAATACGTGAAGAGATCGAAAGGACCGACCGGGCGATCAGAAACGCCGGACAGACCGGACCGATTCTGTTCCGTCCTCCTTTCGGCAAGAAGCTCTTTATCCTCCCCTGGATCCTGGCGCGCACCGGCAGAACCACGGTCATGTGGTCCATCGAGCCCGAATCGCGTCCCGGGATTGCCGGCAGCGCCTCCGAACTGACGGCCCGGATTCTCGAAGAGGCGAAACCGGGAGCGATCATTCTCCTTCATGTCATGTATCCGGGGGGCGCGGCGTCCCGCAAAGCGCTGCCGCGGGTGATCGCCGGTCTGCGTGCCCGGGGGTACCGGTTCGTCACCGTTTCATCGCTGCTCGGACACGGCGCCGGACTCCGCCGGTGAACGCGTCCCGCACCCGCCGCCCGTGACCGTTTTGTCATTATTCTTGCGAATTTCCCTTCGATTTAGTACTTTGCCTGAACAGGTGGCCTGTCCGCCCTTTTTTGTCAGGGAATCACGTGCCGTGGTGCGTTTACGCGCGTGAGATGCGGCCCATGTCCCCGCTTACATGCAACGAGGAGATCGTGTGGATTCAGTGCGCAAGAATCTCAGCAGATCCGTGTTTTTAGTGCTGTCCCTCTTCATCACCGCCGTGATTATCGTGTTTTTTCTGGTGGTCCCTTACACCGAATATACGTCCGACAATGATCCGGCTGTAAAAGTGTACTATGTGGATAATATTTCCGAGGCTCATCAGCGGATCATCGACCGGTTCAATGCATTGTACGCCGGCCGAATCGAAGTGGTGCCGATCAATCTTCCCTTCAGCAAGTTCAGCACCAATGACCGCAAAGAGCTGCTGGCCCGGTCGCTTCGCAGCAAATCCAACCGCATCGATCTGTTTGCCGTAGATGTCATCTGGGTGCCCCGTTTTTCCCGCTGGTCTCAGCCGCTGGATGACTATTTTACCCTCCAGGAACGCAGCGAGCTCATTGAACACGTCACCCAGTCCTGCTATTACCAGCAGCAGTTCTATGCGATCCCATTGTATACCGATATCAGCATCATGTATTATCGGGAAGACATTATCCGGACACTCCCCGACGCCGAGAAGGTGATTGCCGGAATTGAACATTCACTTACCTGGAAAGAGTTCATCACGTTGAACGCACGGCTCAAACAGCGGGGGCACAATAACCCGTTCTATATTTTCCCCGCCGACCATTTTGAAGGGCTCACCTGCAGTTTTTTTGAAGGGATCGCACCGATCGCCGACAGGGTCTTCTTTGAAGACTCGGTGAGCGTACAGTTTCCCCAGGTACGCCGGTCCATCCAGATGCTGGTCGATATGGTGCAGACATACGGCATGACCCCCAGGGACGTACTTAAATTCGATGAGTATACCGGGTACCAGTACGCGCTGCGGCATGACGCCGTATTCGTCCGGGGGTGGCCCGGGTTCCTCACCCAGTATAATACGATAATGGAGGATTCGGAAAAGATGCGGTATCTGCGCATTGCGCCCCTTCCTCATTTTGCCGGGTCTCCGAAATCGTTCGTGTTCGGCGGATGGAATTTGATGATCTCGAAGTATTCCGAGAAAAAAGAGGAGGCGCTGGCCTTTATTCGATTCGCCCTTCAGGAGGACAATCAGAAGCTGCTCTACGATGAAGGCGGGTATCTCCCCGCCAGCAGCAGGGTCTACGCCGATTCGGCATACATGGCCGGGCACACGGGCCTCCAGACCTTTGCCGAGTTACTGAACAGCGGTGTCTACCGGCCCACCCTGGAAAATTACACGCGCATCTCCGACGTGTTCTCCTACAATCTCTCGGCCGCCATCGACGGAAAGATATCCGTTGATGAGGCCCTGAAAGCGATTCAATACGCGATCAACACCAATTCGTCGCTTCTCCACCCGTAGAGGAGCGGGGTGCTGCATGAAGAAAAAGCAAAAGCACATCATCGATCAGATTAAAAAGCATCATTTCGAGCTGCGGCATCTGCTCATCGTTTTCGTCGTGCTGGTGCTGTCACAGATGATGATCACCTACATTCACAAGATTTCTCTTCAGCGGTTTCTTCTCGAGACGAGAGAAGGGTATCAGCGGGACTATATCAACAGCCTGGCGAATATGTCTGCGACCTCCCTGGAACTGCTGATGGAAGTAACGGCGGGTGCCGATTTGAACGACGATGAAAAGCGGCAGGTGATTCAGGCCTTCAATATCGTTCTCAGCCAGCAGCTGCTGCAGCCGCACGTTGAGGAAGCGGTGCTGCTTCTGGAAAGCAGGGACCGCATTGTTCCCATCGATGACGGGACACGGCTTCTCGATTACCTTACCGGCGGTGTCCCGGTACCGGCGTCGGACAGCCACCGCATGGCCGTGGCGAGATATCGTGAAGAGCGTGAGTCGATACGAAAGACGGAACAGATCGTGACGATCACCGAAGGAAGCCAGAGGTTCCATGTTTTCGTTCCCTTTGTGCTGCGGGGGGAGTACAGCGGCGTGTTTTATCTGCGGGCAAATCCGGCCTTTGGCTTTGTCACCAATGAAATATTGAACAGTTATAATCAAACCAATATTATTTTCATCGCGCTCATCCTTTTTGGATTTCTGGGCATGTTCTACATCAGTTCCTATACGGTCAGCGAACGGGATGAGGCCCAGCGCCTCCTCTACGACGCCCGGGAGAGTAAAATCAAGGAGGAGAAGGAAGCGCTCTTTACGAAGAGGATCTATCATACGCATCACAAGGCCGAAAAGGTCATGGGATTTATCAAAGAGGATCTGCGCGAGCTGTCAACCGACAATCTCGACAGCGTCAAATACCAGGTGATGAAATACGCGAATTTCATTTCCCGGGTTATCTATGATATGAAATGGTTCGATCCGCCAGTGCAGACAATACGAAGCCAGCTGTTTTCAACGAATTTGAACGAAGTGGTCACATTTATGGTCGAGAAGCTTTTTAAGCGCACAACCCGGGCTTCGGACCATCTCACATTCACCCTTGATTTTGACAGTGACCTGCCTGCGGTGCAGGTGAATGAGTTCGTAGTCTGGGAAATTCTGGAGCCGCTGATCCAGAACTGTATCGATCACAGCGGCCGGGACAGGGTCACCATTACCGTGACCACCCGGCACGACAAGGAGCAGAGGAAAAGCAGACTCGTGATCGAAGATAACGGTACCGGGATCGCCGGTCATCTGCTCGATCGTAATGAGCAGGGAGTGCAGATGCTGTTTAACGAGCACGTATCCACCAAAAAGGATCACCACAACAACGGGTACGGCTGCTATATTGCCTATGAGCTGGCCAAGGAGCGGTGCGGCTGGGATATCGAAGCCGGCAACCGGGACGGCGGCGGGGCTGTTTTCACGATTACCATCACCCATTCCTGAAAGGACCGGGCACCCAATGGCGCATCAAAAACCCATTCACGTTCTCCTCATAGAAGATGAAGCGTTCGACGTTCAGCGTATACACAAAACCCTCGAACCCTTCAGTGAACGCATCCATATCAAGGATATCGTCGCTGACGGTATGGGTGCCATCGATCTTATTGAAGCCAGGCCGGATTTCTATGATGTGATCATTATGGATTTTCAAATCGCCGGCGGCCTGCGGGGTGAAAGCCTTATTCGAAAGATCCGGGAAATCGACGCCACCCTTCAGATTATCGTTGTCACCAAGATGACCATCAATGTGACCGATTATGATTTTGCCAACCGGCTCCTCGACGCCGGTGCCATGTGGTACTGTACCAAATATCCCGGCGATATTGAAAACCTCATTTACCAGCCAACCGACTTTGTTCTCAGTATCGTCAACGCGTACGACAAGCGGCAGCTGGAAAAGCGACAGCGGCAGGCGCACAGCAAACTCGAGCAGTCGGTGAACGACATTCTGGAGCAGAAGAGAATCATCGGAGAATCGGATAGTATGAGAAAGCTGCGTTCCAGTATTGCAAAGTACGCCCTTCATTCCATGAACGTGCTGGTGAGCGGTGAATCGGGGACCGGGAAAGAGCTGATAGCCAGTAATATCCATTATCAGAGCGACCGGCGCTTCGAGACCTTTCTGGCGGTAAACTGCGGCAGTCTGCCGGGCAACCTGATAGAAAGCGAGCTGTTCGGGTTTGAAAAGGGATCTTTCACCGGTGCGGGAAAGGAGAAACCCGGATTTTTCGAATTGGCGGACAAGGGGACCCTTTTTCTCGATGAAATTTCCGAGCTGCCCATGTCCGTGCAGTCCACGCTGCTGCGAGTGCTTCAGGAGGGAGAGATAGACAAAATAGGCAGGAAAAAGAGAATAAAGGTCGATGTCCGGATCATTGCCGCTACAAACAAGGATCTGAAAAAGGAGATAAAGGAAAAGCGATTCCGGGAGGATCTCTACTACCGGCTCAACGTCGTTTCCCTTCACGCCCCTCCGCTGCGGGGCCGGGAGGGTGATATCGGCCTTCTCATAGAACATTTTCTCTCCTTCTATTCGCTCACCCTTGACCGCAGCGCTTCCACAATGACTCCTGATGCAAGGCGGGCGCTGCTTGGCTATGCCTGGCCCGGCAATGTCCGGGAACTGCAGAACGTGGTGCAGCGGCTGCTCATTATAAGTGAAGGCACGATTACCCTCGATGACGTGAACAGCGCGCTCGGCATTGTCTCCGGTTCAAGGGAGGAGCAAGAGGATATCTCGTTCAAGATTCCCGACAATGCGCTGGCCCCTCTGCGTGATATGGAACGGGGTTTTCGGCGCCAGTATTTCCTGCATGTGCGAAACAGGGTTCAGTCCGATGCTGAAGCCGCCCGCCTGCTCGGACTCGCTCCTCCCAATTACTACAGAATGTGCAAAGAACTCGGGTTGAAATAACCGGTGTCCTTCTGCGTTCGGCCCCGCGTCCCGCGGCTGTTCTTGTTTTGATAACGGCATTATCAATTTAATAACGAATGGTGCTCTGTCCCTTCCTGCCTATTCCTCCTATCTTTATGATATACCGGAAGTTGTGAAAAGTCTCGAGATCTGGCTTGATTCTTGAGACTGTATCATTATTTAAACAGCGAATATTCATTAAGGCGGTCGTATGAAGAAGAGAGTAGTGCTCTTCTCCGTTATTCTTCTTATTTTCAATTCACCCGGGTACAGCCAATATCTTTCCGTGAGCGGAAAGGAGATTGTCGACGGCATGGGACAACCCGTGCTGCTGAGAGGTATGGGACTCGGCGGCTGGCTTGTCCCTGAAGGCTATCAGCTGCACATACCCGGATTCGGTTCGCCCTCGGATATTGAATCGAAGGTCGAGGCACTGGTTGGAACAGAGGAGGCGCGGCTGTTCTGGGAACGATACCGGGATGCGTACGTGACCGAGGCCGATATCCAGCGCATTGCGGCCTGGGGGTTCAACTCGATCCGTATTCCCTTCAATTACCGGCTTCTCTCGCCGGAGGCTCAGCCTGATGTCATTCTCGAGGAAGGGTTCGAAATTATAGACCGGCTGCTTGCATGGTGCGAGCGGTCGGAGCTCTATCTCATTCTCGACCTGCACTGTGCTCCCGGCGGACAGAACAAGGATAACATCAGTGATTCCGACGGTATCGAGGCGCGCCTCTGGACCGATGAGGCGAATAAGCAGCGCACCATTGCCCTCTGGAAAATCATCGCCGACCGTTACAGCGATGAACCGTGGATCGGCGGCTATGATCTGATCAACGAACCGGTCCTGCCCTCGGGAGTTTCTGCGTATTACCTGCGAAAACTGTACATGGATATCACCGCGGCGATCCGGGAAGTCGACACCAACCATATCGTCTTCATTGAGGGGAACTGGTACGCCACCGATTTTACCGGGCTTTTCCCTCTGCTTGACGACAATATGGTCCTCAGCTTTCACAAGTACTGGAACCGGAACAGCAAGGCGAGCATTCAGGACTATCTTGATCTCAGCACGGCGTATACGGTGCCGCTCTGGATGGGCGAGTCCGGTGAGAATTCCAATACCTGGTTCAGCGACTGTGTGGATCTGCTGGAAGAGAACGGCATCGGCTGGTGCTGGTGGACCCACAAGAAAGTATCGACCCTCACCAGTCCCCTGTCGGCGGTGATTCCGGCGGGCTACCAGCGGATTCTCGCTTACTGGCAGGGGCAGGGCGGCAGACCGACGCAGGAGATGGCGGTGGCCGGTTTGTCCGACCTGACCGAGGCCCTCGAGCTGGATAATTGTCAGGATCGTCCCGGCGTGCTCGAAGCGCTGTTCAGTGATTCCTTCGATTCCGATTCTTCCCCGTTCAGGGCCCACATCATTCCGGGTGTCATCCCCGCGGAAGATTACGATTTCGGGAGCAACGGTGTGGCCTATTCCGACGCTGATTATCAGAACACCGGTGGTCCGGGGGGCGGTGTGTGGAACCGGGGCTGGACGTATCGCAACGACGGTGTGGACCTGGAAGTGTGTGCAGACGCCGGGGGGACGGGTTACAATGTGGGGTGGACCGAGGACGGTGAGTGGCTGACCTACACCGTGCAGATAGCGGTGACCGGCGAATATGCAGTGGAGATCAGGACCGCGGCGGCACAGGGGGGAGGGGAGTGCCGTCTGCTGCTTGACGGTGAGGATATCTCCGGAGTGGTCTCCATCCCCGCCAGCGGCGGATTCCAGACCTGGCGAACGGTGACGCTCGGCTCCGCGTCGCTGGTCTCCGGCACCCGTCAGCTGACCCTCCAGATCATCCAGGGCGGGTTCAATATCAACTATCTGCGATTTTCAGTTCTGGAAAGCGGAAAAGGGAAAGCGCCGTTCTCCGAGCTCAACGACAATATATCCCTGGGCCGTCCCTATCCCAACCCCTTTCAGCGAACGGTACGCATCCCGGTGATCGTCAGAGAACCGGCTGAGTTCACGCTGAAAATTTACAGTGTCACCGGCGGTCTGGTCAAGGACCTCTCACCGGCGGAGGCCGGCGGCACCGGCATCACCGTGTTCCAGTGGGATGGGACTGACATGGAGCGCAGGCCGGTGGCGTCCGGTGTGTATGTGTCGCGGCTTGAGAGCGGCGGAAAGTCCGCGGCTTTTACGATGACCTGTGTGGAGTGATTTCTGCCTGTGATGAGAACGCTGCTTTTATGTGCGCTGCTGCTTGGCTTGCTGTTCATTCCGGCATGCATTTTCGACAATAACGCGACCGGCCCCCGGGACGGCAGAACCGATTATATGAATCCGGCCGCCGGTGTGGAGGAGCGGGTTGCTGACCTGCTTTCCCGGATGACGCTGCAGGAGAAGATCGGTCAGATGACCCAGGCTGAACGGGGCGCCCTCTATCAGGTCAGCGATATTCGCACCCTGTTTCTGGGATCGGTGCTCAGCGGCGGCGGGTCGAGCCCGGGCGCCAACAACGCAAGCGCCTGGGCAGACATGACCGATGGATTTCAGCAGCAGGCGCTGCAGACACGACTGGCCATCCCTCTCATATACGGGATCGACGCCGTGCACGGCCACAACAATGTGTACGGAGCCGTGATATTTCCCCATAACATCGGAATGGGATGCACCCGCGATCCGGACCTCGTGCGGGAAGCGGCTGAGGTCACCGCCGCCGAGGTGTCGGGAACCGGCATTCACTGGACGTTCTCCCCCTGCATCGCGGTTGTCAGAGATGAACGCTGGGGCCGCACTTACGAGGGCTTCGGTGAGACTCCCGAGCTGGCGGAGATGATGGCCGCGGCCGCGGTTGAGGGACTCCAGGGAGTGATTCCCGGTGAGCCCGGCCGGATCGTCGCCTGCCCGAAACATTTTCTCGGCGACGGCGGCACCCTGGGCGGGGACGACCAGGGCAATACCGTGGTCAGCGAGGCTGAATTGCGTGCGATCCACCTGCCCGGGTACGAGGCGGCGGTGAGGGCGGGAGCGGGAACGGTCATGGCCTCCTACAGCAGCTGGAACGGGGTGAAAATGCACGGCAGCCGTTACCTGCTCACCGATGTGCTGAAAGGCGAACTCGGATTCGACGGTTTCGTCGTTTCCGACTGGGCCGGCATCGACCAGCTTTCCGGCGGGTACGAGGAAGATGTGGAACAGGCGATCAACGCCGGCATCGATATGGTGATGGTGCCCACACGATACAGAGAGTTCATCACCGCCCTCGACACGCTGGTCGATCAGGGACGGGTTCCCATGGAGCGGATCGATGACGCGGTGAGCAGAATTCTCAGGATCAAATTCCGTTTCGGCCTGTTTGAAGCGCCTTTTGCGGACCGTACGGAGATTATGCATATCGGATCCGCGGCTCACCGGGAGGTGGCCCGTCGCTGCGTGCGGCAGTCACTGGTCCTGCTGAAAAACGACGGCGGGAGGCTGCCGTTTACCGGCTCGGAGACAAGAATTCATGTGGCGGGCCGGAACGCGGATGACATCGGCGCCCAGTGCGGCGGCTGGACGATCAGCTGGCAGGGCGGTCGCGGTCCTATTACCATCGGCACGACGATTTACCGCGGCATCGCTCAGCGTGCTCCGGCCGGAACCGTGGTCACCTACAGCCCGGACGGAAGCGGAGCGGCGGGAAGCGACATCGCCGTTGCTGTGATCGGAGAGGATCCCTATGCCGAGGGAGCAGGGGACAGGGCGGATCTTTCTCTGAGCGATGCGGATGTAACCACGGTCAAACGGCTCAAACAGGCCGGCGTGCCGGTGGTGGCGGTTCTCGTCTCGGGACGGCCGATGATTCTGGAGGAGATACTCGACGACTGTGACGGGCTGATCGCCGCCTGGCTGCCGGGAACCGAGGGAAGAGGCGTTGCGGATGTGCTGTTCGGGGATGTCGCGCCCACGGGCACCCTTTCTCACTCATGGCCGCTGAATATGGCCCAGATACCCGTGAATGAGGGAGACGGCGTCTACAATCCGCTCTTTCCGTATGGCTTCGGATTGACGTATGAATAAGCTGTCCGAAAGGCTAACACCGGTGCGTATGCGGCAGGTGCTGCGCTGTCTTTTTCTGCTGCAGGTGATAACGGCTCCCCTTTCGGCCCAGAATTTCAGCGGCGGATTCAGGTTTTACCTGCCGCCCCGGGATACGATTCCCGGTGATTTCTTGCCTTCATTTGAACAGCGGTTCCTCAGCGATGAGGATGCCATCAGTATCGGTCCCCTTGGCCATTTCCGGCGTTCCGGGGAGCGGATCAGGTTTTTCGGCACCAATCTCTCGGCCGGAGCCTGTTTCCCGCAAAAAGATGACGCAGCCTCTATCGCAGGCCGCATGCGAAAAATGGGATTCAATCTTGTCCGGTTTCATCATATGGACAATCCCTGGGGAGACCATATTTTCGCACCCGGAAACGGAACACGGCAGCTCGATCCGGAAATGCTCGACAGGGTGCGCTACCTGCTGTATCAGCTGCGGAGGAACGGCGTTTATGCGAATATCAATCTACATGTGAGCCGCACATTCAGTGAAACAGACGGAGTGGCCGATGCTGAAGATATTCTCAATTACGGTAAAGGGGTAACCCTTTTTGATCCGCAGTTGATTGCCCTGCAGAAAGAGTATGCGGCCGCTCTGCTGACGGGCATCTCCCCGTATACGGGTACCGCCCTGGTCGACGATCCGGTCATGGCCATGGTGGAGATCGTCAATGAAAATTCACTCTATCGCATGTGGCGGGATGATGCTTTGAAACCGCAGCGTGAGGGTGGTGACCTGATCGACCGGCATGATCTGATGCTGGACATCCTCTGGAGAGAGTATTTGACGGCCCGCTATCCCTCGACCGATTCGCTGCGGACCGCCTGGCGGTCTGCAGTATCCGCGGGAGAGGGAGAGGAACTCGTCTATCGCGGCAGTTTTGAAAACAATCCAAATCTCAGGCGGTGGCAGCTGGAAGAGCATGAAGGCGCCGCAGCCGTCATGGCGGTCGACGCCGCCGATCCCGGGGAAGGGACCGTGTCGGCGAAATTGAGTGTGCAGGCAGCCAACGGAACATCCTGGCACGTGCAGTGGAAACAGGCCGGACTCTCTCTGGAACAGGACAGTGTGTACACACTGTCCTTCCTCGCGCGAAGCGACGGCCCCAAATCACCGGCGGTCAGCCTCATGAAGGAGACCGCTCCCTGGACCATGTACGGGACATTCAGCTTCGATGTTTTTGATCAGTGGCAGGCCTATACATTCAGTTTCAAGGCTCCCGAAACCAACACGGGGGATGTCCGGCTCAGTTTTCAGCTTGGCGGCAGCATCGGCACTTTCTGGTTCGATCTCATTTCGCTGCGGACAAGTAGCATCAGGGGCCTGGGTGATGACGAATCGTTTGCATCGGAGAATATTAAGAGAATCGATTACAGTGACGCCCTTGTGTACAGCGACGGCCGGGTGCGCGATATGAGCATGTTTTATCTGGCGTTGCAGAATGATTTTTTCGCCGATATGTACGACTACCTGAAGAATGATCTCGGTGTGAAGGTGCCGATTATCGGCACGAACTGGAATGTGGGGCCGGCGGATCTCGTGGTGCAGTCGATATGTGACATTATCGACAATCACGGGTACTGGGACCACCCCTCTTTTCCCGACGCCCCCTGGTCGCCCACGGACTGGCTGATCGCCAATGAGCCGATGGTCACATCTTTCCAGGGGGGCACTATTCCTCTCCTGATGGGAGGAGTGGGAAGCACGGACAAGCCGTTCATCATCAGTGAATACAATCATGCTTTCCCCAACCGTTTTCAGACGGAAGGCCCGCTGTTCCTTGCCGCCTACGGGTCGTTTCACGATCTCGACGGTCTTTTAATGTTCGACTATGCGGGAGATAACGGTTCCTGGGAAGCGGATCTGATCGAAGGATTTTTTGATATTCAGCGCAATCCGGCCATGATGTCCCTGATGCCGTCCTGCGCCGCCGCCTTCCGTAACGGACTCATCACGACCGCGGTCGAAACGATCGAGCTGCGGTATACGGAAGACGATATTCTGCTCCTGCCCAAACACGATGCCATGTCCTGGACAGGGCCGGAGACATTTCCCCGGCAGCTGGCCCTGGAACACGCGGTCCGGAACGCATCGTTTACAGCCGCGGAGGCCGCTTCCGGCGGCATGTCCGCGCTATCGCCTGCCGGGCCGCCCTGGACATCAGATACGGGTCAGCTTAACTGGGATCCCGGAGCGGGTGTCTTTACCGCTGTCTCCCCGGCGTTCATCGCGGCTGCCGGCTATCTCGACTCTTTCTCAGGGGGAGAGGCGGGGATCATGCAGATACAGGAAGCCAGCGGTTTCTTCACGCTCACCTGGCTCTCTCTCTCCGGCGATCCCCTCGCATCGGCGCCGTTTTCTTTGCTGACCCTCTCGAGCAGGGCCCAGAATCACGGTATGATATGGGATGGAACAGGGACGGTGCATGACCGGTGGGGATCCGAACCCGTGACAATGAAACCCGAGTCGTGCAGGCTGCGTCTCGGCATCAGCGCGGATACGCTGCTCGTCTATCCCCTGGATGAGCGCGGGAATGGTGCCGGCACCGGCTATCTCTATGAAAAAGGGAACGGGGATTTCTTTGAAATAGAGATCGATCAGACGGCCGGCAGGACTGTCTGGTTCGGTCTCGAGGCCCGCGGTGTGGGGGATGAACCCGGGAATGGAGAGAGTGAGAGTGAATTACCGCTGATGTCGGTGGATGAGCCGTTCCCCAATCCGGCGGTACCGGGGGCATCAGGAGAGGCAACCTGGCTCTCGTATCGTCTTTCAGCTTCCGCCCGCGTCCGGATTACTGTTCTCAACAGCATCGGCAGGACCGTCCGGAGCATCTGGAACGGCAACCGGGGAGCAGGGGAGTATCTGCATCGATGGGACGGCGACGATACGGAGGGACGTAAAGTAGGCAGTGGATTGTACCTGGTCGTCTTCCAGGCTGAAACCGGCGGCCGGCGCACGAGAACGGTAAAGAAATGCGCCGTCATGCATTGACCGGCGGAGCTGAATAATTATATTATACGGGCGGACCGCGGGGTTCGCGTCCGTGAGTGGAGAAACAGCGAAAATGAAGAACAGGATCATTGCCATACTGCTGTTCTGTACCGTCGGCACACAGGCACAGGTACAGGAAACGCGCATGGAACAGACCATAGACAGCCTCCTCGCGCTCATGACCCTGGAGGAAAAGGTGGCCATGTGTCACGCCCAGTCGAAATTCAGTTCACCGGGAGTGCCCCGCCTCGGGATTCCGGAACTGTGGATGGCCGACGGCCCCCACGGTGTCAGGGCCGAGATCAGCTGGGACAGCTGGAATTACGCCGGCTGGACCAGTGATTCCATAACGGCGTTCCCCGCACTGACCTGCCTGGCCGCAACGTTCAATCCGGGGCTCTCCGGGGAATACGGATTCGCCCTGGGCGAAGAGGCCCGTTACCGGAAGAAAGACGTGCTGCTCGGTCCCGGGATCAATATCTACCGCACGCCCCTTTCAGGCCGTAATTTCGAGTATATGGGTGAGGATCCCCACCTGGCCTCGATGATGGTGGTGCCCTACATAGAGGGGGTGCAGCGGAACGGCGTCGCCGCCTGTCTGAAACATTTCGCGCTCAATAACCAGGAGCAGTGGCGCTTTTTCATCGACGTTGATCTCAGTGACAGAGCCCTGCACGAGATCTATCTGCCCGCCTATAAAGCCGCGGTGCAGAAGGGGGGGCTCTGGTCGATGATGAGCGCCTACAACCGCTTCCGCGGACAGTACTGCAGCCAGAACGATCTGCTGCTCACCAGGATTCTTAAACGGGAATGGCGTTTCGACGGAGTGGTGATCAGCGACTGGAGCGCCGTGCACGACACCAGAGAAGCGGCCCTTAACGGCCTCGATATCGAAATGGGCACCGGTACCGACGGGCTGACCGCATCGACAAAAAATGCCTACGATTACTACTACCTGGCGAAACCGTTCCGGGAGATGATCAGGAGCGGTGACATCGCCGAATCGGTGGTGGATGAGAAAGTTCGCCGTATTCTGCGGCTGATGCTGCGCACTACCATGAATCCCGGTCGCCCGCTGGGGCGCATGAATAACGAGGAACATCTCTCGGTCGCCAGGAACGTTGCCCGTGAGGGCATCGTCCTGCTGAAGAACGAGAACGGTTTTTTCCCCCTCGATCCCGAAAGAAAGATGACCATCGCCGTTATCGGAGAGAACGCGACCCGTTCCATGACCGCGGGAGGCGGGTCGTCGGAACTGAAAGCGAAGCATGAGATATCACCTCTGGAAGGAGTGCGGAAGCGATTCCGAAACGCGACCATCATCCACGCCCCGGGCTATGCCTCGGGGCCGCCGGCCTACGGCCGCGAGCTGCCGTCGCCGCTTGACGCCGATTCGCTGCGCCGGGCCGCCGTCCAGGCTGCCGCCGCCGCGGACGTAGTGCTCTTTATCGGCGGCCTGAACAAGAATTACCGTCAGGACTGCGAGGCGGGGGACCGGCGGGACCTGGCCCTTCCCTTCGGCCAGGATGACCTCCTGAAGGAGCTGACCGGCGCCAGCGAAAACATCGGCGTCGTATTGATCAGCGGCAACGCCGTGTCCATGCCCTGGCTCTCCCGGGTGCGGGGAGTGATGCAGGCCTGGTACCTCGGCAGTGAAGCCGGCCGCGCCCTCGCCGATGTGATCAGCGGTGATGTCAATCCTTCCGGAAAACTGCCGTTTACCTTTCCCGCCCGCCTCGAAGACAGTCCGGCGCATGTTTACGGCGAGCGGTCCTATCCGGGGAAAGACGGCCGGCAGGTTTACCAGGAGGGCATCTTCGTGGGCTACCGCTGGTATGATACCAGGAAGATCACGCCGCTCTTCGCGTTCGGGCACGGATTGTCCTATACGTCGTTTACCATATCCGACCTGCGCACCGACAAGCCATCCTATGCCGCGGGAGAAACGATAATCGTCACCTGCAGCGTTCGCAACAGCGGTGACAGGGCGGGAGCGGAAGTGGTTCAGGTCTACGCGGGCAAGCCCGGTTCTCCGGTGGAGCGGGCGGTCAAGGAGCTGAAAGCGTTCCGGAAAACGTATCTGGAGCCGGGAGAGAAGCGGACAGTGACGCTGACCATCGACACCAATGATCTCGCCTGGTATGACGAATCGATTCCGGGGTGGAACCTGGAACCCGGGGCCTACTCGCTCTACGCGGGAAATGCGTCCGACGCTGTGCCGGAACGGGTGACGATAACGATCGCTGAATAGGACGTCCGGCGGGAACGCCGTGCCGGCGGATTGCAAGAGGACAGTGCACAGACAACTGGTGATGTGAGATATTCAGTAACTCTAAGGAGACCATGGACATGAGTGACAAACTCTCGGTGAAGGAGAAGATCGGCTACGGTCTTGGAGATACCGCCTCCAATCTGTATTTTCAAATGTTTATCAATTTTCTCCTTTTCTTTTACACGGATGTGTTCGGTATTCCGGCGGCAGTGGCCGGCACCCTTTTCATGATTTCCCGCTTCTGGGACGCGGTCAATGATCCCATGATGGGAATCATCGCGGACAGAACGAATACCAGATGGGGCAAATTCCGTCCCTATCTCATCTGGATGATGATCCCCATGGCGGTCATCGGCGTGTTCATGTTCACGACGCCCGACCTCGATATCGGCGGCAAGATCGTCTATGCCTATATCACGTACATCCTGATGATGATGGCGTATACGGCCATCAATATTCCCTATTCCGCGCTCATGGGTGTTCTCTCTCCGGATTCCATGCAGAGAACCAGCGCCTCCACCTACCGGTTCGTCCTCGCCTTCGTGGGCGCCTTTATCGTGCAGGGGGCCACACTGGTGCTGGTGAACACAACCGGGAACGTGCATCAGGGGTTCACTCTTTCCGGCACCGTCCTGACGATTCAGGAGGTCGATACCCGCACGGCCAAATTCATTATCGAAGCCGATGATGGTACGAACACCGCGGCGAACGAATTTCTCGTCAACATAAACAGGACAGGAGAACTCCCGCCCGTTGTCACCACTCCCCTTGAGGATCTGCAGCTCGAGCAGGGATTCTCATCCGTCGTTCTCGACCTGGATACGGTTTTCACGGACAGTGACAGTGAATCACTGACGTACAGCGTGGACAACGCGGACGCCGATGTCATCGAGACCGCACTGTCGGGAAGCCGGCTGGAGCTGAAGGAAAAGGGGCCCGGATGCTCACGGGTTACGGTCAGTGCCCGTGACAACACCTACGGGCAAAAGAATCAATCCTTTTCGGTGTACGTCAATGCCGCCGGAAACCATCGGCCCGTTGTCGTCTCTCCGCCGGCCGATATGGAACGAGCCCGCGTGCCGGAACCGGAAACCATCGACCTGGCCACTCTCTTCACCGACACGGACGGGGATGCGCTGAACTATACGGCCGTTTCCGGGAACGGGGCGGCGGTGTCGGCCCGTATATCCGGAAGTGACCTGGTGCTGCGGTTCAGAGAATCCGGCATTTCCAGGATAGAGATAACCGCGGCCGACGGGCATGGCGGGTTCGCGACTGCCGGGATGAACGTCAGTGTGACCGCCGCCGGTAACAATGCGCCGGCGCTCTTCAATCCTCCCGAAAACCTGGTGCTGAATGAGGGATTCGGGGACTATTCGCTCGATCTCTCCGGCACCTTCAAGGATCTGGACGGCGATGCGATTACCTATTCGGTGAAAAAGGTGGATGTCGCCAGAGGGTTCCAGTTCACCCTCATCGCCTTCGGGGTCCTTGCCAGCATCCTCTTCTACATTACCTTCCGGACGACAAAGGAACGGGTACAGCCGCCCCGGGATCAGCAAACCTCACTGAGAAACGACCTGAAAGATCTCTCCCGTAACCGGCCCTGGATGATACTGCTGGTCATGGGCATCTTCACGCTTGGCTATGTGATCATCCGGATGGGAGCGATCATGTATTACTTCAAGTACTATGTCGGCAGCGAGCTCCTTGCTTCGCTCTTCATGGTGCTGGGGACTGTCGCGGTTATCGCCGGTGTCGCCTGTACGGAGTTTTTGTCCCGTCGTCTCGGGAAGAAGAAATTTTATATTATTGTAATGGGACTCACCACCGTTCTGACGGCGCTTTTCTACTACGTGCCCAGGGAACAGATAACCCTGGTCTTCGCTCTTCACATTCTGATTTCCTTTGTCATGGCTCCCCAGGCGCCGCTGCTCTGGGCGATGTATGCCGACACGGCCGACTATTCCGAGTGGAAGAACAGGCGGCGGGCCACGGGCCTTGTCTTTTCGGCCGCCACGTTTGCCCAGAAATTCGGCATGGCCCTGGGCGGCGGCCTGGCCGGATGGCTGCTTTCGATCTTCCATTTCCAGCCGAATGTGGAGCAGACCGCCGGGGCGCTGCACGGTATCAGGCTGATGATGAGTTTTATTCCCGCTGCCGGAACGCTGATCGCCGTGATCGCCGCGTTCTTTTATGAACTCGATGATACCACCATGAAAAAGATAGAGCAAGACCTGGCAAAGAGAAAAAGCGATGCATGACCGCCGCACTGAAGCAGCCGATCCGCTCTTCCTCGGCGATGCGCTTCTGCGCCCCGGGGACCGGACCGTCTCGGGTGAGTATGTCGAACTCGAGGGAGAGACATACTACAAGATAGCACATTACGACCGCATGGATCCCTTTTTCATGAGCATCGTCAGCGACTCGGATCACTGGATGTTCATCTGGTCCAGCGGCGCGCTCTCCGCGGGGCGGAGGAACGCGGATACCGCGCTGTTTCCCTATGACACCGATGACAGAATTCTCGACAGTACCGGGATCACCGGCAGCGCGACCCTGGTGATCGTGCATGCCGGGGGTAAGCGGTATCTCTGGGAACCGTTTTCGAAGCGATGTCCGGATGTGTACGAGACGGTCCGCAACTGCTACAAGAACATCAGGGGGAACAAACTGCTCTTTGAAGAGATCAACCATGATCTCGGTCTCACGTTCAGCTACGCCTGGATGAACAGCGAGCGCTTCGGGTTCATCAAACGCTCCCGTCTGCTCAATCACTCCACCACCGCCGCGAACGTGACGGTGCTCGACGGTATTCAGAACATTCTCGCCTGCGGCATCAACCAGCGGTTCCAGATGGAATACAGCACCCTGGCGGACGCTTACAAGAAAAACGAACTTCTGGAAGACACCGGCATCGGTATCTATTCGCTGAGCTCGATTCCCGTAGACAAAGCGGAGCCGAGTGAAGCGATGCGGGCGACGGTTGTCTGGTCCGCGGGACTGCAGCCGGATGCGGTGCTGCTCTCGTCAGGGCAGCTGGACCGGTTCCGCCGGGGTCTCCCCGTCAGCGGGGAAACCGATGTGCGGGGCGTGCGGGGCGCCTATTTCATCCACGCGCGCGTCGAAGTTCCGGCGGCCGCTGAACGGGTCTGGTACATCGCCGCCGATGTCGCCATCGATACCGCGGGCGTGGTCGATCTTGCAGCGTATCTCAGGTCGGCCGCTGACCGGGCCGGTGACATCGAAGCCGATGTCAGGGCGGGGACGGAAAACCTGGTGCGAACCGTTGCCGCCGCCGACGGTCTGCAAAAAACCGCAGACAGGCTGAGCACCTCGCGGCATTTTGCCAACGTGCTCTTCAACGTCATGCGGGGCGGCATTTTTGACGGCGGGTACCACATTGAAACCGCCGATTTCATTCGTTTCGCTGAAAAGGCCTCATCGAGAACAGCCGGCACTCACCGCGGCTATCTGCAGTCCCTGCCGGCGGCAATGGATTACGAGGCCCTGCTGGCAGCGCTCCGGGAAAGGAACGATCCCGCCCTGGAAAAACTCGGGTATGAGTACCTGCCGCTGACATTCAGCCGCCGTCACGGTGATCCCAGCCGGCCCTGGAACCGCTTTTCCATCGATATCAAGGATGCGTTCGGCGGCAGGAATCTCAATTACGAGGGCAACTGGCGGGACATCTTTCAGAACTGGGAAGCCCTGGCCCTCTCCTTTCCCGGCTATATCGAAGCGATGATCACCAAGTTCGTCAACGGTTCCACCCCCGACGGATACAACCCCTACCGGATCGGCCGGGACGGGTTTGAATGGGAGATTATCGACCCGGACGACGCCTGGTCCTATATAGGATACTGGGGTGACCATCAGATCATCTATCTGCTCAAGCTGCTCGAACTCTCACGTCACTACCACCCCGGGGCCCTGCGGACGCTGCTCGCCCGGGATATGTTCACCTATGCCAATGTGCCCTATCGTATCGCGTCCTACGAAGCGATCTGCGCCGATCCTCACCACACCGTCACCTTCGACGCGGATCTCGAAGAGACGATCGAACAGCGCACGGCCGCTCTGGGTTCCGACGGGAAATGCGTGCTCACCGGTGAGCAGGACCTCTACCTGGTCACTCTCACGGAAAAGCTGCTGGTACCGCTGCTGGTGAAACTTTCCAACTTCATTCCGGGGGCGGGGATCTGGATGAACACCCAGCGGCCGGAGTGGAACGACGCCAATAATGCGCTGGTGGGATACGGCGTTTCGATGGTGACGCTCTTTTACCTGAGACGGCACCTTTCCTTCTGCCGGGAGCTCTTTTCCCTGCTCGATGAGCCGGTGGCCGTTTCCGTCGCGGCCGCCGATTTCCTGGACTCGATCGTCCGCATTCTCGGCGAGAACCGCTCCCTGCTCACCGGGAGTATGTCGAACGGCGACCGGAGAGCGTGTATGGATATGCTGGGAACAGCGGGGAGCGTCTACCGTGAAGCGGTCTACAGCCGCGGGTTCCCCGGCGGGAAACGGGGGATCGGCCCCGGATCGCTGCAGGACCTCTGCCGGGAGGCGCTGGAGTATGTCGATCACACCATTGCCGCCAGCAGGAGAGAAGACGGCCTGTATCACGCCTATAATCTGATAACCCTGACCGAAGGCGCCGTGTCCATCCGCCGTCTCTCCGAGATGCTGGAGGGACAGGTCGCGGTGCTCAGTTCCGGATATCTTACCCCGGAAGAGAGCGTCGCGGTGCTCGATGCGCTGCGGGCGAGCAGCCTCTACCGGGAGGATCAGGCGGCCTATCTGCTCTATCCCGACAAAACGCTGCCCCGGTTCGTCGAGAAGAACACCATCCCCGCCGGGGCGGTTGGACGGTCGCGCCTCATCCCGGCGCTCGCTGCTGCCGGGGATGAACGCATCGTGGTCCGGGACGGCGAAGGCGGCTTTCATTTCAACGGTTCCTTCCGTAATGCGGCCATGCTCAGGGAGGCCCTGACCGGTGTGGCCATCGATGATCCCGCCCTCGATTTCGAGCGGGAGAAGGCCCTGCTGGTGACTATGTACGAGGAGATGTTCGATCACCAGTCGTTTACCGGGCGTTCCGGAACTTTTTTCAAGTATGAAGGACTGGGATCCGTCTACTGGCACATGGTCTCGAAGCTGCTTCTGGCGGTCAAGGAATGCTTTTACCGGGCCGTCCGCGAGGGAGCACCCGCACCGGTGCAGCAGGATCTGCGCGACCGCTACTACGAGATCAGAACGGGGATCGGCGTTACCAAATCTCCGGATGCGTACGGTGCATTTCCCACCGATCCCTATTCGCACACACCCGCCCATCTCGGCGCCCAGCAGCCCGGGATGACCGGCCAGGTAAAGGAGGACATCCTCTCGCGGTTCGGCGAACTGGGGGTGACGGTCCGGGAAGGCCGGATCGGTTTTTCCTCCTCCCTGCTGCGCGACGAAGAGTATCTCCCGCGGGAGGAGACCTTCACCTATATCGATGTCGAGGGCAGCGAACAGTCGCTGCTCCTGGAGCCGGGCTCTCTGGCCTTTACCGTTGTCCAGGTGCCTGTTGTCTACCATCGGGCGGACGCCCGCAGCATCACCATTACCCGCTCGGACGGCCGGCGTGAATCCATGCCGGGCCCGGAACTCGCCGCCTCATTGAGCGGGTCGATCTTCCGGAGAACCGAGGAGATCCGGAGAATCGATGTCTGGTGGCCGCTCCCCCGCAAGTCGTCCTGAGCGCCGGGCGCGGCCGTGCACGGTAGAGGTATGTGAAAACAGCAGGAACGGGAATTTACTGATGATGACCAAAAAAGACGACAGTGAGAGCAGGGCGGAGTCGCTGCTGCGGCGGATGACCCTGCGGGAAAAGATCGGGCAGCTGATGCAGTGCGACCGCGCGGAGGGCAATGAAGACCGCATTCGCGGCGGCAGCGTCGGGTCCGTTCTCAATGAGGCGGATCCCGATACGGTCAACAGAATCCAGAAAATCGCCGTTGAGGAAAGCCGTCTCGGCATCCCGCTCCTCATCGCCCGGGATGTCATTCACGGGTTCAGAACGCTGTTCCCCATAAATCCGGGACTGGCCGCCACCTGGAATCCGGAACTGGTGGAGCAGGGCGCGCGCATCGCCGCCCTGGAAGCGGCGGCGACAGGAGTCAACTGGACACTGGCGCCCATGGTCGACATCGCCAGAGATCCCCGCTGGGGCCGCATCGCCGAGAGCTTCGGCGAAGATACCTGCCTGACCTCGGTGATGGGCGCGGCCATGGTCCGGGGATTTCAGGGAGAGGATCTCGCCGCTCCCGGTTCCATCGCCGCCTGCGCGAAACACTTCGCCGGGTACGGCGCGGCCGAGGGCGGGCGGGATTACAACAGCGCGCACATTCCGGAGACACTGTTGCGGGATGTGTATCTGGCGCCCTTCAAGGCATGTGTGGATGAAGGCGTGGCCTCGTTCATGAGCGGATTTCACGATCTGAACGGCATTCCCTGCACCGGCGATGCGTTCCTGCTCCGCACCGTTCTGAAGGGAGAGTGGCAATACCCGGGATTCGTGATCAGCGACTATAATTCCATTCAGGAAATGATCATCCACGGATACTGCGCCGATGACAGGGAGGCCGCTGAAAAAGCAATGACGGCGGGCATGGACATGGAGATGGCGTCGCGTGTGTATGAAACGCATCTGGAGGCGCTGGTGAGCGAGGGCAGGCTCGCGCCGGAACTGATCGATGACGCGGTTCGCCGAATTCTTGGGGTAAAATTCCGGCTGGGTCTTTTTGAGGATCCCTACACCGATCCGGCGAAATTCCCGGCGCCGCTGAACGCAGGACATCTTGCCGCAGCCAGAAAAACCGCGCTCCAGAGCGCCATCCTGCTCAAGAACGGCACGGGCGCGCTCCCCCTGGCTCCGGAGGTCGCGCGGCTGGCGGTGTTCGGCCCCATGGCGGACGATCCCCATGAACAGCTGGGGACCTGGACATTCGACAGAAATATCGATGACACGGTGACGCCGCTTCAGGCGCTGCGGGACTATGCGGGCGATGCCATCCGGATCGACTACCTGCCGGTGCTGGAGATCTCCCGCTCAACCGATCGTTCGGATTTCAGCAGGGCGGTCGCGCTGGCGCGGGAATCCGATGCGGTACTGCTGTTCATGGGAGAGGAGGCGATCATCACCGGCGAGGCCCACTGCCGGGCGGACTTTTCGCTTCCCGGCGCCCAGGAGGAGCTGATTCATGAACTCGCTTCCTGCGGAACACCGCTCGTCCTGATAATCATGGCCGGCCGGCCGCTCATCCTCGACGGTGTCCTGGACCAGGTGGACAGCATTCTTTTCATGTTCCACCCCGGCACCATGGGCGGACCGGCGATCGTCGACCTGCTGTTCGGCAGGGAGAGCCCTTCCGGAAAACTGCCCGTGACATTCCCGAAAATGGCGGGGCAGGTGCCGATCTATTACAGTCACCGGAATACGGGCCGGCCTCCCGTAAAAGAGCACTTTACCCATATCGACGACATTCCGGTGCGGGCCGTGCAGAATTCCCTGGGCAATGAGTCCCATTACATAGATGCCGGGTACGAGCCCCGGTTCGTTTTCGGATACGGTCTTTCCTACACGACCTTCGAGTACAGCGATCTGCAGCTTTCGGCGGACGGGATCGGCAGTGAGGGAGCCCTCACCGTCTCCGCGCTTGTCACCAATACCGGGTCCGTTGAAGCGGAGGAGGTGGCGCAGCTCTACGTCCGCGACCTGGTGGCGAGCGTGGTCCGTCCGGTACGCGAGTTGAAAGGATTCACCCGGGTCCGGCTGAAGCCCGGAGCATCGATGACCGTGACCTTCACCCTGAGCGCAGCCGATCTCTCCTTTCACAATCCGCGCCTGGAAGAGGTGACCGAACCCGGCACGTTCCAGGTATGGATCGGCGGGGATTCCGCGGGAGGCCTGTGCGGCACATTCGAGTTCAGGGACTGAACGATGTGACCCATGTCGAAGAGGCGGAGGATGGTATGAGAAGAACAGTGACGCTGATACTGCTGATCGCGCTGGCGGCGGCCGCCGCCAGCAGCCAGGATCATGCGGTGCGGGTGGAGGTGCGCAATACAGAAGCGGGATACCGGCTGTTCCGCGGCGGCGAGGCCTTCTATATTAAGGGCGCCGGAATAACCGGCCACTACGATATCCTTGCCGAATACGGCGGTAATTCGGTCAGGACCTGGGGGAGCGATCAGTGGGAAGAGGCATTCTCCCGGGCTGAGGCGCTGGGACTTACCGTCTGCGCTGGCATCTGGCTCGACCAGGAGCGGCAGGGATTCGATTACAGTGATCCCGAAACGGTGCGCCGGCAGTTCGAGCGGATCAAAAAAGCGGTGCTCGCCTACAAGGATCATCCCGCTCTGCTCGTCTGGGGCATCGGCAACGAGCTCGATCTCAACTACACCAACCCCGCGGTCTGGAACGCGGTCGAAGAGGTGGCCCGCTATATCCATGAGGTTGACGGACGCCATCCAACCATGACCGTGACGGCGTTCATCGAGAAAGAAGAGGTCGCCTATATTCAGGAGAGGTGCCCCAGCATCGATATTCTCGGCGTTAACTGTTACGCCGCCCTGTCGGCGCTTCCCCGGGTCATCCGGGAGTACGGGTGGAAGGGCCCCTACATAGTGGGCGAGTGGGGCACCTTCGGACACTGGGAGGTCGGAAGAACCTCCTGGGACGAACCCATTGAGTTCACCAGCAGCGAGAAAGCGGATCTCTATCTGAGAGAATACAACGATTATATTGAAAACGATCCGCTCTGTCTCGGCAGCTATGTCTTTCTCTGGGGCTCCAAGCAGGAACGCACCGCCACCTGGTACAGCATGTTTCTTCCGGAGGGGGAGAAGACGGAAGCGGTGGATGTGATGCACCGGCTCTGGAAGGGGAACTGGCCTGAAAACCGGGCGCCCCGTCTCGTTTCCCTGGAACTGGAAGGGAAACGGGCGGCGGACAGTATCGTCCTGCAGCCGGGAAGAGAGGCCCGGGCCGTCGCCGATGTCAGCGATCCGGACGGTGATACGCTGACGCTGGCGTGGGAGATCCTGCATGAAACCACGGATAAGGGAACGGGCGGTGATGCGGAAATGCGGCCCCCGGCGGCGCAGGAGGTGCGCATCAGCGCGCAGGCGGCTTCACTCACGTTTACCGTCCCCCGAAGCGAGGGCCCCTACCGTCTGTTCGTGTATGCGCATGACAACAGCGGCAGCGGCGCCCACGCAAACATTCCATTTTATGTGAAAGCACATCAAGGAAGGAGAGACCCATGAAATCCACCGGCATACCCGCCTGCGGATTATCCGCAGCGATGCTGTTCCTGGCCCTGTTTCTGTTTTCAGGGTGCACCAGCGACACCCCGATCAGCGGAGCCGTCAAACAGCAGAAGCGCCATCTGCTCGCCGGTGAAGTGCGGGCGGTGGCCTACTCCGGTTTCAGGCACGGCCAGCATCCCGACCGCGGCAGCGGCGCCGTCAATCCGTCCGAAGCGGAAATTCTGGAAGATCTGCGGATCCTGAGCAAAGACGATCTGTTCAATCTGATCAGGCTCTACGATTCCAATGAAAACTCCGAGATGGTTCTGAAGGTAATCAGGGACCACGGCATCAGGATGAAGGTGCTGCTGGGAGCCTGGCTCGACGCAGAATTCAGCAATCACGAAGGGTGCTGGTGGCTGAGCGGACCGATTCCGCAGGAAACGCTGGACGCCAACCGGCGGAAAAACGAACGGCAGATCGACAACACCATCAGGCTGGCCAACGAGTATAACGATATCGTGGTTGCGGTGAACATCGGGAACGAGGCGCTGGTCAGCTGGAACGACCACATGGTGCCCCTGGAATCGGTTGTCGCCTATGTGCGGCAGGTGCAGGCGGCGATCGAGCAGCCGGTTACCGTTGCCGACAATTTCGCCTGGTGGCGGGACCACGGGGCTCCGCTGGCCGAGGTGGTCGACTTCATCATGGTGCATACCTACCCGCTCTGGGAAGGAAAGGATATCGATGAAGGCCTCTCTTTCACCATCGAGAACATTCAGGAGGTCAGGAAGACGATTCCGGACAGTCCCATGATCATCGGGGAAGCGGGCTGGGCTACCATTGCCAATGAGTTCGGGGAGCGGGCGAGCGAGGAGAAACAGGCCCGCTATTTCCGCGAGCTCTATGACTGGGCCGCAGAGATGAATATTACCGCGTTCTTTTTTGAAGCGTTCGATGAAGACTGGAAACCCGACGGCAATCCCGATCTGAACCCGCTGGGGGCGGAAAAACACTGGGGATTGTTCACCGTCGACCGGAAAGCGAAACAAGTGATGTACGACCGGTATCCTGAATTGATGCCGGAGCGATAACAGAAGCGTGAAGGAGGATGGAATGAAACGGTTTTTGGGGAGATCGGGAATTGAGGTCAGTGCCATGGGGCTTGGCTGCTGGGCCATCGGCGGCCCCTTCTGGGAGGGGGAAACCCCCCACGGCTGGGGTGAAGTGGATGACAGAGAATCTGTCCGGGCCATACACGCGGCCCTCGATCTGGGCGTGACCTTTTTCGATACGGCCAACGTCTACGGTGCCGGCCACAGTGAAAAAGTGCTGGGGAAAGCGCTTGGAACCCGCAGGTCCGATGTCGTTATCGCAACGAAATTCACCGCCGTTTTCAATGAGGAAACCAGGCAGGTGACGGGATCGGATGTGACTCCGGAAGGGATACGCTCCGCCTGTGATGCGTCCCTGCGCCGCCTCGATACCGATTATATCGATCTCTACCAGTTCCATGACAACGGCTATCCAGCGGATAAGGCGGTGCCGGTGAGAGAGACGCTGGAGATGCTGGTTGCCGAAGGCAAAATACGAAGTTACGGGTGGAGCACCGATTTCGCCGACCGGGCCCGGGTGTTTGCCGAAGGGGAGCACTGTACGGCGATTCAGCTGCAGCTGAACGTGCTCGATGACAATCCGGATGTGATCGCCGTGTGTGAAGAGCACGATCTGGCGGCCATCAACAGGGGCCCGCTGGCCATGGGCCTGCTGACCGGAACGTATACCGCCGCCACGAAGGCCGCCATGAATGATGTCCGCGGCGAAAAGGCCCCGGACTGGATGAAATATTTCAGGAACGGCACCCCGAATCCCGAATGGCTGGAGAAACGGGATGCGGTAAAGGCGGTGCTCACCGGCAACGGCAGAACCGTTTCCCAGGGCGCCCTCGCCTGGCTCTGGGCCCGCAGTCCGAAGACGATTCCGATCCCCGGGTTCAGGACGGTGGCGCAGGTGACCGAAAATGCAGCGGCCATGGAGTTCGGGCCGTTGACGGCCGGAGAGATGGCGGAGATCGAATCACTGATACGGTGAATCCCGGCGCTGCCGGAGACGGCGGAAGGCCGATGGAAAAGGAGGGTCAGGTGAAGGTATATAGCATGGCAGGCATGTGTCTGGCGCTTGCGGCGGCTTTTGGCGCCGGGTGCCGCGTCGAGGATGATACTCCGTCGCCGTCCGGAAGGGACCGGGTGGCCGTCTATACGACCGAATCAGGCTCGGCGAAGCGGCTGCACCTTTCCGGGCCGGAGCCGTTTTCGCAGGCGCGGCAGCCGTTCGAATATGAGATCGCCGTGTTCGTCAATCCCTGCAAACAGTTTCAGACATTTCTGGGAATCGGGGGGGCGATAACCGACGTCTCCGCGGAGGTCTTCGCGGCCCTCTCCCCGGAACAGCAGCAGGAGGTGCTGCGGGCCTATTTCGATCCTGAACACGGCATCGGCTACACCCTGGTGAGGGTACCGATTCACAGCTGTGATTTCAGCAGCGCCAGTTATACCTACGTGGAAGAGGGTGACAGCGCCCTGACGACCTTCAGCATCGCTCATGACAGAGAATACCGGATTCCCATGATCAGGCGCGCCATGGAGACCGC
Source organism: bacterium (assembly GCA_016934955.1). Lineage (GTDB taxonomy): Bacteria > Zhuqueibacterota > QNDG01 > QNDG01 > JAGLOF01 > JAFGRY01. Next base: position 47,265 of record JAFGRY010000005.1, on the reverse strand, counting down.
CGGCGGCAGCCTCACTCTCTACGCCAGTCCCTGGAGCCCGCCGGCCTTCATGAAGAGCAACAACAGCATGCTGCAGGGCGGCTCGCTCCTGCCCGAATGGTATCAGCCCTGGGCGAATTACTATGTCAAATTCATTCGTGCCTATGAGGACGAAGGGATCCCGGTGTGGGGCCTGACCCTGCAGAACGAGCCCATGGCCACGCAGCGATGGGAGTCGTGTATCTACACGGCGGAAGAGGAGCGGGATTTCCTGCGGGACTATCTGGGACCGACGCTGAAGCGGGAAGGGCTGGGGGACAGGAAGATCATCGTCTGGGACCACAACAGGGATCTCATCGTTCATCGTGCCAATACCATCCTGTCTGATCCGGAAGCCGCACAATACGTCTGGGGCATCGGGTTCCACTGGTATGAGACCTGGGCCGGGGGGGAACCGATGTTCGACAACCTGACGGCGGTCTGGGAGGCGTTTCCCGACAAACAACTTATATTCACCGAAGGGTGCGCTGAGAGCTTCACGCCGGGTCATTATCAGTCCTGGAAGAACGCCGAACGGTACGGCCGTTCCATGATCAGCGATTTCAACCGGGGGACGGTGGGGTGGACCGACTGGAACATCCTGCTCGACGAGCGGGGCGGTCCCAACCATGTGGGCAACTACTGTTTCGCCCCCATGCATGCCGATCTGCCCGCCGGGAGGCTTCACTACACCCTCGCGTATTACTATATCGGCCATTTTTCCAAATTCATTCGCCCGGGGGCCAGGCGTGTCAGCACCGCTCCCAGCCGGAGTCACCTTCTGGCAACATCATTTCTCAATACCGACGGCAGCCTGGCAACGGTGGTGATGAACCGTAGCGATGAGGCGATACGATACATGCTGACCGTCGAGGAGCGGCAGGCGGTGTTCACCATTCAGCCGCACGCGATACAGACCCTGGTGTACTGACGGCGGCGCCGGCCCGCGGCGGGGAAAAGAGAATCCAGCAGAGATATGCTCCTGAAAAACCGGGCGGGCGCTGCGATACGGAACACCGTGCTGTTATTATTTTAATAATGACGGATATTCGATTTGATAATGATCGCCGGTTTATACGAGGCCCAAAAGGTGCATAAGTAACGTATTTACAATGATCCAGGATAGTGGTATACTTGTTGCTTTTCATGTTGTTTTAATATCCTATCTTCCCGGGTGACCGATGTACACATCGCTTGCAGCATCCGATATCTGGATCATTATCGTCTATTTCGGATTGCTGCTGACAGTGGGGTTTTATTATTCACGGCGCAGCAGGTCGACTGCTGACTATTTTCTCGCCGGGAAGCAGGCAGGCTGGCTGGCAACAGGATCGTCGTTATTCGCTGTCAGCATTTCCAGTGAGCATTTCATCGGCATTGCGGGAGCCGGAGCCGCCCTGGGGATCGCCGCGGGGAACCTGGAACTCATCGCCTGTTTTATGGTGCTCTTGCTTGGATGGTTTTTCGCGCCATTATATATAAAAATGGGATTATTCACTGTTCCCGAGTTTCTGGAGAGACGGTTCGGCAGAAAAAGCCGATTGTACCTGACTGCGCTTTCGCTCGCTGCTTACATGTTCATTAAAATTGCAATCACAATAATGGCCGGGGGGGTTCTTCTCCATGAAACGCTGGGCTGGGATACCGCCACATCGGCCGTGCTGATTGTCGCTATTGCCGGCATATATGCCACTGCCGGGGGGTTGAATGCGATCATCAGAGTGGACATACTGCACGCGGCGCTGCTTATCATAGGTGCGACTGTATTGACAATTGCAGGACTACATAACGTCGGCGGATTTTCCGCACTTCGGGCGGCAGTGCCTGAAGGCCATTTTCATCTTTTCAAATCAATGTCGGATCCTGATTTTCCCTGGACCGGCATTGTACTGGGCGGTCCCGTGCTCGGTGCCTGGTATTGGTGTATGGATCAGTATATCGTTCAGCGAGTGCTGGGAGCGAAGAATGCGCTGCAGGCAAGAAGAGGGGCGGTGTTTGCCGGATTCCTAAAACTGTTTTCGGTGTTCATTTTTCTCATACCGGGTGTTATCGCCCTGGCTATTTACGGAAACGGAAAATTGAGTGACAGCGTATTTCCGCTCCTGGTTGCAGGGAATCTCCTCCCGGCGGGGATTAAGGGGGTTGTCATTGCCGGTCTGCTTGCCGCGCTCATATCTGCTTTGGCCAGCGCTTTTAACAGCAGTTCTGCCCTTTTTACTATGGATTATTATCGTACAATTCGTACAGGGGCGTCCGATGACGCACTGGTACTGGTGGGCCGTCTCGCAACCACGGTACTTGTGATCTGTTCTATTATTGCCGTGCCTTTTTTAAAGGTACGCGAAACAAATAGCTACATGTATCTGCTCAATATTCAGGCTTCCACAGGTCCTGCTGTTGCGGCACTGTTTCTCTGGGGGATAATCCGGAAAAAGGGCACCGACAAGGCCGCAATCGCCGCCCTGATTACTGGAACTGTCATTGGAGGGCTCAGGCTGGCCCTGGAATTCCTGTCAGGCAAAGGAGTTGCGCTCTGGGCCCCCTTTGAAGCGGTCATGTCGCTCAATTTTCTGCATTTCGCTTTTCTTCTTTTCCTGATATGCATCGGGGTGCTCTATGTATCAAGCTTCGAGGGAAGAGGCCCGCGCAGTGAACGCAGCCGTGACAGCATGACGGCAGGAAAAGACGCCCTGCCGGTATACAAAAAAATGATCCAGGGAGACGGGCTCATTGTTGTTCTGTCCGCTTTGCTTATATGCATCGTCCTGGGTGTATATATTTATTATGCATAACCGGCACACAGCCTGAAAAAGACGCGACATGTTTCGTATCATGACAACTGGAATGCTGACATACAATACATATCTGTTGAGAGGGGGTGAAGAAAACACATTTGATACTTTTTTCAGGGTCACCCGGATGGCGGTATATCAGGTGACCGGGGTACATGCTGCATTTTAACTGTTGAGGAGGAAAATTATGAAGAAAGTATTACTGACCGGGATCTTCCTGATACTGGTCCCTTTTATCGCCTATGGACAGTTCGTGCTCGACACGTTCGATTCTTCTGTGGCCGATAGTCTGTATGATCTGGGTACCGAAGGAGGCCTCAGCAAGATTATCCTGAGGGACAACACGACCGATTTCGTCGAAGGCATCGGATCAATGGACATGGATGCCGTCGTCGGAGAATATCATCAGTGGGGCAGTTATGCCCAGATCTATTATCGGGTGGATGAAGACAATCTCATGGATTGGAGCACATACGATTCGATCAGTGTCTGGATCAAAGTGCGCGAAGCCGGGACCGTGCCTGAAAACCTGTATTTCAGGATTCATATCGCCGACAAACCGACTCCCGACGCAGACCAGGAAGAATATATCTATGAGAATGCGACAATTCTCGATACGGAAACCGATTGGGTGCAGCTCAGGATTCCCCTGCTGGAAAGAGAGTCGGACGGCTCGGTACTTCCCAATGATGAGGGCTTTGTATTGATTCCTGACAGCTGGAACAATCCCAATAATAACAGAATGCTTGACAGAAACAAGATCCTCGGATTCAATCTCACGGTAGTGACATCGGGCTGGGACGCTTCCAATAATCTTCCGGCCGATTCCGTGAAAATTTCATTCGATGAGATCAAGCTCTACGGCGCCAGAAGTGTCCCCTTTATTTTCTTCAACGGCAAGACGCTTTCTTCGAGTCTCGAAGGGTTTACCTGGGGCGCCGCCCTGGCGGTCATGGATGATGAAGGGTATACAGCAGGCACCAACGCCCTTGTCTATACACACGGCGACGGCTGGGCCGGTGCCGGTTGGAACATCGATCCCGCCTACAATATGTCGAGTGTCTGGACCCAGGACAGTCTGAAATTCACCGCGAAAGTCGATGACGGCACCCCCGGTCTGCGTTTTCAGATGGAAGACGGTGTCGACAAAGTGGGATACAACTGGACGCCCATAGATGACGGCGCATGGCATGATTACGCTATTGCCCTGGCTGATTTTTCGTTCAAGGATGGATCTGCCAGCTTTGACACTTCCAATGTGGTCGTCTTTCAAATGATGGCCGAAGGGAATGGAGTCGGCGGCAAGAATATCTATTTTGACAATTTGTGGACCGGTAATCCGAGCATCGATGTTGTCGCGCCCCTGGCGCCCACAGGCGTCGGCGCCTCTGCAGGTCCCTATTACAACCTCGTCTACTGGACTCCTGTCCCGGGTGAATCGGAAGCGTCCTATGCTGTGTACGCAAGCCTTAATCCGATCACCGATCTTGCAGCCGGCGGTGTTGACAAAATCGCCGCCGGCCTCACGTCGGAGGACTCCTATCAGGCAACCCACTGGCTGGTCTATCCGCTTGCCGACACTGATGTGACCTATTACTACGCGGTGACCTGCACGGATGCAGGCGGCAACACCGGTGATTTCGGCACGAGCGCCGGCGGCACCACCAACACCGCCAAAGGTATTCCGACGATTTCTCTGAATGTTCCGGCAAATTTTGCGGCGGACGGCGACCTCAGTGAATGGGATGCTTCGGGCATCATGCCCTTTGTCATCACCCCCGAGACCGACAACGTGTGGGAAAGTGTCGACGATTCCGATGATCTCTCGGCCACTGTGTATATGGCGATCGATGACAACAATCTCTACGTAGCCGCCGATGTCATCGATGACTCCTACTCGTTTGGCGCGGGCAACTGGTGGGATCAGGATGCGTTCCAGATATTCCTCGGTCTCTACAACCAGACCGGCAGTCCCCATCAGTCTATCAGACGCGGCACGGAGCCTGACTGCATCATGTATGCGAATGAAAACAATTTCGTACGTGATTATGCCAATATGGGAGCGCTCTGGACGCCTGCTGATGACAACTACTATTTCAGTGACCTGGGCGGTTCAGACTATATCGTCGAAGTCAAGATTCCCCTTGATTCCGTTGTAGCGACCGGAGATACCCGTTTCCACCCCGTGCGCGGTATGAAAGTGCCCCTGGATATCTATTTCCATGATAACGACGGCGGCACCTGGGAAGGAAATCTGGGATTTTCACCGAACGCCGAGGACACTCAATGGTCAACGGTGGAGCAGTGGTTCTACACCTGGATCGGCGACACTGCCGGCGTCACCGCGGTCGAGGAAAAATACGCGGACCAGCCCTCTGTGTTCATGCTGTCCCAGAACTATCCCAACCCGTTCAACCCGGTAACCCATATCGAGTACAGCCTGCCGGCTCGCACCCATGTGAAGCTGGAAGTGTTCGACATCATGGGCCGCAAGGTTGAGACGCTGATCAACGAGGTTCGGAACGCCGGTTCGTACCGTGTGGAATTCGACGGCAGCAGTCTTGCGTCGGGCATCTATTTCTATCGCCTGAAAACGGATTCACACACATTCATGAAAAAAATGATGCTGATGAAATAAGACAGTACCCGGGAAAGCGGTCCGCACCGTATCCAGCGTGCGGACCGCTCTTCCTCGGTGAAGGGCAGACAAATCAGTCCCGTAGCGTCTCAGACACCTGCGAAGCGTACGGGAATTGTTCGAGACAGAATCGATCGACTGGGTCATGTGTGTATTCTGCCTTGTGATCTAATTGTTAAAGGGATTATTATGAAAGGGAAAGGCTCGATTTTCGCGTTCCTGTTGGTTTGTTTTTCCATGACAGGAGTGCTTTTCTCGCAGACAACCGGAAAAATCAAGGGCAAAGTGACCGACGCCACCAACGGGAAGGCCCTGGAATATGCAAATGTGGTCATCGAGGGCACGTCACGGGGAACGGCTACCGATAAGAACGGGGAATTTACCATCCTCAACGTGCCGCCGGGCACCTACACACTGCGGGTGCTCTACATGGGCTACCAGACCAAGCAGATTGAAAATGTCAGGGTTTCCGTAAACCGGACATCATATTACGATATAGAGCTAAACCAGAGCGTGGTGGAACTGGCTCCCGTGGTTGTGCAGGCCAGCGTGGTGTCTATGAAGAAAGATCAAACCAGCTCGATCCGGAATGTGTCCAGTGAACAGATCGATGTCATGCCCATCGAGAATATCGGGGCTGCGATCAGTATGCAGGCGGGTGTGGTGGAAGGACACTTCCGGGGAGGACGCCTTACGGAAGTCGCCTATCTCATTGACGGAATCCCGGTAACCGAATCATTCGGAGGCGCCGGTAAATCAGTGGACCTCGAACCCGAGGCGGTGGCCGATCTGGAAGTGATCACCGGTACGTTCAACGCCGAATACGGTCAGGCAATGAGCGGTATCGTCAACGCGGTGACCAAGGGGGGAAGCAGTACATTCCACGGCATGATCTCGGGACAGCTGGGCAACTATTTCACTCCCAACAAGGATATTTTCATTGGTCTTGACGACGGGGAACTGACCAGAAATCAGGACTACAAAATGAGCATGAGCGGCCCCATCCTGGGCAACAAGCTTTCGTTCTTTGCCAATGTCCGTTATCAGGACAACAAGAACCATCTCAACGGCCTTCGCCGTTTCAATCCCGGAGACTACAGTAATTTCGAATCGGTGGATCCGGCCGACTGGTATTCCGAGCACACGGGCGACGGCGCCTATGTGCCCATGAACAAAAGTAAAAACCTTTCGGTGATGACAAAAATCACCGCCCTGCCCTTTAACGGATTCAGAACCTCCCTGCTGGCAACCTACAACCGTGACAACTGGTTCGGGTATGATCACGCGTTCAAATACAATCCCGACGGCATGTCCTCGACCCATCGCGAGTCGGGAATCGCCGCCCTGGAAATCAACCATCTGCTCACGAAGCGGATGTTTTATGAATTGAAATTATCGGCGATGCGGCATGATCACGGGTATTACCTGTTTGAAAATCCGTTCGATGAAGGATATCTGCATGACCGGTTTTTGCGGAACACCGGTCCCGGGTTTTTTACCGGCGGTCAGAACAAGGATCACGATATCCGCATAAAGACCGAATATTCGGGAAAATTCGATTTCAGCTGGCAGATCACCCAGCAGCACAACATAAAAACCGGCGCCCATCTGATTTTGCACGACCTTGACAATCAGTACCATCAGATTCGCAACTACTACTACGGCACGCAGTGGGAAAATGAACTGTACGTACCCTCAATCCTGCCCGATTCATCGATCTATTCCGATGTCTACCGGGTGAAACCGGTGGAGTTCGCCGCGTATATACAGGATAAAATGGAATTCGACGAGATGGTGATCAATGTCGGTCTCCGCTATGAGTACTTTAACCCGAAAACGGTATATCCGTCACAGCGGCGCAACCCGGCCAATCAGCTTGATTTCCCCGACGATCCCGAGAAAATGTCGGAGTATCCCGACGCGGACGCGAAGATACAGCTCAGCCCCCGGTTCGGTCTCGCCTACCAGCTCGGCGAAGCAGCGCTCCTGCGTTTCAGCTACGGACATTTCCGGAAAATGCCGCCCCTGTACGCGCTCTATCAGAACCACGCGTTTCAGGTCGCTCCCGCCGATTATGCCACCACCATGGGCAACGCGCAGATCAAGCCGGAAAAAACGATACAGTACGAGATCGGGCTCTGGCAGCAGCTGATGGAAGGCATGGGTATGGAAGTGGCCCTGTATTACCGCGACATCTACGATATGCTCAGCGCCAAGGTGATCACCACCTTCAACCAGATAGAATACGGACTCTATTCAAATAAAGATTACGGCAACGCGAAAGGGCTCGAGCTGAAATTCGATTTCGTGCGGGGCTCCTTTTCCTCCTATTTAAACTACACCCTGCAGTACACCCGCGGAAACGCGGACAATCCCCTGCAGACATTCACCCGGGCCGGAAACAGCATGGATCCGATCCCGCGCCTCATTCCCATGAGCTGGGATCAGCGGCATACGTTCAACCTCACGATCGGGTACAATACCGCCGCCTACGGCGCGACCATGACCGGCTATTACAACAGCGGATCTCCCTACACCTGGTCCCCGGTCAGTGAAAGCATGCTCTCGCGGGTGAACCTCTATCCGAACAATGCGGCCGCCCCTTCACGCTTCAGCGTTGACCTCGCGGGATACTACAACATCCCCATACCCGGTCCGTTCAAAGCGAAGCTGGTGCTGAATGTCTACAATCTGTTCGACACCCTGAACGAGGTGTGGGTAAATGCAGAAACCGGCAGGGCGTATACGGCAATCATCAGAGATACGGATATCGCCGCTCATCACAGCGATTTCAATACCTTTGAGGATGTTGTTCAGAATCCGTCCATGTATGCGTCTCCCCGGCTGATCAAGGCGGGTCTGGAGCTGATGTTTTAGGCCGCCGGGACCGGAGAGAAAACAGGATCATGGCCGGCCCGACGCCGGATGATGGTGTACAATAATCGTTACTATATGAGGTTGTTTCGTATGAAAAAGGTGATGACAGTTCTCAGTGCAGCCCTGCTCTGTCTTATCGTCGGTGTGAGTCCGCTGTGGAGCCAGGGAAAGCTGTACGAAGGTCCCGACGATCCGGCCGGTGATATTGCCGCGGAGCGGGAAGGGTACATGACCGGAAACCGGGTGTACCTCTATTTTCAAAACACAACCGAGCTGGCGAAGTGGGTGAACGGCGCCGTGGGGTCACAGTGGTCCCGCTGGCCGAATAATCTCGACGGCGTGCGTATGCTCGACGGGATCGCCCTGCTCGTGGGCGCCAGAGTCTATCTCGAAAACGATACCATACCCGTGACCGATATTCAGGCCGCCATGGGCAGGACCGATCTGGACACGCTCTACTACCTGCAGACCAGTTATCGGGAAGAGATGGACACGAATCCCACCGGGACCATCGAATGGGGTTTTTATCCCGTGTTCGGATATTTTAATGAAAACAGTGAATACCCCGCCATGAGCAACCACCCGAGTTCCTGGCCGACAGCGGGCTGGCCCGCCTCCGGCGATCAGCTTGTCTGGCCCGGCGAGTGGAACGGCCGGTTCGGGCGGGGCAAGGTCGGCGCCGATCTGGAAACCTATTTCGTCGTCAATGACGCCCAGGACCTCGAATACCTGGGGCCGGAAGACCGAGTCAAATACTACCCCCGGCCCGGCGTGCGTATCGGCGACAAGCGGCCGGACGTGACCATCCAGTACGGGCAGCCCTGGGGCGGCCTGGGGCTGCGGGTGGAACAGCGGGGATTTCAGTGGAACAATCCCCAGGCCCGGGACTGCATTTTCTGGGAATACACCATCGCCAACATTTCCGACTACGATATTCCTGAGGTGGCCTTCGGCTACTGGGTGGACAACGGCATCGGCGGCGAACGTGACGATGAACTCGGATACTTTGACCGAAAGATCGATCTGGCCTACTCCTGGGATGTGGACGGCATCGGACAGGGCGGCCTTTCCCCCGGCGTCATGGGATTCGCCTACCTGGAAAGTCCCGGCATCTCCCAGGACGGTGTGGATAACGATGAGGACGGCCTGACCGATGAGCAGCGTGACAACAATGCCACGGCCGAAGTCGATCCCACCTACGGCATCACGAATCTGACGAATTTTCTCGATTTTTACAATCTCAAAGCGGAGGATCTGCGGGTCCACTGGGACGCGGATGAAGACCAGGACTGGGACGACGGCGATGATCTGAACGGCGACGGCATCTATCAGATCACGGAAGATGCCGGCGACGACGTCGGCCTGGATGGTGTCGGCCCCGCCGAGCTCAATTATACCGGTCCTGACGAAGGTGAGTGCAACCACATGCCCGACCGCCGGGAAGGGGACAGCGAACCCGATTTCGCGGAAACCGATGTGTCCGAATCGGACATGGTCGGTCTCACCAGTTTTCAGCTCTTTCCGGTGCCCAGCCACTCATCGGAGTATCACTGGTTCCGGGGTGACAAATCGATGTGGGAGATATTGGGAAGCGACACGCTGGTCGAGTACCTGGGCAATATTTCGAATCTCATCGAGACCTTCGCTTCCGGTCCGTTTTCGCTCTACCAGGGAAGGACCGAGCGGATCTCCATGGCGGAGGTGCATTCCTATGATGCCCTTTCCGGCCTGAATTCCGAGGCGCACAGCGCTCCCGCTCTCTTTGAGGCGAAGCGCATCGTGCAGGTTATCTATGAAAGTGATTACCGGTTCGCGAAACCGCCGGAAATGCCGACCCTGCAGGCGACCGCCGCGGACGGCAAGGTCATTCTCAGCTGGGATGACCGGGCGGACACCAAGACCCGGGATCCCTTCCTCAGGAATGAAAATGATTTCGAAGGATACAAGCTCTACCGCGCCACCGACAAGCGCATGTCGGATGCGGAAGTGATTACCGACGGCTACGGCACGCCGATGCTGAAAAAACCGATATTCCAGTGCGATCTTATCGACGGCATCACCGGCTTCACCGATTTCGGTCTTGTCAACGGCGTGGGGTACTACCTCGGCGACGACAGCGGCATCACCCACTATTTCGTCGATAACGATGTTCAGAACGGCAGGACCTATTACTATGCGCTGGTGGCCTATGACTACGGCGCGCCGGATATCGGGCCGGGTATTGCCCCGTCCGAAAACAGCATCTACATCGATCTCGACGAGAGCGAAGCCGTGCGTTCGGTGGGGCCGAACGTGCAGATAGTGGTTCCTCACCCGCAGGCCGCGGGATATACAGGCCCAGAGGTCGACAGTGACGACAACGGTCTTGTCTTCGGCGCGGGAACCGTGGAGCCGGAGATCCTTGCCAAGGGAGATTTGAAAGCGGGTCATCAGTACCGGGTTACGTTCAGCATCGATACGGTGAGCACCGTGGAAGACTATGCCCTGGGGTTCCAGTACGTCACCAGCGGGTTCGCCGTGCATGATGTTACCGACGGCGGCCGGCCGGTCTATCAGGAAACGCCGGAAAAATATGCCTTCGAGAATATTATCCGCAATGATACCCTCGGTGTCTCGTATCTGCGCAGCGGTGTAACGCTGCATACCGATATTTTCGAAGGAATGCGGCTCAACATCTATCAGCCCCTTACCGAGCCCGTGTACGATTCCCAGCACTCCGGGTGGCTCGTGGGAGACGCTCCCATACGCATCGTTCCCACCGTCGAGGAATCGAAGTACTTCCCATGGGATTACGAAATACGATTCACCGACAGCGACACCGCCTATACCGGCGTCGTAACCGTAAAAACGATGAGGGATGAAAACGGAACCCGGATCAATCGAAACGCACTGCTCACCGGGGAATCCTTCCCGTTTTATGTGGTGAATACATCGTTCCCGGGCGTCGACGGTTCGTATGATGTGATGGACCTCGTGGTCCAGGACATGAACGGTGACGGTATATTCTCCATGGCCGGGGACCGGGTGCTCGTGGGGCCGGTGAACGACGAGGACCGCTGGGCAGGAACGGCGTTCATCATCGACTTTATGAGCAGCACCGATTTCCCCGAGGCCAACGATGTGTACTCGGTTACCTTCCGCCGTCCTTTCTTTGACCGTGATTCACTGCTCTTCACCGTCAGTGAGACCCCGCCCCTTGATGAAGCGGAACTGGCCGAAACGCTCAAGAAAGTGAAGGTCGTCCCCAATCCCTATGTCGCCACCAATGCCATGGAACCCGCGGTAGGCAACTGGAGGCTCAATCAGCGGCGGCGCATCATCTTTACCAATATCCCCGCCGAGTGCACCATCAGGATTTTTACGGTCAGCGGTGTGCTGGTCGATGAGATCGATGTCAACAATGATGCGGACAACGGTCTTGTGCATTGGGATTTACTGACCAAGGAAGGCCTGGAAGTCGCAGCCGGTATGTATCTTTACCATCTCAAGGCGAAGACCGGCGATGAACAGATGGGCAAATTCGCGATCATCAAGTGATACCAACACATCGTATCGGCAGACAACAGATAGGTGAGGCAACAAAAATGAGAATACAACCATACAAAACGGCGATCGTACTGCTCATTGTTTTTACAGCGGTTCTCTGTTTCGGGCAGGAACCGTATCGCCAGGGGACCACGGCCGCCAATTTTCTTGAAATCGGCTACGGCTCCGCGGGTACGGCCATGGGAGACGCCTACGTGAGCGTGGCGTCGGACCTGTCAGCGGTCTACTGGAATCCCGCCGGTCTGGCCTATATGGAGCAGCGGGAGGTTCAGTTCAATTATCAGCCGTGGATACTCGATATCAATGCGGTGTCATTTGCCGCGGGCATGCCGTTGAGCAACGTGGGAACGATCGCCCTCAGTCTCGTGCAGATGGATTACGGCCGTAATGAGGTCACCACCCTGGACATGCAGGACGGGACCGGGGAGCTGTTCAACGCCGCCGATTACTCGTTCGGCATTTCCTACTCGCGCAAACTGGCCAACTGGTTCAGTTTCGGCGCCACGGCAAAATATATTTCCTCCCAGATATGGCAGTCATCGGCCAACGCGTTTGCCGTGGATCTGGGAGTGATTGTGCAGACCCACTTCTTCTCGCCCACGGGCGACAGGGGAGACGGCATGAATATCGGCATGAGCATATCCAATTTCGGCACCAAAATGCAGTATTCCGGGAAAAATCTGCTCAATCCCATCGATATCCTGCCGAACGAGGGCGGCAACTATCAGGATGTCCCCGGCATGTTTCAGACGGAGGGATGGGAGCTTCCGCTTCTTTTCCGGGTCGGCGTGTCGGTGAACCCGTTCGTCACCTCGCAGCATCGGCTGACCCTGGCGGTGGATGCCGTTCATCCCAACAACAACAGTGAGTCCGTCAATCTCGGGGGGCAGTATCAGCTGACGACACCGAACGGCTGGCAGTTCTTCCTGCGGGGCGGCTACAAGGCGCTCTTTATGGTCGATTCCGAATACGGTCTCTCATTCGGGGGCGGCGTGGTGATGCATATGATGCAGGGCAGAAGCCTGAAAGTCGAGTACTCCTACCGGGAAATAGGGATCCTCGGCAGCATTCACGCGTACAACATAGGACTGATGTTCTAGGGTATTACCTGACACGGAGAAGAGATATCATTACTCGGAAACGACGGTATGGACAGCACGGGTTCGCCCTGCTGTCCATATCAATTTTAACGGCGCTCTGCCTGAGCAGATGCGGGAAAGACCGGGCTCCGGAAGCGGCGGAGCAGATTCTGGCACGCGTCGGCGACAGAACGATTTCGGTCAATGAATTCATCCGGCGTGCGGAATATACGATCAGACCGGTGTATTGTAAAAGGGACAACTATATCCACCGCAAGATCATCCTCAATTCACTGATCGCCGAGAAGCTGCTGGCCGTCGAAGCGGGGGACAGCTCGGCGCTTGCCCGCACCCCCTATTTCCAGGCCTATCTCAGGGGCAGAAAAGAGCAGTCGATGCGGCAATGGCTCTTTTACAACGATTTCTACCGGAAAGCCAGGGTCGCTGAATCTGACATCGATGAACGGTACCGGCTGGCCGGAAGAAATTACACCATCTCCTACTTCACCGTCACCGGCGGGGCCGAGGCCGAGGCCGCGGCCCGCGCCATGCGGGACAGCAGCAGTTTTCGGCAGACGTTCGAGCGGCTGACCGGTTCCGCTGACCTGCCGCAGCGCCGGGTCACCTTCAGCGAGGTTGAAAGCGGAGGCGTGCTCGACGCGCTCTACAGCGGCGCACCGGCAAAACATCAGGTCATCGGACCGGTGGCAGATGAGAGCGGATATACGTTCATATTCATCAACGGGTGGACGGAACGGGTCTACCTCTCCGGGGAAGAGCAGGCGCGGCAGCGGCAGGATATTGAAAAATATCTGCGTCGAACCGAGGGTGAACGCGCCTACCGGGCATTTGTCTCCAGACTCATGAAAGGCAGGCGTCTCGAGTTTGTGGAGGCGACCTACCGGGCGTTGATACCGGCCGTTGCCGGCGAATATGTGAAAACGCCGGGGGAGAAGCGGGATGCGTTCAACCAGCGGTTCTGGGGAAAGGACGCCGATACCGGCGTTCTCGATGAGAGCGGTGCGGTTCTGGAACGGATCAGCGATGATCCCCTGTTTTCCGTCGATGGTGAGATATGGACGGTGCGGAGGCTGCAGGATGAACTGGTGTCCCACCCGCTGGTGTTCCGGAAACGGTCGATGTCGAACGCGGATTTTGCCGAAGAGTTCAAGCTGGCCGTGGCCGACCTGATCCGTGACAGGCACATCACCGCGGAAGCCTACAAACGGGGATATGACACGGTTCCCGAGGTGCAGCGGAACGCTGGCATGTGGCGGGACAATCTTCTCGCCATCTATGAACGGAACCGCTGGCTGGAAGAAAGGGGAAAAAAGCAGGCCTTTGAATCGGCGCTGCTCAGTACCCTGGAGAATGATCTCGATCCCTACATCCGCTCCCTCATGCAACGGTACAGCGACCGGATAGAGATCGATACCGATGCGTTTGAAGCGATCACGTTGAGCCGGATCGACAGTTTTATGCTGCAGCGGAATGTCCCGTTCCCGGTAATGGTGCCGTCGTTTCCCATCGTCACCACCCATGACAGACTGGATTACGGCCGTAAAATGGATCGGTAAGGGAGGGGCACAATGGTTCTGACACGATATGCCGTGAAACCACGGCCGGCACTGATGACGCTCGCCCTGCTTGCCGCGGTCACGCACCTGTCTCCCGTCTTTGCCAGGGAATACAAAGGCGCGGAACTGCGCACCCGGGAGAGCTTTCTTTACGGCCGGTTCGAAGTGTCCTACAGGGCCTCCCGGGGCAGCGGGCAGACATCGACGTTTTTTACCTATAACGACGATTATCCGAACACTCCCTGGAACGAGATCGATATCGAGATAATGGGCCGGTACCGGGATGATGTTCAGTTCAACACTATCGCAACCGGCGTGCGCAGCCACGTTCGCCATCAGTATGTCGATTTCGATCCCGGCCTCGATTATCACGTATATGCATGTGAGTGGACTCCCGATTATGTCGCCTGGTTCATCGACGGGGAAGAGGCGGCCCGGCAGACGGGAGACCATATCGCCGCCCTGCAGTATCCCCAGAAAATAATGATGAATATCTGGCAGCCGGCGGCCGCCGGATGGGCCGGAGAATTCGACGAACGAATACTGCCCCTCTTTGCCTGGTATGACTATGTGAGCTATTATTCCTACACTCCCGGTATGGGCGACAGCGGCACAAACGGCGATTTTACCCTGCAGTGGACCGATCAGTTCGATTCGTTCGATGAAATCCGCTGGCAGAAGGCGACTCATACCTTTAACGGGAACAACGTCGATTTCATTCCCGAGAACTGCGTGTTCGCGGACGGGAAGATGATCCTCTGCCTTACCGGCGGCACCTATACCGGCCATGAGGACCGCAATCCTCCCGCGGTTCTCTGGGCCGCCATGGCCGGAGACAGCGTTCTCGTCCGTTTTTCCGAGGATGTGGAAGAGACCTCTGCGGAAGAAACAGGCAATTATACCATTCCGGGCCTGACCATTCTCCATACCGAGCTGCAGCCGGATCTACAGACAGTGCGGCTGCGGGTCAGCGGCATCGTTCCGGAACGCGCCTATAATCTTGTCTGTTTCAATATTACGGACAGAAGCGCGTGTGTCAACCGCATGCACGGCCAGAATACGATGATTGTGAGGCGGCCGGAGATCTCGTTCCCTCTCAGGATCAATTGCGGATCGGATCAGTCGCAGGGGGGGGCGCTGACCGATGCCGCCTGGAGCCATGAGACGAATTACGGATGTGAGGACGGCATCTCCTACCACACCGATGATGCCGTCGGCGGCGCCGGCGATACGGCGATGTTCAGCGACTGGCGCCAGGGACCGGCCGCCTACCGCATCAGGGCTCCCCGCGGCGTCTATGCCCTTGAGCTGCTGTTCTCGGAGTACTATTACGAGCGGGAGGGAACCCGGGTGTTCGATCTCTATATCGAGGGAGAGAAGGCGCAGGAGAATCTGGATGTGTACCGGGAAGCGGGCGGGGCGTTGCAGGCCTATCGCTTCAGCGCGGATGCTATCGCGGTCACCGACGGAGTCATTGACATTCGCTTTGCCGCCGATATCGATCAGCCGGTCATCTCAGGGGTGATCGTGGAGCAGCTGTCCACCGCGGTGCGGGAAACCGGAGTGATCCGGTCAGGGGATTACCGCCTGGGACAGAATTATCCCAATCCGTGCAACGGATCCACGGTCATTCCCTATGAGATGCAGCGGGAGGGCCGGGTGAGGCTCACCGTCTACGATATTCAGGGACGGCGGGTAGGCTCCCTCGATCCGGTCAGGCAGCCGCCGGGCAGTCACGAGATCCGCTGGGATATTGCCGGTCCTTCAGGGGTCTATATCTACCATCTCGATATCGAGAGTGACGGGACGTGCTGGAGCGACAGAGGGAAAATGCTCCTGATCAGATAAACAGAAGGGAAACGAATGAAGAAAAATCGCACACTGTCAATATTCTTCATTGTGACCGCCGTGCTGGCGGCGTGGCTGGCGGGATGCCGTGACGGGGTGAGCAGCCGTAATGACGAGAATGAGATTGAAGCGCCCCCGGGGTACCGTCTTTTCTGGAACGACGAGTTTACCGGTTCATCTATCAATCCGGAAAAATGGGAACACGAGGTGAACGCTCAGGGCGGCGGTAACAACGAACTGCAGTATTACACCGCCCGGCCTGAAAATTCCCGGGTCGAGGACGGATACCTGATCATCACCGCCCGCAGTGAGGTCTACACCGCGGCCGAGGGCACGAGAGAGTATACATCGGCCCGTCTGCGCACCCGCTACAAAGGCGACTGGACATACGGCCGTTTCGATATCAGGGCCAGAATGCCAAGAGGGCAGGGTCTCTGGCCCGCAATCTGGATGCTTCCCAGCGACTGGGTCTACGGCGGCTGGGCGGCAAGCGGCGAGATCGATATCATGGAACTGCTCGGGCATGAGCCGGCGAAAGTGCACGGAACGATCCACTACGGCGGCGCCTATCCGGCAAATACGCAGAGCGGCGGCTCGTACATCTGGCCCGAACCCCTGAGCGATGATTTTCATACCTATTCCATCGAATGGGACACCACTTCGATCCGCTGGTACATCGATGGTATCAACTACTACAACCGCACCTCGTGGTACTCGTCCGGCGGGCCGTATCCCGCGCCCTTCGACCAGCGGTTCCACCTGCTGCTGAACGTGGCGGTGGGCGGCAACTGGCCCGGATCGCCCGACGAGACAACGGTGTTCCCCCAGGAAATGACCGTGGATTGGGTACGGGTGTTTCAAAAGGATCCCCGATAGCGTTTCCGGAACCGCCCCGCTTTCTCGAACCGGCGTGAAGCCGGTACCATTCGTACAACGGCAAAGGCGCCGCTGCTGCGGTCATTCCTGATTCAGGCTATCCGTTTCCGGAACCGCAGGGACGCCGCGATAATGACCGTGAGTCCGAAGAGCAGCATGAACAGCGCCTCTTTCCAGAGGTAGAGGACCGGCGTCCCTTTCAGATAGATCTCACGAATCGCCACCATGAAATAGCGCAGCGGATTGATGACGGTGACCGCCTGAATGATTTTCGGCATGTTTTCTATGGGGATGAAGAAGCCGGAGAGCAGCAGGGCGAAGATGGAAAAAAACCAGGTGACGAACATCGCCTGCTGCTGCGTTCTCGCCATGGTCGAGGCGAAAATGCCCAGCCCCAGGGTGCTGAGCATGAAGAGCAGCGACATGAGATAGAGCGAGAAGAGACTCCCCTCCATCCAGAGGCCGAAGAGCAGTCCCGCGGCCGCTATCCCCACGTTCATCAGCATGAATCCCACCACGGCAAAGGGGATCACCTTGCCCAGGATCAGCTCGTGTTTCTTTATCGGCGTGACCATCAGCTGCTCCAGGGTGCCGATCTCCTTCTCTCTCACAATGGCCATGCCGGTGAGGAAAGCGGTGATCATGGTCACGAGAATGCCGATAATGCCGGGAACGATATTGTACCGGCTTTCAAGTTCGGGGTTGTACCACATGCGCGGAGCCAGGGTCACCGGCGCCGCGGCACCCGGGGAGGGGGGACCGCCGCGGGCTTCCGCCGCCGCTTCCTGCTGCAGGCGGGCGACAATCTGTGAGGCGTAGGCGAGAGCGATGCCCGCGGAATTGCCGTCAACACCGTCGATGAGCATCTGAAGCGCCGGTTCCCGGCCGCTGAGCAGATCCCGTTCAAAGCCGGGGGGAATGACCACCGCCGCCTGAATGACGCCGCTGTCGATCAGCTCCTTCGCCTGCCGCTCTGAGGTGAGTGCGCCCCTGCCGGTAAATGATTCGGTGACGCTGAACGCGTCCGCGATTTTTCTGCTGAAGCGGGAGTGATCCCGGTCCAGGAAGGCGATTGACACGTGTCTGACGTCGGTGCTCACCGCGAATCCCAGGATGACGATCTGGATGAAGGGCATGCCGAAGATGAGCCCGATAAAGGCTTTCTCCCTCAGGATCTGTCTGAATTCTTTCTGAATGAGATACCCGATGCGATACATAATTACTCCAGCGTGGTGTGAAATTTCCTGATACTGACGCTGATCAGCACCAGGGAAAAGAGGGTCAAAGCCCCCAGCTGGGGCATCAGTTCCGCGAGGCCGGCGCCTTTCAGCATGATGCCCCGAATGATGATCAGGAAGTGGGTCGCGGGGATGATCTGGGAAATGCCCTGGAAGAGCAGCGGCATGCTCCGTACGGGAAAAATGAATCCGCTCAGTAAAAAACTGGGCAGCACGGTGATCACCATGGTCGCCATCATGGCGATCTGCTGGGAACGGGTCACGGTGGAGATGAGCAGCCCGAAGCTGAGACCCGAGACCACGTAGATAATCAGCGTTGCCAGGAGCAGGATGCCGGAACCGTGCATCGGTACCGTGAAACAGACGTGCGCGACGATGAGCACGAGGATGCTGTCCGCGAGACTCAGCAGCAGATAGGGGACGAGCTTGCCGATGACAAGCTGCATGGGCGTGAGGGGGCTGACGAGAATCTGTTCCAATGTGCCCATCTCCTTTTCTCGCACGATGGCGATGCTGGACAGCAGCGCGCTGAAGAGCATGATAATGACCGCCACGAGGCCGGGCACAAAGAAAAACGATGATTTCAGATCCGGATTGTAGAGCAGCCGGGGCTCGAACCTGAAGGGCAGACGCATACCGCCGGAATGACGCCGGTTGAACGACGCGGTAATGGTGCCGAGATAGGTGTGAATGTAGTTGGCCGCGTTGGGATCGCTGGCGTCGATGATGAGCTGAATGATACGGTTCCCGGGGTCGTCCTTTCCGAACGACGGGGGAATGACGATGACACAGCGGGCGCGGCGGTGCCGAAACACCGGCTCGATCTCGCTCTCGGCGATGTCCCGGCCGGTGACACGAAAGAAGCGGGAGGAAGCGATGTCGTCGACATATTCCCTGCTCAGAGGATTATGTGCCAGGTCGGTGATGATCGTCGGGATCTCCTTCATCTCCAGGGTGATCGCGTACCCGTAGAGGAACAGCATCAGCAGGGGCCAGAGGATGACGATGGCCAGGGTCTGCTTGTCACGCCGGATATGGATGAATTCCTTGCTGATAATGGACCAGAGCACTTTTTTCATGACTGTTCCCGCTTGACGACATTGATAAAGACCTGCTGCATTGTCCCGGCCCTGTATTTTTCCTTGAGACGGGAAGGGTTGCCGATCTCGGCGATCCTCCCCTCTTTCATGATACTTACCCGGTGACAGTATTCCGCTTCATCCATGTAGTGGGTGGTGACGAAGATCGTTTTGCCCCGGGCTGCCAGCTGATGGATCAGCAGCCAGAATTCCCGGCGTGATGCCGGATCCACGCCGCTGGTCGGCTCGTCGAGAAAGACGATCCCCGGATCATGGATAATCGCCGCGGCCAGCGCCAGGCGCTGTTTCCAGCCGAGGGGCAGGTCGCGGGTGAGCCGGCGGCGCTGGCCGCCGAGTGTCATCTGGTCCAAAAGCGCTCCCGTGACTGCCGGGAGCCTAGTCCTGCCGACACCGTAAATGCCGCCGTAGAAGTGGAGATTCTCTTCCACGGTCAGATCGTCGTAGAGGCTGAACTGCTGGCTCATGTACCCGATGGTCGTTTTGATCTCTTCGAACCGGGTGTAGACATCCAGCCCGGAAACCGAGGCCGATCCCGAGGAGGGTCTGAGAAGCCCGCAGAGCATGCGGATGGTGGTGGTTTTGCCGGCGCCGTTGGCGCCGAGAAACCCGAACACTTCGCCCCGGGGCACGGAAAACGTGACCCGGTCCACGGCGGTAAACTGTCCGAACCGCCGGCTCAGGTCGACCGCGGTGACCGCGTTTTCTTCGCCCGTCATCGTATGAGCTCCAGAAAGAGGTTTTCGAGGGTCGCATCGGCGGACGAGATGCCGCGGCACGCTATCTTCGCCGTGCGCAGCGTCCGCTGCAGCGATCGCAGCCCGTTTTTCCCCCGGTCCACCACGTAGACACCGCTGCCGAAGAGCTGCAGCTGGTCGGGGGGAAGGGTGGAAGAGAGGATCGTATAGACGTGGTGCGGGTTTTCACAGTCGATGCGGTAGAGGGGCCAGGGAAATCCGGCAATGAGGCCGTCGGGGGTTCCCTGGGCCAGGATACGGCCGTGGTGAATGAGGCCGATCCGGTGACAGAGATCCGCTTCATCCATATAGGCGGTGGAAACGAACACCGATGTGCCATCCCGGGAGAGCGCGGCCAGCATTCCCCAGAATTCGCTGCGGGACACGGGGTCGACGCCGAAGGTCGGTTCGTCGAGCACGATCACTTCCGGCTGGTGCATGAGCATGCATGAGAGCGCCAGTTTCTGTTTCATGCCGCCGGAAAGTGCTCCCGCCAGCCGCGTACGAAACGGCTGCAGCCGGGAGAAGGCGTAGAGCTCGTCCATCCGCCGCCGCTGCCTGTCCCGGGGGATCTGAAACAGATCCCCGAAAAAATGGAGATTCTCTTCGACGCTGAGGTCGCGGTAGAGACTGAAACGCTGGGGCATGTACCCGATGTGCGAGCGGACGAATCCCGGGTACGCCGAGACGGTACGGCCCATGAACAGCGCTTCGCCGCTGTCCGGAACGAGCAGCGAGACCAGGGTTCTGATCACGGTGGTCTTGCCGGCGCCGTCAGGACCGATGAGTCCGTAGATTTCTCCCTTGTCCACGGTGATCGAGACCCGGTCCACCGCCAGGGTGTCGCCGTATGATTTGGAGAGGGCCTTTATTTCGATGGGGCGGTCCATGCAGGCAATCCTCTTACCGTCCTTCCGGGGGGATCAGTTCCACATCGACCGGCATACCGATTTTTAGTCTGCCCTCCTCATTGGGAACCTCGATTTTCACCGCATAGACCAGGGTCGCCCGGGTCTCCCTGGTGAAGATCGTTTTCGGGGTGAATTCCGCTTCACTCGCTATCCAGCTCACCGTGCCGGGAAACGGGCCGTATCCCCCGTCCGCCGTTACCAGGACGCGCTGACCCGGCTGCAGGGAGGGCAGCGAGGCCAGCGGAATGTAGATCGTCGCCTCGAGGTGCCGGAGGTCGGCGATTTCGAACAGGGGAATTCCCGGGGCCGCGGATTCACCGGGCCGGCGATAGACGTTGAGGATCGTACCCTCCAGCGGCGCGGATATCCGCGTATCGTCATAATTGAGGGCGGCAACCTCGACGGCTGCGGCCAGCTGCTCCGTTTTGCTGGCGATAATTTTTTCCTGGGTCACGAGCCCGTCCATTTTCGCCCGCAGCGCCTGAGCCCGGGAACGGAGTTCGTCCCGCTGCTGCTCGGTCGCCGCTCCTTCCCGCAGCAGCGTCTCGGTTTTGGCAAGGGTCCGTTCCGCCAGATCCAGCTGCGGTCTGAGTTCCTGTATGTGCGACTGCAGCGTTTCGCCGTTCAGGCGAACCTCGTGCAGGAGGGCTTTCTGCCGGCGCAGCTCCGCCGCGTAACGCCGGGAGTCGATGAGGGCGAGGCGCTCTCCCTTTGCCACGGTCGCTCCCTCTTCAGTGAAAAGGGAATCGATGGTGCCGGCCGCGGCCGCCGAGATGGTGACGGTTTCCGCTTCAAGCCGTCCGTTGTAGACGGCGGTATGATGGTTGTTCCCGCAAGAGAACAGCAGTGCCGCAAGGGCGATGCATAATTTTTTCATGCCGGGATCCTTCAGTCAAATTTCCAGGTATTCAGCGGCATACCGCTGATACGATAGAGTTCGATTCGTTTGCGCGCGAGGGTTATGTTCTGTTCCTGCAGATCGATTTCCGCCCGGGTCAGTTCCAGATTGGCCTCATTGAATTCCGTAGCACTGATCATTCCTTCCCGGGCCTGAAGCGTGATCAGGCGGAATTTCTCCCGGGCAAGGGCGAGGGCCCGTTGCGTGATCTGCATGCCGTTCTGCAGGCTGCGGTACGAGCGCAGCGCACCATCGTAAACCAGGCGGAGCTCCCGCTCAACCTGTTCGGTTTCATGAGCCAGCTGCCGTATGGCCGCCCGCGAGGCTTCCGCCTGTTTCCGCGCCGATCCGAACTGAAACAGTTTCCATTCCAGCCCGAGGGCGGCGCTGCCCCAGGTCATCCAGCGGTTCGTGATCGGGTCGATGCCGGGTTTGCCGTAATGATACGCGGCCTGGACAGCGATTCTCGGATAATAGGCCGAGCGGGCCTCCCGGTACTTCTCTTCGGCAATCTCGTGGCGGATGCCCATGGAACGCAGCAGCTCGGAATCATGTCCGCTGAAGCCGGCAGGTTCCGGCGTCTCACCCGGCTTGAACGGTTCCACTTCGATTCGCCGCCCCGTGAGTGTTTCAAGCTTCTGCCCGGCTGTGGCGAGGGCGGAACGGGCGGTGATCAGCTGCTGTTCGTAGCGCAGCCTTCCCAGAACCAGGGTGAGCGAGTCGACGGGCAGGGCCATGCCGCCGCCGATCAGGGCGCGAATTCTCGTCAGCTGTTCATCGGCCCGCGCTATGGCGGCCTGCAGGGAGGATTCGGTGAGTTTCAGGCCCTGGGCGCTGCGATAGGCATCGGCTGCGGCAAAAGCCGTCTCCTTTTCGCTGCGGGAGAGGGCGGTGCGGGTCAGCCGGGTGCAGGCCTCGCCGATGTGAACGGCGGCCTGCCCGGCGAATCCGGAGAACAGGAGATATGAGAGATTGAGGCCCGCCGAATAATTCTCTTTTGCGCCCAGCGGAACGCTGCCCAGGGGCAGGCCGGTGAGGTTCGCAAGATCGATCTCCGCCCGTTCCGAGACGACCGATGCGCTGGAGGTGAGAGACAGGCCGGGCAGGAGCGAGCGGGCCAGGGACGCATGCCCCGCTTCCGCGGCGTGCACGGACTCTCTGGAGGCGCTGACCGCCGGATCGTTCCGGAGCGCGAGCGCAACCGTCTCCTCCAGGGTCTGGCAGAACAGGGCCGGAGCGGACAAGAACAGCAGGAAAGTGATGCATATTGGTCTCATGATGATATTCCCCCGGGGTTCAGGCCGTTGTAGAGCAGATCAAAGACCGCCTGTTTCCGCTCTGCAACGAACGCCTGGCTTTCCATCCATCCGCTGTCCTTGAATATGGTCAGGACAAGCGGTTTCGCGACAAAGAAGAAGATGCAGGCACCGATCATCGACATCAGGAAGTGCCGGGGGTCAACCCGGCGGATCTCTCCCCGGGACGCGGCCTGTTCGATGGCGGAGACAATGAGATCGGGAACGGCCGGATCCATCTCCTGCTGAAACCGTTTCATGAAATCGGACACGATCACCCCGCCCTCGCTCATCTCCCGGGCGAGAAAGAGAGGGATACGCGGATTGCTGTCGAGCATGTCCACATACACATCGATGAACAGCCGCAACTGCTCCCGAAAGGGGAGTCCCGGCCGGTGCGCCTCGGTGATCCGCGCGTAGAAGATGCGGAACACCCGCGACAGTATCTCGGCGTAGAGATTTTTTTTACTGCGGAAATAGTAGTGCAGCAGCGCCTTGTTGATGCCGGCCCTGTCCGCGATTTCCTGCATTCTGGCGCCGTGACGGCCCTTCTCGAGGAACACCTGCATGGCCGCGTCCAGAATGAGTGTTTCGGTGTTTCCCCTGTCGATCATCTTCGCGTTCCCGGCGTTAACCATAAGGTTTAACCATTTGGTTAAACAGTATACGGCATATTCCAGCAAATGTCAAGAAAAAATGTGCCGGCAGATGAGGCGGTCGGCGGCTAAAACAAAAACAGCGCCGCTGAAGAAGCCTCCCGCGGCGCTGTCGGAACAGCAGCATGTGTATGCATCAGACCCGGTGGTTTGCAATCAGCAGGGTCTTCGGATCGAGTTTCAGCATCAGTTTTTCCAGATCCAGGCTCTCGTGATCCTTGAGCAGCTTGAGGTCGATGAACTCGGAAGTGGGATTGAGCATGATGATCACGGAAAGAAATTCCTTGAAGCGGTTGACGGGCGCGGGAATCCCCTCGTCATCGAATGCCAGGGCTTCCCGGTGGAGCGTGGCGGTGAACCAGATTTCCATCTTGTATTCCTGCGCGAACGCTTTCCAGAAGCTGAAGTCTTCGGCCGAGGCATCATAAAAGGAGAACCCGTCGACCACGATCATCTCGGGCTGGAAATCGGTGGCGCGCACGAACTGGTCCACGTTTTCCTTCACGGCCTGAAGATCGATCTCCGCCTGCCGAAAATGAAGAATGAGCCGGTTTTTTATCAGCGCTTCGAAATTTTCTATGGCGTTTTCCAGACGGTAGGCGGCGGCCACTTCCTGGAAAACATCCTTGTACCAGAGTTTGATGTGATCCGGTTTTTCCGCGAATGAGATATGGATGACCTTCTTGTTCGCCATGAGCTTGTCAACGGAGACGTGCACCATACAGGCGGTTTTGCCGACCCCCTTGCGGGCAGTGAATACGCCGAGATTTCCTTTTCCCAATCCGCCGTGAATCGATTTTTCCAGAATTCTAATGGGACTTCTCTGAATGAGTTCTTTTTTTAGCATATTCACCCTCTCTCGCTTTCTTTTTGTGCAAATTCTTTCTTCAGCTCTTCGGATACGGATACGGGAACCCTGGAATAGTGGGCGAATTCCATGGTGAATTCAGCTTTGCCCTGGGTGGCCGAGCGAAGCACCGTGGAGTATCCGAACATCTCCTTGAGGGGTACTTCCGCTTCGATAATGACGAACGTGTTGTCTTCAACGGCGCTGGTAATGGTGCCTCTCCGCTGATTGAGCAGGCCGAGCACGGCGCCCTGATACTCGTTGGGCGCCTCGACCGATACCCGCATGACCGGTTCGAGGATCACCGGCTGACAGCGGTTGTAGTTTTCCCTGAAGGCGCCGATCGCCGCCTGGGTGAAGGCCATCTCCGAAGAATCGACGGTGTGGTAATTACCGTCGTTGATGGTCACTTTCACGCCGACAATGGGAAATCCGATGAGCGTTCCCCTGCTCAGGCAGGCTTCGAATCCTTTCCGGCAGGCGGGTATGTATTCGTTGGGGATCACACCGCCCTTGATCTCGTCCACGAATTCAAAATCGCCTTCATGCAGCGGTTCGATAATGCCGGCCACCCTGCCGTACTGGCCCGCGCCGCCGGTCTGCTTCTTGTGGGTGTAATTGAATTCCACCGCTCTGGATATGCTCTCCCGGTAGGCGACCTGCGGCTCTCCTGTCTGCAGTTCCACCTTGTACTCCCGGCGCATGCGCTCGATATACACATCCAGATGCAGCTCACCCATTCCCCTGATGATGGTATCGTTTGTTTCGGGATCGACATAGCTCTGGAACGTCGGATCCTCCTTGGTAAAGCGATTGATCGCCTTGGCCATGTTTTCCGAGGCCTTGTTGTCAACCGGTTTCAGCGAGAGCGATATCACCGGCGAGGGCACGAACATGGAAGACAGCGTGTAGTTGAGGCTGCCGTCGGTAAACGTGTCGCCGGACGCGCAGTCGATACCGAAGAGGGCGACGATATCTCCGGGACCCGCAGCGGTGATGTCCTCCATCTCATCGGCATGCATGCGGATCAGTCTGCCCACCCGCGCTTTTCTGCCACTGCGGGTGTTGAGGATCTCGCTCCCTTTTTTCAGTGTTCCCTGATAGACCCGCACATAGGTCAGCTGTCCGAAACGGGTGTCGTCGAGTTTAAAGGCGAGCATCACCAGCGGCATCTGCTCATCGGGTCGAAGGATCACTTCTTTTTCATTATCGTCCCTGTCCAGGGCGATATTCTTTACGTCCAGGGGAGAGGGCAGGTAGTTGATGACCGCATCCATCAGCGGCTGCACGCCCTTGTTCTTGAACGCCGAACCGAGAAAGACAGGCGTCAGTTCCAGGGAAATGGTCCCCTTGCGCACCGCGTCGTACAGCATCGCCTCGGTGACGCTGTCTTCGAGATAGGCTTCCATCAGTTCGTCGGAAAAGAGCGAGGCCTTGTCCAGCAGGCGATCACGGTATTCGGCCGCTTCTGACCGCAGCGCCTCCGGGATCGCTTCGGTTCTCACGGTTTCGCCGTTGGGGCCGTCGAAATAGAGGGCCTTCATGGTCACCAGGTCGATGACGCCCTCAAAATGCGCCTCCAGGCCTATGGGCAGCTGCATGAGAACGGCGTTATGCCCGAGCTTGTCCCGCAGCTGGTTGGTCACTTTTTTCGGGTCCGCTCCCATGCGGTCGCACTTGTTGATAAAGGCGATACGGGGAACGTTGTACCGTTTCATCTGGCGGTCAACGGTGATGGACTGGGACTGGACGCCCCCGATGGCACAGAGCACGAGCACCGCTCCGTCCAGCACTCTCAGGGACCGTTCCACTTCGACGGTGAAATCCACGTGCCCGGGCGTGTCGATGATGTTGATCTCGTGTTTTTTCCAGGCGACGTTTGTGGAAGCCGAGGAAATGGTGATCCCCCGTTCCCGTTCCAGCTCCATGGAATCCATCTTGGCGCCGGCGCCGTCTTTGCCGCGCACCTCGTGAATGGCATGAATTTTCTGGGTATAAAAGAGAATCCGTTCCGTTAACGTCGTTTTTCCGGAATCGATGTGGGCGCTGATCCCGATATTTCGCATTTCTTTGATGTCTGTCATGGTCACTCTCGGTCAATAGTCCATTTTAGTTTCATACTACACAAAAGACTTTCATTGTACTGAAAATTCTTTAAAAAAACAAGTTAAAATTTCGAAAGCGGGTTCACGCTGTCTGTCCCGGGGGCATATCTGCCGGGCCGTTCCGGCCGGGCGGCATCCGTCTGCGTCAGCGATTACACGGTACGTACCTGAAAGAAGGAGAGGTCGGGTCGGCATCGTCAGAGCGTCCCTGTGGAATAAAAATACGTAAAACAGGGGGCTATTGCAAGGAAAACGTGAGGCGGCGGCGGCCGGAACCGGCCCAATAAGCGTTTGACTTTCAAGCAATTTTCCGTTACCTTTTATCAGGAAAAAGCAGGCAGGTTCCTCATTCGGTATCCGATCATCGGCAGCGGGAGACAGGTGGTGAGTAATCCGCAGGAAACCATCAACAGGCTGAGAGAAGAGATCCGGGGTCATAATCACCGTTACTACGTGCTCAATGAGCCGTCGATCTCCGATTACGAGTATGACCGGCTGATGCAGCAGCTGATCGAGCTGGAAAAGCGGCATCCGGAATTCGCCGCGCCGGATTCGCCCTCCGTGCGGGTCGGGGGGGAGCCTCTGGACCGTTTTCCCCCGGTTGAGCACGCGGTGCCCATGCTCAGCCTTGAAAATACCTACGCCCCGGACGAGGTCGAGGCCTTTGAGGAACGGGTCCGGAAGCAGCTTGAAACCGGTACGGTTGAGTACGTGACCGAGCTGAAGTTCGACGGCATCGCCGTGTCCCTGGTGTATGAAGACGGACTGCTGGCGCGCGGGGCGACCCGGGGTGACGGGGTGACCGGCGATGATATCACGCCCAATCTCAAGACGATCAGGTCCATCCCTCTGCGGCTGACCGGGGAGGGTGACCTGCCCCGGAACGTGGAGGTCAGGGGCGAGGTGTACATGCCCGGGAAAGGATTCAGCCGGCTCAACCGGCAGCAGGAAAAAGCCGGTGAAAAGGTATTTGCCAACCCCCGGAACGCAACGGCCGGATCCCTGAAACTGCTGGATCCCCGTAAAACGGCGGCGCGGCCGCTGGAGTTCTCCGCCTATTTTCTCAGAGTCACCGACGGAGGAACCCTCGCCGATTATTCCGTCACTACCCATTTCGACGCCCTGCACCTGCTGCGCCGGCTGGGACTGCCGGTAAGCCGGCACGTCACCCTGGCCCGCTCCGTCTGGGATGTGCTCGACTTCTGCAACGTCTGGGAGGAGAAGCGGGACTCGCTGCCCTACGAGATAGACGGCGTCGTGATCAAGGTCAATGATCTTGAACAGCAGGAGATCCTCGGCAGAACGGCCAAGAGCCCCCGCTGGGCCATCGCCTATAAATTCAAACCCAAACAGGCGCGGACCACCCTCAAAGAGATCCATCTGCAGGTGGGAAGAATGGGCACCATCACGCCGGTGGCGGTGCTGGAGCCGGTCTTCCTGGCGGGATCGACCATCAGCCGCGCCACCCTGCACAATGAGGAAGAGATCAAGCGCAAGGACATCCGCATCGGCGATACGGTAACGATCGAGAAGGGCGGCGATGTCATTCCGAAAGTGGTCGGGGTGGTGCTGAAACAGCGGCCGGAATCGGCGGAACCGTTCAGGTTTCCCGACAGCTGCCCGGTCTGTCAGAGCAGGCTGATGCGCGCGGAGGGGGAAGTCGCCATCCGCTGTGAAAATCTCGCCTGTCCGGCCCAGGTCTTCGGCAGGCTGCTGCATTTTTCCTCCCGCGGCGCCATGGATATCGAGGGACTGGGAGAATCGCTGGTGCAGGCGCTTGTCGACGAAAAGATGGTGCACGATATCGGGGACATCTATTCGCTCAGGGCCGACGACCTGAAGGATCTCGAACGCATGGGAGAGAAGAGCGCGGCGAATCTGGTCGCTTCCATAAACGAGAGCAGGAGCAGGCAGCTGGGCAGGGTGGTCTTCGGCCTCGGCATCAGACATGTGGGGAAAGGGGCCGCTGCCATCCTGGCCGGCACCTTCGGTTCCATGGACGCCCTTGCCGCTGCCTCCCGGGAGCAGCTCGAAGAGATCGACCAGATCGGCCCGGTGATGGCCGAGTCCATCGTTCAGTTTTTCAGTCAGCCCTCCAACCGGACCGTGATCGAAAAACTGAGGAAGGCCGGCGTGACCATGGAGGGAGAGATACACGCGCTCGGGGGAGGCGTCTTTGCCGGTAAAACCTTTGTGCTCACCGGCACCCTGAGCCGCATGACCCGGGAAGGCGCCACCCTGCTGATCGAAAAAGAAGGGGGCCGGGTGAGCTCGACGGTCAGTAAGAAGACCGACCTGCTGCTGGTGGGGGCCAATCCCGGCAGCAAATACCGGAAGGCCGTGGAACTGAAAGTGAAAATTATCGACGAAGATACCTTTGTTTCGATGCTCGAGAAGGCGAGAAAGATCCTCTTTCCCAAAGACAGCCAGCTCGAGATGGAGATATAGACATGACGGGTATGCGCCCATGAGGCGGTTTTGACCGACACCGCCCGTTTACGGGACATACATCGCCGCTGCGATACGGGTACTTACCGCAGGCGGGATCCGGTGCTGGTGCGGGGAAGGGGCGCCCGGGTCATCGACAGCGAAGGGCGCACCTACATCGACTGCACCGCGGGGCTGGGTGTGGCCACTGTGGGGCACTGCCATCCCGCGGTGGTGACCGCGATCCGGTCCCAGGCGGAACAGCTGATCACCAGCTCCAATCTATTCATCAATGAACCGGGCGCGCTGCTGCTCGAGAAACTGGTCGGCCTCGCGCCGGCATCCATTCAAACGGGCTTTTTCTGCAACTCGGGCACCGAAAGCGTGGAAGCGGCGATCAAGTTCGCCCGTTTCTCCACCGGCAAACAGCGGTTCATCGCCGCGGAAGGGGGCTTTCACGGCCGCACGCTCGGCTCGCTCAGCGCCACCCACAGGCCGGCCTACCGGCGGGGATTCGAACCGCTCCTGGACGGGTTCGATTTCGCCCCCTTCAACGATATCCAGCGGCTTGTCGCGGCGGTCACGCCCGCCACCGCGGGAATCATCCTCGAGATCGTGCAGGGAGAAGGGGGGGTGCGCGTCGGGTCCGCGGCCTATTTCAGCGCGGTCCAGGAGCTCTGCCGGGAGAAGAACCTCCTCCTGATCATCGACGAGGTGCAGACCGGGTTCTGCCGCACCGGCAAACTGTTCGCCTGTGAGCACTTCGATCTGCAGCCCGATCTGCTCTGCGCCGCCAAGGCTGTTGCCGGCGGCGTGCCCATGGGGGTGACGCTCTGCTCCGGGAAGATCCGCATCGAACCGGGAAGCCACGGCTCCACGTTCGGCGGCAATCCCCTGGCGGCTGCGGCCGCGCTGGCGGCGCTGGAGGTCATGGACCGGGAACAGCTGGCGGAAGCCGCGGCGCGTAAAGGGGAACGGCTCGCCGCGGGCCTGCGGACGATCCGTTCTTCCCGCATCCTGGAAATCAGGCATCTGGGACTGATGGTCGGGATCGCCTGTGCGGAACCGGCGGTGCCCCTGCTCACGGCGCTGCAGGAGCGGGGCGTGCTGGCCTTCGCCGCCGGGGAATCGGTGATCAGGCTGCTGCCGCCCCTGGTGATCAGTGATGAAGATATCGATACGGTCATTGAAGCCGTCGCATCCGTTATGCGGCACTGAGAGACATGGTGTGACAGAACGACGAAAAACGAAACGGATCATGGTCGGCACCGTCCCGGTCGGCGGGGAGGCGCCTGTCTCCATTCAGTCCATGACCAATACGAAAACCGCCGATATCGAGGCGACCGTCGCCCAGATAGAATCCCTGCGGGCCGCCGGCTGCGACATCGTACGCGTGGCCGTGCCGGACGGCGAGTCAGCCGCCGCGCTCGGGGAAATAAAGGAGCGGGTTCCGCTGCCGCTGGTGGCGGACATTCATTTCGATTACCGTCTCGCCCTGCTTTCGCTTCAGAACGGGGCCGACAAGATACGGATAAATCCGGGCAATATCGGCTCGGAAAAGCGGGTCGCCGCCGTGCTGGCGGCCGCCGCGGAACTGCGGATCCCCGTCCGCATCGGGGTCAACGCGGGGTCCCTTGACAAAGAGGTAATGAAAAAACACGGCGGGATCAGCGCGGAGGCGCTGGTCGAGAGCGCCCTGACCCATGTGCGGTTCTGTGAAAAAGAGGGGTTCGACAATCTCGTTCTCTCCGTGAAGGCGTCCGGCGTCGTGCTCATGATCGACGCGAACCGGCTGCTGGCCGACCGGACGGACTACCCGATCCACCTGGGTGTCACCGAGGCGGGCAGCCCCGCGACCGGAATCGTGCGTTCAGCGGTGGGCATCGGAACACTGCTCGCCGAAGGGATCGGTGATACCATCCGCGTCTCCCTGACGGGAGATCCGGTGGCCGAGATCGCCGCGGCCAAACGGATCCTCTCATCCCTCGATCTGCGGGATACCGGCGTCCGCATCATTTCCTGTCCCACCTGCGGCAGGACCCATTCCGATCTGGCGGCGATCGTGGAAGCGGTGGAAACGGCGGTGGCAGGATATACGAAGAAGGTTACCGTGGCCATTATGGGATGTGAGGTGAACGGGCCGGGTGAGGCCCGGGAGGCCGATATCGGCGTCGCCTGCGGCAGGGGCAGCGCCCTGCTCTTCAAAGGCGGCAAGCCGGTGCGGAAAATACCCTTCGATCAGATCGTCACGGCCGTTGAAGATGAAGTGGCGCGGTTCTAGGACCGCGCAAAGAGCAGAGTTGCCATTGTGAAAAATGCTGTTGTCCATATAGTCTCGATTACCGTCCTGCTGTCCCTCGCCGTTCCTGTGCCGGCTTCGGCCCAGGGGCTGGTCTGGCCCACCAATGCGGGCCGGGTGATGACCTCCTCGTTCGGGGAATACCGGCCAGGCCACTTTCATGCCGGTCTCGATATCAAGACCTGGGGCCGGGAGGGGTACGACATCTATGCCCTGGGGAATGGCTGGGTGAGCAGGATCGTCGCCTCCATCAGCGGATACGGACGGGCCGTCTACCTGACCCTGGAGAGCGGCGAGACCGTTGTCTACGCCCACCTTTCCGCCTTCGCGCCGGGACTCGTCCCCTTTGTGCGGGAAAAGCAGGCCCGGCTCGGACGGTATGGCGTCACCATCTTTCTCCGGCCCGATCAGTTCCGGGTATCGGCCGGCGACCTGCTGGGGTACACCGGCTCCACCGGCAACGGGGTGCCGCACCTGCACGTCGAGGTGCGCGATCAGGTGAACAATTTGGTCAATCCCTTCCACTACGGATTGACCGTCACCGACAACCTTCCTCCCGAATTCATCCAGCTGGCGGTGGTGCCGCTTTCCGCCGATGCCCGCACCGACAACGGTTTTTTGCCGGCGCTCTACCCGGCCGTTCCCACGGCGCCGGGCGCCTGGGAACCGGCCGCTCCCGTGAGGGCCCGGGGCAGGGTGGGGCTGGCGGTGGCGGTCACGGACAGGGCCGACGGCGCGGGCAATCTTTTTTCCCCCTACCGGCTGCGGCTGTTCATCGATGACAGGGAATGGTACCGGGTCACCTACGACTCGCTGCGCCTGAACGAAAGCTTCCAGGTCGATCTCGACAGGGACTACCGGCTGCGGCGCGTAGCGGGAAGCGATTTTCACCGGCTCTACCGCGCGGCGGGAAACACGCTGCGGTTCTGCCTGCCGGCCGCGGCGAACGCGGGAGAGATCGTCTGCGGGGACGGCGACGCGGCGTCCGGGGAGAGGGCGCCCGTTTCCCCGGACGGACTCCGGTTCAGGATCGAAGCCGAGGATTTTTACGGGAACGTATCGATTCTGGAGGGACGTATCACGGCAGCGCCCGCCGACACGACCACGCCTGCGCCGGAATCACCGCCCCCTGTCCCGGACAGCGATTTTTCCCTCGGGAGCGAATGCTACGGAGATGCGATTGTTTATACCGCGGTCTCGGCGGCAGGCTGGCGGGAACCGCCGCTGCTGCTGGTCAAGGATTCACCCTGGCTGAAACGGGCGGTGCCCCTGATTTCCGTTGACAGCACCAGCTGGCAGGGACGGTACCGCTGGCTGCGGGAAGGGCAGAGGACGATTACCGCCGAGCTCAGCGCCCGGCGCACGGGGCAGATCTGCCGCACGGTCAGCGATACGATCAGCGCGGCCCTGATCGATCCGCGGGCCGGGGGAGCGCTGACCTCGCCGGACGGCCGCTGTTCGTTCATCTTTCCGCCGGGCGCCGTCTACGCCCCGGTGCTGGGCCGGGCATTCCAGAAAACGCTTGCCGTTCGTGAAAGCGGCACGGTGACCGTCTATGAATTCGCTCCGCGGGACAGAATATTTTTCCGGCAGGGCACGCTTCGTCTCGACCTGCCGGCCCCGGGAATGCCCTCAGGAAAGGCGGGGCTCTACCGGGTGATCAACGACAGCACGTTCGGGTTCGTCGCTCCCCTGTCCGATCCCATGCGCCTGGAGGCCGCGGTCTCCGGCCCCGCCGCCTTTGCGGTGCTGCAGGATACGGTGCCCCCGTCGGTCAGCGGTGTCATACCGGCCGACGGCGCAGTGGTGCGTACCGGGACGCCGCGCATTCAATGGGTGTGCGAAGACGATCGTTCGGGCCTGGGCGGAGAGGATACCTACACGATACACATCGACGGCAAACGGCAAATCGTGGAGCGGCTGCCGCATCTCAATCTCTGCCGGGTGATCCTGTTCGCCCCTCTTTCCCCCGGGCGGCACCGCCTGAAGATCACGGCTGAAGACAGGGCCGGCAATGTCACGGTCCATGAGAGCGGTTTTGCCGTTTCGGCGGCGGGACGCTGAGCGGAGGACGGGGAGTGGGTACGGACGCAGGGAGAGCGGTATGCACGATGTGACGGCGGTCCTGCTGGTCGTATTCGCGGCCACGGGGGTGAGAGCGGTGTTCGGATTCGCGGACGCGCTGGTGGCCATGCCCCTGCTGGCGGTGCTGCTGGGGCTGCGTACGGCCACGCCGCTGGTGGCGCTGATGTCGCTGACGAACGCGCTGGTGATCTGGCTGCGTCATCGCACCTCCTTCGACTGGCGGGGGGCGCTGCGGCTGATCGCGGCCACGGTGGCCGGCATTCCCGTCGGCCTGCTGCTGCTCAAGGGTGTCGATGAACCGTTCATGAAATCGGCGCTGGCCGTGCTGCTGCTGGCGTTTTCGGCCTACAATCTCATTCGCCCGGGAATCATGGAGATCAGGGACGACAGCTGGGGCTACCTGTTCGGGCTCGTCTCGGGGGTGCTGGGCGGGGCTTACAATACGAACGGGCCGGTGGTGGTCATGTACGCGGCTCTGCGGCGCTGGCCGCCCGATTCGTTCCGGGCGACGCTCAACGGCTATTTTTTCCTCACGGGCATGTTCATCGTGGCCGGGCACGGGGCGGCCGGGCTCTGGACGGGGCAGGTGGTACGGCTCTATCTGTACGCGCTGCCGGTGATGGCCGCCGCCATCGCGGCCGGGTTTCTCATTCACAAACGCATTCCCGCCGAAAAGTTCAGCGCGGCGGTGTATGTGCTGCTTATGCTGCTCGGTGTGTACCTGCTGGCGCAGTCGGCGGGGTGAGATGATTCGACGCAGACTGTGAGGGAAAGGTCAAACGGCGTCCCGACTCTGCATGAACCATACCTCAAACGCGTGTCCCCAGGTACCGTGAGTACACCGTGAATCAATGATCCACAATTCGATTACCTGTTTGATTCTCGAATCAAAACCTTTTCAATTCAAAAAGAAAATTAGGAAAATAAAAGGTTTTACATTTCCGTGTTACCGGCTAAGGATCGATATACAGAATGATTCATTTCGTATTTTCTACGGTATTGATAAGGATGTCATTTTTATCTTAAGGATTGTCGCTAAAAAAGATGCTGAAAGAATTATCGCCGGAATTCAAAAAATTGATTTCCCTCCTGATCATTAAATTGTCTTTACTTCCTTGTAAAAAGAAGGTTCCGCTTTCCCGTGCGACGGCTCTTGTTTAACGGTGAATCAGTTTCAGCCGTTTGAAAACGGCCAGCCCGTCGGTAGTCCGTTCAAACCCGTACGCATTTTCCCGGTCGACCGCTTTGAGGTCGATCGGCAGCGGCTGATCGCAGAGGTATTCGCCTTCGGGACTGAGAAGGCGATAGGTAAACGCCGCCTTTCCATTCGTCATCATATCCCGGCCGTGTTTCAGCCAGATGAATCCGTCGTCGGACACCACTATCTCGCAGCATAACGGTTTTCTGTCGGGAATGAAGCCGGCGCCCACGTTTGCGGCCATCCGCTTGAACCAGTTCTGTGACGTGAGGGTATCGCGCTCCTGCGCGGTCACGGGCAGATCGGGCAAATCGAGAACGATCATTTTTTCTGTTTTTCCTGCCGGGGTGATGATATATATCTCTTTCCCCGCCGGGTGGAGACAGTAGAGCGTGCCGTTTTTTTCGGTAAATCGCGGCGAATGCAGTACGTAGGGGCGCCCCACCCCGACCGGCCCCCGTTCAAGCACGGTGGTGTAACTCGGCTCGGTTTGGATGATCGGGAGGTCCAATCGTGAGAGGGGATTTCGGTGTTCATCGGTCAGGCCGAAGGCGAACCGCCGAATAGTGACGTTTCCCTTCTGTTCATGGGTCACGGACGAATAGAGCGCGGTCCTGCCGTTCAGGATCAGCACGATGTGGCTGCTGCCGTTATCCAGCAGCGGTGCCGGGGGCGTGCGAAACGTTTTGCTTTCAATGTATGTTCCGACCGTTTTGAACAGGTGGTAGGCTTCCAGGAATTCAGCGCTGCCCCATTTCTGTTTCGCGTAGATGGTGTCGCCGAAGATATGGCAGAGACCCGGATAATACACTTCACCGGGTCCCTGGCCTTCCCGGCCAATGTACTGCCGGAAGGCGCCGTCCGCGGCAAATTTCTTGATGCGGTTTTCATCGGTGATATAGAGGGTGCCGTCTTCGCCGACTACCAGCTCCTGCGGCTGGAAGAGCACCGGAACGTTCGCTTCGTCGCCGAGGGACAATGTCTCTTTGAATTCATAAAAGGGGGTTTCATATTTCGGTCCGGTCCCGCTGGTGGCGATCACCGTGCCGCCGTCGGTTTCGATGCTGAAGGTGTGGGTGGGGCTGTTCGAGCAGGCAAAAAAGAGAACCTGAAATACGAATAAACAGACTGCCGGGCGTAATGGTGTCATGATCGCTCCTGATCTGAATGGTGACGGGGTTATTTGTCTATTTTGGGGCCTGTTTTTTCAGCTGCATGCCGGGCGCGTCTTCGGCTCTTGCCTTCAGCAAGGCATGCGCCTGCATGAACCTTCACATGCAAGGCCCGTGACAAACTGCTTTGTCCGCAATCATACGCCTTGTTAGCCGACCTCATTTGAAATATCGAAACTCGTTTATTTAGATTCTCAATTCATAAGATATAATTTTGGGATTTTGAACATCTACATCATGCCCTTCCTCATCCCAATCCTTGATGTATATAGTGTTTTTATGGCTACACTTTATCTCTTGTGGAAAATAGATATCACCAACAAGAAAATTACCTTTAGTATCATAAATGTCTAAATGGCCATTCAATTGTACAATTATTAAACCTTTTTCCAAATAAAAAGGGCCATTGAGAATTATCGGTGTTACATCCTTATCAGTTATTATTTTAAACAGATCGGTTGTTCGTGAAAATGATTTTATTAATTTACCTAATGAATCATATTTTCTTATATTATAAAATAGTGGGTTGAGTTCGAAGATATGATCCTGATCATCAATAGCGACACCCTCTTGGCTGATACTTCCATTTATTTCCTTGAGTTCTTCTGGTAATGGCGCGAAAGATGTTATCAAATTACCATCTTGACCATATTTGTAAATTGTATCAGAATTGGTCCACCCTGACGGTAGTTTGGCACTGCTATACATATATAATTCTTGATTAGTATTACAATGGATATAATGGCCGGTTTTCCCCTTAAGAATAATGAATTTTATAAATTGATACTCTGGATCAAAAACTAACACTCGCTTACTCATGTAATCATTTACGAAAATATTTCCCTCTGGGCTTATCGCAATGCTAACAGGAGTTAAATACTCACCAGGACCCTGACCCTCTTTTCCCAATTCCTTAATAAATTGACCTGTTGGCGAAAACACATAAACACCTTTTGCTTGCCATCCATCGGCTATTAAAATATTTCCTTTACTATCTAATTCTATATCAGTTATTACAGAAATTGCGTGATCATGACCAGTTGAAAGTTGTACGTTATCCACTTTGACAAATAATGAATGAAATTCTTTCACGTGTGAAATTGATTCAATTACCTCATTCGACAGTGGAGAATCTATAACATTTTCATTATTAGAGCAACTCGTGAGAAAAACCACGATAAAAATAGTAAGAATTTTTCGTATCAAATGTAATAATCCTTTCGAAATTGTTATCGGCTAACATTAGTCTCATTTGCGTCGCCACAAGATACGATCCCGAAGCTCGGTTAATAATTTATCCGAAGTCTACAAAACCGTCCACTACATCTTTTCATCCATGGACGGCGAAAGCCGTCCTCTTGAGAATAGAAAAATGAAAAAGGCACTCAACGGCAATGTCAAATGCAGACTGGGGTTATAATGCTTTTACTTATTTTTGTCGAAATATGAAGTGATTTCATATTCCTGTATATCCCAACCATACGCCCAAGCTATTCTTTGTACTGTTGCATATAGAAGTTCCATTTTCAAAACTTGCTCATCAATAGATTTTTTTAAAACTATGCGCTTGAAGCTAATTTCATCTTCCAGTGTTTCAAAAATTCTATTATTTGAGGGTTTCGAATTTTGCCCTAATCTTCGATGTGACTTATTTTCAAAAAACATTCTGAATTCAAGAGGCCCATGATATCCCAACTTATTATAAAACTTTACTGAAGAATCAAAAAACTCATCCAATCTCGAAAAAATTTGTATCGAACTGATCCAGTCTTCTTGTTGTGTGTTATTTTCTATCTTTTCATAATATAAATTTTGTTTGTAAAGATACAAGCCATAGCAATTTAATTCTGTAAAAAACATATGATAATTTGTATCAAGAAATAATATAGTTCCGTTTTTAGAGATTGGGCCTTTTCTGCAATCCTTAAAGATTGGGAATTTCTCACCATTACCGTAGTATTCATTGACAGTAATGTCATTGACAATTTTTGAAATTTCTGGTGGGTCCATAAAATAATCTTTAGGATATAAAGGGCAAAAAGACAATGTGAGCCAGTTATCTAATTTGTTTTCAATAGGGAGTTGTAACTCTTTCTTTGTTATGATTCGCTTGTTATAGTTCTTACTAAAAGTTTTCTCAGAATCAATATATAATTCTTCACGTAATAAAACTGAAGATCTCCTTTGATCATTTAACCAAAAGATGTCTTTTATAGTAGCAAGTTCTTCTGGTTTATTTTGATTAGCAGTTCTGAGATATACTCTTGTATTATTAGCGATGGCATGCGGTGTTTGATGGCTTTGATGAATTCTAATTAGTATAATGGCTTTTTCATCATTTCTGCATATTTGTATTTCTGGAAAAATTGGTGGAGTGACATTTGAAAGGATAATATTTGTTACTTTTTCCGATAAGCCTCTTGTAAAAGGTATTCCTTCTATTGGTAAGATAGGCTTGTTTTCATTGTCCTCTCTTATGCCAATCAAGATAATACCACCAAGAGTGTTAGCCATCGCAGCAATAGTTTTCTCTAAATTGGCCGGGAAGTTCGCCTTGTAGTCCAGATAAGCGCCCTCAGGAATCCTCTGTTCACAAAACTCTGCAATGGTTTCCCAATTAATCTTCTCAATAGTTTTTGTATATAACATTTATCATCCCAAATTTGGCATTATAACATTCAGTTTCTGCGGCGCGCGCAATCAGATCTGTCCGAATGCTGCGTTAAAATCACATCCCGCGGGGTGCCCGCATGTCCGCCCGTCGCCACCGCGTCGCGGACGGCGGGAGCCGTCCTCTGCTGTACTCTATAAATGAACCCAACCTCACGCGCGCGTCCGCAGCTAACGCGGGTTATATTGCTTACTAATGGCTAGATCGTTACAATCAATGACAAACCAAATGAAATCGTATTTAAATTAATTGATCGTTTTCTCTCCTCGCCAAGATCCATTTCATCTTCACGGATCGTATATGAAAACTCAGGATTCAGTACCAGGTATTTCACTTCAAAACAAAAATGACTTTTTGATGTAGCAGGCAAATCAAAGCCTATACGAACATTGTACCCTAACTGCATGACCCTTCTTTTTTCAAAATATATCAACCCTGTCTGCTCTCTCGATAACAGCAGCTGATCATAAATGTCTGGTGACCATTCATTCTTCACAAAATATATCCCCAGGCCAACCCCGCAGAATATTTTTATGGTTTGTGATGAGTTGTTTAGTAAATAGTATATGGGATTGAATTCGATCCAGGATAATGCAAGATCGCCACCGATCAATTTGTCATTATGGTTTCGCAAAAAATCATATGTATAAGGCTGATCAGACACGTTTTTTAAATTTGACCCCATATCGGTACTATAATGTCCGAAACTTGTTAAAATCGCGATCCTTCTTTGTGCTTGATATAATAATTTAAAATCGTAGCCAGCACTGTGCTTCACTAAGTTGTTGCTAATGTTGTAAATACTTCCTGCGCCTATTTTTAATGCTTGGGAGAACACCAGGGAAGGAAAGACCAGAAATCCTAAAACGAGTAGAAGGGTTTTCGCTTTCATGACAAATCTCCTATTTGTTGTGGTTGTGGTCTAGCAATATAACCATCTACTATCCGGCGAAGCTTCCATTAGAAACATTTCTAAATACACCAACAACATTTCTAATAAAAGAAACTTTCACGGTTGATTTCTAAATCTGGAAACACGCATGTTTCTACATACAGAAATCCCATGTTTCTAACCATCAACTGAGCAACACAGCAGTGGCGAGCCCGCATACACGCGAAGCGAGGCACTATGAGATTGTCCGGGTGAAAAGAGAGTGCGGAAGTATGTGATGACGCCGTCCCGTGCATGTCAATCCTGCCATGGTAAGGTTCAGCTGCGCTGCGGCGCTAACAGGCTATCGCCGCGGAATGATAATATAATATATATTCAAATAAAACCGATTGCAAGGGTTTAGTTGTTATAATTACTAAATAGAGTGCCGGAGCAGGTGGCCGTCTGGGAGTGGGGCCCCGGGCGGCGGGAAATTCAGCGTTCGACAATGTCTTGCAGATTGATAATTGCTGCTTTTCTGATAACCGGATAAAACGTATCCTCGTCAGGGTAGAGAAGGCAGTAGAGATAGAAATTGTCTTCCCTGTCTTTCCACAGCACGTTTACGATGAACTGATTATACGCTGATGCCGGCTTCAATGACGATGTTTCCAGTTCACCGTATGCTACAAGGGCCCCCTTACAATCAAACAGTTCATAATTTACAGTATGCTCGCGCTTTCTTATTCTTCTCTTTGTAAAATGAATAATATAATCATCTCCAACTGTAAACAAACCGATTGTCCTGCAGTTGGCCTGGAAATAAAACGTACCGGCAGGGCCGCTTGGAACCGAGGTTATCAGGAGGTTTCCTTTTTTTCTGCCCACTTTATAGGGCGGCATGAAGTGTTTTTGCCCGTGCCACGTTGCCATTTCCCATGTATCGCCGGTATACCTGAAAGCGTACAGCTCCCCCCGGTAGTAGTACGGGACAAACACTACCCGGGTGCTGTCGAGCACTACCATCGACGGGTGTGAGGTCGGCATTTGGCTGAGCATTTCTTCCTTGTCCAGATCCCACACATTCCCCGCTTTGCCGAAAGAGCACAGCTTCTCCGTCATTCTCGTGTTGTATATATGCAGAAACGGTTCATTCGGATTGAGCTCCTCATAATCCCATTCATACACCAGCAGTTTATCGTTCCCAAACAGCCGCGTATATCGGTAGTCCAAGTGGTTCCCCGCTGGAAATTTTTGTATATACAGGGGGTTCCCGTCCGCGTCAAGCGATGTTACGCGCTGATTCATGGCATCAAATACAGTCATCTGTTTTGTGATATCATGTACCAGGAAACTTGTGATATACAGAAATTCCCCGGGGCCCTGTCCCGATCTCCCGATAGTCTGCTGAAATTCTCCTGAGGCATTAAACATGGCAATCTCATACAGCGGCTGGTCTAAAATATAGATACGTCCCTCGGCATCCGTACATAATTGTTTAATATCTGAGAAAAGGTATTCATCACCGTTTGATGGTGTATCTCCCAGTACCAGTGATTCCTGCATCTGCATATTGCTGTTTTGGGCAACAAGCGTGAAGGCTGAGAGTAACAGAAATATAAGCGTACGTGTGCAGGTTTTCATTATAGTATCCTTAATAACTTGAACTCTGAATAAAAGCTGTCGTGCTCACAGGTGTTTTAAGTGTTACTGTCGAAACGCAGAAAAAATATAGGACACCCGACAAACAGCATGTTCCGCGGCTGCACGGCGCAGCATGGCGATTTACGGCTGAAGACAGAAGATGAGTGGGTGAGTGAGAGTGCGGAAGTATGTGATGACGCCGTCCCGTGCATGTCAATCCTGCCATGGTGAGGTTCAGCCGCGCTGCGGCGCCAAGAGGCTATCGCCGCGGAATGATAATATAATATATATCCAAATGAAACCGATTGCAAGGGTTTAGTTGTTCACACCCGAAAATTGCATGT
Organism: bacterium; assembly: GCA_016934955.1. Taxonomy (GTDB): domain Bacteria; phylum Zhuqueibacterota; class QNDG01; order QNDG01; family JAGLOF01; genus JAFGRY01. The sequence continues at coordinate 5,519 of JAFGRY010000005.1, read as the reverse complement.
TACAGCTCATTGGCGATAAGATTGTTGTTGATCGCGTAGCGCGTGAGATCGACCACGCTGTGCACCCCCGTCTTCTGAAAGATGTGCACCTTGTGCGTGTCGACCGTCTTGTAACTGATGCCCAGGTCAAACGCGATCTCCTTCGCCTTTTTGCCGCTGACCAGCAGTTTCAGAATCTCCCGTTCCCGCGGCGTCAGCACCGTGCGGTCCGACACCTTCCGCTGCGCAGATTTGTAGTGGAGAAAATCGACAAGCACCGATTTTGAAATCGTCGGGCTGATGTACAGTTCACCCCGGTGCACCGCGTGGATGGCCGCGATCAGGTGCTGATAGGCCGACTTCTTCGTGACACATCCCGAGGCGCCCATGCTGAACACCTTGTACACATACTCCTCCGTGTCGTGCATCGTCAGCACCAGCACCTTCACGCCCTCATACCTTTCCGTGATGATGCGCGTCGCCTCCATACCATTCATCACCGGCATGGAGATATCCATGAGAACCACATCCGGCCGCAGCTCGCCCGTCTTTTCGACCCCCTCCCGGCCGTTATCGGCCACCCCGGCCACCTCGATATCATCCTGGCTGCCGAGGAGCGCGATCAGCCCCTCCTGCAGGATCTTGTGATCATCGACGATCAGTACCCGTATCATCTCACTCATGCCTTCTCCAGCGGAATGGAAATGGTCAGGCAGGTTCCCCGCCCGCGTTCCGATGCAACAGTAAATGAACCGCCGAACATGTCGACCCGCTCCCGTATGCCCGCCAGACCCAGGCGGGTGGGGTCCGCACCGCCGGCGGCGGCCGGAGTGAATCCCCTGCCGTCATCCCTGATACTGCAGACGATCTCTCCCTTTGCGCAGTCAAGCCGGTAATCGATGCGGCCGGCCTCGGCATGCTTCACCACATTCGTCAGCGCTTCCTGGGTGATGCGGTAGAGCATGGTGGCTGCGGCGGTGTCAAGTTTGCGCTTGAAATCGCTATGGTCGAATTGCACCTCTATGCCGGTTCTTTGAACGAAACGGGCGAAATACCATTCCAGAGTCGGCACCAGCCCCAGTTCATCCAGAATCACCGGCCGCAGGTCGACCGCCGTTTCATGGATCTGTTCGATAACGCTTTCCAGCAGTTTCTGATTATCTTTCAGCACCCGTTTCAGCTTTGATTGCCCTTTCCGGGGAATGATCTGGTCCATGGCTTCCAGATTCATCTGTATCGCCGTCAGCGACTGGCCGACATTGTCGTGAAGATTCTGGGAAATACGTTTCCGTTCCTCTTCCAGGCTGTTGGCCAGTTTTGAATTCAGTGACTGCAGTTCCAGCTCATGGGCCCGGGCCACAACCAGGAGCTGATCAGACTTCTGTCTCACGAGCTCCTGCAGATTGTGCTTGTGGGTGTACAGCTCTTTTGTGAGCAGCACTTTTTCCGTGATATCGTGAAAAATACCTTCGTAAACGGTGTCGCCGCCTTCCGCCTGTTTGTGCAGGGAGAGGGTGATATACCTGGGTTCCGAGGTGATATGCTTCAGCGGCAGTTCCACGGTAACACTCTCACGATCGTTCGCAAGCGCTTTTTTCAGCATCTCGACATCATGTGAGGTGAGAATTTCCGTTATATGGTAGTCATCGGGCGGTCCGGAAATCCAGAGCATTTTCGCGCCGGCCGGGTTCAGGCTGAGCACATTGCCGTCACCATTGAATCTGACGACCCCTTCAGACGTCGACTGAATGAGTCGCTTGAATTTTTCCGCGACGATCTGCAGGCGTCGGACCTTCTTCAGTTCTGCCCAGTATTTATATAAATATAAAATGAGCACCGAGAGGATAAGTCCCAACAGGAAAAAGTTAAGAAATAACATTCTCTGAAGTTTGAGGAATTCCATCTCTGTTGTCCTGATCTATTAATAAAAAGAGAATACGGAACCAGGTGAAAATAAGGACTAAATCCAGGATGCCGCTGTAGCGAAACAGTAATATTGGCATGGGATGTATAAACCCCTGCAGGCCATACTTTATGAACGTTACCAGTAACGAAATAATGAAAATGCCGGGAATCCAGTTTATGCGGGTGATTTTCAGTATAGTGAACAAAACAGCCAAGATAAATGAAATGAACGCAAAAGCCGCTTCACATATGGTGTTCAACACAAAACAGCGATTTATATTGTTGGTGTACACCTCAACCATATACAGGAACTGGTACACTGCTATGGCCGTATTCAGGGTGATAAAGGCTGTGTTGACTGATGAGTGAAGCAATATTTTTTTTGCCTTCGCGGCATACGAGTTCAGGAATATACAGTATACCAGGGAGGAGCCTGCCTGATAGTAGACAATGTACCCCATTCCCAGCACCTTGAAATCACTGACGAGAAGTATGTCAAGGGCAAAAATGACCAGATATACGATTAAAAGGATCATAATCATCCATCAGCACGTTCTTTGCCAGGGGCAGGCGCCGCAGTACACGTGTCCATCACCCGTACCGAAACATTCGGGCTTGCTGTCAGCAAACCCGACATGATATTTGATGAATTCATCAAACGTTTTAATGATCATTGCCGACCAGATCTGCTCTAACTGATCAGGGGCGGGTTCAGGAGTAGCCATGGCAATCTTCCTTTAAAATAGGCGGTGAAACATATGCATGTCAAGCAAAACGACAGGATTCAGGGCCCATGCCCGGGGTATGGTAGAATATAACAAGATATCTTCGGAATGTACATAGGGTAAATACCCTATATGCATCGGCAATATACCTGATGGAATATACGGAAGTTACCCGATTGATTTCACGGGGGGCGTTGTGGTATATTGTAGAGACGGTTACATTCAAACGCGCATAGGCCCGGGAAGGGTTCAGGATCGAGCTCTGGCAAGATTCATTTCAAGGACCCGGGCCTATTTTTTTAGGGGCAGGCAGGGTGAGTTATCAATATCCAATAACCAATAACCAATATCCAATGTCCACTATCCAATAACCAATTCCCAACAGCCCGGGTGCCCCGTTACGCCTCCCCGGCAGGCGGCGGTCCCTGACCGCCGGAGAAGGCGCGGCACGCGGAATCGGGTCAGCGGCCGAAACTTTTCAGCCATTTCTTCGCTTCTTCCGGATCGGTGAAATAGCGGGTGTCCCTGGCTCCCGTGAAATGCACGTAGATTTTTGCCAGGATAGCCATGGCGTCGTCCCGGCCGAGAATGGCATTGGGCTTGCCCGTATTATTCTGCTGGCGCCGCTCTTCCATTTTCTTTTTCTCGATGGCGGGCGCTCTTCCCATCTTGCGAATGTCGGTGATATACCCCGCATATTCGTCCAGCCGGGTAAGCCATTTATCCGTTTCGGGTACCATTTCGTCGGCGCGCAGGTCACCGTCGATAATGAACCAGACAACGCCGTCTTCAAGTTTGGAAGTTATCATACGATCTCCACGACTGTGTCAAAGGGTGTCCAATACTGTGCGTGTATGTCAGGGATAGAGCGTCAGCAGCAGGATGAGCACCGAAACGGACAGGCCCAGGGCGATCCATCCGGCGGCCAGCTCCGCCAGGGCGCGGCCCTTCAGGTTGCCCGACTGTCCCGATTCCATGCGAATCCTCACGCCGTGCCAGGCGAACGCGACCACATGAGCCAGGCTCACCGCCGCCGCGGCAATCGTGAATCCCGTGCAGAAATACAAAAACAGCAGCATAATCACCTCCGGAATGGTTCAGGTCCCTGAGCTGAGCGGATTTCCATAATATAGGTAATCCCGCAGTTGCAAGCAACAGGGTTGTTTCCTGATGATATATTATTTTAGTGCAATCTCTCTTTTATACTATTGAACTCCCGGGATTTGCCCTCCTGTATGGACCATCTTTCGACCTCATCAATGTCGATCCTGTTATTTTCTGCAATCATTACAGCCTGGTCAAGACATTGTTAGTCATTCCAATGATAAAATGCCGCTAACCGGTCTTTCACACTGTCGGTGGGTGAAAGCAGCCTCAGTTCTCCGGTTTCAAACGTAATGATGTTTGGTTCTCTCACAGGTTCTTTCCCAATTGCGAGGGGACCGGCGGGGAACTCGATGAAGTATTTCGTATCGGGATGTATAAAGTACCTGTTTTCCTCCATAAATCCAATTTTTGATAATACACTGACAATTTTTTTTCGCTTTGAGGCCATGTTTTCAATAAAATCCAAATCGAGCGATTCATACCGGTTGTCTGTATAGATTGATACACATGCCCCGCCGCTGAGAACACAATGAATATCGTTTTTTGAAAGATGAGTACATATATATGCGGCCAACTCGCCCAGGGACATTTCGTCCATACGCTTCATCACGGCTTGCCTTTCCTTCTTGGTCTTTTGCGGGGGTGGGTCAGAGTATATCGTTCATCAGAAGAATAAAATAATAATACTTTTTCAAGAAGGGCCTGTACCTCATTTAAAAATGGATAGCGGGGATTTAACGAATAGATTCTTGTTTTCCCTGATGTCTTGCTGAAAACGATGTTCCCGATCTCCAGTCTTTCCAGTTGTTTTTGAATTTGGCTCAGATCCGTTTTGAAATAACGGGCAATTTCACGAGCATATCCCTCATCCCGTGAATAGAGAAATAGCAAGACCCGTTCTCGGTTTATTGAGCCCAGTAAGGGTTCCAGCATGCTGTTGACCTCCAAAGTAGGTTATATGACCTATCATGTAGGTCAATATAGGTGCGCGTATGGTTAAAATCAAGCACTTTTTTTCGGCATCAAAAAAACGCCGATGTATCATCGGCGCTTTGCTCCGGAGGAGGGTACGTGAACCCCCAGCCCCCGCTCAAATAATAAAGCCGATTCGTCATCGGCTTTTTTGCTCCGGAGGAGGGTACGTGGACCCCCATTCCGACTCGTCGGAATAACAGCCACCTGCTTATAATTTAATTGTACCGGAAATCAGATCCTCGATAAAATGGCGACTTTTTTGCTTTTTTATCATCCGTTCAACCTGCATAGCATGCACCTTATCACGACATGGATGTTCAAACACCAGGTCCCACGGGATACCTCGTTTCGTCCATCCTTTACGGCCAAGATTGTGATAATGTAATCGCTGCTGTACGTTAAGGCTGAAACCAATGTAATACCTGTCAGTTTTGTGTGAATATAAGATGTACACCGAGTAATGCATCTTGTCCTCCTGACAAAAATAGTGATTCTTCTTGTGTGAATTGGGCCGAGATAGTGGGGGGGGTGTGAATGCCCAGCCCCTGTTGCATGTATGTTGTTACGGTAATTTACTAATAAAAAGTTTATTCTGTATGTAAGAAAATACGTTTTATGGAGAAATTTGTTTATAAAAAAGCCGATTCGTCATCGGCTTTTTCTGCTCCGGAGGAGGGTACGTGGACCCCCATTCCGACTCGTCGGAATAACAGCAACCCGTTAAAAAAAAGCCGATTTGTAATCGGCTTTTTCAGCTTGAAGGAGGGTACGTGAACCCCCATTCCGACTCGTCGGAATAACAGCAACCCGTTAAAAAAAAGCCGATTT
>JAFGRY010000052.1 GCA_016934955.1 bacterium | reverse complement strand
TGTCTCCTGTCTCCTGTCTCCTGTCTCCTGTCTCCTGTCTCCTGTCTCCTGTCTCCTGTCTCCTGTCTCCTGTCTCCTGTCTCCTGTAAACGATATACCTGAAAGAACGGGAGAACGATCGGCTGCACAGCCTCTCCGGCCTTTCCCGGCCGGTGACGGTCATGGTTTAATTGATTGACATAATGAGCGTAAATAGCTATCTTACGGTTTATTGCGAGATCTACGGCAGCGCCGTTGCCTTTGTCAGGTATTCCAATTACTAAAGACAGCCCGTATGATGGATGCTACTCATACATTCATTACCGACCTCCTTCCGCAAAAGATCAGCAGCGCACGGGCAGCAATCACCCCCTACATCAGACAGACACCATGCGATCATTCGTTTTTACTGAGCAGAGAAAACGAATGCAGCGTATTTCTCAAAATGGAGAATATGCAGGTGACCGGATCGTTCAAGGCCAGGGGAGCGGCGCACAAGCTGCTGCGACTGAACCCGGAGGAGCGGTCCAGAGGCGTGGTTACCGCATCATCGGGAAATCATGGCGCGGCCTGTGCCGAGATGTGCCGCAGACAGAACATCGATTGTACGGTATTCGTCCCGGAAACCGTGTCGCCGGCAAAGGAACGGCTGCTGGGGATGTATAATATACACCTGGTCAGAACCGGTGACGACTGCGTGAAAGCGGAAACGGCCGCCAGGGTGTATGCTGAAGCGCAGGGGCGGAGCTTTATTTCCCCGTATAACGATCCTGACATTATCGCCGGGCAGGGAACCGTCGCCGCGGAACTGACCGAACAGGTGCGCGATCTGGATGCGGTCTTCGTGCCGGTGGGAGGGGGCGGGCTGATTTCCGGCATCGCTGCCTGGTGTCACGCCCGCAATCCCCGTATTCGGATTATCGGCTGCCAGCCCGCGCATTCCGCGGTGATGGCCGCATCGGTGGAAGCGGGCCGTATCCTTGAAATGGAATCACTTCCCACACTTGCGGATGGAACCGCGGGCGGTATCGAGGAAGCGGCGGTGACGTTCGACATCTGCCGGGCTCTCGTGCACGAGTTTATCCTCGTTTCGGAAGCCGAGATCGGCAGGGCGATCCTCGATATTGTCGAACAGCATGTTATGCTTGTCGAGGGGGCGGCCGCTTTGCCGCTGGCGGCGTTTCGCAAGACCGCCGCCGCTTATCGCGGCAAGAGAGTGGCGCTGGTGCTGAGCGGAGCGAGGCTCTCTCCGGCGGCACTGAAGGAGCTGCTTGCCTGAAGGACATTATGACATGACACGGATTATCGAAAAACATGAGATAGCGGCCCTGCTGCAGGACGTCGATGTGATCGGCGCCATGGAAGAAGGGTTCAGGGCCTACTCAGCCGGACAGGTGCTGGTGCCGCCGGTGGCCGAGATGCTGTTCGATGATCCGCCTGGTGAAGTCCATATCAAATACGGCTGCATTACGGGCGACGATGTCTACGCGGTCAAGATCGCGTCCGGATTTCCCGGCAATACCGGGAGAGGGCTGCCCACGGGAAACGGTATTGTGCTGCTTTTTGATCGCGCTACCGGTGCAGTGAAGGCGGTGTTTCTGGATGAGGGATTGCTTACCGATATTCGCACAGCCGCCGCCGGTGCCCTGGCCGGCCGCTACTTCGCGCCCCGGGCGGTCCGCAGGATCGGCATCTGCGGCGCCGGAACCCAGGGCCGGCTGCAGCTGGAACAGTTAAAACAGGTGACCGACTGCCGCGACGTGCTGATTTATGACCATCATCGGGAAAACAGCGGCCGTTTTCAGCGGGAGATGACACAAAAAGGATACCGGGTGGCCGCTGTTGAGGCGCCGGCCGAAATGGCCGCAGCCTGCAATCTCATCGTCACGGCTACGCCGGCGACCGTGCCGCTGTTCCGACAGGGGGACATCAAGCCCGGAACTCACATCACCGCCGTGGGCTCCGATACACCCCGGAAGAACGAGCTCGCCCCCGCGCTGCTTGCCGAAGCGGACAGGATCGCGGTTGACAGTATGGAGCAGGCGCGATACCGGGGAGAGGTGTACAGAGCCGTGAAGGAGGGCGTCCTTGATGCCTCCAGGGTACGGGAGCTGGGATATCTCGCCGGCCATCCCGGGGAGAGACGGGGACATGCCGATGAGATCACGGTTGCCGATCTGACCGGTGTTGCCGTTCAGGATATACAGATCGCCAAAGCAGTGTTCAGCAGAATCGATACATAATCATTCTTTGTCGCAACAAGGAGCAAATTATGCCATTACGAAAGCGTATTCTGGTCCCCGTCAGTATGGTGATCATGATCCTCACGTCTGTTTCCCTCTTTTCCCAGGATCGGTTTTTCGACACGGATTCTCCCGGTCAGGGCACCGCGGTGCTGACCATCTGCTACCCGACGCTGTATTCCATCCGTTCGGTCCTGGGACTGCAGGAGGAAGGGCTGCTTCCCGTCGAGAACCTCATCATCGCCGGGGTGTTCCATGAAGAAGAGGTCAGCGATTATGCCGGCGCCATGAATTTTATCCGAAATGAAGGCCTGGAGGACCGGTTTGTCTTTCATGCGGTCAGGGGCGCGCTGAATCCGGAAAATCTCTACGGAGAAAATCCCTGCACGGACGAATACCGGAACATATTCAGCAAATCCGACGCCGTCATTTTTTTCGGCGGCGCCGACATGCCGCCGGAACTTTACGGCAGAAAAACCAGTCTGCTTTCAGCGCTGCGCACACCGATGCGTCACTATTTCGAACTCTCTTTCATCTTTCATCTGCTGGGCGGCCATCAGGATCCGGATTTCCGGCCGCTGCTGCGGGACAGGCCCGATTTTCCGGTGCTCGGCCTCTGTCTCGGGGAGCAGAGCATCAATGCCGGCACCGGCGGTACACTGGTGCAGGATATCTGGTCCGAGGTGTACGGCCTCACCACGGTGGAAGATGTGATCGCGCTGGGGCCGGAACAGTGGCACAACAATCCCTGGCCGAATCTGAAACCGCGGGATGGTCTTCTCAGTTACAACCTGCACCGGATCAGGCTGTCCGCCGCCGGAAAATTCGTCAGGGAGCTGGGCTTTACGGAAGCCGATCATCCCTATGTCGTCAGTTCACATCATCAGGCTGTCTCCCGGCCGGGCAGATACATCAGGGTCATCGCGACCTCGATGGACGGCAGGGTGGCCGAAGCGATCGAGCATGAGCGCTTTCCCAACGTGCTGGGACTGCAGTTCCATCCCGAGTTTTCCATCATTTATGACCATGAAAAGAAGGTCCGCATCGATCCGGATCAGGAACCGTTCACCATCCGGACCATGCTCGAAGAGAACAGCCCGAGTTTCGCATTTCACCAAAAAATCTGGGAATGGTTTGCCGACAAACTGCACGCGTCCGCGGACGGGCGCTGACCTGACACCCATCGAACGCAGAAAGGGGACTTCATGGCTGAACAATTCATCATTGCCCATGACATGGGATCGAGCGGAGACAAGGCGATCGCGACAACGCTGTACGGTGAGATCCTCGGAGAAGTAAAAATAGATTATCCCATGCACCATCCCAAACCCGGGTGGGCGGAACAGAATCCCGATGATCTCTGGGAGGCGGTCTGTGCGACCACCAGAGCGGTTCTGAAAAAATGCAAGATCAGGCCCGCCCAGGTCGAGGGGCTTGTGTTCAGCAGTCAGACCCAGTGCATCATTCCGGTCGATAAAAAGGGTACACCTCTCCGTCCCCTGATCAGCTGGCTGGACGGACGCGGCGCGGAGATTATTCAGAAGGAGCTCTGGACGCCGCCCCGCCTGATGGGCTACAATATATTCAAGCTCATCCGGTTCTTAACCATCACCGGCGGCTGCCCCGGGCAGACGGGAAAGGATCAGATCGCCAAGCTGCTCTGGCTGCGGGCGTATGAACCGGACGTTTTCAACAGCACCGACACCTTTCTCGACGCCAAGGATTATATTATCATGAAACTCACCGGGCGCAGGGTCACTTCCGCCGACCTCGCCTATATCTGGTGGATGATGGACTCCCGGAACAACCGCAACCAGTGGCATCCCGGGCTCTGCAGGCTGGGCGGCGTTACGCCTGACCGGCTGCCCGAGGTCAAGCCGGGATCGGAGATCGTCGGCACCCTTACCGCCGAGGCGGCGAAAGCCACCGGGCTGACGCAGCGAACGATGGTGATCAACGGGTGCGGTGACCTGGCGGCCACGGCCCTGGGGTCAGGAGCGCTCAAAGACGGGGAAATGCACCTCTGCATCGGCACCAGCGGCTGGGTCGCCGGCCATGTGACCAAACGGAAAATCGACATACCCCACTACACCGGCTGCGTGGGGAGCAGCAATCCCGACAGAACCTATCTTGCCATGGCGCACCAGGAGACCGTGGGCATCTGCCTTGAATGGCTGAAGGACCACGTGCTCTACCACAAGGGACAGCTGCTGAAGGAGTACCGCGCGAGCGAGATTTATCAGGTACTGGACGAACTGGCCGAACGGGTGGGCCCGGGAGCGGAGGGGCTGATCTTTACGCCCTGGATGTACGGTGAACGCTGCCCCCTGGATGATGAATTTGTCCGTGCCGGCCTCTACAACGTGGGACTTAACCATTCCCGGGAACATATCGTCCGCGCCCTTTTTGAAGGAGTGGCCATGAATCTGAAGTGGGCGCTGCTGACCCTGGAAAAGCTGTACGATCCGGTGGAGAAACTGCACATGATCGGCGGCGGCGCCAAAAGCGATATATGGTGTCAGATCACTGCCGATGTCACCGACAGGGTGATCCACCGGGTGAGCGATCCCCAGCAGGCCGGGGCAAAGGGCATGGCCCTGCTGGCAAGTATGGCGCTGGGGCACATTCCTTCATATGAGGATATCGGCGGCTATCTGACCGTGGACCGGGTCTTCACACCCAATCCCGATACCCGCCGGCTCTATGACAGGCTGTTTGACGCGTTCAAACGGCTCTACCGCCAGAATAAATCCTGGTTCAGGCGTATGCACACCATCCTTGAGGAGTCAAAACAGTGAGCTTTCTTGAAACGTTCTGCGCTCCCGGAGCGACAGTCCGGGATGAGATGATGGAAGCGTCCGACAGCGTCTCGCTGCGGGTGCTCACCTTCACTCCTCCAAAAAAGACCGATAATCCCGTCATTGTTTTCGTGGCCGGCTGGATCTCGCTCATTGACGGGTGGAAACATGTGCTGCTGGAGCTGTCCAGAGAGTTTGTCGTCCATTACATCGAGACACGGGAAAAGGGGACGTCGCAGATCCGGGGCAAGGTCGGCTACAGTGTGGAAGAAGTGGGAGGGGATGTCGTCGCCCTGATACAGCAGCTGGTGCCGCCGGATCAGGAGTATCTGATTCTCGGCAGTTCCCTGGGCGCCACCGCCGTTCTCGATTTTGCCGCGGATCTCGAGCACCAGCCGGTCTGTCATGTGCTGGTGGGACCCAATGCTGAATTCAGGATTCCCCCGGTACTGCGTATCGTTATCAAACTGTTCTACCCGCCGTTCTGGTTCGTGCTCAGGCCTGTCATAAAATGGTATCTCCGTACATTCAGAATGGAAGTGGATGCGGACAGGGCCCAGTATGACAAATACTGCCGGACCCTGGACGGGGCGGATCCCTGGAAACTGAAGAGCGCGGCAGTGGCCCTCTGGGATTATACGGTGTGGGATAAACTGCCTCATATCACTACACCCGTGCTGATCGTGGGCGCTTCCCGGGACAAACTGCATGAGCCGGAATTGATGGAACGAATGACCCGGCTGCTTCCCTTCGGCACGTACCTCGATATGGAAACGAATACCGGAACCCACAGCAGAGAGATGGTGCTGGAAATGAGGAGATATCTCGATGAAGTCAGGTCGGCATAAAGTCATGTTTTCCTTCCGGAGTGAGGCTCTCGCCTTCCTGGCGGTTCTCGCCGCAGGCATTGTATTCCTCTCCTGCATCCCGGGACACCCCGGCGGTTCCCGGATTTCGGTCATGTCCTTTAACGTCCGCTACGATAATCCCGGCGACGGCGAGAACGCCTGGCCGCAGCGGAAAGAGCGGGTTGCCGCCACTATCCGTTTTCACGAGGCCGATATCGCCGGACTGCAGGAGGTGCTGCACCATCAGCTGACCGATCTGGCGGGCAGGCTTCCGGAGTACGCCTGGCTGGGGGCGGGCAGGGACGACGGCAGAGAGGCGGGAGAGTATGCGCCGATTTTCTATAAAAGGGACCGGTTCAGAGTGCTGGACAGGGGACATTTCTGGCTATCGCAGACGCCGGATCTGCCGGGCAGCATGGGATGGGACGCGGCCTGCACCCGCATCGTCACCTGGGCCCAGTTCCAGGATCGCTCCAGCGGCGGATCGTTCTATTTTCTCAACACCCATTTCGATCACGTCGGCGAAACAGCGCGGATCGAGAGCGCGAAACTGCTGCTGAAATTCATCAACGGGAAAACCGGGGAGCAGCCGGTGATTCTCTGCGGCGACTTCAACAGCCTGCGCAGCGACAGCGGGTATGTCGTCCTTGCGCAGCCGGAGAACGGACTAGCGGAGGCGTCCACGCTCTGCGGCACGCCGCGGTACGGATCGACGTACACGTTCAACGGCTTCGATCCGGAGATCCGGCCGGGGCACCAGATCGACTTCATTTTTGTCCGGAACGTCACGGGTGTCGATCGCTACGGGGTCATTTCCGACCGCTGGGACGGGAAGTTCGTGTCCGATCATCACGCGGTGCTGGCGGGGGTGGAATTCTGACGGAGGCCGGAAGCCGGAGGCGGGAGACCGGACCCCGCAGCCCCTCCCCCCGGAAATTTCCAACGGAGGGCGCGAAAGGCTCGAAAGAATAAGAAGGATAAAGGAAAAAGGATAAAGTCCCGGCCGCCCTGCCCCTGAATCTCCTACGAAAAGCACGAAAGATGATAAAGGATGAAGTTCCGGCCTGGCCCCCCTTTTGTCATGGCCGCGTGCTTGTGGCGGGAGGCTGGAAGAATGATTGAAAGCGGATGCTGGTGGTGTCCGCTTATTTTTATATGCAGTGCCAACGGGTTTTATGTAGGGCGCGGAGCAGGCAGAAACCGCGGGAAAAGGAAACGCAGAGGCCGCAGAGAAGCGCAGAGAACGCAGGAAGACAGCGCTTGAGAACGAAAGAACGTATGAACGTAAGACAGTGTTTTTTTCGGTAGTATCCTCTTGCGTGCTTTGCGCTTCTCTGCGCCCTCTGCGTTACCGCTTTTCTTTGCGTCCTTTGCCTGCTTTGCGCTCTGAACCCCAACGTATATTCAACGTTCTCCCGGAGTGTACTGAAACAAAAACTGCTCCTGCATGAGCGATTTCGCACTGTCCATCAACCGGAACTCCTTTTTCTCGGCGTGGCGGATAATCTCGGCGCGGGTGCGGGGGTGGAGGCGGTTGCCGAGGATGAGGCGGAGGACCGTCCAGATTGACGGCGGCGAAGAGGTGAGCAGGAGATGTCCCCCCGGATGCAGGATGCGGGCGGCTTCCCGCAGCATGGGGTTGAGCCGCTTCAGGTATTCGCTGACGCCGATGAGAGTGACGAGATCGAAGGAGCGGTCCGCGAAGGGCAGGGCCTTTGCCGCGGCCGCGGCAATACGCACGGATCCGTCCCGGGGGATCCGTTTCAGCATGACCGGAGAGCGGTCTACGGCAACCAGCAGGTCCCGGGCCGGCAGCAGGTCCAGGGTAGCCCCCGTACCGCTGCCGATGTCCAGAACCCGTCCCGGTTTCAATCCCGCCAGCAGTTGCTGGATGTTCCTCCGCTCAGCGTCGATGATCCAGCCGATCATCCAGGTCGTCCTGATGTGGTACAGTTTCGAGAGGTATGACCAGGAAGCCACGCTATTGTCCTTTTCAGGGAACGATCACATCCAGGGCGGCGGGAATGATCTCCGCGACGATACTTTTCCCCTCCTCGCAGAGTGTTTCCCCGTCCCCGTGGGCGGGCAGCGATCCTTCCAGGGCGGTGATCTCGATGCGGCGGGTCCGTCCGGTCCGCACCTCCTTTTCCGCGGCTTGGGTGCCCTTCATGAATTTGAGCATGAGAGCGAGAATCCTCAGCTTGGAGGGATAGCCGACGATGCAGTAGTCGAGAAGCCCGTCATCGTTCTTCCCGTCCGGGGCCATGTAGAAGCCGCCGCCCATGCGCTGGCCGTTCATGACCGAGACCATGAGGGCCGGCTGGGTGAACTCATCGTCGTCCAGTTTGATCCTGACGGTCGGCGGCGTGAAGTAGAAAAAGAGCGTTTTGAGCGCGGCGACGAGGTAGGCGGGAAATCCGGTCAGGTGCTTCATTTTTGCCGCCTCGAACCCGACCACCGTGTCGAACCCCATGCCTATGCCGTTCCCGAAGCAGCGGGCCTCTTTGGCGTCGTCCACCGTAACGCTGCCGATATCGATGCTCCTGCGCTTCCCCTGCTGCAGCAGCCGGCAGTCCTCCTCAAGGGAACTGGGCAGGCCGGCGCCGTAGGCGAAGTCGTTCCCCCTGCCCGCGCCGATCACGGCCAGGGCGGCGGTCTTTCCGTGTTTTTTCCGGTATGCCATGAGTCCGTTCAGCACTTCATTGGCGGTTCCGTCGCCGCCCATGGCGGCCACGATATCATATCCTTCGCCCGCGGCCTGCATGGCCAGCTCGGCCGCGTGCATGACCCGTTCCGTGTAGACGACGGAATGGTCGACTCTCAGCTCTGACAGCGTTTTTTCAACCTGGGGCACCAGTTTGACGGCGTGCCCCTGTCCGGCGGAGGGATTGACGATGATGCGGATCTTTGACATGGACGGCCTCTTGGTTACGTGATGGTCCGGTCTATTTTCTCTATTACTGATTTCATGAACGGGGTGAATCGTGTTTGAATACGGGCGGCGCTCTCCTTCACATCGGCGTGGCTCAAACGAGTGTTGTGCAGGCCGGTCGCCTTGTTGGTGATACACGAGAACGCCAGCACCCGCATACCGCGATGAACAGCGGCGATCACTTCCGGAACGGTGGACATGCAGACCGCGTCTCCTCCCAGTTTTCCGATCATCTTCACTTCGGCCGCGGTCTCGTAGGAGGGGCCGGTGGTGGCCGCCAGCACCCCCTCCTTCAGAACAATGCCGGCCCCGGGGGCGGCATCCTCGGCCAGCCGCCTGAGTTCCGGATCATAGGGTTCAGACATGTCCGGAAAGCGGGGGCCCGCGGCGTCGTCGTTCGGGCCGATGAGAGGATTGGTCATGAGCAGGTTGAGATGGTCACTCACCATCATGATGTCTCCCGGCTCGAGATCGGGGCTGATCCCGCCGGCCGCATTGGTGAGGATGATCGTGCCCACGCCGAGATCGGCGAGCACGGCCACCGGAAATATGACGGTTTGCAGGGGATGCCCCTCGTAGAAGTGGATACGTCCCTGCAGGACGGTGACCGGCGCATTCCCGATGTATCCGCGGATCAGTTTTCCCCTGTGCCCGCTCACCGAGGGTGCCGGCCAGCCGGGGATGTCAGAGACGTCGGTTTCCCGGCTCTTTTCGAGGACACCGGCGACGCTGCCGAGGCCCGATCCGAGAATGAGTGCGGTCCGGAACGGAAACTCCGGGAACAGAGTGCGGATGAACGCGGCGGCAGCCGCGGTTTTGCTGGGTTTCATAGTGATATAAAGTATTTTTTTTCAGCAAATAAAACAAGACAATTTTCACCGGGAGCGTTCTGCTGAATTCAGGGATCCGCGCCGGGCGGCACGCCATTCTGCACTTGCTATTTTCTTTTCCGCTGTATACATTTACGGTGAGAACCCGAAGCATTGTTTATCATAAAAATGAGGTCGTTATGATCACGGAAAAGGATATCAAACAGCTTTTCAAATCCCAGCTGGACGCAATTTCAAACGAGACGCTGAGACAGGGCGTGATTGACGCCTGGGTGGAAGGGTGCAGGATGGGCGGCTGGAAATCGGTGGATGAACTCCACGAGATTCCGTTTACGCTGCTCACGGAAACCCACGGAGTCAACTTCATCGAGCACACCATTGCGGTGACAGAAGGCGCGGCCGCCCTGGCTAAAGCGCAGATTGACACCTACAACAAATTGCCCTATGCCATCGATATGGACCGGCTCTATGCCGGCGGGCTGCTGCACGATGTGGGAAAACTGATGGAGATAGAGCGGGACGGCAAAGGCGGCTACCGCAAGAGCCTTTCCGGCAAGATGGCGCGGCACCCCATATCCGGAGCGCTGCTCGCCCAGAAGTGCGGCCTGCCCGATGACATTATCAACACCATCGCCTGTCATGCCAAAGAGGGCGACGGCCGGCCCCAGGTCATCGAGACCGTGCTCATTCATCAGGCCGACTTCGCGACGTTCGATCCCCTGGTGATGAAGCAGAAGGGGATATTGATCGAATTGTAGGATTTGTGAAGTGTGGTTGATAGGTGCGGGAGACAGCAGACAGAAGGCAGGAGACTGGACCCGGCATCCCAAAGTTCTCCAACGAAGGACACGGAGGAAACGAAAAACAGAACGGGAGAGCGAGACGAAAAACGAATAACAGTTTCACAAGTATAGGCCTTTTTTCGTGGTTTTCGCGTCTTCCGATGGCCATTTGGGGCCGCGGGGTCCGGTCTCCAATCGAATAGCGATGACCGAAAACGATTGCGAGACCGACCTCAGGATAAAAATGGTAACATATACTAAAAGGAATTACCCATGCCTCAGACAATGATCGAAAAAATCATTTCAACCCACGCGGGACGGACCGTGAAGGCGGGCGAGATCGCCGATATCGTCATCGACGCCCGGGTCGCCCGGGATTTCGGCGGCGCCAACGTGGTGAAAAATCTTGAAGACAACGGACTATCCATTGCGGATTCGGAGAAAACGTTTTTTACTTTCGACTGCAATCCGGGCGGCAGCGATCAGAAGTATGCCACCAACCAGCAGAAATGCCGGATCTACGCCCGGGAGCACAACATTCAGGTGTATGACATCGATACCGGCATCGGCACGCACGCGGCCATCGACAAGGGACTGATCCTGCCGGGCGGCACCTTCGTTTCCACCGATTCCCACGCCAATATCATGGGCGCCATCGGCGCCTTCGGTCAGGGCATGGGAGATCAGGACATCGCCGCGGCCTGGGCCAACGGGCGGATCTGGTTCAAGGTGCCCAAATCCATGAAGGTCATGCTGCGGGGCTCGATGCCCGAAGGCACCTATGCCAAGGACGTGGTGCTGCGGCTGCTGCAGGAGTTCGGCGCCGCGGGCCTGCTGGGATACTCCGCCGAATTTTACGGGGAGGCGGTGGATGCCATGGGACTGAGCGACCGGATCACCGTCGCCTCGATGGCGACGGAAATGGGCGGCATCATCGCGCTTTTCCCGCCCAGTGAGGATATCCTCGAAGAGTTCACGGCGATTACCGGAAAGAAAGTCGCAGGTGTCTACGCGGACGAAGACGCTGTTTATGACAAAACCATCGAAATATCCCTGGACGATCTGGAACCGATGATCTCCCGGCCGGGCCATCCCGAGGATGCGACGACGGTGAAAAGCGAAGCGGGCCGGAAAATCGATTCCGCCTTTATCGGCTCCTGCACCAACGGGCGGTTCGAGGACATGCAGGTGGCGGCCCGCATCCTGAAAGGGAAGAAGGTTGCACCGGGCGTGGTCCTGAAGATCGTGCCCGCGACCCGGGAGATCTGGCAGCGCTGCCTGGATGAGGGACTGATAGAGATATTCATGGAGGCGGGCGCCCTGGTTGGCAATGCCGGCTGTGCGGGCTGCGCCGCGGGGCAGATCGGCCAGAACGGTCCCGGGGAAGTGACCGTCAGCACCGGCAACCGCAATTTCGCCGGCAAGCAGGGCAAGGGTGAAGTTTACCTGGCATCTCCGGCGACCGTGGCGGCGTCAGCGGTGAGCGGTGTAATCTCAAGCGAGCTGAGCATGCCCGCGAAACCGGCCGTATTTGCCGCGGGCGGCGGTAAGACCGAAACAGTGAAAAAGGAGCGGACCTCTGCCGCGGATAAGCCCCGCGTGATCGATGGACGGGTATGGGTCATCGACAAGGACAATATCGATACAGATATGATCTTTCACAACCGGTATCTGACTATAACGAACATAGCCGAAATGGGGCAGTACACCTTCGACAATCTCGAGGGCTGGGAGGATTTCGCGAAGAAGGCCCGGCCGGGGGACATCGTGATCACCGGCGGTAACTTCGGCGCCGGTTCGTCCCGGCAGCAGGCGGTGGACTGCTTTGCCAGCCTGGGCGTGCAGGCGGTGGTGGCCCGTTCCTTCGGCGCGATCTACGAACGGAACGCCATCAACTCCGGGTTTCCCATCGTCGTCAGCGATATTCTCGAGTCAGGCATTGAAAGCGGCGAGGATATCTCAATCGATCTGACCGCGGGAACGATCACGAGAAAGAAAACCGGCGAGACCATCGCCGCCGAGCCGTTTTCCGATATTCAGCTCGAGATATACCGGAAGGGCGGTCTGTTGAATCTCTAGATCCGTCCTCTCATGATATTTCAAAGGAGATGCTTATATGGGTATGACCTTTGCGCAGAAAGTACTGGCGGAGAAATCAGGCAACGACACGGTTGCGGTGAGCCAGATCGTGAC
Source organism: bacterium (assembly GCA_016934955.1). Classification (GTDB taxonomy): domain Bacteria; phylum Zhuqueibacterota; class QNDG01; order QNDG01; family JAGLOF01; genus JAFGRY01. Next base: position 22,345 of record JAFGRY010000052.1, on the reverse strand, counting down.
CGTGCGGCCGGACCACCTGCTGACGCATGACAATACGTCGGCGATCGTCGGCAAGATCGGCGACGAGCTGGAGCAGTACGGTATTGTCAATCCGGACCTGCCGGTTATAGTGATCGACCATGTGATCCCCGCGGCAACGGAGAAAAACGCGGCCGGGCACAAGAAGATCCGGGAATTCGTTAAAAAGCACGGTGTTAAAAACTTTTTTGATATCGGTGAGGGGATTTGCCACCAGGTGGTGTATGAGAAGGGGTTCGCGCTGCCCGGAGGCATCATTCTCGGGTCCGATTCCCACACCTGTTCCTACGGGGCGGTGAATACGTTCGCTTCGGGCATCGACCGTACCGAGGCGGCGGCCCTGCTGCTCACCGGCGAAACCTGGCTGAAAGTACCCCCCACCATCAAGATCACCCTGAAGGGGAAACTGCAGAAGCATGTCACCGCCAAGGATCTGGTGCTGACCATCATCGGCGATATCGGCGCGGACGGCGCCAACTACTGCGCCGTGGAGTTCCACGGCGATGTGAAGAACCTGACCATGGATGACCGGTTCGCCATTGCCAATATGGGCATCGAGATGGGCGGCAAGATCGCGGTCTTCCCGGTGGATGCAGTGACGGAGGAATTTTTCCGGGCACACGGCATCGATATCACCGGCCATCCGCCGGTCTGGGCCGATCCGGATGCAGCATATATGCGGGAGCTCACCTACGATCTTCACGCCATCGAACCGGTGATCGCGGCCCCCCACACGGTTGATAATGTCAAAAAAGTCGGCGAGCTCGAAGGCACGCCGATCCATCAGTGCTTCGTCGGCACCTGCACCAACGGCCGGCTGAGCGATCTGAAGACGGCGGCGGACATTCTCAAGGGAAAGAAAATTTCTCCCGATACCCGGTTGCTGATCCTGCCGGCGTCCCGTTCCATCCTTCGGGAGGCGATGAAAGCCGGCTACATCGACACACTGGTGGAGGCCGGCGGCGTGCTGCTGCCCACGGGCTGCGGCCCCTGTCTGGGAGCGCACCAGGGCGCCCTGGCCCCCGGGGAAAAATGTCTCTCGACCGCCAACCGAAATTTCAAGGGGCGCATGGGCTGCAAGGAGGCCGAAATCTACCTGGCAAGCCCGGCCACGGTCGCGGCGTCCGCCCTGACCGGAACAATCACCGATCCCCGGAAGGAGGCATAACATGGCTGTGTGGAACTATGGGAATGACATCAACACCGATATGCTCTTCCCGGGTAAATACACCTATACCTGCTCTACCGCGGAAGAGATCAAGCCGCACCTGCTGGAGGATCTCGATCCGGACTTCGCCGGCGCGGTGCAGGCGGGGGATATCATTTTCGCGGGCAGCAATTTCGGCTGCGGCAGTTCCCGGGAGCAGCCCGCCCTGGGGCTGAAAGCGGTGGGGATCAAGGCCATCGTCGCCAGGGGATTCTCCCGTATCTTTTTCCGGGCCTCGACAAATCAGGGGCTGCTGCTGATCGAGTGCCCGGAAGCGGTTGACGCGTATAAAGAGGGAGATGAGGTCACGATCGACGCCGCCGGGGGCACGATCACCGTTGCCGGAACGGTCTATCGTTTTCCCAAACTGCCGGAGGAGATGATGGCGATCATGAAGGCGGGCGGTCTGCTGGAGTTTACGCGGGAGAAATTAAAGAATCGGAAATAACATCACTGCTTTCTGAAATGACACCCTGACAGGGTCGGCGACCCTGTCAGGGTGTATACATTCAGGGTGATATCTTTACCCAGGTTTCCCCAACCTTGAGAATCACTTTCTCGCCCAGCGCGAAACAGCGCGCCAGATCGGGGTTATTCAGCAGCAGCTCCGTGTAGGCGTCACTGCCGTGTTTAATATCCTCGGTCTTTTCTTCGTTCCAGGTGCTTTCCGTCCAGAACTCATCCTTGAGAATGAAGGTGCGGGTGCCGATGCGTTTGACGCCGGCTTCTTCAGTGACCGCTTCGGCTTCCTTCAGTTCCCGGGTCTGCATACTCGCTTTCACGGCCTGCACACCGCTTACCGCGGGTGCGGCTGCGACGCCCGATTTGGCGGCGCCGGCTCCGGCGAACTGCAATCGGGGATGCGCTCCCGCCTGTTTGTCCCGGTCGGCCCGCACGATGATTGCATCAGCCGGGGCAGCGTCCTCCTGAACAAGGTAGGAGGTGTAGATCGACATGATGCCGTAGCGTTTGCCGAGGGCGATGATCTCCTCTTTCATTTCCTTGTTTTCTCCATTGAGCCGAATCTCGTCGGTGAGATACCCAACCTTGCGGGAGGCCCAGAGGTGAGGCAGAAAATCGTTGCCGCCGCTGCGGGTCAGGTCGAAATTCTGAACGATACGGCGTTTGTCGCCGCTGCCGCTGCCGCGGAGCGTCACTCTGCCGCGGCCTTTTCCGGTATACCGGCCCAGGATAGTGACCTGTTCGCCCTGGTAGAGGTCGGGCAGATGGCGGGGGAACATGTCATAGACGCGGATGCCGTCGAAGTCGAGGGTCACATCCGTGAGGACGGGACTGCTGATCTTGCTGAAGAATCCCGAAACCCGTTCCTCGATGTTCTCCTGCGGTTCGATATAGTCGGAGACCGCTCTGCTGGAGGCGGCGATTTTGTCCAGGAGAAAGGTGTTGACGTCATACCCGACACCGAAGGTGAATATCTTTGCTTCAGAGCGGTTGCGGTCCGCGGCATGGGTGATAATCCGTCCGGCATCCTGTTCTCCGGCGGTGGGCAGTCCGTCGGTGAGAAAGACGATGGTCACCGGCCGGTCGCCGCTGAAGCGCAGGCCGAGCCCCGCCTTGAGGGCTTCATCGATATTGGTGCCCCCTCCGGCTTCGACACCGTCGACGAAAGTGAGCGCGTGCGACCGCTCCTCGCCGGCTGAGACAAGCCGGTCCCGGAACATGCGCACGTCGGTGCTGAACGTGATGACCGTGAAACGGTCCCGTTCGTCCAGTTTCTTCAGACAGTAGGAAAGGGCGGCCTTTGCCTGGTCTATTTTTTCTCCTTCCATGCTGCCCGATTTGTCGAGAATAAAGACAACGTCCTTGCTGATAATGTCCCTGCGGGAGCGGTCCAGCCGGGGATTGATCAGCATCATGAAGAAGCCGTCCTCGCCGGTGTCGGGATCGTGCCCGAGCAGATTGATGCTGAATTCCTGTGATGAGAGGGCGTAGTAGAGAATAAAACTGTTTTCCGAGCCGTCACCCGTACCTTCATAGGTGACGGTGGCGGCGTTCGCGCCGCGGCGGGTGATATCCACGGTGTGGCTGGGAGAATAGAGCGTTCTTATCTCTTCGCCGGCTTCAATGACAAGATTCACGAACGTCGGTGTCGATTGTTTTTCCTGTGGTACACCCATGCCGCGCCCCACGGCGATACGGCCGCCCAGAGGGTGGCTGAACTGCACAAGGTCCCCGTCCCGGGGGAGAACGGCGGTGTAGCTGAGCGTGATCTCCCGTTCATTCCCGGCGGGAATGGGGAAGATGCTGGCCCTGAAGAGGCGGTAGCCTGCATATTCGAGAAGGGCCGGGTCGAGCTGCTTGCGGACGATTTCCTCGTAGATGGAGCGGGCCTCGTCTTTGCCGAGGATCTCGCCGGACATGGTCTTGCCGTCGGCGGTCATGGTAAAGTCGGATACGGCGGCGCCCTCGGGGAGAGGGAAGAGGTAGGTGCCTTCAATTGTCCGGCCGCTGCTGTTGGCAAACACCTGATGGATGGTGACGCGGGCGACCTGGTTCGTTATCTCGGCGTTGACCCGGTTACTGGTGAGTTCGAGCCCTCCGCGTCTGCGGATTCCGGGAGAAACGGTGAGTTCGAGCCCTTCGGATCTGCGGATTCCGGGAGAAACGATGTGCTGAGCCTGCAGGTGAGTGCATAGTGTCAAAAGTGCCAGGCTGATCAGGATGCCGGCGCGGTTCCGGTGAGTTGACGGTTGCATGATATCTCCTTTCTCTATGGGTGAATGACTGTCTGTATGCCGTGTTCACCCTGACATACAACGGGAAAGGAGATTTATTCCGGTATTTTTTTGGGGGGCTTGCCAATGGTTTAGTAAGGTCGCTGTCGATATCGGTCGGTCGCAATCGGGGATTTCAAGGATAAAGGAGAGCCGCGCAGCGATGATTGCTCTCTTGAAAAAAGTGTGATCGCCCCGGATATGTATCCGGGGCGGAATTCGGGAGGGATTTCCAATCCCGAGGGGCGGGGATGAGGTGTGATCTCGTTCCCACGCTCATGGGACCAAGCGTCGCTACGCGGGTCTCCTGCGCGGGAACGCATGTACGTTTATCGTTGTGGTTTCTGCTCAAGTAAACGCTGCAGCGAGTCACGATACCTGACGATATTCACCTGTTGACCGGGATCGGTGAAGGATGGCAGTACACTGTCCAGAAACGCGATGGCTTTCTCGATTGTCATACTACTGCTTGTATCCTGCCAGGCGATATTGGTATAGATTGCAGCCTGTTTGAACCGGGCCCGGTTTTCCTCCAGTCTGCTGGGTCCGGTGCGGATAAAATGTTCCCAGAGCCGGAATTTTACCTGCAGATCATCCGTGTCGAGAACTTGCAGGCATATATGCTGAAATTCCGGAGACATGCCGGTTGTGTCCGCTTCTTTTAAACGGGATGCAGTGACGTTTGCATTGATTATTTGCACGTTATCACCATGTTCAAATGCGTTTTGAGAAGATCTGACTGATGTCAGCCGTCTGCCGGCCTTGGTGTCGGGATACTCCTGTCCGCCAACGACGGTAATTGTCGTGTCTCTAGCGGCAGTCTTCGCCTTGAGAACGCGGGTCGGTGTATCCTTTCCCCCGGCGCCGGTCGCTGGAAGCGGTTTCACTTCTCCGACTTCATCCGTACCCTTGATGGCGTCTGTTTTCGACCTGCCGACACCGGCGATGGGCAAAACCGCTTTGTCTGCGTCCGCTTCTTCCCGGGCGGCAGCCGGGGGAGGCGGGGCGATCCTTTCGGCGGGGGCCGCGTCGAGCCGCTCTTCTAATGCACCGGCGGTCTGCCCGGTCACTGATTTGCTTTCATCGAGCAAGGCGGTCTCCGCCGCGATTTCCCGCTCAGGAGCTGGAGCCTCGAATCGCATAATCCTCTCACTGCCGGATGAAAGCGTGTCCCGCTGCCCCGTATATTTAACAACAAAGAATACGAGCACGGCGGTAACCGCCACGCCGGCAAAACCCAGGGCCGGGGCGGGAATGAGCGCCCGGTACCAGGGTTCTTTTTGTTCACCGTAGGTGACGCCCGTTCCGTCGATGCGGTCGGAAATATTCTTTCGTGACTGTTTCCAGTATTCCCGTCCAGGGTCCGGGACATAGCCGGAGGCAGCTGCGCTGTCGACGGCTGCGAGCCGCTCCAGCTCCCTGCGGCATGCCGGACAGGCTTCCAGATGCTCCGCCACCGCGGGCCGCTGTTTTTTGTCGAGCTCCCCGTCCAGAAAGGGACCGAGCAAGGGAGTAATGTCTGTGCACTTCATGGGTCAATCCTCTATACTGAGTTCGCCGATAAACGGCCGCAGTTCTTTTTTCAGTCTTTCCCGGGCCCGGGAGAGCTTCGACATGACCGTACCCTCGGGAATCCCCAGCTGTTCACTGATTTCCCGGTAACTCAAGCCCTCCTGTGTCCGCAGCACCAGGACCGCCCGCTGGTCGGCGGGGAGCCCTGCCATGGCACGGTGAATCCCGTCCCTCAGCTCCCTGCCGATGACCTCCTGCAGGGGATCGGCGCCGGCCTCCGGCTCCCCGTCCGGGTGATCGTTTTCCCGCCGCCGGTCTTCCCTGACGGCTTTCTTCCGGTAGTTGAGGGCCGTGTTGAGGGCGATCCGCTGCAGCCAGGGGTAGAAGGGCCGGGACTGGTCGAACTGGCGCAGATGGGTCCAGGCCCTGACAAAGGAGTCCTGCACGATATCGTCGGCGGCGTCATGGTCGAGCACTATCTTGAGCACCGTGAAGTAGATCCGCCGCTGATGTTCCAGCACCAGGCGGTCAAAGGCCCTCCGCTTCCCCTTCAGGGTCTCTTTCACGAGGCGGAGATCGGCCGCATCATCGATGGCGGCAGCAGGTTCTTTTTTCATCGGCCCTGTCTGTTATACAATACGAGCGGGGAATTATTCCCTTGAAAAATAGATAAACAGGGGGAAAAATACAAGGGGAATGTCCCCACAGCCCCTTTTCCCCGTGTAGCGGCGGTTGGCAACCGCCGCAGGACCTGTTTTTTCATTTCAAGATCTGTCTTTGTTTCGTTTTTTTCGAGCCCTTCGTTGGCATTTCGGGCAGGGTGGCGAGGTCTAAGGCATCCGCCAAAAATTTCCAATTATCAATAGCATAATTCGAGAAAATTCCGTAATTTTCACCTATGATGCTGCCTGTCACACAAGAGGAGATGTCCGCGAAGGGCTGGGATGCCTGTGATGTCATTCTGGTCACCGGTGACACCTATATCGATAGTCCCTTTGTGGGTGTCGCGGTGATCGGCAGCTGGCTGGCCAGGCACGGTTTCCGGGTGGGGATCATTCCCCAGCCCGATCCGGAAAGCGGCGAGATCACCCGCCTGGGGGAGCCCCGGCTGTTCTGGGGCGTGAGCGGCGGCAGCCTCGACTCTCTGGTGGCCAATTACACGGCCGGCGGCAAATGGCGCAAGTCGGATGACCTGACACCGGGCGGTCTGAACAACCGGCGGCCGAACCGGGCCTCGCTGGTCTACACCAACATCATCCGCCGGCATTTCAAGAGCACCCGCCCCATTGTGCTGGGGGGCGTGGAGGCGAGCATGCGACGGGTCGTCCATTACGATTTCTGGACCGACAGGGTCCGCAAGTCGATTCTCTTCAACGCCAAGGCCGACTATCTGGCATACGGCATGGCAGAGCGCACGGTGCTTGAGATCGCCCGGCATCTGCAGAATGACCGTCCCCTCACCGGCATCAGGGGGCTCTGCTCTATCGCGAAGGAGCCGGCGGAGGGATTCATTCAGCTTCCGTCCTATGATGAATGCGCGGCCTCCGGGGAGGCGTTCACGGAGATGTTCCGTCTCTTCTACGACAACCAGGATCCGTTGACCGCGAAGGGGTTGTCTCAGCGGCAGGACGCCCGCTGGCTGATCCACACCCCCCCGCAGCCCGTTCTCTCCATGGAGGAGATGGACGCCGTTCATGACCTGGACTATACCCGGGAGGTGCATCCTGCCTGCCTGGCGAAGGGAGCGGTGCGGGCCCAGGATACGATCCGGTTTTCCATTCCGGCGCTGCGGGGCTGCTACGGCGAGTGCAATTTCTGCTCAATCGCGGTGCACCAGGGACGACGGGTAGCCTGGAGGAGCGAGGAATCCATCCTGAAGGAGGCGCGCCGGTTCACCGGGGATCCCGCATTCAGGGGGATCATTTCCGATGTGGGCGGCCCAACTGCCAACATGTACGGATTTGAATGCGCGGTCAAGACGAGCACGGGCGCCTGCCGGCATAAACGCTGCCTGTATCCTGACATCTGCGGCGAGATGCATCCCGATCATTCCCGGCAGACCGCGCTGCTGCGGAACCTGCGGTCGATCCCCGGCATTCGACACGTATTCGTTGCCTCTGGCCTGCGGCATGATCTGATCGTTAATGACCCGCAGTCCGGAGAATCCTATCTCAGGGAGGTGACGGCTCATCACACCTCCGGGCAGCTGAAGATCGCTCCGGAACACACCGACCGCGGCGTACTGGCGCTGATGGGAAAGCCTGGACGCGAGGTGCTGCAGTCATTTCGGGATCTGTTCTCCCGGGTCACCGCCGGCCTGAAAAAACGGCCCTTCCTCACCTACTATTTCATTGCCGCCCATCCGGGCTGCAGTGAGGATGAAATGCGGAGACTGAGGTTTTTTGCGCAGCGGGAGCTGCATATTTCGCCGGAGCAGGTCCAGATATACACGCCGCTGCCGTCCACCTGGTCCGCGGTTATGTACTATACGAAGAAAGATCCCTTCACGGGGAAAAACATCTTTGTGGAAAAAAGAAAGGCCGCGAAAGAGCGGCAGAAATCGATACTTACCGGACCATAGAGGGTGCTGTGCGACTGGGAATTATAGTGCTGCTGATCGCGGTTTCATACCGTCCATTGCCCGCGCGGACGGCCGGGGAGGACCTGTCCACCAATGTCAAGCTCCAGCGGTTTGAGGAGGCGGTGGCGGAGATCATCGCTGCCTGGAACCTGCCGGGAGCCGCGGTTGCGGTAGTGTATCACGACGAGATCGTGCACATGCGCGGTTACGGGGTGCGCATGGTCTATTCTCCGGTGCCGATCGATGAGCACACGGTGTTCCGGATCGCGAGTCTTTCCAAGGGATTTGCCGCGGTGCTGTCCGGCCTGCTGGTCAGGGACGGCTGGTTCGACTGGGACGACCCGGTAAAGCAGTACCTGCCCTTTTTTGAGCTGGCGTCACCCGAATACACCCGGACAGTGACCATCGGGAATGTTCTCAGCCAGTCAACGGGACTCATGCACCACGCGTACACGAACCTGATCGAGGACGGTGTCCCCTATCAGCGAATACTCACAGAACTGAAAGATGTCCCGATAACCGGAGAACCGGGAGTCAGTTACGGGTATCAGAACGTGGTATTCGCCCTCATCGGCGACATTATCGCCGGCACCACCGGAACGTCGTTCGAGGAGATGCTCAGGCAGCGGATCTTCGAACCCCTGCACATGACCGAATCCTCCATCGGCTGGGATGCGCTCATGCAGGAGGAAAATCGGGCGTATCCCCACATCAGGAGGCACGGGGAATGGATCCCGGTCAACGATAAAAAGGCCTTTTATTCAGTGCCTCCCTCAGCGGGAGTCAATGCCAGTCTGCACGACATGGTGATCTGGCTGCGGGCCCAGATGGGACAGGCGTCCGAGATCATTCCCGAAGATGTGCTGCAGACGGTACAGGCGCCGCGGGTGCGTTCGCCCCGGGAACACGAGCGTATGCAGTGGCCGGAACTGCGTGACACCTATTACGGGTACGGCTGGCGCATGTATGATTATGCGGGGTACACGATGATCTACCACAGCGGCGGTCTGCAGGGATATATGTCACAGCTGGCATTCATACCTGAAGAGGGGCTGGGGATCGTGGTGCTGATGAATTCCCGGCGCACGGATGAGATCGTCCCCGCACTGTTCGATATTTTTCTTGATCTGGACCATGAACGGGGAGAGTGCGCGTGGCAGTGAATGCGGCGGCGATCCCCTGACCGGTGTGGGGGATACAATCAACATACAACATTCAGCAAGCAACATTCAACAGAACAAGGGCCCGGCCCCATCTGTTACCGTGTGACAATTCTCCCTGAAAAGATGACGGTCTTGTTTTGAGGTGACAGAGAAAAAGCCGGGTCTCAGCCCGGCTTTTTCTCTGTGTCCGTTTCATATAGATCAGTCAATATCGAACCGTTGCAATACGAGCTTTTTCACCTCATCCTTCCTGTCATAGGCCCGCAGGCGGAAACTGTATTCATAGGTCGAGTCAGTGAGCTGATACTGCTTGTGCGGGCGGGCCCCCCACGAGTTGTCGCCGCCGACACCCATCTGTTTGTAATCGATGTTCAGGGAAACCAGGTCCCGGGGAACGACGTCCACCGTGTGACGGTTGGCGCTCTTCGCGTTGATGGTGTACCCGGAGAGTTTCGTTTCCGTTTCAAAGTCCTCCCTTATTTGAGGCAGGGCGCTGAAGCAGATCAGCGGCCGTCCCGCGGCCAGCAGGCCGATGCCGCGGTCGTTCTCCAGGGTCAGCCAGCGCACGTCGGTGCGGTACCCGTTTTCCTGGGGCCGGATGTAGGCATAGCCCATGTCACTGACATTCCGTTTGTGGAGGCCCACAAAAGCGGCGGTATTCCTGTCCTGATAATTTTCAAATGGCCCCCGGCCCAGCCAGGTGACTTCAGCAAAGCCGCCCGGCAGCTCCACATTCATCCCCATACGGGGCAGTTCCGGCAGATCGTCGCCCTTCAGTTCCAGCCGGTTCGAAACCAGCACGTCGCCGCTGCCGAACACGGTATAGACCGAACGGTAATCCGCGATGTGCCTGCGGCGTTCACCGGGAATCGAGAAATCGAATGTCACCACCACCCTCGCCTCTTCCGGCTGTTCGATGCTCACGCTGCGCAGCTGCCGGTTTTGTCCGGCCCTTCGCCAGTCGGCGCAGCGGTGCTGCATGCCGTTTCCGTAATCGTTGTCGTTGGGGGCGCGCCAGAAGTCGGGGACCGGCGCCTGTGTGATGATGTCGACATGTTTGAAACGCCAGGATGCCAGTTCACCGGCAGCGGTGTTGAAACTGATACTGAACCCCTTTCCTTCGACAAGTGCCTCGAATCCGGAGCGGGTAAGGGTCAGTTTCGGCATATCCTTTGTATTCATACGCTTGGGATCGTGATATCCGGGGAGAGAGAACTGCCCGGCGGCCATGAGGTGTCCGGCCGGCAGCAGGGCATCGGCCTCTTTTCGCACCAGGGCCAGATTCAGGAATCGTTCCTCACCGGGGGCCGCGTTCGGCAGTGAATATGCAAGATCGACCTCCGCGCGCTCACCCGGGGCGATGTCCAGGTCGTCAATTTCACCTCGCAGCAGCGTGTCGGCTGACGATATCACGACCCAGAGGAGCGTGAAATCGAAGAGATTGGTGAACTGGTACTTGTTGGTGATCCCGATCAGCCCCTTTTTCAGATCAACGCCCTCGAACCCTGCGTACTGATAGACTTTCTTTACCTCGTACAGGCCGGGATGAGGCGTGCGGTCGGGATTCACGAGCCCGTTGATACAGAAGTTGCCGTCACTGGGCACGCCCCTGGGGCCGAAATCGCCGCCGTAGGCCCAGTATGTCCGGCCGTCGTCACTCGTCTTCTGCAGACCCTGGTCAACCCAGTCCCAGATGAATCCGCCCTGCAGTATGGGGTGTTTCTCGATCACATCCCAGTAGTCCTGGAGGTTGCCGGTGCTGTTGCCCATGGCGTGGGCATACTCGCACTGAATGAGGGGACGGTCGTAGTCCTGGCCGGCGTACCACTCCAAATACTCGATGCCGGCATACATGGGGCACCAGATATCCGTGTGGGGTTCCTTGATATTCGTGATCTTTTCGGCCCGTTCGTACTGCACCGGCCGGGAAGGATCCCGCTGTTTGATCCACCTGTAGGTCGCCAGCATATTACTGCCGTCGCCGGCCTCGTTGCCAAGGGACCAGATAATTATGGAGGGATGGTTCTTGTCCCGCTCCACCATCCGCCGGGTGCGGTCCATGTGGGTCTTGAGCCACTCCGGCTTGTCGGCCAGCGTCTCTCCGATGCTGTAGCCCATGCCGTGCGACTCCAGGTTCGCCTCGTCGATGAGATAGAGCCCGTACTCATCGCAGAGCTCGTACCAGCGAGGCTGCTGGGGGTAGTGGGAGGTGCGTACGGCATTGATGTTGTGGGATTTCATTACGAGGATGTCCTGCAGCATGGTCGCCTCGTCCACTACATGTCCGGTGATCGGATGATGTTCGTGCAGGTTGACACCTTTGAGGTAGACGGCTTTGCCGTTGACCAGCAGCTGCCTGTCCTTTATTTCAACCGTACGGAAGCCGATGCGATGGCTCACCGACTGCAGGTGTTCGCCGTCTTCACTTCGCAGAGTGATCACAAGGTCGTAGAGATCGGGCGTTTCCGCGGTCCACGGGGCGACGGCTTCGATATCGCCGCTGAAGTCCGCCTGCAACGCCTCTTCTGACGCGGTCACCTGTTCCGTGCCGGCGAGAACCTGTTCCCCGTTCCTGGACAGAGTGTACGAGAGCGTGTAGGCCGCGTTATCGGGCTCAAGCGTCTCCAGGGCAACATTCAGCCCGAAGCGGCCGTCCCGGTACTCATGAACAAGACCGGCGTTGACGAAAAAGTCCTGGATCCGCACCGCCGGTGTCGCGAATACCACCACCTCCCGCTGAATGCCGCTGAGGCGCCAGAAGTCCTGGTCCTCGAGATAGCTGCCGTCGCACCAGCGGTAGACCTCCACAGCCAGCTGGTTGCGGCCGCCTCTCACGTAGGGCGTTATCCGGAATTCCGCCGGGGTCTTGCTGCCCTGGTTGTACCCGACTCTCTCACCGTTGACCCAGACATAGAAGGCAGAACTGACCGCCCCGAAATGGATAAAGATCTCTTTTTCTTCCCATGATGCGGGGATGAAGAAAGTGCGCCTGTAGGAGCCGACGGGATTGTAATGGTGCTCGATGAAAGGAGGATTCTTTTTAAAGGGGTAGCCGGCGTTCACGTAGATGGGAATGCCGTAGCCCTGCATCTCCCAGTTCGAAGGCACGGGGATATCGTCCCAGTCGCTGTCGTTGTAGTTCTCTTTGTAAAAATCGACCGGACGCAGGCCGGGATTGGGGACCCAGTTGAATTTCCAGTCACCGCCGAGCACGTTCACCCAGACGCTTTCCCGCCAGCGGCCGTCAATTCCCTGATCGGGACTGTCCAGGGGGAACGCCCAGGCTCGCGGCTGTTCGCGGTTGATCTCGACGATATCGGGATTCTCCCAGTCGCCCGATATCGATGCATCGGACGCCTGCCCGCCGCCGGGCTGCTGCCGGCAGCTGAGGGCGATGGTTGCCGCGAGGACGATGGTAAACGGAATATATGTGCGCATGGGTGCCTCCGGGTTATATGCGATGCGGATAACGGGACAATATACGAAATCAGGGAAAAAGGCAAAAGGAAAAAGGAGAGACGCGAGGCATCGCATCTCAGAGGTCAGCACCCCGCCCTGCCGCCCTGAAAGCGGCAACGCAAAGGGCGCAAAGATGGCGCAAAGAACGCAAGAGAATTAGATCGGTGATGTTAATAGTGAATATTTCTGTTTAATCTTCTTGCGAGCCTTGCGGTCCCTGGTGTTTTGCGCTACTGTTTTCGGGAGACGGAGGGGGACCATCCCGGATTTGTAAACAGGTTTGGGTTGCATGTGTGCGATATGTGAGGCAATTTATATACATCTGTTAAAAACTTAAAGCTGATTATACAGGAAATCGACATAGAGTTACATTGTCAAGGGCAGGAAGAAGAAATGGTCTATTATCCAGGAGGAAGATTATGAATAGTATCAGGAAGAACCTAACCATAGGCATGCTGAGTATCCTTCTATTGGTCACAACACTTATCCCATGTGTTTCCACCGCCGCAGAGGAGCCTGATTGTGATGCCGCTTTTCGTACATGTCTTGTGCATGCCGGGTTGATAGCAGCCGGTAACCCAGTCGCAGGTACTGCCTATGTGGCATTCTGTCTCAATGGATATGTGTTCTGTTTAAAATACGTTTCTTAGGAGGAGAAATTATGAAAAAACAATCCAAATTCATTAAGGTTATGATTATAATCAGCATTCTGGTTTCAGTGTTGTCTGTGATGGCCCAGCCTTCGCAGGATGAATTGGGTATTTGTGAGAAGGCAGTACAGAAGTGTATAATTGAAAATATGTGGAATCCTACCCAGATTTATTTTTGCTGGGCTGGATACGCATTTTGTCTGCAGTATTTACAATAGTAATTAATACGTTCTTCGCCTGCCCTGACAATGAACGTATAGTGAGGTCCTATATGAAAAAGACATCAGCAATTCAAATGCTGTCAATATTAATTTTTGCAGAAATACTGTCCGGTCAAGTTAATATTCAGCTTGAAGAAGTGATGGTCGTTGATGGATTGGAAAATGAAAATATTTGTCAATGGGCTGGAATAGCAACTGATGATGCCGGAAATATTTATTTAACTGACATGATGGAATGTTCTTTAAAAAAATTCAATAAGCACGGGGAATTTATTGGCCAAACCGGTCGTCTCGGACAGGGGCCGGGAGAATTTCAAAAACCGGTTAAGGTGCTTTATCATAATAAAAGACTCTACGTGCTGGATCTTTTTGCTCGTGGTATTTCAGTTTTTACTGATGATTTGGAAAGTCGGAACAAGATTCTAACAGAGAAAATGGTCTCGGGCATCGATGTGTTAGACAATGACACATTTGTCTGCAATTGCACTGTAGGTGAGAGCGGTTTTTTTCTCTGTAACGTGTCCGGTGAAATACTCTCTCACATTCAATATGGGAAAGAAGCCGGGGATGAGGGTCTGGTTCTGACTGCCGGTGATTTCACTGTCGACAGCGGAGGTAATATCTTTATTGCTTGTTTATGGAAGGACAGTATAATAAAAATCACACGAGAAGGGAATGAGGTCTGGGAACGCCACTGTTTCGGGAATAAAAGGTCAGAAGAAAAGATAATCAACGGACACCGGCTGCCGGTCCAGATGATCTTCAAGTCTATTGCACATGATTCCAGAGAAAATTTGTGGGTTCTCGCCGGTGCTTTATCTGATCACCCGAGTCGCGATGTGTACATCCTGGCACCCAACGGGAACAAGCTGGGGATGATAACACTGCCGGAGGCATCACACATTATTCATATTGATAATGAAGATTATCTATACAGCCGGGCTGGTCAGGGAACTGCACTGAAAAAATTTAAAATAGTATGGAGTAAGTCAGGATGAAGCGTGTACTCAAATACATTCGACATATGGGTCCTGTTCATTTTCTGTTGGTGATATCAGCATGCACACAGGTAAAAGTCCCGATATCTGCATTAGAACCAGATACAGTGTATTTTTGTCTTAACCGGAAATTGTTTTTATGTCCTGCATGTGTACAGGCTGTTGAGCAGCAATGTGCGATTGTAACCCGATTAGCAAAAAAATGGCCCGTTATAGGAATCGTTTTAAATGATGGCGAAGATGATGACAGGACGATCAGAATTATAGAACTGCAGATCAATGGGTTTGCCAAGGCACATAGACTGCCGTATACATTCCGCTATGATCGCGGGAGAAGCTTTGGGAATAGGTCGCGGATAGTTATTCGTCATGCTGATGAGGCGAAGTTCTGGAAATTACCGTTATCAGCACAAGAACTCGGTGTAATCATTAACTTCATGTCTGGATAAATCAACAGAGAGCATCTCATGAGAACGCGCATGTATTCATCATTGGTTTTACTTTTTTTAATTTCATCCACTGACATTCCGGCCCAGGTGTCTTATCATTCGTATGTTCTTCGAGACTCAATCGGATCAACCAGGATGGCACCTGCTCCAAATGATTTAATTCTGGAACAGCCCAAGAGTGTGACTTTCGATTCACATGGGAGCCTTTTTATTTTGGATACGGGTCAGTATTGTGTGTTGAAATTCAATGAAGATCTGCAATTAATTAAAAAAGCTGGTCGGTACGGGCAGGGTCCCCTTGAATTCGGATTCAGAAATAGAGCAAGAAATGAGGGACATCTGAAAGTTGACTTGAACGACAATGTCTGTGTGTTTGAGCTGGAGAACAGCCGGGTCCAGTTAATTAAAAATGATCTGAGTGCTGTTATGGGGAATTGGTGTTTTCAGAAATTCATATACAGTATCGCCCTGGGAAATGAAGGAAGAATTTATGCGATGTCGATCAACCGTCCCAAGCAGACCCTGATAGATATGTATAACAGCGCTGGAGTCTATCTTTCTTCATTCAATGACATGTTTATTGTCAATCCTCCTTCGAGTTATCCTATCACGTTCAATAATTCAATGATTGCTGTCAATTGTACCGGTGATATTCTGGCGGTTAATCGTTTGACTCCGATCATCAGGATTTTTTCCGGGGATGGTCTATTGAAGATCGAAAGACAGTTGGACCTCGAAGAAATCAGCCGTAACGAGGAGTTGTTAAAGTATTACAGAAAAAATCCTGATATTTGGGAATTTGAAACGAGGCCAATCGGGAAAAGCGAACTTGTCCAGTTTGTTGTGAAGCAGGTTTGTTCTCATGGAGATAATTTTTATTTGCTTTTAATGTTCGATGAAGTGGTGAAGCTGACAAAAAGCGGAGAGGTGACCGATGTGTATGAGTTGGATTTTGATAGATATACAGGTGAATCTTCATGCTTTGGTCTTGATTTTGACGTGTTTGAGAATAAAATAGTCTTAGTAACCGGAAATTCGATGGCCCTGCTATTTCAGGAAAAAGAGACCGCTGAGATGAGAATGTTCAGTCCGTAAAACAATTATCATACATCCAAGAGGCAGAACATGCACTTCTTCAAACACACCTGGCAAAAGGCGGTATTCTGGATACTGGTCGCGGCGGGGCTGCTTACGCCCTGGGGATATCCGCTCTATGCCATGCTGGCGTTTATTGCGGCACTGGAACTCGTCCGCTTCATCAGGGAGAGGCGGGACTGGACCCGTCCGGTTACGGTGGTCCTCTATGGCGGCACGGCGCTGTGGCTGTTCCGGGCCGGCGCTGAGCTGGATTATTCTGCAGTAACAATGTCGCTGGCCGGGCTTTGCGCTGTCTGGGGAATTGTCCTGCCGCTGTTTCTGCGTCCCGATAACAGGGCCCGGGAATAAAGTGGACAAATAAAACGGTTGACTGTTTTCGCCTTATTGTGTGCATTTTTGAGGTATAGTTATAACACAAAAGAGGCGCATTATGAAATTTGTCACCGTCCGTGATTTGAGGAGCAGGTCCGCTCAGATCTGGAAAGAGCTTGCGGATGAACAGGAGATGGTGATCACCAACAACGGCCGGCCGGTGGCGATTCTCTCTTCGACAAATGAAGCGGATCTGGAAATGTCCTTGAATTCTATCCGGCGGGCCCGCATGTCACAGGTGATTGCGGCACTGCAGCAGGAATCTCTCAAAGGGAAGAAACATACCCTCCGCTCCGATGAGATTGAAAGGGAAATAGCGGCTTCACGCAGGGCATTGAGAGAATGAGAGTCGTCATCGACACCAATGTTCTTGTGTCGGGATTGCTGACGCCGTTCGGCAAGGCGGCGGACATACTGCGTCTGGTCACCCTGGACAGAATAACCCTCTGTCTGGATGCCCGCATTCTTGCTGCATATCGTGTAGCACTTCACAGGCCCAAATTCGGGTTCAATAGCGGCGCTGTGGCGGTATTGCTGAAAGAACTGGAACCGCTGGCCTGCACCGTGGTGGGTATTCCGCTCCGGGGGCCGCTGCCCGATCCGGATGACAATATGTTTCTGGAAATTGCTCTGGGAAGCGATGCGGTATGTATTATTACCGGGAATCGTGACCATTTTCCCCAAAATCGATGCGGGAAGGTGAGAATTTTCTCGCCCGGGGATTTTTTTGAACAGTATCAGGAGAACAGCGAATAGCACCCCTTCCTCAGCGCAGGAATGATGGGCCTGTCCATGGGTGGAAATCGGACGCCGGAGATCGGAATCGGCCGCCCACCCCCTGAAAAGCGTTAATGCAAAGGTCGCAAAGAAGGCGCAGAGAACGAAATGCATGGCAACCCGGAAGGTTTGAGCAGTTGCTTTAAACACTTGCTTTCTTTTTGAATAATGTGTATACTATGGGAAGTTTATACACATTACCGGGGCGGCTGATATGAGAACCAATATCGTTATTGATGACACGCTGATGGATGAAGCGCTGAGGCTTTCGGGGCATAAAACAAAAAAAGCGGCAGTCGAAGAAGGGCTGAAGTTATTGATCGCCCTGAAACGCCAGGCAGATGTTCGCAAGTACCGGGGGGGGCTTGCCTGGGAAGGTGATCTCGATAAAATGAGAACGGATACGTGATTGTAGCTGATACCTCTGTCTGGATTGACTATGTGAACGGCGTTGATGCGCCCCATACAGCCTTACTTGACTATGAGCTGGGTCACAGCCGGATCATTACCGGCGATCTCATCATGACGGAATTTCTCCAGGGGTTTCGTAACGAGAAAGACTACCAGGCTGCGAAAGAGATTATGGATACCCTGGAGTATCATGATTTTGTCGGGAAGGAGATTGCGTTGCTGGCAGCGCAAAATTTTCGAAAACTGCGAAGAGGCGGTGTAACCGTCCACAAGACGATCGATGTCATTATCGCGACATTCTGTATTGAGAACGACTTTGCGCTGCTGCACAACGATCGTGATTTTGATCCGATGGAAGCGATGCTCGGCCTGCAGGTGAGAAGATAACAGTCACGTTACCGTATCAGCAGCCAAATAGTTTCATTTAAAATTGATTGTAGTATGTTTATAATAGAAAATGCCAAGAAAAAAAGTAATTATACATACATGATATGTATTCTCTTGGCCCCTCTGGTGCCGCGTTCATCCTTGAGAAGGTGAGGATCGCGGTTTTTAAAAACGTGCACGCGGCACAGGAGGGGTGCGGCCCGGATAAACCATTGGCTTTTCCCGCTTGAATTTGTTATCTTTCAGCCTGCAATTTCATTTTTCAGGATGTTACTTGTGATGCAATGTGCCCCCGGCCGGGCACCCGGCTGCTTATCCCTGTATCCTCTATAGGAGGAACACCCTATGAAACAGACATCGTTCCGACTGATCCTCACCCTGGCCATGCTGTTTGCCGCTGTTTGTACCAGCCTGCCGCAGTTCCGAAGCGGCGACAGCGGGAGCGGCCCCCGTTTTTCCGTATCCTTTCCCGCGGACCTGCACAGCGAACCGGTGGACGGCAGGCTGCTGCTGCTCATATCGAACGATCCCGATGGAGAACCCCGCTTTCAGATCAGCGACGGCGCCCGGAGCCAGCTTGTGTTCGGCATCGATATCGAGGGGCTGCACCCGGGAGAGACAGCGGATATCGACGGCTCTGCGTTCGGCTATCCCCTGCCCAGCATAGCGGATATTCCGGCCGGGCGGTACACGGTGCAGGCGCTGATCCACCTGTATGAAACATTTCACCGCAGCGACGGGCACGTAGTGAAACTGCCCATGGACCGGGGTGAGGGACAGCACTGGAACCGGGCGCCGGGAAACCTCTACTCGACGCCGGCGGAGATCGATTACGATCCTCTTGGAGGCGAGATCACACTGACGCTGGACAGGGTGATTCCTCCCGTAACCCCCCCGGAGGATACACGATATATCAAACACATACAGATTAAAAGCAGACTGCTCAGCGAATTCTGGGGCCGGCCCATGTACATCGGGGCTCATGTGCTTCTGCCCTACGGTTATGAGGAGCATCCGGAGGCCCGCTACCCGCTGATGATAAATCATGATCATTTTTCGCCGGATTTCAGAGGCTTCAGTGAAACGCCGCCCGCCCCTGACGGGGACCGGAGGATGAGGCGGTTCCAGGAGTATGCCTACCGTAATTATCTCGACTGGATAGCCCCGGATACGCCGCGGATGATCGTCATCAAGCCGCTGCATCCCTGCCCCTATTATGACGACTCCTATGCGGTCAATTCGGAAAATGTCGGTCCCTACGGTGATGCGATCACCTATGAACTCGTCCCGTATATCGAAAAACAGTTCCGCTGTCTGGGCACACCCTGGGCCCGCTTCCTCTACGGCGGTTCCACGGGCGGCTGGTCGGCGCTGGGCGTGCAGGTCTTCTATCCCGATCAGTACAACGGCTGCTGGGCCGGCTGTCCCGACGGTGTGGATTTCAGGGCGTACCAGATCGTGAATATCTACGAGAATGAGAACGCCTATTTTCTGGAAAGTCCCTGGAAAAAGACCGAGCGGCCCGGGCAGCGCACCCCCCTGGGAGAGGTGCTCTCCACCGTGCGGGAGCAGAACCACCGGGAACTGGCCCTGGGCACCCGTTCCCGTTCAGGAGGTCAGTGGGATATCTGGGAGGCGGTATACAGTCCGGCGGGCCCGGACGGGTACCCGGCGCGAATCTGGGACAAGCTGACCGGAGAGATCGATCATGAGGTCGCCGCGTACTGGAAGGAGCACTATGACCTTCGGTATATTCTGGAGCGGGACTGGAAGACCATCGGCCCTTCCCTGACCGGCAAGATCCACGTCTCGGTGGGGGACATGGACAGTTTTCACCTGAACAATGCCGTTTACCTCCTGGAGGAATTTCTCGAGAGCACCACCGATCCCTATTACGCGGGGACCATCCATTACGGGGACAGGGAACCGCACTGCTGGAGCGGCGAGATGGTGCATCCGAAGACGGGCGAGGAGATGAGCTACCATGCCTGGCATGCCCTGCAGATGGAGAAACGGGCGCTGGAATCGGCGACCGCGGCATGTGATACGGTGAGCTGGCGGTATTGATCCTGTCCATGCAAGAGGCAACATGACACAACAACGGGGAGCGGCATGAAGATATTCGTACCCGGACGCATCTGCCTGTTCGGCGAGCACAGTGACTGGGCCGGCGGCTACCGGCGGATCAACGGCGAGCTGGAGAAGGGGCTTACCCTAATCACCGGTACCAACCAGGGCATCCACGCACAGGTCAGCCCGCATCCAAACAAGCTTGTTCTGCACACATCCGGGGGACAAGGACTGCGGAAGGGGACCTTCGAACTGCCCATGGAACCGGAGGCCCTGCTGGCCGAGGCTGAGGCGGGCGGATTCTTCAGTTACGCCGCGGGAGTCGCCTACCAGGTGCTCACCCACTACCGGGTGCACGGACTGGAGATCGATAACTACCTTACCGATCTGCCGGTGAAGAAGGGGCTCTCCTCCAGCGCCGCCATCTGCGTGCTCATCGCCCGGGCGTTCAACCGTATCTACGATCTGAAAATGACGGTGCGGGGCGAAATGGAGTTCGCCTATCTGGGCGAGATTACCACACCGTCCCGCTGCGGCCGTATGGACCAGGGGTGCGCCTACGGCAGCAGGCCCATTTCCATGGTGTTCGACGGGGAACGGATCGACGTGAACGAGCTGACCGTGGCGAAGGATCAGCACTTCGTGATCGTCGATTTGAATGCGGGCAAGGACACCAAGGAGATCCTGAGCAAGCTGAACCAGTGCTACCCGTTTGCCGACACCGATATCCAGAAGGATGTGCAGAAATATCTTGGTCCCATCAACCGGGAGATTACCGGCGAGGCGATCGAAGCGCTGCGCGCCGGTGACAGCGAGCGGCTGGGCAGCCTCATGAAGCGGGCCCAGAGCGAGTTCGACAAACACCTGCAGCCGGCCTGTCCCGCGCAACTGACCGCACCGGTGCTTCATACGCTGCTCGACTATGAGCCGATCCAGCCGCTGCTGCTGGGCGGCAAGGGGGTCGGATCCCAGGGTGACGGCACGGCTCAGCTGCTGGTGCGAAATGAAGACGACCAGCAGAAAGTGATCGAAATTATCCAGCGGGACCTGGGCATGCCCTGCCTGAAGCTGACCATTCAGTCAGGCCGGCAGGTGCGGAAGGCGGTGATCCCGGCTGCGGGATTCGGCACCCGGGTGTTCCCCGCGTCCAAGGTGATGAAGAAGGAGTTCTTTCCCATCATCGACCGGCAGGGACGGGCCAAGCCGATCATTCTTGCCATCGTGGAAGAGGCGGTGCAGTCGGGCATCGAAGAGATCTGCCTCGTTGTGCAGAAGGCGGACAAGCCGCTGTTCGAGGAGTTTTTCTGCAGTCCGCCCAGGATCGAAAATTTCAACAAGCTGTCCAAAGAGGACCAGCAGTATGTGCAGTACCTGCTGGATATCGGGCACCGGATAACCTTCATCACCCAGGACCTGCAGGACGGATTCGGGCACGCGGTCTACTGCACCCGGGAATGGGTGGGCGGAGAACCGTTCCTGCTTCTGCTGGGTGATCATGTGTACGCCTCCGATACCGATACCCCCTGCGCGAAACAGCTGCTGGATGAATTCCAGAAGGCGGGACACAGTGTCGTGGGGCTGAAAAAGACGCCGGGAGAAGATATCGGCAAATTCGGCTGCGCCACCGGGCTCTGGGAGGAGAAGGGGCACAGCCTGGCGCTTACTGAATTCGCGGAAAAGCCGATGCAGGACTACGCGAAGCAGCACCTGCAGGTGGCCGGGCTGGACGACAATACATTTCTCACGGTTTTCGGCCAATACGTCCTGACCCCGGATATATTTGACTACCTGGAAGAGAACATCGCCCATAACCACCGGGAAGGCGGTGAGTTTCAGCTCACATCCTGTCTTGATCAGCTCCGCAGGGAGCAGGGATTCACGGGCGTCATCACGAAGGGCAGACGGTTTGATATCGGGACGCCCGAGGCGTACCGGCAGTCCGTTATTGATTTTCGCAATGCCTGAAGACACCAACGAAAGACACGAAAAAAAACAGAAAAAGGATTAAGGAAAGCAGCGACGCAATGCTTCGCGGCTCTGAGCGTGCACCCTGTGACAAGTCCTGGCTTGTCACAAGGTCGTCAATGGGATTCACGGGTATCGTTTTTATGCATCCGGCCGAGAATAGGGTTGTGATTTTACATTTTAGGTCACTAGTGTCCGGTTAAAGTTTGAAAAAATGAGTACTGCGGGTCAGGCACTTTAACAGGAAGTTTATGTGTTACATTCAAGACAAT
>JAFGRY010000051.1 GCA_016934955.1 bacterium | reverse complement strand
TGTTTCTTCATTGATTTTAGAATGTGCGATCGGTTGACATATCTTGATCCATCATAATTTCTTGTATTTTTCGTTTCTTTCGTGCTTTTCGTTGGAAACTCGGGGCGGGGCCGAGGGGCCGGGCTCCTGTCTCCTTTTTTTATAGCAATTTACGCCCCGAATCCGTACATTACCCTCCGTCATGAACGAACCATCCGACACCATCTTTCTATCCGTTGTCATTCCCTGCTACAACGAGGCCAGAAACATCGAGGCGGGCAGGCTGGCGGAGGTGTGCGTCTGGCTGCGCACCCGGCCGTACACCCATGAAGTGATCATCGTCGACGACGGGTCCACGGATGAGAGCCTCGCCCTGCTCTCGGTGGTTGCCCGGAAATATGGAGGCGTCACCGTCCTTGAAACCGTGCACCGGGGGAAGCCGTTCGCGGTGAAGGCCGGAGTCGAGGAGGCCCGGGGCGCAGCGGTGCTGCTCACCGATCTCGATCAATCCACGCCCATCGAAGAACTGTCCAGACTCCTGGTTCCCTACGAACAGGGATATGATGCCGTGATCGGTTCCCGGGGAAAGGCGCGGCTGGGTCATTCCGCGATGAGAAAGGCCGGCAGCAGGCTGTTCGGACTGCTGCGGCGGCTGGTGATCCTCCCGCAGATCGAAGACACCCAGTGCGGGTTCAAGCTTTTCCGGAAGTCGGTCCTCGTGAGTGCCTTCCCCAGGCTGGGCTGGTTCAGCAGGCCGTCCCGGGCCAGGGGATGGAGGGTCTCGGCCTGGGACGTCGAGCTTCTCTATGTGCTGCAGGAATCCGGAACACGAATTAAAGAGGTGGAAGTCGCCTGGCGCAACCGGGACTGCAGCGACAGCAAGGGCGCCAAAAGCGGGGGAGCGAAATACATCGCCGAGTCACTGGAAATGGCGGTGGAGGTGCTGCGGGTGGCGGGGAATCGGATGAGGGGAACATACAAGAATAAAGTATAGCTGTCGGTCGTTTCGTCATGCATTGAAGATTTCCAACGGAAGACGCGAAAAGAACGAAAAATGATACAATAATAAATTATAGTGATACTCTCATATATTGATTCAATCAACAACTGTCCATGGGCTCAAGTTTTGAATTGGAACGCGGGATATCAGAACTCAGGCATATTGTATTCGAGGCCCTGTCTTGTGAGTTTTTCTTTCGTTGTTTTCGCGTTTTTCGTTGGAGTATCCGGGGCAGGGCGTAGGGGACCGTCTCCTTTTATTTTTTATTCTGCTTGAATTGGTATCCGGAAAATGTTATATTTTTATTCATGCGGTATCGTACACGCGTACCCGTCACCCTGAACATCGTTGCCATCCTGAAAACCGTTACCATATTGCGAGGGAACTGCCATGAGTGAAAAGAAAAAACCCGCAGCGGATAAAGCGATTTCACGCAGATCGTTCATGACCGGGACAGCTGCGGCTGCCGCGGCCTTCACCATCGTGCCCAGACATGTGCTGGGTGGTCCCGGATACAAGGCGCCCAGCGATACGCTCGTTGTCGCCTGCGTCGGACTCGGCGGCAAGGGGTTCTCCGATTCGGTCGCCATGGCGGGTGAACGGGTCGTCGCCCTCTGCGATGTGGATGAAGTGCGCGCCTCCCAGAAGCACAAGGTGGGCGAAGAGAACGGGGTCGATGTTCACAAGAGTGTGTTTGATTATTTCCCCAAAGCGAAATTCTATAAAGATTTCCGGGTCATGCTGGAAAAAGAGAAATCCATCGACGCGGTGACCGTGAGCACGCCCGACCATACCCACGCGGTGATCGCCATGGCCGCGATCAGGGCGGGAAAACACGTGTTCGTCCAGAAACCCCTGACCCATACGGTGTACGAAGCACGGATGCTGAACGAGGCCGCGAAAAAAGCCGGCGTCGTCACCCAGATGGGCAACCAGGGACACGCGGGCGAGGGACAGCGGCTTATGTGCGAGTGGGTCTGGGACGGCGCCATCGGCGACATCAGGGAAGTGCACTGCTGGACGGACCGACCGATCTGGCCCCAGGGACAGGAAGCGCCGAAAGAGATCCCCTCGGTGCCGCCGACCCTGGCCTGGGATCTCTGGCTCGGTCCCGCCAGATGGCGCCCCTACCATCCCGACTACCTTCCCTTCAACTGGCGCGGCTGGTGGGATTTCGGCACCGGCGCTCTGGGCGACATGGGGGCCCATATTCTGGATACGGCCTACTGGCCGCTGAAGCTGACCTATCCGGACACCGTGCAGGCGAGTTCGACCAGGTTCACGGCCGATTCGCCGCCCCTGGCCGAGATCATCCAGTACGAGTTCCCCGCCAGGGGGAATATGCCTCCGGTGACTCTCACCTGGTACGACGGCGGCCTGATGCCGCCCCGTCCCGAGTATATCGAGCAGGGGCGCCGCATGGGTGACAGCAGCGGCGGCACGCTGCTTGTCGGCGACAAGGGGACGATCATGTGCGGCTGCTACGGAACCAACGCCCGTATCATTCCGGAGACGAAAATGCGCGAATACCAGCGGCCCGAGAAGACGATTCCCCGGTCCCCGGGCATTCACGAAGAGTGGATCGAGGCGTGCAAGAAAGGAGATCCCGGGGCCACGACAACGAATTTCGGCTATTCCGGTCCGTTAACGGAAACCATGCTCCTGGGGAATGTGGCCGTGCGGCTGCAGGACAAGCAGATGAAGCTGCACTATGACGGAAAAACAGGACAGATTACCAATCTCGATGAGGCGAACGAGTACCTGCATATGGAGTACCGGGAAGGCTGGAAACTGTAAGATAGCGAAACGGGCCGTGAACGGATCCGCGCGCGGGCCGGGTCCATGATCCGACAGCGAAGAGGTGTTATGAGCAAAGGGAAAAACGACAAGGGAAAAAGCGAGAAGAAGCCGGCTGACGGCACGACCATGGACCGGCGGGATTTCCTGCAGGGAATGGCCACCGTGCCGGTGCTGGGCGTTTTCGGAGCCGCGCTCGCGGGAAAAATAATCACCGACAAGCGATCGGAGTCGGCCGCGGTCCGAAAAACCACGGCCGGTGATATCTCCGACCTGAATATCGCCCTTCTCGGTGCGGGGGCAGAGGGGCAGGTACTGATGAACGCCTGTCTCAAGATCCCCGGCATCCGCTTCAAGGCTGTCTGCGATATCTGGACCGACTACAACCAGCTGCGGGCGGTGCGCATCCTGCAGAAATACAAGCATGACGTGACCGGGTACGAGGATTACCGGGAGATGCTCGACAAAGAGAAGGACCTGGACGCCGTGCTCATCGCCACGCCCGATTTCTGGCACGCGGAGCAGACCATCGCCTGTCTGGAAGCGGGGCTCGATGTCTACTGTGAAAAAGAAATGTCCAACACCCTCGAAGGCGCGGCCCGCATGGTGGAAGCGGCCAGGCGCACCGGGAAATTGCTGCAGATCGGCCATCAGCGCCGCAGCAATCCCCGCTACATCCATTGTTATGAAAAACTGATAAAAGAGGCGGGGCTGCTGGGCAGGATCACTTCGGCGAACGGTCAGTGGAACCGCTCTGTGCAGCCCGACCTGGGATGGCCCGCCAGGTACGCGATCGATCCGGCCGTACTGAAAAAGTATGGATATGCTTCGATGCACCAGTTCCGGAACTGGCGCTGGTACAGGGGGCTGGGCGGCGGACCCATCGTTGACCTGGGGTCGCACCAGATCGATATCTTCAACTGGTTTCTCGAGACGCCTCCCTCCGCGGTCATGGCCTCCGGCGGCACCGACTATTATGACAGGGCGACCCACGAGTGGTATGACACGGTGCTGGCGCTTTTTGAATATGAGACCGACCAGGGCATGGTGCGGGCGAGCTACCAGACCCTGACCACCAACAGCAGCGAAGGCTATTTCGAGAACTTCCTTGGCGATCAGGGCACACTCAACATCTCCGAATCGGCCAACCGGGGCGGTGTCTACCGCGAACCGTCAGCGCCCCCGTGGGACCAGTGGGTCACTCAGGGACTCCTGAGCAAACCGGTGCCTTCCCTGCCCGTTGATACCGCCGGCGCCGTGCTGGACGTGCGGGAAACGGTTTCCCCGGACAAACACGAGATTCCGGTGACCTTTACCGATCCCTATCATCAGCCTCATCTGGAGAACTTTTTCAATGCCGTACGGGGGACGGGAACGCTCAACTGTCCTCCCGACATCGGGTATGAAACCGCGGTGACCGTGCTGAAAGTGAATGACGCGGTCGAAGCGGCCAGGAGGCTGCGGTACGGAAAGGATGAGTTCCGCATTCAGTAGAAGCGGATGAATCACCAAAGGGTGCATAGCGAAAGAGGATTCGATGGCATTGGATACAAAATACACGAACTGGCAGGTAGCGGGCCTGGTGGCCCTGCGGGTGCTGATCGGCTGGCATTTTCTCTATGAGGGGATCGCCAAACTGATGAAACCGGGCTGGACGGCCGCGGGATACCTGCTGCAGTCAAAATGGCTCTTTTCCGGTCTGTTCCACGCCATGGCAGCCAATGAGGCAGTCATGGATGCGGTCAATTTTCTCAATATCTGGGGGCTGATTTTCATCGGTCTGGGGTTGATCGTCGGCGCCTTTACCCGCGCAGCATCGCTGGCGGGCATGGCGCTGATCCTGCTCTACTACGTCTGCAATCCGCCGCTGGTCGGCCTTTACTATACGATTCCTTCCGAGGGGAATTATCTTATCGTCAATAAAAACATAGTCGAGCTGGCGGCGCTGTTTGTCCTCTTTCTCTTTCCCACCGGGAAGATACTGGGCATGGACCGCCTGATCAGCAGACTGCTCAACAGAATACGGAGTTAAGTATGACACGAAAAACAGGTACCGTGCTCCTGCTGCTGTTTCTGACCGCCGGTCTCGCGGGCGCGCAGGAAAAACTGGTCCCGATACGCATCGATCTTCCCAAGGCCATGTTTATCGGAACCCCCCAGAATATGAATGTGGAGAAACTCGAGAAGCCGCTGGGACATCCCCGTCCGCCCTTCCTGGCCCCCGAGGGGACCAGGAATGTCGCTCTCGGCAAGCCGGTCACCTCTACCGACGATTTTCCGGTGATCGGCGAGATCCCGATGATCACCGACGGCGAGAAAGATGCGGACGACGGCTATTTCGTGGAACTGGGTCCCTTCCAGCAGTATATCACCATCGATCTCGAGGAAGAGTGCGCCATCTACGCAATTGTCATGTGGCATTTTCACAAGCAGGCGCGGGTCTATTTCGATGTGATTGTGCAGACATCAAACGATCCCGATTTCGTCACCGGGGTGACGACACTCTTCAACAACGATCTCGACAACTCATCCGGTCTGGGCGTCGGGAAGGATTACCATTATGTGGAGACCGCCGAAGGAAAACTCGTCGACGCCAGGGGTGTTCACGCCCGTTATGTGAGGCTGCACAGCGCCGGCAATAATAATAACGATCTGAACCACTGGATTGAAGTGGAAGTGTACGGCAAGCCGTTGCAGTAACCGCTGACCTTTTTACATTCTGACATATATGACAATTCCGATGCGGGCACCCCTGTGCAGGGTGCCCGTTACGCAACGGGTTTTCACCATTGAGGAATCGAACTGGCATGGCCCTTTCTCCACGTCTGCTAAAACGGCCCGGTTTTCGTCGCGTTCTCTCCGGCATGGTGATCGGATGCCTGCTCTGCCTCGCCGGTTCCTGGTCACTGAAAATCACCGCCTCCGACAGATTCTGCAGCAGCTGTCACTCACACCCCCATGTTACCGACACCTGGAAACAGTCGACCCACTATAAAAACAGGAGCGGTGTCATCGTGCACTGCGTGCAGTGTCACCTGCCGCCCGGCGGAGTCCGCTATCTGACTGAAAAAGCCCGTCTGGGAGTCAGGGATCTCTGGGGTGAGCTGTTCAAGGACCCGGCAGCCATCGACTGGGAACTGAAGAGCACCCTGGCACACGCGGTGACCTATACCTATGATGCCTCATGCACCGCCTGTCACGCCGAACTGTTCAGTGACAGTCTTTCGGTCAAAGGCACGGATGCCCACGTGTACTATTATCATAAAAAAGGTGAGGTGCGCTGCATCAACTGTCATCTGCACGTGGGGCACTACAGTACTCTGGCCGAGGTGGATGTGTCCATAGAGGAAGAGACGGCCCCGCCGGTGTCGACATTGCCGCCGCGGCCGGAGTCGACGCGTCTGTTTATCGATTACGCTGAGGCGATCCCCGGCAGCGATGTCGTTTTCGAAATGGTGGCGGTTCCCGGAGGCCGGTTCCGCATGGGGAGTCCGCCTTCGGAACAGTATCGCGGAGATGACGAGGGCCCCATGCACGAGGTAACGATCGATTCGTTCTGGATGGGGAGAACCGAAGTGACCTGGCGGGAATGGGAGCGGTTCTACCGGGAGACCGGCGTCCCCTTCAAGGCGATTACCGCTGCCGAAGCGGCTGAGCTTGACGGGGTCACCGGCCCGACACCCCCCTACGGCAGCCCCGATCAGGGGTGGGGCAGAGGGAGCAGGCCGGCGATCACCATGACCCATCACGCGGCGGAGCAGTACTGCGCCTGGCTCTCCCGGAAGACCGGGGTCAGCTACCGGCTGCCCAGCGAGGCGGAATGGGAGTATGCCGCCCGGGGAGGTGCCTCAGGTCCCTACTTTTTCCCCGGGAACCCGGCTGATTTCACCCAGCGCCGCTGGATCAACCGCGTCATCGGTGCCGATACGGCAGTCATTCAGCGGTACGCCTGGTACGACATGACCAGCGGCGGCCGCACCCATCCCTCCGGAGAAAAACGGCTCAATCCCTTCGGCCTGGAAAACATGTACGGGAACGTGAAGGAATTCTGCCGCGACTGGTACGCCGCCGACGCGTATTCCCGGCGGCTGGAGCAGGGCACACTGCGAAATCCCGCCGGACCGCCTTCAGGCAGGGAGCACGTTATCAGGGGCGGTTCATACCTGTCGGATGCCGCGGACCTGCGCAGCGCCGCCCGGGATCACACCCGGAAGGAGGCGTGGCTGCTTACCGATCCCCAGATGCCGAAAAGCGTCTGGTGGTACTCGGACTGTTTCGATGTCGGGTTCAGGGTGGTGAGGGCAAATCATCCGGAGTAAAACGATAGAGCAGATATAACACAATCCAGAAGCGAGGTGAAACCATGAGTG
The DNA here is from genome assembly GCA_016934955.1 of bacterium. Lineage (GTDB taxonomy): Bacteria > Zhuqueibacterota > QNDG01 > QNDG01 > JAGLOF01 > JAFGRY01. The sequence goes on along the minus strand of JAFGRY010000051.1, from coordinate 98,080 downwards.
AAGAAACGAGATTCACGAGACGAGGATTCATCGGCGCCATGGCGGCAGCCGGAACCGTGGCGCTGGCCTGTTCCAAAACAAAAAAACCGGAAGGACTGCCGCCGATGCTGGAAACGGCCCCGGACGGTCCGGTGCTGAAAGCCGGTCTTGTCGGATGCGGCGGCCGGGGAACGGGCGCGGCGGTCAATTTTCTCGAGGCCGGTCCCTCGCTCGCCGTGACCGCCCTGGGCGATGTTTTTGCCGACAGGCTCAATTCGGCGCGTGCGAAGATCGAGGAGAAAAGCGGCAAAACGATCGCGGATGAGCACTGCTTTGTCGGATTCGACGCCTTTGAGAAAGTCATCGGCTCCGGTGTCGATGTCGTTATCCTCGCGACACCGCCCCATTTCCGTCCCGAGCATTTCGCGGCGGCGGTCAACGCCAGAAAGCACGTGTTTATGGAAAAGCCGGTCTGCGTCGATCCCGTGGGCGCGCGCTCGATCATGGAGAGCGCCGAGCGGGCCGAGGCCTTCGGCCTGAGCGTGGTGACCGGCACCCAGCGTCGGCATGAGCGGTCCTACGTGGAAACCTACAAACAGATCGCGGGCGGCGCCATCGGCGACATCGTGTCCGCCGCCTGTTACTGGAACGGTGGGCAGCTCTGGTACGAGCTGCGAAAGCCCGGCTGGACGGAAATGGAGTGGATGATCAGGGACTGGGTCAACTGGTGCTGGCTGTCGGGTGATCATATTGTTGAACAGCATGTGCACAACATCGATGTCATCAACTGGTTCACCGGCGCGCATCCGGTAAAGGCTCTCGGTTTCGGAAGCAGACAGCGGAGGGTGACCGGAGATCAGTATGATTTTTTCAGTGTTGATTTCGTCCTCGATGACGGCCGCCATTTTCACAGCATGTGCCGGCAGATAAACGGGTGCACGAACTCCGTCTCCGAATTCGTCCAGGGAACCCGGGGATCCAGCGACTGTCACAGCACCATCTACAAGCGGGACGGCTCAGCGGCCTGGAAATTCACTCCCAGGACCAGGCTCAACGACGAGGGAGAAGAGGTGTCGGGTGAGAAGTCCCCCTATGTGCAGGAGCACACTGATCTGGTGACCGCCATCAGGACCGGCGTCCCGATTAACGAGGCCAAAAATACCGCGATTTCCACACTGGCTGCGGTCATGGGACGCATCTCCGCCTACACCGGCAGAGAGGTTACCTGGGAGGAGATGATGAATTCGGACCTGCGGCTGGGGCCCGCATCCTACCGCCTGGGAAGTGTGAATATGCCGGCCGTCGTTCCGATTCCCGGCTCGGAATAACCGGTCCGCTTCAGTAACAGGAGACATGTCATGACAATAGATCGTCGTAATTTTTTGCGCGTATCCGCCGCCGCGGCAGGGGTCGCGGCCGCGGGCTGTTCGTCGCGGCAGTACCGGCCGCCGTACCCGCCGCAGAAGGCAACGCTCAACCTTTCCTGTCAGGAGTGGCTCGCCGTGGGCGACACCCTGCCGGAAAAACTCGATTTTCTGGAAGCGCACGGGTACACGGGGCTCGAAGTGAGCGGGCGCGGACTGGCGTCACGGATTGGTGAGCTGCAGCGTGCGCTCAGCGGCCGTACGATCCGGATCAGCGCCATCTGCGCGGGATTCGAGGGGTGGCTGATCGCCGAAGATCCCGCCGCCAGAGAGCTGGCCGTGAAGAGTATGAAAGAGATCCTGACAGCGGCCGGAGAACTGCGATCCACCGGCCTGATCATCGTGCCCGCGTTCAACAGCCAGAAGTCGCTGCCCCATAAAGAATCCCGGGAACTGCTGCTGACCCTGCTGGCCGATCTGGGAGATCACGCTCAAACATGCGGTACTCGCATACTCCTCGAGCCCCTGAACCGGAGGGAAGCCTACTTCCTGCGGCAGGTCGCGGACGGCGCCTCCATCTGCCGGGACGTCGACAATGCCGGCATCGCCCTGATGGGGGATTTCTGGCACATGACCTGGGAAGAGACCAGTGACATGGGGGCATTTATTTCCGCCGGTGATTACCTGCATCACGTCCACATCGCGAGCAGAAAACGGCGCAAGATGCCCGGTGAGGACGAAGGGGATAATTATATCGAGGGACTGCGCGGGCTGAAGATGATCGGGTACCGTGATTTTATCAGCCTCGAGTGCGGCTCCATCGGGGACAAGAAGGATACGGTGCCGGCGGCGGCGGCGCTGATCGGGGAGCAGTGGGCCCAGGCGTGACTGGAATTATTAGACCCGCGTTAGCGACGTCTGGTCCATTGAATTATGAATTGAAGTGAGATGAAAAAAGTTTCGGTTAATTGGGCTTTTATCTTTTTCTTACTGGTTCTGGCGGGTGGGGCGGCCCTGCGGCTGTGCCTGCTGGATCAGCGGCCCATGCACACGGATGAGGCGGTGCACGGCATCAAATTCGGGGAGCTGCTGGAGCAGCACCGGTACCGCTACGATCCGGTGGAGTATCACGGCCCGCTGCTCAATTACAGTACGCTGATTCCTGCTGCGCTGTGCGGCGCGCGGACCATTGCCGAGGTCACTGAAACGACACTGAGGACCGTGCCCGCCGTATATGGACTCTTGCTGATTCTGGGGCTGCTGTTACTGCGGCAGGGGATGAGCAGGACGGCGCTGGCCGCCGCGGCTGTCACGACTGCTCTCGCTCCCGCTCTGGTCTTTTACAGCCGGTACTACATCCAGGAGATGCTGCTGACCGCGTCGGTGTTCGGCGTGATCGGCTGCGGCTTCCGCTACGCGCGCAGCCGCCGCTGGGGCTGGGCGGTCGCGGCTGGAATCTGCCTGGGGCTGATGCACGCGTCAAAGGAGACCGCCGTCCTTTCCGTCGGGGCAATGGGGCTCGCTCTGCTGCTGACGGTGCTTGCCGGGAGAGAGGGCGAACCGGGAAAACCGTTCCAGCCGTTCAAACTCTTCGGGCATCTGGTGGGCGCGGCCGCCGCGGCCGTCGCGGTGTCGGCGCTCTTCTATTCATCCTTCTTCACCCATCCCTCAGGCATCATCGATTCAGTGCTCACCTATGTCAACTACGCAGGGAAGGCGGCTTCCCACGAGTGGCATCAGCACCCGTGGGATTACTATTTCAGGCTGCTGCTTGTCGATCCGGTAAGCGGCCGGATCACCTGGAGGGAAATGCCGCTGCTGGTACTGTCCCTGACAGGCATTGCCGGCATCATTTCCGGATACGGCGTCACGTTCGAAGACCGAAGACTCAGGAAGTTCCTGCTTTTTTATGCACTCATTCTCTCCGGCGGCTACTCGCTGCTGCCCTATAAAACCCCCTGGTCCATGCTGGGCTTCTATCACGGATTCGTGCTTCTGGCGGGGTTCGGCGCCGCTGTTCTGTTCCGGGCAAGCAGCCGTCCCGCTTTCCGAATCGTCCTGATAATCGTGTTCACCGCCGCTGCCGGATATTACGGCCGGCAGTCGTGGCTGCTCAATTTCACGTACGACACCGATCCCCGCAATCCCTGGGTTTACGCCCAGACAACCCGGGATATTCCGGCGATGAGCCGCCGGGTGCACGAACTCGCGGCCGTGCATCCGGACAGGAAGGGCATGTTTATCGAGGTGGTCGCTCCTGAACATGATTACTGGCCGCTTCCCTGGTACTTCCGCGACCTTCCCAATACGGGATGGTGGACCTTTGTGGATACGCACCTGCCCGCGGCTCCGGTGATAATCGCGTTCCCCCGTTTTGAGGGAGCGGTCCTGAAACAGGTTTATGAACTGCCGCCCCCGGGAGAGACGCATCTCTACCTGCCGGTTTTTCCGGAACCCGTCTATCTGCGGCCCAATGTCGAGATCAGGGGGTATGTCCGCAAGGATCTCATGGACAGGCTGGCACAGTCCGGGGCGGACAATGGCTGACACCGCCGGTACCGTCGAGATACCCGGCGTAGGATCCCGGCGAGCGTCCCGTTTCAGCCATGAGGCCATGGCCACGGTTTTTTCTCTGCTGGTGATTCATGATGACCGGCGGTACGCTCATCAGGCCGCAGCCGCGGCCTGGGCGGAATGCGACCGGCTGGAGCAGGAGTTCAGCCGGTTCATCGAGAACAGCGATATCTCGCGTCTCAACGGCCTCCCGCTCAACAGCAGTATTACCATCGGTATGGATACGTACGAATGCCTGCGGATCAGCAGTGAGATCACCATGGCCACCGGGGGGGCGTTCGATGTCACGCTGGGCACGGCCGTCCGTCCCGCGGGGAGCGCTCCGGAACCGCCTTTCCTGTTCGATCCCCATACGTATACGGTCACACGCACCCATCCCCGGGCGCAGATCGATCTGGGAGGCATCGGCAAGGGGTACGCGGTGGACCGAATCGCCGGCCTCCTGGATGAGTGGGAGATCCCCGCGGCACTTGTCAGCGGCGGCCGCAGCTCGGTGCTGGCCCTGGATCCGCCGCCGGGGGAAAAGGGGTGGAGGGTGAGCATCAGCCATCCCGCGACCGGCACGGTCCTGAAGGAACTGAATCTCGTCCGGCGCTGCCTGAGCGGCTCGGGCCTGGAAAAGGGGGAGCATATTCTCGATCCCCGCACCGGCAAACCGGTGACAGGCCGGATCGCCGCCTGGAGCCTCTGTCCCGCCGCGGCGGAAGGGGATGCGCTCTCCACGGCGTTTATGGTGATGGATGAGGAAGAAACAGGCCGGTTCTGCAAACAGCGGGACGAGTGCGCGGCGATGATTGTCGATGATCACGGCGAATTTCGCCTTTTCGGGGAGTGCTCCCCCTGATCGGGCGGCACATCGGTGCATATGAAAAAAATCCCGGCCCTCCTTGCGGGGGGGCGGGATTTTTAAATTTGTGGAACAGCCGGATGCCGGCGGTTACTGTTCTATCTGTCCCAGCAGATTCTCAGCCTGATTTTTTCTGTTTTCATCCCCGGTTTTTTCCAACAGCATCCCGAGGACCTTCTTCGTCAGCTCCGGATGATCCTTCCAGATTCTGCGGCTCACCTGAATGACCGCGATCTCTGCTTCGGCCTGCAGGCCGGGATCGGCCAGAGCCGCGGCGGCTAACTCCAGCGCGTCCGGCGCGGCGAGCTGGCCCAGGGCGCCGAGCACCTGCAGTCTCTCGGTCTTCTCCGCGGCCAGATCCCAGGCCGCTCTGTAGAGCGCGGCCTTGTCGTCATCCTTGATCGCGGTATCTTTTCTCACCAGACCGATATAGCCGCGAAGCGCGAGGATGCCCGCCGGGCCCTTCGGATCGGCCTCGGCCGTCCGCCAGAGATGCTCCAGCGGTCTGCTGTCGGGCCAGGCCGTGAGGGCGGCGATGGCGCCTTTTTTCACTTCCGGATTTCCGGAGTCGAGCGCGCTCCGAACCAGGGGCAGGCCGTTCACATCACCCAGTTCACCGATGACCTGCATGAGGGATGACTGTGCGTCCGCCGGGAGTGATGCGCTGTAGGCCGCGATCGTTTCCGCTGCCGGCGAGTCCACATCCCCTTTTCTGCGGGCGGTCATGACGATGCTGGTGACACACGCTTTCCGGACCGATGGTGCCTTTGCGTCAATCAAGGTCCGCAGCAGCGGCTCGAGATGTTCCGGTCCGGCGATAATCCCCAGTGACCGTACCGCTTCCAGGACAACACGTCCGTCTTCATGGGAAAGGAAGGGGATTACCGATGCCGCGGCTGTTTTCATGAGCCGTTCGCCGGTGCAGCGGAGCAGTTCGGTGAGCACCGGCGGCTCCGCGGTCTTCAGCAAAGAGACGATCCCGGCATCGATGTCTGCGCCGGCAAGCCGGCAGAGCGCCTCATGGGCAGCCCCGCTCCGGCTGTCACCGGCGGCGGCGATTTCCGCGAGCTGGGGGACCGTTTCCGCGGTACCCAGATCACCGAGAGCGCTAACGGCAGCGATCTGCACCTCACTGTCTCCGGAACCGGTGAGGGCGGTAACGTCAGCCAGCACCGCCTTGTCACCGACTGCAGCCAGGGCGGTGATCAGCTTGATCTGATTATCAGGTTCCAGGTACGGCAGAAGGGCGGCGATGTCGGTGATGCGGTCCACGGCCGGCTTTCTGCTTATCCGCCTGATGGCGACCGCTTTGAGCTGACGGTCATTTCCCTTGAGAACCCGCAGAATCCGGTCTCCGGCGCTCTCCGGTGCCGCGTTGAATATACCGTTGAGTGCGGCCGCCCGGATATTGTCCGGAGCGCAGAAAGAGGTGTACATCCTCATTGCCGTTTTCGTGTCTCCGGATGCAGCCAGATTGTCCGCCGCCTGCAGCAGGCTGTTCATGGCCTGGAGGCGCAGTGGGCCCAACAGTGTCAGCCGGGCCTCATCCAGGGCGGCACGCGCCGTTTCATTTCCGATTCTCCCCAGAGCGGTAAGCGCCGCTTTCGCGGTCTCCTCATCATTCCCGTATACAAAGGGAATGAGCCGGTCCACGGCCTTCTCACACTGCCGTATGCCGAGCGCGTTGACAACGCGTATCCTGATCGTCCCCCCGGTGTAGGCAAGAGCCCTGATGAGAATGTTATCCATGGCCGCACCGGGAATGCGTTCCAGGACGTAGAGGCTGTATTCGGCCAGGGCCTCGTCCCGCAGCAGCTTTTCCAGGACGCCGGCCGATGTATTCGATCCCACCAGGCTCAGCTTGCGGCAGACAAACTGCTTCGCCGCCGGCGATGCATCCGAGTCGAGGAATTTCAGGAACCGTTTTTCCATCAGCGGCCGGGTGTCGGCGTTATTGAGAACGAACTGTACAATCACGTCGATATCGTAGAGGGCCTCCCTGTTTTCGCCGTACTGATACCGCGAGGCCGCCTCCAGAGACGCCGAGAGCTTTTGGGCCAGATTCTCCCGCGTGATTCCGACCGAGTCGTCCGGGATTTGGGCCTGCAGCAGGCTCAGCGAAAAGAGGCTCAGCAGGACCAGCGTGCATACTGTGACTCGTTTTATCATGATCTGTCTCCTTTGATATTCACGAATACTGTTAGAGGCGCCAGGGGCCGCGCATGGGAGTGCTCAGCATGGCGTTTGCCGCGGGATCGCCGATAATCTGTTCGGTTTTCGGATCGAACCGGATCAGGCGGTTGAGTTTGATGGCGATATTGCTCAGATGCCCCGGGATCTGTGAATGGTGGGCCACCTCACAGGGGGTGATGGTCAGCTGCCGGGTCTTGACGCAGTCGATGAAGTTGCGGTGGTGGTTATCGGAATAGTACACGCGTGTGTCATTGGGCCCGAACTGAACATCGAGCAGGCTTTTCGGATTTGCGTCGATCTCGCCCCGGCGCACGTAAACCCAGCGGCCGTTCTCTCCGAACCATTTGACCCCCATACTGATGTCATCCTGCCCTCCCGCGATGGTCATGGCGACACCGTTGCGGTAACGGGTGTTGACCCGGTACGATATCGGCGCATCCCAGGGTCCGGTTTTCGGAAAGACGCCGGTGCCTTCGATTTCCACAGGCGCATCGTAGTCCATGTTCAGGCCCCAGTGGGCGATGTCGCAGTGGTGTCCGATCCAGTCGCAGAGCTGACCCCCGCCGAAATCGAGCTGCCAGCGCCAGTTCCAGTGCGTTTTTACGGGGAAGTAATCGGCCCAGGGTGAGGGCCCGATCCAGAAGTCGTAGTCAAGCTCGGGGGGCGGCGGCTGAATGAGGAAGTCTTTGTCCGTTCCGGTTCCGCTCACGCTGTATCCGGAGGGCAGTCCGACGTGCACGGTTTCAACGGTGCCGATAAGCCCATTCCTGACAATCTCAACCGCCTGCCTGAAATTTGCCACGGACCGCTGCCAGCTGCCGGTCTGCCAGATGCGGCCGTGCCGGTGTACGGCATCGCACATGGCTCTGCCTTCGGCGATGCAGTGAGAGAGCGGCTTTTCACCGTAAATGTCTTTTCCCGATTCCGCGGCGGCGACGGCGGTGAGCGCGTGCCAGTGGTCCGGAGTGGCCATGGATATGACGTCGATATCGTTTCGGGAAATCAGATCCCTGAAGTCGTGGTAGGCGTGGCAGGCGCCGGTGCCGTATTTGCCGTCGACTATCTCCCTGGCCTGCTGCAGGCGGGTGCTGTCAAGATCACAGACCGCCACGATCTGAACGTCATCGAGCTCAAGAAACGAGCGCATGTTACTGGTGCCCATATTGCCGATGCCGATGCAGCCCATGGTGATACGCATACTGGGGGCGACAGCCCCGTTCTTCCCCAGCGCGGACGCGGGAATCAGCGTCGGTACAGCGAAGGCCCCCGCGGACAGCGCTGCGGTCGATTTGAGGAAATCCCTTCTGTTTAAAACTTTTTTCTCAGACATGTAACACTCTCCCTAACGGTTTTTCCGGCTGTTCTAATAGACAATGTCCACATGAACCCGTTTCTCCGCCGATGCGAGGATCGCGTCGCAGATGACCGCGGCCCGGTACCCGTCCTCGAAATCAGCGCCCCAGGGAGATACGGATTTGTCGTTGACGATACAGTCGAGAAGGTGGGTCAGCTCATGGACGAACAGGTGCTCCCAGCCGATGATATGCCCGTGGGGCCACCAGTTGTTCCACCAGGGATGGTAGGCTTCGGAAACGAGGACGGTATGGAACCCCTGGGTCTCTTGCGGGTCCTCGTCAACCCAGTAGACCTGGAGCTCGTTCATCATCCGCTCCAGGTCGAAGAATATGCTTCCTTTTTCACCGTTTATCTCTATCACCTGGTGATTTTTCCGGCCGGCGGCGTAGCGGGAGGCTTCCAGGGTGCCGATGGCGCCGTTCTCGAACTCCACGGTGGCGACAAAGGCGTCGTCCACATCCACGGTATGGGTTTTTTTACCGTCGGGCGACGGGCGGTTGCTGATAAATGTACGGGTCACGGCGCTGACGCTTTTCATCTCTCCCACGAGAAAGCGGCCCAGGTCGATGATGTGGGCGCCGAGATCGCCCAGGGCGCCGCTGCCTGCCGTTTTTTTGTCAAGACGCCAGATAAATGGGGTCTTGTAATGAGGCATGATCCATTCCTGCAGGTATTGGGCCCGGAAGTGATAGATCCGTCCCAGCGCTCCGCTGTCGATCAGCTTTTTCGCCTGGATCAGGGCGGGGATAAAACGGTAGTTGAAGGCGGTCATATGTTTGACACCCGCCTTTTTCGCGGCATCGAGCATGGTCTTCGCCTCTGCAGCCGTGCGGGCCAGCGGCTTCTCGCAGATGATGTGTTTGCCCGCTTCCGCGGCGGCAATACAGGGTTCGGCGTGCACATTGTTGGGGCCGCCGTTGTCGAAAAGGGTGATCCGGTCATCGTCCAGCATTTTCCGCCAGTCGGTAAAGTGATCCGTATAGCCGTAGCGCCGGGCCGCTTCCGCCGCTTCCTCCTCGACCATTCCGCAGATACCGACCAGTTTCGGCATCGCGGGAGGCGGATAGATCAGGTAGGGTATTTTTTTATAGGCGTTGGTATGCGCTTTTCCCATAAAGGCGTATCCGAGCATGCCGACGCCGATCTCCGGCGCGGTTCCCGTCGCCTTCGGGCCTGTCATGGTGGTGAAACCGGTTTCTTCTCCCATTGTCCTCTCTCCATGTATATCATTGACAAGAATGGTGCGTGGCGGCGTTATTCCTTGGCGAACGCCGCATCGAACGCGACATCGGACGGCGTGAAATCTTCACCACGGATCATTTCCAGGGCCTCGCGGGCCCCGAACTCCCTGTCCATGCCGCTGTCCTCCCACTCGATGGAAAGCGGTCCCTGGTAGCCGATCCTGTTCAGGGCGCGGATGATGGGATCCCATTCCACGTCCCCCCGTCCCGGAGAGACGAAATCCCAGCCGCGCCGGGGATCGCCGAAGTCAAGATGGGAGGCGAGAATGCTGTTCCGGCCGGTCAGCTGCACTCGGGAATCCTTGACATGGGCATGAAAAATCCTGTCCGGAAATGTTTCTATGAACATCACCGGATCCACGAACTGATGCATGAAGTGGCTGGGGTCGAAATTGAATCCGAAGTGCGAATGCCCGTCCACCGCGGCCACGGCCCGTTCAGCGGTGATGATGTCATAGGCGATTTCGGTGGGATGCACCTCCAGAGCGAACCGTACCCCCTCTTTTTTATACGCGTTCAGAATGGGCAGCCAGCGGTCCCGGAAATCCCTGAAGCCCGCGTCGATGTCCTGCTGACTCGTCGGCGGGAAAAAGTAGAGCATGGACCAGACGCTGCTGCCGGTGAAGCCGTTTACCGTGTCGACACCGAACAGCTTCGCGGCTTTGGCCGTATCGATCATCTCCTGCGCGCAGCGCTGTCTGACTCCTTCCGGATCGCCGTCCTGCCAGAGGCGGCCGGGAAGGATGCTCTGATGCCGCTTGTCGATGGGATCGCAGACACACTGGCCCACCAGGTGATTGCTGATGGCATAACAGGCCAGTCCGTGTTTTTCGAGCAGTTTCCGTTTCGCGGGAATGTACCCGTCATCGGCCAGGGCCCTGTCCACTTCGAAGTGGTCGCCCCAGCAGGCGAGTTCGAGGCCGTCGAATCCCCACTCGGATACTTTTTTCGCCAGGATCTCCAGGGGAAGATCGGCCCACTGGCCGGTAAAGAGTGTCACGGGTCTGGACATATATGACTCCTTCTCTTCAGAATTGATGATTATCTGTATACAGGTTTGACCCACGGTTCCGTCGGCTTGTATCTGCTTTCAGAGGCCCAGCAGATGCCCCGCCTGACGATTTCCCTCGCTTCCGGTACGGTGAAATCCGCTGCTACATGACCCAGGGAGGTGTAGAATACCCTGCCCTTGCCATAGGTCTTTTTCCAGACGACCGGCACGATGCAGCCGTCTATCCATGGGGCATGGTCCCCGGTGAACGTGGTGGATGCCAGCACGTTTACATTGGGATCCACGTGCATGTAGTACTGCTCCGAATGCATGGCGAAATCGGCCAGTCCCCTCGTTACCGGATCCTTTTTATCGGTGATCCGCACCCGGTAGTCGATCACGCCGCCGGGGTGGGCGACCCACTGGCCGCCGACCATGAACTGGTATTCGGTGTTCTGCCGGAAGGAGTCGGCCAGGCCGCCGTGCCAGCCGGCCAGCCCGGTGCCGCCTTTTATGGTGTCAAGCAGGGCTCTTTCCTGGTCGCCGGTTATCGTGCCCATGGTCCACACCTGGACGACAAGGTCGAGGCTGTTCATGAGCGGTGCGTCCAGATAGGCGTCCAGCGTGTCCGAGACCGTGACATCCGCCCCCTGCTCCCGGGCCCAGGGTGCGAATATGTCGATGCATTTTTTCGGCTCGTGTCCCATCCAGCCGCCCCATACCATGAGGATTTTTTTGCCCTTCAGGGCATCGTACGAGACCGGCTCCCGCGGCGTGCAGGCGGCGCCCCGGGCCAGCAGCAGCCCGGCGCCGAGTCCGGCCGATTTCCTGAGAAATTCCCTGCGGGACGTAGCGTCATGTTTCATGGCAATGCTCCTGTCTCTATTCCAGTTCTCTGATCCAGATGTTGCGGAATCGCACCGGGTTGCCGTGGTCCTGAAGCGAGAGCGGCAGTTTTTCAGGATGCAACTTGTAGGGCGGCCTGGCTTTGTGGGCCGTGGGGCCGGTGAGGATGACATGGTCCTGCACCAGCACGCCGTTGTGGATCACGGTCATGGTCGCGGGCCGCAGCAGGGATTCATCCTTGTCGAAACGGGGACCGTGGAAGATGATGTCGTAGCTCTGCCACTCCCCCGGGGGACGGCAGGCATTGACAAGCGGCGGGTACTGACCGTACACCGCGGCCGCCTGGCCGTCCGCATAGGTTTTATTGTCGTAGGAGTCGAGCACCTGGACCTCATAGATGCCCATAAGGAAAACGCCGCTGTTGCCCCGCCCCTGTCCGTCGCCTTCCACCACGGCGGGTGCGGCCCATTCGATGTGCAGCTGACAGTCGCCGAATGCGTCTCTGGTCTGGAGCGTGCCTGTCCCTTTGACCACTTCCATGTACCCCTGTGCGACTTTCCAGGCGGCACCGGCGCCGTCGCTCATCTGCCAATTGTCCAGGCTGCCGCCGTCAAAAAGAATGATTGCGTCCGCGGGGGCGCCGGCCTCGCAGACGCCGGGAGTGACGACTTTTGGAAGCGGGCGGTCCGGATCGTGGACGGCCCACGCGCCTGCATCCGGAACACCGTCCCGCTGCTGCGGCGATGAACAGCCCGCCGCGATGATGAGAACGATCGGGAGCAGAAAAAGATAGTGAGAAACGTTCATGGACGGATCTCCTTACATGAGTCGAGAGGATCGATATCTGTATTAACAGTACTGCGTGGAACGGTTGTATGGATTTTACAAGGCGAAGCAGTACTAATGTACATGAACGGGGAAAAAGATGCAAGGTGTTTTCAGTGCGGGGCATTGAGCGGGGGCGGGAGGCGTCATTCCCGGCCTATTCCCGCCTGAAAGGAAAACCGCCCGGGCTCCGAAGCGCGGACACCCGGGGCTGGATGGAGGGAAATGACTAATTGTAGGCTTTCATGATCTCCCTGTCCTCTTCCATGAGGTGACCGGCGATCTTGTCCATGTTCATCTTTTTCCAGGAGGAGAGCTGCCCGTGGGCCTCGAGGTACTTGAGGGGGATGGGATGGGTGCCGATGACGCACTCCACTTTGTACTTGTTTTCAAGAAATTCCTTGAAATCGCGAATGCGGGGGCAGGGGGGGTAGCCCACGACCAGGCCGGTTGCCAGGTGGATCACCTCCGCGCCGTTTTTGATCATCTCTTCCGGCACATATTCCACATTGCCGCCGGGGCAGCCGCCGCAGTAGGAATATCCCACGAGCTGCAATTCTTCATCTTTCGGGTAGCGGGCGAAGCCGCCGGTGCGCTCGCGCATGGAGCGGAGGCATTTCCCGCCGCCGCAGGTCTGGTATCTTCCGCAGATGATAATGCCGATCTTCTTCATGGTTCAGCTCCTTTTCGCGTCAATAACAATAAAACCGCCTTCTCCGTATCCAGGTTTCGGTTCCTGAACGGTGTGCATGTCCTTCGGGTTCCCGAAGAGCGTCTGCAGGGTACGGATCACCGTAAACCCGGCTCGGGCCAGTATGGAAGCAATTTCCGCGGGAGTGTAAAACTCCGCGTCCCCGTAAAACCTGCTCTTCGATTTTTTCAGCTGGTACATCCGGCCTATCTGGCTGGACCGGTCAACGAAGCCGATGATCAGCCGTCCTCCGGCTTTCAGCACTCTGGCCGCCTCCCGGAACGCCAGTTCCACATCGTCCAGGAAGCAGACAGTGGTGACCATGAGAGCGTAGTCCAGGGCGCCGTCCTCCCAGGGAAGGTTCTCGGCGGTCCCGTCCAGGACACGCAGGCCACGCTCCGCCGCTTTGGCGCGCATGGCCGGCGAGGGATCGATGCCTTCCGTGATGCCCAGTTCAACGGCGAAGAGGCCGCTTCCGATACCGATCTCGACCCCGCGTCCCGGCAGCGGGAGTATTTTTTTCAGCGTGGCCACCTCCGAGAGGAACAGGCGCCGGTTCCGTTCAAACCACTGCTCGTATTCCGGCAGATACCGGTCAAAGGGTTCGGTGATCGGCATATCAGTCAATTATCCGTATGTCAGAACTCATCTTAACCGCCTGCCGGTAGACCGCGCTGACACCGCAGTAGCGTTCTTCAGAGAGATCCACGGCTTTCTTCAATTTGTCCATGGGCAGGTTGTGCCCTTTGAATTCATAGATGACGTGCATTGTGCTGTACACTTTCGGATGTTCGTCGGTCATCTCCGCTTCCACTTTGACGGCGAAGCCTTCCACGTCGACCCGCATTTTTTTCAGGATCGAAATGACATCCATGCCGGTGCAGCCCGCCAGGGCCACCAGCATGAGCGGTTTCGGACGGGGGCCGAGGTCGCTGCCGCCTGCCGCGTCGTCCGCGTCGACGATCAGCGTGTGACCGCTGATCTCCGTTTCAAAGGTCATGCCGCTCTTCCAGGCAAGGTCGATAGTTTGTTTTGTCATTGGTGTCCTCCTCCATCCCTGGTATGATAGGCTTCGATGTATCGTTCGATATCGCTCATGTGAAAATCGTACATTCTTCTCAATCGGCCCAACCGTTCATTGTCGGAAATTTCCAGGGGAATACCAAGGAATTTTTTTATGGAATCGGCGGGCACCCGGCAGGTCCCGGCGACCTCTTTGAGGGTGGTGCTGCCGTATATGTCCATGGTTCGGTCCTCGTGGCGGGCATGCTCCTGCTCAGGCACGGGTACAGCCGGGACGGCACTCTTCTCCGCCGCGGTCACGGAAACCGACCCGGCCGCGGATTGACGGCCCATTTCGATTCTGTGCCGTCCGCCGCCGGTTCTCACACCATCCGTTTCCACGGGCAGCACAAAGGCAAAGAGCAGGAACGCGGCCGTGAGAGCGATGAGGAGCACGAGGAAAATCGTGCGCGTGCCTGATCCGGGGATCAGTTTTTTCAGCATGCAGGTAATCTGATACCAGTGAAAGACAAGGTGCAGCGCCAGCAGACCCAGCATGATATAGCTGAGAATCAGGTGGAGTTCTCCCCATTGATGCCTGTCCCATCCCCGGAGATAAAGCTCGGCATTGCCGCCGTATTTTTCCCAGCGTTCACTTCCCGGTACCAGGACGTATTTCATGAGGAATCCGATTCCGCCGACCGCGGCGAGGTTCACCAGCAGCAGAATGTCGATAATGATGTTTGTCCTGATGCGTTCTTTCATGGCACAGGCCCTCCAGACCAGTTACTGGGTCCGCACTCCCAGGGCCGGGTCGTTCCCCGGGCGCCTGAGTGTGCGGGTGTAATACTCAACGCCGTCGTACAGCGTTCGCCTGACCAGACCCGAGGAGAGCAGCCTGTCGACGACCTGCCAGCTTTCTCCGGTCAGGGCGATCAGTTCTTCCACGGCCTGTCTTCGCAGCGGGTGAACGGCGGTGATGCTGAGAATGTCCCGTTCACTGTCGCCGGTGGATGAGAAGGCATCGCCTTCATATCCGATGAGAAATTCAACATTCGGAACATGTGCGCTGAAGAGGGTCCACGCCGCACCGAGACGCTCTTCCGAGGGCGGTGTCACCCATGGTTCCGCCGGCGGCCGGGTCGGGACCGCGAGATAGGCGGCGGCCGGTTTCACTGTCCCGAGGAACGAGGCTGTCCGCTCCAGCGATTCGGTGCCGTCAGTGAGGCCGCCGACGAGCATCGTCTCGGTTACCAGGGTGCCGGCGAAGCGGGCCGCGAATAGCCGCATTCCCTCGATCATCCCGTCCAGAGCGATGCGCCCGTGCGGACGGTTGATACGTTTCCAGAGCGGTTCGACGACCGTGTCAACCTTGAGGGAGACCCAATCGGCCTGCATGAGCTCTTCCCGCACTTCCGCGCAGGCGAGCAGCGAGCTGTTGGTGATGACCGCGGTGCTGATGTCCAGCGGCCGGAGAAGCTTAAGCAGTTCTCCCAGCGAGCTGTCCAGGGTGGGTTCGCCTTCCGAAACGATGGTGAGATAATCAGCGCGATCACCCGCTGCGGCGAGGTCCTCCATCCTGCGGAGAACCTGCGCCGCCAGCTGATCGGGGGCATAAAACGGCCGCCGCCTGTCGGTGAGATGCAGCGTTCGTCCCAGCTGGCAGTAGGCACAGGCGTAACTGCAGTGCTTGGGGGGTATGGTGTTTATCCCCAGACTGCGGCCGAGGCGGCGGGACGGCACCGGACCAAAGACATGCATCATTCGAATTTTCTCCCGGGTGGTGAGAAAAGGGTGCCGTACCAATGGTAGCCGACACCCTTTTCATGGTTGTGTCCCATCCCTTCAGCTGACCATGGTAATCACATTGGCGGCGATGCCGGCGAACGCTTTCCCGGTGCTGCTCTCGGGATTCGAAAGCACGATCGGTCTGCCGTTGTCACCGGCGTTCCTCGTCGCGATTTCCATGGGAACGCTGCCGAGAAAGGCGACGCCCATCTCCCCGGCCATTTTTTTGCCGCCCCCGTTCCCGAAAAAGTCGATCTCTTTGCCGCAGTGGGGACAGACAAGCCCCGACATGTTCTCGATAACGCCGATCTTTTCTATGTTGAGCTTGCGGGCCATATTGACCGCCCTGCGGCAGTCGAGCAGAGAGACCTCCTGGGGCGTGGTCACCACGATAGCCATCTGGGGCATCATGCGCTGGGCCGTGGTCAGCACCTCATCACCGGTGCCCGGGGGCAGATCCGCGAGCAGGAAATCCAGTTCTCCCCAGAGCACGTCGGATAAAAACTGGGTGATGGCGCTGGAACGCAGCGGGCCTCTCCAGATGACCGGCTGGTCCTTGGGCATCATGGGAGCCATGGAGATGATCTGAAGTCCGTCTTTTTCCTGAGGAGTGATCGTCTTTGCCTCGGGATCCGTCTCGGGGAATCCTTCCAGTCCTGTCATGATCGGAACATTGGGGCCGGTGATGTCCGCGTCGAGAAGGCCGGTCCGGTTGTTTTGTTTGAGCAGGCTGTAGGCGAGGTTGACCGCAACCGTGGTCTTTCCCACGCCGCCCTTGCCGCTGAAGACAACGATGCGGTGCGTGATCTGTTTGAGGTTGTTTTCAATTCGCTGATCCTGCTGCTGTTTCTGATCCATGGGATTATGTGCCGGCATAGGTGTCTCCATTCTATTGACAGCCGTGCTCGTGGCCGCCGCTGCAGGGAGCGGTGCCCGTCAGGGAGCCGCCGAGATAGGCATCGATTGTCTGCTGTACGGTGCCGAAGGCGCCGGTTACCGCCTCGATTCCGAATTCCTCGAAAAACTGCACCGCTCTGCCGCCCATTCCGCCGGCGATCATCACATGCGCCTTCCGGTCGTGGATGAATTTCGGCACCTGGCCGGGCTGGTGGGCGTTGAAAAAAGGATTTTCCACCGCCGTGGCGTTGATGATCCGTCCGTCCCTGACAGATACGAAGGTATAGTAGGGACAGCGGCCGAAGTGGTGTCCAACCGGCGCATCGAGTCCCGCATTCGACTCCGCCGTGACCGCGATGAGAGTGCCGTCGTTCTCAGGCGATGGGGCCGCCCCCGACACTCCGTGGTGGGAAGCGACTGTTGCCGTCCGGGTGCTTGTCAGCTTCCCCTGCTTGCAGGCTTCGATCGCCTCCCCGGTGCTGCCGGATACACCGGCGAATATCTCGATGCCGGCCGCTTCCAGCGTCGTGTAGGCATTGGGGCCGACATTGCCGGTGATGAGCGCATCGACGCCGAGATTCGCGATAAATCCCGCGGTTTCGATGCCGGCGCCGCTGCTCGACCGGGCACCCGGATTTTCCACATTTTCCTGTTCACCGGTTTCCGTGTCATGAATGACAAAATAGCTGCAGCGTCCGAATCGGGGATCGATTTCGGAATGGATGTCGGCTGTCGCCGCAGAAAGAGCGATTTTCATATGGGTCTCCTGTAATTATTACTGTGTAGTATCTCTTTTCATCACCGTTCCGCATTGCGGACAGCGGATCGTGAAACAGGGCACTCCCCTCACATGCGGCTGAGAGGCCCCGCACTGCGGACAGACACAGCTGCCTCCCGGCCCCGCGCCGGGATGAGATCCTTTTGCCTTGTATGGCTGTCCGCATTCAGTGGTCTCGTCCTTCATAGCGTCGTCTCCGGCCTTATGCGTTCCTGGCCTGTATTTCATTGATGGCGTTTTCCGCTGCTTTTATCAACGCGTATTTCGTGGGTGCGGTTGTCAGCAGCGGGTGGGTGCCGATCTGGAACGATATGAGTTCGTACACGGTGACCGATTTCTGTATGGCAAGGCTGACGGTGTTTATCATTTCACCGGCGGATTTTCCGCCATAGATTTCTCCGCCGATAATTGCTCCGTTGCCCGGGGATACGATCAGTTTGACTTTCAGCTTCTGGGCCCCGGGAAGGGTGCCGGGATGCCTGTCGACATCTTCGAAGGAACCGATGACATAATCGACATCCGCTTCCCTGGCTGACTGTTCGATGGCGCCGGCCGAGGCGAATGCCTTGTTGTTGATCTCCGTGGAAAAGACCGAAAGCGTACCGGCAAAATTTCTCAGCAGCCTGATGGTGGTCAGATTGCAGCCCAGAACCCGGGCCTCTGCCGTTGCGGTGGAGGCCAGCATGATGTTGTCGGTCCTGCCGGTGATGAAGCCGGTGGTGGCGGCGCAGTCGCCGACCGCGAAAACGTCTTTTGCCGTGGTACGAAGATAATTGTCGACCTGAATCGCTCCGTGCCTGTTGATCGTGAGTCCCGCTTTCGCGGCAAGATCGGTACAGGGCCGGTACCCGATGGCGGAAATAACCAGTTCCGCCTTTACCGTTTTCCCGTTCGAGAGTTTTACCCCGGTAACGCTGCCGCCGTCACCGAGAATCTCCACGACTTTCGTGCCGGTGACGACATTGACGGAGGCGCCGGTGAGCGCCTCATCGGCAAGCGCCGCGAAGTCTGCGGAGAAGGCCCTGTAAAGACAGTGCGGCTCCGCTTCGACCAGCGTCACCCGTTTGTCCGTGTGCCTGGCGAACTGTTCCGCCACTTCCGCACCAATGAATCCGCCGCCGATGATGACGATGTCATGCAGGGCGTCGGCTTTTTTCTTCAATTGTTCGATATAGGAATAACTTTTTTTTATGTATTCCACCCCGTCGAGATCATATCCTTTAATAAAGGTCGGGACTGTCGGCACCGATCCTGTGGCGAATACGAGCTTCCCGTAGGTGAATTCCGTGCCGGTTTCGGTCCGCAGGGTTTTGCCGGTGACATCGACCTCGGTGACCGTGTCCACGAGGACTTCGCCTCCGGCATCAACGAAGGGTTTAGGGCCCATGGCGTTTTGGGCGATGTCGTCAAGATCGTGAAAGACGTAGGGAATACCGCAGGGGACCAGACCCTTGGCCTCTTCCTTGATCATGAGCATGCTGGCGGTTTTGTTCTGTTTGATGGCGGTGAGACCGGTGATGATGCCGGAAGGTCCGCCGCCGATAATGATAACATCGTATGATTTCATGTCAGTTTCCGTTTCCTGGTGATCGGGTGATGAAGGCGGGAACCGGCCGGTCCCCGCCTTCTGCTGTGTCATTCTTCGGATTCGAGGTCGGTGATTCGTTTGTTGATATGTTCCATGTTCTGTTTCAGGTAGTCGGCCTGCTCTCTGAGCGAACGGAGTTCCTGCTCCCGGTCCTGGAAGGGTGCGGCCGGCGCTGCATAGTATGGATCGGCATAGCAGGGGGCCGGCCCGAAGCCGCCCCGGAAGAATCCGCGTCTGCCGCGGCCGAATCCGGGCCCTCGGCCGAAGCCGAATCCCCGGCCAGGGCCGCGTCCGCCGGCGCCGTTCATGAAGCCGGGCCGGTCAAATCCGCCGCAGTATCCCGCGGCTCTGCCTGTCATCGGACCCATGCCGTCGGGTCCTGTTCTGTCTCCTCTTGGCATAATGGTGTCTCCTTATTTATGTATGGGTATGGGGTGATATTCCCGCGATTGCTTTTTTCAGTGAGTTTATTGTCAGCACCGCGCAGTGATGATGAGAGGCCGGCAGATCCCCCAGATATTCGATTATCCGTCCCGGCCCCAGCTCTGCAGCCTGCTGCAGCGTCAGCCCGTGCACCATGTCGGTTGCCGCGCTTCCGCAGGCCAGGGTCGCCCCGCAGCCATCGGTTATGAACGTTGCCTGCGCGATGGTGTCTCCGTCCATCTTCAGGTAGATCCACATGGAGTCGCCGCATTCACCCTGTACGTAGCCAAGGCCGTCCGGCTGTTCCATTTCACCGACGTTGAGCGGTTCATGGGCCAGCTGCATGGCCAGATCGGTGAACTGCTCCGACGATTCACCCATGAGCAGCCGGGAAAGGTTTTTCATGGCTCTGTCCAGATCATTCATGATGCATCTCTCCCGGCATTCGTCCGGCGAATCCGCGTCTGCCATGCTGATGCCCCCGACCGTGTCGACACGGGCCGCCTCCGTGGAATTCGATCTGCCCGCCCTCGATTTTAATTGCCAATCCGGTATAAAGCGCTTCCGCTGTCTTTCCGCGGGCGCTGGCGACGATTCGTCCGAAGGTTGCCCGGCTTATGTTCATGCGTTCCGCCCCTTCCTGCTGGCTCAATCCTTCCAGATCGGCCAGACGCATCGCCTCCATTTCGTCCAGCGTGAGACTGACGTGCTCCAGAAACCGCATGGGGATGCCATGGGGTTTGAAATAACGGACGCCGGTATGTTCGGCGATACGGCGGCATTTTTTCGGCCGGGGCATCTCAGTCCTCCGTTGTCCGTACCAGTGAGCGTATGGCTTCGCTTATTCCGGCGACAGCGGCCGCGGCTTCACCCCGGTCGAATTCAATGATCGTTTTTCTGTCGACCATGGCCCTGGTGAAGACCTGATCATAGGGGATGCGTCCGAGCGGAACCGCACCCGCCGCCGCGGTTTTCTCTTCGATGCGCCGGCTCGCTTCTTCGTTCAGATCTGCCTTGTTGATCGCCACGCCGGCCGGAACCCTGAAGTGCGCGGCGAGCTGCAGCACCCGGTCCATGTCGTGAACCCCGGAAACCGTCGGTTCGGTGACCACCACCACCAGATCGGCGCCTGAAAGAGAACTGATCACCGGGCATCCGATGCCGGGGCTGCCGTCGACCAGCACCGTTTCCGCGTTCACCGACTGCGCCAGCGCTTTTGCCTCTTTTTTAATCAGCGTGACCAGCTTGCCGCTGTTCTCTTCCGCGATCCCGAGCTCCGCGTGCACGAGGGGGCCGAAGCGGGTGTCGGAACGGTACCAGAAGCCGCAGTGCCGTTCCCGCAGTGCTACCGCATCCACCGGGCAGACATGGTGGCAGACGGTGCAGCCTTCGCAGTCTATCCGGTTGATCACGATATCCGGAGAGATCGCGCCGAAAGCGCAGGATTCGACGCAGAGCCCGCATGCTGTACATAGTTCCGCATCGATTTCCGGAACCACCCCGGAAAAGAAATCATGGGTCTCGAGCACCGTCGGGTTCAGGAGCAGGTGCATATCGGCCGCATCGACGTCACAGTCCGCGGTGATGTTGTTTTTCCAGAGCGATGCAAGAGCCGCGGTCAGGGTCGTTTTCCCGGTGCCGCCTTTGCCGCTGATGATCACGATTTCTTTCACCGGCCTGCCGCCTTTCTTGTGATGGTTTCCAGAAGTGAGCGAAACTGTTCCCGGTATTCGGGAAGCGCGTCGACCATGAGAATGCCGTTCGAATAGGCTTCGGCAATACGGCGGTCATCGGGTATTTCCAGGAGGACAGGAATGGCTTCATCCCGACAGAAGTCGTGCACGCCGCGATCACCGCTGGTGGAGCGGTTGATGACCACGCCCATGGGAAGTGAGAGTTTCCGGGTCATGCCTGCGGCCAGTTTCAGGTCATGCAGACCGAAGGGTGTCGGTTCGGTGACAAGAACCGTAAAATCAGCGCCTTTGACCGCTTCGATTACCGGGCACGAGGTGCCGGGAGGAGCGTCGATAATGACAGTACGCTCCCGGCCGAAAGCGGTTCCCCGTTCCAGAACCGAGCTGATCAGGGGGACAGCCATGGCCTCTCCGATCCTCAGGCTCCCCCATACCAGGGTGATGTGATCCGATTCGCCGCGGTGTATCTGTCCCGTTTCCCGAGATCCTTCCGAGATCGCATTTTCGGGGCAGACGATTTCACAGCCCCGGCAGCTGTGACACAGTTCAGGGAAGACCAGGGTGCTGTCCTTGATGGTGATAATCGCCTTGAACTGGCAGAGCGTGCTGCAGGCTCCGCAGGCGGTGCAGGCGGTTTTGTCCACCGAGGGCACATAGACCGTGTGGGGTTCGGTCTGAACGGGTGCGGGGTTGATGAACAGGTGACAGTTCGGCTCTTCCACATCACAATCGATGAGTGTTACCCGTCTGTCGGTCAATGTTTTGGCCAGGTTTGCAGCGACGGTTGTTTTCCCGGTGCCGCCCTTGCCGCTGGCTACTGCAATAATCATAGATCTCCCGAGGTGTCTGTTATGAGCATATGCTCATAATAAAGATACGCATTACGTGAAGGGATGTCAAGTGTTTTTTAGGCCGAGACCCGGGGCCGTGCGGTGAGCGGGGCAGCAGGCCGCGGCCGGTGACCGGCGCCCGACTTTTTAAGTTGACAATTGTCGCGGAATTGGATATGTTAATACGTGTTGGAACGCGTGACAAATCAGTACAGGATTCGCTGTGATTCATGCATTGCTCGCATTCGGTTCCAACGTGGGGAACCGAAGTGATTTTATTCATAAGGCGTTAAGTGAAATAGAGAAGGCCGTTGCCGTCACCGTAACCGCTGCATCGCGTCTGTATGAGACGGAACCCTGGGGAGAAAAGGATCAGCCTCCGTTTCTCAATCAGGTTGTGGCACTGAGAACCAGCCTTTCTCCCGATGATCTGCTCGGTCTCTGCCAGTCGGTCGAGGCCCGGACGGGGCGCAGCGGGTCGTATCGATGGGGCCCGAGAGAAATCGATATTGACCTGCTGATATACGGTGATCAGATCATACACAGCGATACGGTAATCGTGCCCCATCCGAGGCTGAGCGAAAGACGCTTCGTCCTGGAGCCGCTGGCGGAGATCGCCCCCGATACACCTGTTCCGGGGACAGGGAAAACAGCAGCTCAGCTGCTGGCGGACTGCCGGGATACCAGTACCGTTTCACTTTACCGTGAGAAGGAAGATCCCGTGAATCTATCAGCCGGAAACAATGCGACCTATATCGCAATCGAAGGAGTGATCGGCGCAGGCAAGACCAGTATGGCCAAACTCCTGTCGGAAGAGCTGAACGCGAAGCTGATCATTGAAGAGCCGGAAACAAATCCCTATCTGCAGGATTTTTACCGTGATCCCCGGCGGTACGCGTTTCAGGCACAGCTTTTTTTCCTCATCAGCAGGTATCGTCAGCTGCTCGATCTGCCCCAGCAGGACCTCTTCCACCCCTATATGATCGCTGATTTCATCTTCTCCAAGGACAAGATTTTCGCCTATATGAACCTGGAGAAGCGCGATCTTGTGCTGTATGAACGCATCGCCACGCTCATGGAGACGGAGCTGCCGAAACCGGATCTCGTCATCTATCTGCAGTCCAGCACGGAAAAGCTTCTCGAGAATATCCGCAAACGCAACCGTAAATATGAAAAGCACATGTCTTCGGACTATATCAAGCGGCTGAACGATGCCTATAACGAATTCTTTTTCAGGTATACGGAAACGCCGCTGCTGGTGATCAACACCTCTGAAATAGATTTTGTGGGCAACAGGGCGGTGCTTGAGGATTTGATGAAACAGATCCTGAATCCGCCTATGGGTGTCAAATTCTATATGCCGGGTAACTTTTAGCGCGGGATATACTTATGCTGAAACTTATTTTCTATTTTGTGGTCGGGTATCTGGGGTATAAACTGTTCCGGCTCTTCAAGCCGGATATGGCTCCCAAGGAGCAGGTGCGGGGCCAGAACCGCAACAAGCCGCTGGATCTGAGCCGGTCCGAAGTGGAGGATGCCCATTTCGAAGATATCCCTGAGGACAAGTAACGGTAACAAGGTGATGGAGAGTTAAATGGTTCGCACGATAATACACACAGACAGGGCGCCGGCCGCGATCGGTCCCTACAGCCAGGCGGTTGTTGTCGACTGCCGCCGGCTGATTTTCACCGCGGGGCAGATACCCATCGATCCCGCTTCCGGTGCGGTAATCGACGGTGATATCGCTGTTCAGACACGCCAGGCGCTTCTGAACCTGAAAGCGGTGGTTGAGGCCGCTGGATCATCGCTTGCCAATGTTGTCAAGACCACCGTCTTCCTCAGGGATATGAACGATTTTGCCGGAATGAATGGTGTGTATGGGGAATTTTTCGCTGATGACCCGCCGGCGCGGTCGGCGATCGAGGCGGCGAGGCTGCCGAAGGATGTTCTTGTTGAGATTGAATGCGTGGCCGCGGCAGTGTGACGGAGAACATGATCACCCTCCCCGGACCAGCCGCATGAATGCGCGCCGCCTGATCGTTGCCCTGCTTGTATCCATGACGGCGGCCGGTTCCGCGGCTGCTCAGCATGCGGAGGACGCGGCTGTCGGTCCTGCGGTTCCGGTGCGGAAGGCGGCGGCCGATACATCGGAACAGAGTGTGCCGGGGGCGGTCATCCGGTCGGCACTGCTGCCGGGATTCGGTCAGTGGTATAACGGGAAGAGACTGAAGGCAGTTGCCGTTTTCGGCATAGAAGCCGGACTCATCGGCGCGGCGGTCGTTCAGAATCAGCGGGCGGTGCGCAGCACTACCGAGACAGAGCGCGTATTCTATGAAGACGACCGAAGCCGGTTCATCTGGTATGCCGCGGCATTCTGGTTGCTGCAGGTGTTTGACGCTCACGTTGATGCAAAGCTGCGGCCCTTTGATATCAGCGATAATCTGTCTCTGGAGACCCGTGTTACGCCCGGTATTGAACAGGTGGCGCTGGTGTATAGATTTTAGGTAATGAACGTGGACGCCGGGAGAAAAATGGACAGAGAGACGGCCTGGAGGCTGGTAACGTCGCGTGTGGGTAATAAAAATCTTCGCAAGCATATGCGTGCCGTCGAAGCGGTGATGGGCAGTCTCGCCGACAGGTTTGCAGAGAATCGTGACGACTGGTCCCTGGCAGGACTGCTTCACGATCTGGATTATGATGAAACAGTGAACGATTTCAGCAGGCACGGCCTCCGCACAGCGGAGATGCTTGCGGATGAAGACCTGCCCCCCGGGGTGATACAGGCGATTCGGTGTCATCCCGGCCATTTTCCCCGAACCTCACTCATGGATAAGGCGCTGTATGCTGCCGATCCGGTTACCGGCCTGATCGTGGCCGCGGCCCTGATGCATCCTTCCCGGAAGCTTCGCCATCTCGACCTCACTTTTCTCAAAAGACGATTTCAGGAAAAGCGGTTCGCCGCCGGAGCCGACAGGGGCCAGATCGCGAGCTGTGAAGAGCTGGGGCTCGACCTGGATACCTTTCTCACCCTGGCGCTGGATGCGATGAAAGAGATAGACGGGGAGCTTGGACTCTGAATGAACCTGGCGGGCGCCATACTCGCGGTCACGGTTCTGGCCGGAGCCCTGCATGCCCAGACAGCCGGGCCTCCGGTTCCGGAGAGGCGCACACCGGATGCGGAGCCGGCCGCCGTGTTCCGGGCCGACCGCTGGCTGGGAAGCGATAAAGCGAAACACGCGGCCGCGAGCATGCTTCTCTGCGGCGCCGCCGGCTGGCTCCTGCATAATCGATTCGAGCGCCCGCGTCATGACAGCCGGCTTGCGGGAGCTGTTTTCAGCCTTTCCCTGGGCGTTTTCAAGGAGCTGAACGATCATCGCTCGGCGAACAATCGTTTCAGCTGGAAGGATCTCGCCGCCGATTTTCTGGGGGTCGTCATCGGAGGTCTGCTGCTGGTATGGTAGGTGATATGCATGAATCGGTCGGTGCGGTGCATCTGCATTCGAACGTTTCGGACGGCTCTCTGCCGATTCCCGAAATTGCCGGGATCGCCGGAAGCAAGTCACTTGATTTTCTCATGTTCACGGACCACAATACCCTTGAACCAAAGCGGTCGGGACTGGAAGGCTGGTACGGCAGGGTGCTGGTGCTGATCGGGTACGAGATCAATGACAGAGACGACAAGAATCACTATCTTGCTTTCAGGCTCGACAGGGAAGTGGGGGGGAGTACCGCCGCTGACTATGTCTCCCGGGTGCGGGAAAGAGGAGGATTCGGCATAATCGCCCATCCCGCGGAAAAGAGAAATTTTTCCGAAGCATATCCTCCCTATCCCTGGACGGATTGGGATGTGGAAGGGTTCGACGGCATCGAGATCTGGAATCAGCTGTCGGAGTGGATGGAGGGCGTAACCCGGGCGAATATTTTCTGGCGCATCTGGCATCCGCTCCGGTCCATCAGATTTCCCGAATGGGATATCCTGCGGCGCTGGGACCGGCTGAACGCAGACAGACGGGTGATCGGCATCGGCGGCATTGACGTGCACGCGTTTTCACTAAGATTTTTCGGATTTATTCCGGTCGAGATATATCCCTACAAGGTCCAGTTCAAATCAATCAGGACGCACATCCTGACCGAAAGGCCGATCTGTGGAGATGATGGATGCCTGCCTTTCGCGGAAGCGGAAAAAGCGGTGTTTGCCGCGCTCGAACAGGGGTGCTGCTTCGTTTCCAACTATTCGCTGGGCGATGCCCGGGGGTTCCGGTTCCGGGCGCTGAAGGGGGGAGATCTCTATGAGATGGGAAGCCGAATCCCGGGAGGCGGCAGCGTCAGGCTGGAAACGATGGTCCCGGCGAAAGGGAAAATCCGTCTGCTTCAGGACGGCCGTCTCATTCAGAAGGTGTCGGGCGACAGACTGGGCATGACGACTTCTGAGCCCGGCGTGTATCGCGTAGAAGTCTTTAAAAAGGGAAGAGGCTGGATTTACAGCAATCCGATCGTTATCACTGGAAAAAAGGATCACTGAGTGGAGATGGAAGACAAACCTAGGGAATTCTGCGGTATTATCGGCGTATGCAATCATGATGCCGCGGCCGAGATCGCCTATCTGGGTCTCTACGCGCTGCAGCATCGGGGACAGGAGAGCGCCGGTATCGTCTCTTCAGACGGGACGCGGATTTATGAGCACAACGGTCTCGGCCTGGTCAATGACGTGTTCAATGACCGGGCCGTTATCGAGAAGCTGAAGGGGCGGCTGGCGATCGGCCATAACCGCTATTCAACGACGGGGTCGAATGACATTCACAATGTTCAGCCGCTGCTGGTCAACACGAAGGACGGCCCCATCGCCCTGGGACACAATGGCAATCTGGTGAATTCCCGGGCGATTCACGACATGCTGCAGGAAGAAGGGGCGATTTTCCGTTCCACTACCGACAGTGAACCGATTCTGCACCTGATAGCCCGCTCCAAAGCGGACGGGCTTGTGGCGAAAATACGGGATGCCCTCTCCCGGATCAAGGGCGCCTATTCTCTGGTGATCATGACCCGGGACAAGCTGATCGCGGCCCGCGATCCCAAAGGATTCAAACCGCTGGCGCTGGGGAAACTCGACGATGGATATGTCGTCGCTTCCGAGACCTGTGCGCTGGATCTGATCGGTGCTGATTATATCAGGGATGTTGACCCCGGCGAGATGCTCATTATCGATGAAAACGGCCTGACATCGGAATCCTTTGCCGCCTCCACCGGGAAGGCGCACTGCATTTTCGAATTTATCTATTTTTCCCGTCCCGACAGCCGCATTTTCGGTGACTGCGTGGACAAGACACGTCGCAAACTGGGCAAGCGCCTGGCTATGGAACACCCGGTCGATGCGGATATCGTCATCTCGGTACCCGATTCGAGCAACACCGCCGCCCTTGGATTCGCGAATGAATCGGGGATACGGTTTGAGCTGGGGCTGATCAGAAATCACTATATCGGGAGGACCTTCATTCAGCCGCTGCAGAAAATCAGGCATTTCAATGTGAAGGTGAAATTCAATCCTGTGGCCGGGGTTCTCAAGGATCAGCGTGTCGTCGTCGTGGAGGACTCCATTGTCCGGGGAACGACCCTGAAAGTGCTCACCCAGCTGCTGAGGAAGGCCGGGGCGCGGGAGGTGCACGTCCGTGTGAGCAGCCCTCCCATCAAGCATCCCTGTTTTTACGGGATGGATTTCCCCACCAGGGAGGAACTGATCGCGACCTCAATGAGCGTTGAGGAGATCCGCCGGCATCTCGATGTGGACAGTCTCGGCTATCTCTCCGTTGAGGGGCTCTGCAGTGCTGTCTCGAGAAAGGGAGACGGATACTGCACCGCCTGTTTCAGCGGCAAGTATCCGGTCAGTATCAGGGAAGCGTTCAGGAAGACCCAGCATGAGTAACCCGGGAGGTTCTTTTCCCAGGGTGCCCGGCTGGCTGGATTATCTGTTTCTTCTCAGGCCGACGCTCTTCTATCCGGTGTGGACCTTTTTTCTGGCAGGGCATTCCGGCGGGAGAACCACCGGTGCGACAGACATGTATACCGGCGGCCCGCTGCACCTGTTCCTGGCGGCCATTCCCCTGACGCTTACCGTTGGGGCGGTGTTTATCCTCAACCAGCTCAATGACATTCAAACAGACAGGATAAACGGCAAACTGTTCCTTGTTTCCGAAGGGCTCATATCCAGGCGTAAGGCCCTGATTCAGGCGGTACTGCTTGCCGCGGCCGGCACGGCCGGCGGGTTTATCGCCGGGACCGGGTTCGGGCTGCTGATTCTGGCGCTGCTCGTCCTGTCAGGCTGGTGTTACAACTACCCCCCCGCATCCTGGAAAGACCACCCCATCATGGGTATCGTCACCAACGCGGGGGCGGGCGTTCTCATATACAGCATCGGGTGGTACGCGGGCGGCGGAGACCCGCTGCTCCCGGCCAGGGCCGCCGCCTACGGCCTGGCGGGCGGGGCCGTCTATCTCAACACAACGCTGCCCGACCGGCAGGGGGATGAGGCGAGCGGCAAGATAACGTTCGGTGTCAAGTACGGAACGCAGAAAACAGCCGCCTGGGCTCTGATACTTGAACTTTTCATGCTGGCGGTCGCGGCGCTGACAGGCGATCGTCTCCTGCTTATCTGCGGCGGAATCATGCTGCCCTTTTTTGTGTACAGTGCGGTAACGGGTGAGGAGAAGGATGTGGTGCGGGCAACCAAATACTCGGTACTGGCGCTCGCGGCTGGAATCACTGTTCTCCATCCGCTCTATCTGATTCCGGTGGTCACTGTTTTCTTTGTTTCAAAGTGGTACTATAAACGGCGGTTTGATATCTCTTATCCAAGTTTCAGGAATTAAAAGGAGGTCGGGGAAACAGATGATTGATGTCCTTCTCGAATTCTGTGATTTCTGCGGAACCTGTGTCGGCGTCTGCCCGACCGATGCAATTACCCTTGAACAGGTGCAGCTGCATATCGATTCAGAGCTGTGTGCCGGCTGCGGCGACTGTGTGGATATCTGTCCCGTGGGCGCCCTGGAAAGACAGGCGTGACCGCTGCATATGATATAATCGTTGCCGGCGCCGGGCCGGGAGGGTCCTGGGCCGCCAAGGCGGCCGCGGAAAACGGCATGTCTGTGCTCATGCTCGAAAAGGACAGGGAGGTGGGAATTCCGGTCAGGTGCGCCGAGGGCGTCTCCGTTCAGGGGCTGGAACTGGCCGCAGGGAGTGTGGATGCCCGCTGGATCGCCGCGACCATAACCGGGGCCCGGTTTGTCGCCCCGAACGGAACGGTCATCGATGCCTACCCCGATGACAGGGGATATATTTTACACCGGCGGATTTTTGACAGTGACCTGGCCGAACGCGCCGTGCAGGCGGGCGCGAGGCTGCAGACAAATGCGTTCGTGTGCGGGCTGCTGCTTGAGGGCGGCAGGGTATGCGGTGTCCGGTGCCGATGCGGCGGCAGGACTCTCGACCTGAAGGCGAGGATCGTTATCGGTGCCGACGGGACTGAATCCCGAGTGGGACGCTGGGCGGGTCTCGATACCCGTCTGCCGCCGGCCCTGATGGAATCCTGCGTGCAGAAAACACTCACCGGCATCGATGTCGATCCCGGACGAGTGGAGTTCCATCTCGGCACAATGATCGCCCCGGGCGGATACGCATGGGTATTCCCCAAGAACGCGCATACGGCAAACGTCGGCCTGGGTATCACGGGCGAATTCGCCGCGGCCCGGAAACCTGCGGACTATCTCGATCATTTTATCGAAACACGGTTTCCCGGGGCCTCGGTTCTGGCGGCAGTGGCCGGGGGCGTCCCTGTCGGGCCGCCGCTCAGTCGGCTTACCGGTGACGGCATTATGCTGGTTGGAGACGCCGCCCGCCAGGCCAACCCTCTCACCGGAGGGGGCATTGTCAACGCCATGATCGCGGGCCGGATCGCCGGCGAAACAGCGGCCCGGGCGGTCAGGAAGGGACGTCTGACCCGGCACGCATTGTCGGCCTATGAGAAAGAGTGGGAGAAAACCGAAGGGCGGCAGTGCCGTTTCTCCTATCGGATCAAGCAGGTCGTTGATGCATTCAGTGACGAGGAATTGAATCGCACTGCAGAACTGCTCGCCGCGGTTCCGCCGGAAAGGCGTTCGGCGTTTCAGATCTTCAGGGCGGCCCTGGTCAGACATCCGAAACTGATTCTCCAGGCCGCAAAAATATTCACCTAAATCGGGTATCGTCTATGGAATCACACCGTGACAGTCTTCCTGAAAAAAGAATCGTCACCATTCCAAACCTGCTGACCGCACTCCGGTTTTTCATGATCCCGCCGATCCTGGCCGCTCTTGCCCGCGGGGCAC
The DNA here is from genome assembly GCA_016934955.1 of bacterium. GTDB lineage: Bacteria > Zhuqueibacterota > QNDG01 > QNDG01 > JAGLOF01 > JAFGRY01. Next base: position 67,816 of record JAFGRY010000051.1, on the reverse strand, counting down.
GGCTGGAGGCGGTGGCCTGGATGCTGGCAAGTGCGGCCACCGATTTTCTCGACGGCCTGGCGGCGCGGCGGCTGAACCAGCGGTCGGACCTGGGAAGAATCCTCGATCCCCTGGCCGACAAACTGACGGTTCTGTCCGTTGCCGGCTGGCTTGTCTTTTCAGACAGTTACTATTTCCCGGTGTGGGGAGCTGCAATTCTCGCAGCGCGGGAACTCGCGGTGCTCCTGGGCGGACTGCTGATAATCCGGGGCCGAAAGGTCGTGATGGAATCAGCCAGACCGGGTAAAACCTCCGCATTCGCGGTGGCGGTCGCCGTGCTGCTCTACGTGTTGGAAGTGCAGCCCTGGGCCCTTCTGATGCTCGTCGCCGGCCTCATGCTGACCGCCTGGTCCACCTGGGCCTACTACAAGGCCTTCACGCTGCAGCTGTCCAGGCAGTGCTGACGGTCTCCGGTCCTGGTACGTCTGAAGAGTTGTATGTATGGCAGATCGAAAACAGAAATGGAACGCAGGATTACGAAAGAGCAGAACGGGATTCCTGAATCGCATCGCCTCCGTATTCAGGAGCGGCAGGGTCGACGATTCGCTGCTCGACGAGCTTGAAGAAGTGCTGATTGAAGCCGATCTCGGAGTCGATACGGCGCTTGCCCTTGTGGACAAAGTGCGGTCCGGGCTCGACGGCTGTGATGATCCCCGGACCTGCATCAGGCGGATCCTCAAGTCGGAGATCAGCGGCATCGTTGCGGCTGCATCTCCTGAAGAACGCCTGGAGAACCCCCGGGTGATCCTTGTCGTGGGGGTTAATGGCACGGGAAAGACCACGACTATCGGTAAATTGGCAGTGCGGTATGCAGCTGAGGGAAAGAAGGTGGTGCTTGCGGGGGCAGATACATTCCGGGCGGCTGCCGCTGAGCAGCTGGAGGAGTGGGGACAGCGGGCGAAAGTCCACGTGGTGCTGCAGAAGACAGGGTCGGATCCCGCTGCCGTCGCCTATGACGCTCTCGATTCCGCGCTGGCGCGGAATGCCGATATCCTCCTTGTTGATACGGCGGGCCGGCTGCACACGAAAGTGAACCTGATGGAGGAGCTGAAAAAGATACGGAGAGTGCTCGACCGGAGAATGCCGGGCGCTCCCCATGAAGTGCTGCTGGTGATCGATGCCACGACCGGCCAGAACGGATTGAGCCAGGCACGATTGTTCAGCGACGCGGTTGGTGTCACCGATATCGCGCTGACAAAACTGGATGGTTCGGCCCGGGGCGGTATTGTCGTTTCCGTGTTCAACACGCTCCAAATCCCGATCAAATGGGCGGGGCTGGGTGAAGGGATGGACGATCTGGTGCCCTTCGATCCGGAAGCATTCGTGGACGGATTCTTCGGTGAGTGAGAACACACCGTCGTCCCCGCGGCAATGTCGAAAAGCCGCGTTTATCACCCTGGGATGTTCGAAAAATGAAGTCGATTCCGAAGTGCTGGCGGGACTGCTCAAGGGCCGGCGGCTGCGGATCATCGACGATCCGGCCGATGCGGACGTCGTGGTTGTCAATACCTGCGGCTTTATCGAGGATGCCAAACAGGAATCTATCAATACGATCCTGGAAGCGGTCAGGCTCAAAGAAGAGGATCCGGGCAAGAAGGTCGTCGTCTGGGGATGTCTTTCCCAGCGCTACCGGGAAGACCTGCAGCGGGAAATCCCGGAAGTGGATGCCTATTTCGGCATCGAGGCGTTTCAGGAGATGGGACGGTATCTGTCCGGAGAAACCATTCACTGGTCGCCGGACGCCTATGTCAGACGCCACCGGTTCGGTCCGGCGCACACGGCATACCTGAAAATCGCGGATGGATGCGACCATCGCTGTACGTTCTGTGCGATTCCGGGAATCAAAGGCGCATTCAGGAGCCGCACACCCGAGTCGCTGGTTGAGGAGAGTGAGGCGCTTGCCGCGGCAGGTGCCCGGGAACTGATTCTGATCGGCCAGGACACCGCCGCCTACGGCCGGGATCTTCCCGGAGGCCCCACTCTCAGCGGTCTGCTGAACATGCTTGTCCGGATAGACGGAATCGACTGGATTCGGATCATGTATCTGTATCCCGGTTCGGTCAGTGACGATCTGCTGGAGATCATGGCAGCGGAAGAAAAAATCTGCGCCTATGCCGACATTCCGCTCCAGCATATCGCGGATCGGGTGCTGCGACGGATGGGGAGAAGGGAGAGGAGAGCGGATATCACAGCACTGCTGCGGAAGATGAGGGCTGTTCTGCCCGATATCGTGATCAGAACGACCTGTATCGTCGGATTCCCCGGTGAGCGGGCGTCGGATTTCAATGAACTGCTTGCATTTGTCAAAGATTTCAGATTCAATCGCCTGGGGGCCTTTGTGTTTTCCCGGGAAGAAGGCACCCCCGCCTTCAGCTTTGAGGATCAGGTTCCCAGGAGGACGGCGCTCTCGCGCCACCGCAGGCTGATGTCGGAACAGCAGCGCATCTCAGAGAGTTTAAATGCGGAGATGGCAGGCAGTCTGCAGGAGGTTATCGTCGACGGATACGACAGCAGTCAGCAGCTGTATTACGGAAGAACAAGAGGAGATGCCCCGGAGGTCGATCAGACGGTATGGATCGACGGCGCCCATACCCCGGGCGAGATCATTCGGGTGAAGATTACGGGGTACAGCTACTATGATATGACCGGTACAGCCGTAAAGGAGGATAGTGTATCATGACAAAGAAAACGAAATGGATGGGAGCAGTATCGGTACTGGCAGGCCTCCTGCTGTCGATATCAGGCCTGTATGCACAGCTCCCGGAACGGACCGCATATGACGATACGGGACCGCTGCCGTGGTTTTTCACGACCACCGCGTCCCGTCTGGGTGCGGATTCAGTGACCATCGAGCTGCATGTGGGCGCGCAGATCGCCTATGACCGGCTGCAGTTTGTCAAAAATGATTCGCTCTACGAAGCGCGCTATGAGCTGTCGGTGTCGGTATTCAATGCGAAGCAGGTTCAGACCGGGGTCAGAACCATCCGGAAAAAAGTATCGACGAAAACGTATACCAAGACCACTTCGAATTTTCAGTTCGATACCACCTGGCTTGTTTTTACAGTGGAGCCCGGAGACTATACAGTGGAGATATCGGTGCTCGACATCGATCTTGCCAAGACGGCCTATCGTACCGTCAACATCCGCGTTCCCGATTATTTTAAGGGCCCGTTTTCTCTGAGCAGCCTTCGTTTCCGGGTGCCCGGTGCGGTTTCCGGGTCGGGTGACGACCGGTTCGCGGTCTCCAGCATCCTCGAGAAGGAGGAGAAGCAGCATGAGCTGGAATTCGAAGTGTATGCCTATCAGCAGCAGGAATCCCTTGATCTTGTTTACCGGATCGTCGACGCGGCCGACAAGACCGTGTTTGAGAATGAGGAAACCGTGCCCCTGACCGGTTTCCGGACGGTGAGAACATTTCTCATGGACAGTGAATCGATGAACGGACAGTACAAGTTCATCGTCGAATCAGGCAGACGGCGGAATAAAGTCGAACGTGTCCGCTCCTTTACGCTCCATTACCGGGGAATGCCCGCGCTTTCCACCAGCCTCGACGATGCGATCGATCAGCTTTCCTATATCGCCGCAGCTGAGGAGATACGCGTCTTCAAAGATGTATCGACGGACGAACGGAAAAAACAATTCTTCGAGTTCTGGGCCGACAGGGATCCCACTCCGACCACACCTGCCAACGAACTCATGGAGGAGTACTATCGCCGGGTCGACTTTGCCAACCGGGTCTTTGGAAAATTTACCGCCGGCTGGAAAACGGACCGGGGGAGAGTGTATATCATTCTGGGTGCGCCGGACGCGGTTGACCGGCATCCTTTTGAGCCCGATTCAAAACCCTATGAGATCTGGTACTACAGGAGCATCAACCGGGAGTTCATCTTTGTCGATGACCAGGGATTCGGCGAGTACTACCTGACGACACCGCATTACGATGTCCTCCAGGGGAGGTATTGAGTGTGAAGCGGCTCAGAATCGCCGTTTTCGCCTCCGGCAGGGGCTCGAACTTTACAGCGATCGCCGAAGCCGCCGATCGAGGTACGCTCAAAGCGGATATCGGGCTGCTTGTCGTCAGCGATCCGGAGGCGGGAGCCATTGCCGTCGCGGAGTCCTTTGGCATTCCCGTGGCGGCGGTGTGCCGAAAGGAGTTCGACCGGCGTGAGGCCTATGTTACCCGGCTGATCGCTCTCATGCATGAGCATGATATCGATTTCATCGCGCTGGCAGGGTATATGAAAAAAATTCCGCCGGAACTGATCTCGCTCTATGCGCAGCGGATAACGAATATTCACCCCGGGCTGCTACCGGCATTCGGCGGAAGGGGCATGTACGGCCGTCATGTGCACGAAGCCGTGCTCGATTACGGCTGCAAAGTGACGGGAGTGACCATCCATCTGGTTGACGAGCACTATGATCACGGTCCGGTCATCGCCCAGGAATGTGTTCCGGTGCTGAGCGGGGATACACCGGAGGTACTGGCGAAGCGGGTGCTGGAAGTGGAGCACAGGCTCTACCCCGCGGTTCTTGCCTGTTTTGCCGACGGCAGGGTCCGGATTTCGAACAATAGGGTTGAAATTCTCCCTGAAAAATCGTAACTTCAGTGTTACCGTCTGAGAGAAGAGATGTAAGGAGGAGTTTTGAAAAAAGGACGTGCTCTTTTAAGCGTTTCAAATAAAACCGGTATCGTGGCCTTTGCCGGGGAGCTCGCTTCCCTGGGATATGAGATTCTTTCCACCGGCGGCACCGCCCGGCTGCTGCAGGAAAACGGGATTGCGGTTGTGCCGGTTGAGTCCGTAACCGGCTTCCCGGAGATGATGGGCGGCCGGGTTAAAACGCTCCATCCCGCGATTCACGGTGCGCTGCTGGGACGCCGGGAGCATGAAGGGGACCGCAGGGAAGCCGAGGTCCAGGGAATCGAATGGATAGACATCGTCGCGGTGAACCTCTACCCCTTTGAGCGGACTGTTGCCGCCCCTGATGTCAGCCTGGAGGAGGCGGTTGAACAAATCGACATCGGCGGTCCTTCGATGCTGCGAAGCAGCGCCAAGAATTTTCGCTCGGTGACAGTCGTCTCCGATCCGGATGACTATGATGCCGTTCTGGAAGAGATCAAGGAGAACGGCGGCACGAGTCTGGAGCTGAGGCAGCGGCTGGCAGTCAAGGCGTTTCGCAGAACCGCCGACTATGACGCGGCGATCGACACCTATCTTTCCCGGGTCCTTGCCGGTGAGCCGGTGCGCCGGCTCGCGTACACCACGGGCAGAACGCTGAGATACGGGGAGAACAGCCATCAGGCGGGATCCTTTTTCAGAGATCCGGCGGTATCCGAGCCCAGTGTCGCCGCAGCGGAAGTGATCCATGGCAAAGCGATGTCCTACAATAACTACGTAGACGCCGATGCGGCCTTTGAGGCGGTGAAGGAGCTCGACGGTGGTCCGGGTGTGGCGGTGATCAAACATACCAATCCGTGCGGATTCGCCACCGGAAAGAGTGGCGCCGAGGCGCTTGAGCGGGCGTGGGAGGGGGATCCGGTGTCTGCGTTCGGTTCGGTAATCGCCGCCAATACCGTCGTTGACCATGAATTCGCCGGGTTTCTGAAGGGGAGCGACCGGGAGCATACCAGTTATGTCTACCGGGACGGTGCGCTGGTGCCGCAGCAGGTTCCCGGCAAATTTGTCGAAGTGATCGTCGCTCCCGACTTTACTGATGATGCCCTGGAATTGCTTACCGCCGTGAAGAACATACGCTTGCTGAAAACCGGCCCGCTTGACAGGACCGGCACTCCCGACCGGTTTACCTATCGGAAAATTACCGGTGGACTGCTTGAAATGGAGCGGGATCTGCGCGTGTTCGATTTTTTCAACGTCGTCACAGAAAAGCAGTTCGGCAAAAACGGTGAAGCACTCGCCCTTTTTGCCTGCAAAGCCTGCAAGCACACGAAATCGAATGCGATTGTGCTCGCCAGAGCGTACCGTCCGGGTGTTTTCCAGGTAATGGGTATGGGCGCGGGTCAGCCCAACAGGGTGGATTCTCTCCGTAAGCTGGCGGTGACAAAAGCCAGGGAAAATGTGATGATTGAATATGAGCGAAAAAAAATCACCGTGCCGGCTGAGCAGTACATCGCAGAGCAGATGGCGGCCATGGTCATGGCATCTGATGCATTTTTCCCGTTTGACGATACGGTGAGAGAAGCGGCCTCGTTCGGAATTCGCTATATTGTGCAGCCCGGAGGATCCAGGCGGGACGGGGATTCCATTGCCGCCTGTGATGAACTTGGCGTCGCCATGGCGCTCACCGGCCTGAGACATTTTAAACATTAATTGACCGCAGCACATTACTGAGGGAGCGACATATGTATCCTGTTCTATTGAAATTGGGCCGTTTCGAAATTCACGCATACGGATTAATGCTCGCCATTTCCTTTCTCGTGGGCATCTACTGGGCCATGAGGCGGTCGGACCGGAAAGGGATCGACAGAAATGACATTATGGACCTTTCGCTGCTGGTGGTGATTTCCGCCATTCTGGGGTCGAGACTTCTTTACGTGGTCACTCATCTTGAAGAGTTTCAGGGCAGATGGCTCGATACGATCAATCCTTTTCAAAGCACCGGTGAAATCGGCATTGCCGGGCTTTCGATGCTGGGGGGGGTTGTGCTTTCGGTCATTGTCATCGCCGTGTACTGCTTCGTCAAGAAAATCAGCATCCTGAAACTCGGTGATATTTTTACCCCCTCGTTCGCCGCCGGTATTTTTCTGACGAGAATCGGCTGTTTCCTCAACGGGTGCTGTTTCGGAAAGACCTGCAGCCTGCCCTGGGCGGTGCGGTTTCCGCTCAACAGTCCCGCCGGATACGTGCAGCAGGGTGCACCGCTGCATCCCACCCAGTTATATGCGTCTCTCTACGGGCTGGGCATCGCGCTCATACTCTATTTCTTTGATCGAAAGCAGCGGTTCGACGGCGCCGTGCTGGCACTGTTCCTCATGCTCTACGGGACCGCGCGGTTCCTGATCGATTTCGTGAGATATTACGAGGCGTCGGTCATGTTCCCGTTTTTCGGTGTTTCATTGACGGTCAATCAGGCGATATCGTTTCTCATGGTCGTGACGGGCCTGCTGCTCTATCTGGTGCTGGGCCGGACTTCACTTAAAAAGGCTTGATTTTGTTTTAGTTTTTTAATAAATTATGAAATTAGATGTATGTTTAAATGAGGGGATGACCATGAAACAGCTTACCAAAACTATGCTTGCAGTGCCGGTTGTTCTGCTGGTGGCGGGATTGCTTGCTGTCACGGGCTGCAGCAGCTCGGGCCAGGCTGTTTATGAGGAAGAGCCCGCAGGCGATGTTGAAGATATCGATGCCCTTCTCGGATTGACGAACGATACATCTGACAAAACTGAAAATGCCGGGAACGAGGAGAAAAAAACGCAGGATACGATTGCCGAAGATGACGTCCTGAAACTGCTGGGTGTCACTGAAAATAAAACCGTTGCCGAACAAAAACCCGTGACGGAAAAACCCAAGACAACAGTGCGGAAAAATGAAACCGCGGTCGACACCCGCGTTGACAACGCGGCGACGGAGCAGACCCGCACGGCTGCGGAGCAGAATCGCGCCGCAGAAGAGACGGTGCCGCCGGCCGCAACCTATCCAGCCTATAACCGGGGGACGTTCCAGGACCGCTATCAGGCGGCACTGTCGAAAGCGAGAGAGGAGAGAGATTACCGTACCGCCATTCAAATGTTTGAGGAGCTGCTCAGTGAGAATATGACACACTCGCTGTCGGACAACTGTCAGTACTGGATCGGTGAATGTTACGATTCCCTGGGTGATTATCAGCAGGCTGCGGTGGCGTTTGAAAAGGTGTTTACTTTTTACAATTCCAATAAAGAAGCCGATGCACAGCTCAAACTGGGGATCTGCTATATGCGGATGAAGAACCTGGAACGGGCGCGACTGGAATTGCAGAAGTTCATCGATAATTATCCCTCCCATCCGAAGGTCAGTTTAGCGCGACAGTATTTGAATCAGATCGCTCAGTAACCGATCCGGTTCGGACCATCACCAATCGTGCTATCATTTCAGTGCGGCGGCGGGCTCTCTTCCGTACAGAGGCTTCTCGGAATTGCGGCATCGTAAGGATGCGTTATGAATAAGCAGCTCAATATTCTCATGGTCTATCCCGAAATTGCTCCCTTTGTTCAGACGGGTGACATTGCGGAGATCGGCGGGACGCTGCCGAGGCTGCTTAAGAACATGGGACATGATGTTCGGCTGATCGTCCCCCAATACCGGGTGATCAACGAGCGTAAATATATTTTACGGGATGTGATCCGGCTGCAGAATATCGAAGTGCCTTTCGGGAATCGAAGCATCACCATTAACGTGAAATCCGCCTTTATGCCGGATTCCCGGGTACAGGTCTATTTTATCGATTATAAACCGTTCTTTAACAGGAAGGGCATTTATCGACACCATGAAAGCGGCAATCCGTTTCCGGACAACGACAAACGGTTTATCCTTTTCAGCCGCGGTGTGCTCGAAACGCTGAAGAAACTGCAGTGGCAGCCGGACGTCATTCACTGTAACGGCTGGCAGTCCGGAACAGTGCCCCTGTATCTGAAGACCTGTTACCGGGACGATGCGTTTTTCCGGGATATGTCGTCCATGTTTACGGTGCATGATCTCGGTGAAGACGGCACGTTCGATGCGGCCTGCATCAGCAGCATGGCGCTGGGTGATGCGGCCGGCGAGGTCATGGAGCTGGTTAAGAACAACCGGTTCAGTTTTCTGCAGGCCGGCATGGCATTCTCTGATACGATCAATACGGTGAGTGACGTCATCGTCGAAACACTCACCGCCGGTAAAAAGAGGAAAGCACCTGCTTTGTCCGCTTCACCCGCCGCCTGCACGGTTATTCCGCCGGGCGCTGTGTCCGATCACTGGAATCCCGAAAACGACCAGCTGGTTCAGGAATGTTTTTCCGTGAAGAACCCGGCCGGAAGAACGGTGAACCGAGAGGCGCTCATCGAATCCCTTTCGCTTCAGGATCATGCTGATCATCCGCTGGTACTGATTCAGCAGGAGGTCAACAATACGGGGTTTTTCCGGCTCGTTCTCGATACCGCCGAGGCGCTGCTCAAGGCGGGGGTGAATCTGCTTTTTATCTATCGGGATGAGCGCTGGCTGCAGGAGCTGAAAAGACTTCAGAAAAAGCAGAGCGGAAGGATCGGGCTTATCGATGGCCGGGATGAACGACTGCTGCACGGGGCATTTTCAGGATCGGACCTGATTCTCTCGATTTCGAATTATCCTGAAGCGGGGTTGGCGGTATTTCGGGCCATGGCGTACGGGGTCATCCCCATTGTGTATGTCACCGGTGCGTTTCGCGATGTTCTGGCACCGGTTTCTTCAGCGGGCGGATCCGGGAATTCGTTTATTATCGAAGCGCTGAAGAGCGATAACCTGGTGAAGGCGGTGAAGGCGGCGGTCCGTTATCTTAAGGATGAAAAGGGCCGTAAGGAGCTGGTGAAAAGCTGTATGACAGCCGCCCGTTCATGGCAGTCGATTGCGGAAGCATTCATTGTAGAGTATGCACAATGCATAGTAAAAGCTGATCTGAGACAAGCGTAGAGATACTGCATGCAGGGAATCAAACTTTCATTGAACAGGGTCGGGGCACACGGAGATATAACGCTGCTGTCGATTGTCGGGTATATCGATACGACAACGAGTAAAGAGCTGACCCGAACGATACAGGAGCTTATCAAGAAGAAGCATTACCAGATTGTTGCGGATCTCGGCGGTGTTTCCTACATCAGCAGTGCCGGCTGGGGCGTGTTTATGGGCGAGATCAAGAATATCCTCGAAAAAGGCGGTGATCTGAAGATCGTACAGATGACGGCTGAAGTGTTCGAGGTGTTTGAGATGCTTGAGTTCAATCGCATCCTCAACTACTATGATACCGTTGAAGAAGCGATCGATGAATTTGATATACTCAGGGGCATCAACCTCTCGGAATCGAAACCCCTTCAACAGGCGGTCGATCTGCAGGGATCCGGCGGCGATGCATCTCCCGCCTCCGGGAACGCGGCGCCCGGACGGGCAAACCTGCGAAAATACTCGATTGCTATCGATACGCAGGAAGTGCCCATCGTCGAGAAGATTAAACGGATCGTTATCGATAATCCGCTTGGGAGCACCCGGCTGATTCAGCAACAGCTGAACACGGAAGAATACGGATTCAATAAGATAGGCTGGTTCAAAGTCCGGTCAATGCTTAAAGACTTGAATTTGGAAACAAAGGAGAAGCGGTACAGGTTTTATCGGTCGCGCTGAGGATCGAGCAGACTGTTTGCAGGTACGATCAGATACCTTTATAAAGAAGTCGTCCAGTCCTTTGGAGATGGCACGGTATGAATCTATGGATATCTTGCTCACATGCCTCGAGTAGCGACAGCAACATCCGGAGATCGGATGTTTTTTTTTGGTATGGTAATTGCTTTTTTTGGCGGATTGAGAGTTATGGTTAAACACATCGGGAGAGTGCTGATGCAGCGCAGAGTGAGCAGTGCATTATCTTTTTGTTTTTATTTGATCTTAGGGGTTGTGATTTTTGTCGGTGCCGGAATCCCGGATGCCGCGGCGCAGGACGATTATAAATATCAATGGAGTGAATCCGCCAGGTCATTGACTGTTTTTCAGCCAGGTGACGCCGTGCGTGTTCAGGTGCACGAGCTGAAAGGGCGCGAATTCGCTTTCCGGGATCTGGATCTCAGCAGAGATTATCCCATAAATCCCGAAGGATATATCGTGATGCCGCTGATCGGCCAGGTCAAGGTCAAGGGATACACGGTATATGAGGTTACCGAGGCGCTCAAGGAACGGTTTTCCCAGTACCTGCAGGACCCCTATGTATATGTCAGGCCGTTGATACGGCTGACCCTCCAGGGTGCCTTCAATGAGCCGGGGGCGTATCACGTTGACCCGACCAGCTCGGTGTGGGATGTGGTGGAGCTCGCCGGCGGTCCGGACAAGGGGTGCGATCTTGCCAAAATGCGGGTGGAGCGCGGCGGCAAAGTCGTCATACCAAATGTTCTGGAAGCATTCGAGCAGGGTATTTCACTTGAAGAAGTGGGAATTGAATCCGGTGACCAGCTGCTGGCACCGATGAGGGGCGGTATCGGCCTGGGGACCCTCATGTCGATTTTCAATTTATTCGCTTCAATGGTGCTGGTCTATCTCAGACTCAAGCAGGGATCAATATAGTCACCTAACCATCGGAGAAGGCTTGATGGAAGATATTTTCAATGAACAGAATTTACAGAGCGAAACTCTGGATATCCAAAAATATATCGATGCACTCAGGCATCGCTGGTGGGTAGTGCTGGCGATAACGTTCGCACTGACCATTCCCTGGTTTATCTACGTGAAAAAACAGCCGCCGGTGTATAAATCGGAAGTATGGATCTCTTTCGATAACGTTTCAGGAGATACATCCGATGATCTCATTCAGAGCCGCATGCTGCGTCTGAAGAGCCGCTCATTTGCCGAGGAGGTTACCGCCGAACTGGGGTTGACGCTCGAGCTTCTGGATGAGACCAGCAACCGGTACATCTCACGATTTGATTTTTTCTCGGCGTTCTCAACGACTCATAACCCCGTGCCCGGTGTGTATAAACTCATCTATTACCCGACCGGCTACTGCACCTTCTATCACGACGCGTTACGGCTGGACAGCCTCAAATTCGAACAGATGGTCGATACGACGGTGCATTACAATGGATTGAAATTTTCCCTGAAGCCCACCGCTTTTGAAAATCAGAGAACGATTCTCTTTCGGATCAACAATTTCAGAGGGACCGTGTCATCGCTCAGGGCCAGAGAAGAGGTCAATTTCAACAGACTCGGTGATGTGATGAGCATATCACTGGAAGACAAAGACCCGATGATTGCCAGCCAGACGGTGAACCTGCTTGCCGATATTTTCATCAAGCAAAGCAAGGAACTCAGTCAAGATCAGATGCAGGAACGCCTTGATTTCCTCAACGAGCGGGCACGGGTATCGAGACTCGAGCTGGAAAAGATCGAAGAACAGCTCAAGTCCTTCAATTTCGATCATCCGCTCGGGCTCACTGACGAAACCAAATCCGCCGTTGATGCCCTTAAGATACTGGAGCTTGACTCTTCCCGGATCGACTTTCAGAAAAAAGAGTTGCAGCAGTTTCTCAACAAATTCGATTCTCAGAACTTGAACGTGAATATCGATGACCTGGGGCACTACATATTTCGGCAGATAGCGGCGCTGGAAGCGTTCGCGGATGATTCAGAGATGGATATGGCAAAGAGCCAGCTGAACGATTACGACAGGCAGAAAACTTCGTTGCAGCGGGAGAGGGGGCTTCCTGACAGTAATGAAGACGTCATCGAGATCAGCACGAAGATATCAGATGTAGAGATGATGATCCTCACCCTGGCCCAGAGCAAGCTCGGGGACCTCAATGACGAGTTGAGAAATATTCGACAGCAAATGCGGGAGAAGCAGGCGATACTCAACCGGCTGCCATCCGAGCAGGTTAAAATGTACAATCTCGATCGTCAATGGAGAGTCAAGCAGCAGATCTACAGTAAAAATTTTGAGCTTCTCAATGAAGCGGAACTGGCGGCTGCAGTAGGTTCGGATAACGGGCGGATCATTGACGAAGCCGTTCCGGTCCCGTACCCGGTGAGTGCCAGTAAAAAGAAAAAAGGCGCAATCGGCGGAGGTGTTGCCCTGATAATCGGCCTGATGAGTGTCCTGGTGAGTGAGGCGCTTGACAAGAGGATAAAAACCAGGACCGATATCAAACGGTATCTGCAGCTGCCGATTCTCGGCGTGATCCCGAAAGTGAAGTTCGACGATTATGAGTTGCAGGATTCCGAGAAGGCAAAAAGCGTGAGCTCACAAATCGTTACTCATGATTATTCGCCGACACCCATTGGTGAAGCGTATCGATCTCTGCGGACAAGTATTCTCTTCAATAAAAGTATCGGGGAAATAAAGACACTGGCGATCGGCAGCGTCGCGCCCGGAGAAGGCAAATCATTCACCGCAGCCAACCTGGGAATAACCCTGGCCCAGCAAAAGAGTAAAACGCTTCTTGTCGACGCCGATCTGAGAAGAGGCGTGCTGCACAACAGCTTCAACTGTCCCAAAAAACCGGGTCTTACTAATTATTTGACCGGCGTCGTGCCGCTCGATACGATCCTGAATGAGACCTATATTCCGAACCTGACGGTGATTACCTGCGGTTCACTGCTTCCCAATCCCTCCGAGCTGCTGGGATCCGACCGAATGAAGCGGTTCATCGAAGGCGTCAGGCAGCGATTTGATTTTGTCATTTTCGATACGCCGCCGCTCATGGCCGCGTCAGATGCGGTAATTTTGAGTACGCTGGTTGACGGGGTGCTGGTGCTGGTGCGCTCGGGTATGACCAACAGAAATCATGTGGCTCAGAAACTTGAGCTGTTCAATAATTTACAGACTAATGTCTTAGGGGTCCTATTAAACTGTGCAGGAGTTGAAGTTGCCCATGACGGGTACAGCTATTACCGTTATTGAGGAGGGATATGCGCTTTTTAGTTACCGGGGGTGCAGGCTTCATCGGCTCCCATTTAAGCGAAAAGCTGATAGGGGATGGACATTACGTCGTATGTATTGACAATTTTAATGATTACTATGATCCAAAGGTTAAACGACAGAACATTTCAGAATTGCTCGATCATGATCGATATACGCTGATCGAAGCTGACATTCTCGATACAGACAGGATAGATTCCGCATATAGCAGATTCCGTTTTGATGCGATTGTCCATTTGGCTGCCCGGGCCGGGGTTCGGCCCTCTCTTCAGCAGCCGCTTCTTTATGAAAAGGTGAATATTGAAGGCACCATGCACCTTCTGGATGCCGCTGTCAGGCACGATGTGGCAGCATTTGTGATGGCGTCCTCGTCATCGGTGTATGGAAACAACAAGAAAGTGCCCTTTTCAGAAAGCGATTCTGTTGACCATCCCATCTCTCCCTATGCCGCGACAAAAAAAGCCTGCGAGTTAATCGGATACACCTATCATCATCTTTACGGTCTGCCGGTAACCTGCCTCAGGTTTTTTACCGTATACGGGCCCCGGCAGAGACCGGATATGGCGATCACCAAATTTACCCGCAGCATCGCCCGGGGGGAACCGATTCCCGTGTACGGTGATGGGACGAGCCGCAGGGATTACACCTATATTTCGGATATCATCGACGGTATCATGAGGGCGATAGACAACTGCCGCGGCTACCATGTATACAATCTCGGTGAATCTCATACCATCGAGCTGCAGGCGCTGATCGGTCTGATCGAGAGGGCGCTGGGGATAAAAGCACACATCGACCGCCAGCCTGATCAGCCGGGAGATGTCCGGATTACCTACGCCGACATTACCAGGGCCAAGTCTGAACTCGGGTATAATCCGCATGTCGGTATCGAGGAAGGCATCCTCAACTATGTCGAATGGTTCAGGCAACAAAACGGTATTGAGGATTGATACATGGTACGCGAGAAAGAGCTGTTTCTTGTCAGACTGATGAAAGCGACGGATGTCATTATTATCGCGGCATCATTTTTCATCGCCTATTTCATCACCCTGATTATCCGGGATATATTCGATCTCGGACCGCTGGCATACGCTGAAGGGGGAATATTCTACTTTTACCTGCGGCATCTCTGGCTGATCATGATCACTATTCCCGCCTGGATCGGATTCATGTCGCTGGATAATGTCTATCAGAATTTCAGGACCAAGATCTACCTGGAGATTCTCTGGAAGGTGTTCAGGACGGGACTTTTCTCGGTGCTGCTCCTGGGCAGCGGGGTGTTTCTTCTGAAAATGGTGCTCACCAGCCGTTTATACGTGGGTATATTCGCCGCTACCGCTTTTTTGGGGTTGGCGCTGTCAAAAGCTGTCTGGCGCTGGATACTCGATTATACCTACAGGCAGGGCATCAATCTCGTCAATATCCTCATTGTGGGGACCGGCGCACGGGCTCTTGAATTTATCAACGTCGTGCGGGAACATGCGAACTGGGGATTGAAAATTGTCGGGCTCGTCGACGATGACCCCAAGCTGCTGGGGAAGAAGATTGTCGATTATGAAGTAATCGGGCGTATTACTGACATTCCCCGGCTGATCAGAGAGTTTGTAGTGGACAGAGTGATCTTTGTTGTTCCGCGACTCTGGCTCAACCGGATCGAAGACGCAATTTTTTATTGTGAGCGGGAGGGTATTCAGACTGCCGTATCGGTCGATCTGTACAAACCGAAGCTGGCGAAACTGCATCAGACGGATTTTGCCGGTATCCCGCTGATCGTGTACCAGACGTCAATCGCAAAAGAATGGCAGCTTTTTTTCAAGCGGCTGCTCGATGTCTTGATCGCCATCATCGCACTGATTTTATTGTCTCCGGTGATGATTGTTTCGGCCCTTTTAATAAAGTTCACCTCAAAGGGTCCGGTGTTTTTCAGACAGGTTCGGTGCGGTCTCAACGGAAGAAAATTCACGCTCTACAAGTTTCGCTCAATGTACGCCGGATCTGAAGTACGTCAGAAGGAGCTCTCCAAGCAGAATGAGATGGACGGCCCGGTATTTAAAATAAAACATGATCCCAGAGTAACGTCGGTAGGCCGGTATATGCGGAAATTGAGTATCGATGAACTGCCTCAGCTCTTCAACGTGCTCAAGGGCGATATGAGTCTTGTCGGTCCCCGGCCGCCGATCCCGACTGAAGTCGAAATGTATAAAAGCTGGCAGCGGCGGCGTCTCAGTATGAAGCCCGGTCTTACCTGTATCTGGCAGGTGAGCGGACGAAACAAGATCGATTTTGACCAGTGGATGGAGATGGACCTGCAGTACATCGACAATTTTTCACTTTGGAAGGACCTTAAAATTCTTTTCCGCACGGTGTTCGTCGTACTCACCGGGTATGGTGCGGCATAAGCATGCGAAAGCAGGAAATGATCGTGATGGCCGATTCTATGCATATTTTGATGGTGGCACCTGAACCTATTTTCGAGCCAAGGGGAACTCCGCTGAGTGTGGTGGGCCGCTGCAAGGCGCTGTCCGACCTGGGGCACCGGGTCGATCTGCTCACCTATCACATCGGTGAAGATGTCGATTTCCCCCGCCTGACTATCCATCGGATCCCCCCCGTCCCGGGCATCCGAAACGTGAAAATCGGGCCATCGGCGGCAAAAGTGCCTCTTGATTTTTTACTTATGTGCAGGACCTTCGGCCGGCTGCTTTGTCACCGGTATGACTACGTTCATACCCATGAAGAGGCGGGTTTCTGGGGTGTCCTTTTCGCGAAAATGTTCCGTGTTCCGCATCTGTATGACATGCACTCCAGCCTGCCCCAGCAGCTGGGCAATTTCCAGTTTTCGAATTCAAGGGCGCTCGTCTGGATATTCGAGAAGCTGGAGCGCTGGGTGCTGAAAAACAGTGCCGGTGTGATCACGATCTGTCCGGACCTCCACGATCATGTCGCGGCGGTTTCACCTGCACGGGGATCGGTGCTCATCGAGAATGTTATCGATTACGGTATGATTTTCGGAGAGGAAGATCGTACGGAAGAACGGAAAAAGGAACTGGGCCTTGAGGGCGGGAGCGTCGCCCTCTACACCGGTACATTTGAGGCGTATCAGGGGCTCGATCTCCTGATCCGGTCCATTGCAAAGGTGATTGCAGCTGTACCCGGGAGCATCTTCGTTCTCGTGGGCGGCCACCCGGATCAGGTAGAGATGTTCCGGGCGATGGCGGTGGAAGAAGGGGTGATCGACGCTGTCCGGTTCACCGGGCAGGTCCGCCCCGATGAAGTGGGAAGCTATATCCGCTGTGCGGATGTGCTGCTCTCACCGCGGTCACGGGGGACGAACACACCGCTGAAAATATATGCCTATTTCCGGTCGGGTGTCCCGATCGTCGCCACCAGGCGGTATACACACACACAGGTGATGGATGATACGGTGGCCGTGCTCACGGAGCCGGATCCCGGGAGCTTCGCCGACGGGATCGTGCAGGTGCTGCAGGACAGCGAACTGGCGGCGCGTATCGGAACGGCGGCGAAAGCACTGGCCGAATCAACCTACAGCTATGAAGTCTACCTGAAAAAACTGCGTCAGGCCCTGCAGCAGGTAAGCGGAAGGATCCGCTGATATGTGCGGCATTTGCGGAATTGTCTACAAGGAGCCCGGCAGGGTACCGGATGAATCCATGCTTGGCCGCATGTGTGACACTCTTGTACACCGCGGGCCCGACGACAGCGGCCGGCTTGTGTCAGGACGGGCCGGGCTCGCCATGCGGCGGCTCTCGATCATCGATCTCGCATCCGGTCATCAGCCCATATCCAACGAGGATCGCACCAGACACATCGTCTTCAACGGCGAGATATATAATTATCAGGATCTCTCCGCAGAACTGGAGGCCGCGGGGCACCGGTTCAGGACCGCCAGCGACACCGAAACGATTCTGCACGGATACGAGTCCTGGCGCGAGGATGTGTTTTCCCGGCTGAACGGGATGTTCGCATTCGCCGTCTGGGATGAGCTCGAACAGATGCTTATCCTGGCCCGGGACCGTATCGGTATAAAGCCGCTTTATTACTATGAAGACAGTGAAAAAGTGGTGTTCGGTTCGGAGATCAAGGCAATTCTCGCCTGTGAGGCGATTGACAAAGAAATCGATTACGACGCGCTGAACAATTTCCTGACCTTTGAGTACATACCCGCGCCACGGTCGATCTTCAGGTCGGTCCGCAAGCTGGAACCGGGGCATTATCTGACAATGAAGCAGGGCAGTGTCACTATTCGGCCCTACTGGACGCTGCAGCCGAAGGAACAGCCCTGGACGGCCGGGGAAGCGGAGGAGCGGCTGGCCGAGCTGCTGCGGGATGCCGTCCGGCTGCGGCTGATCGCCGATGTGCCCCTGGGCGCGTTCCTTTCCGGCGGTATCGACTCAAGTATCATGGTGTCGCAGATGGCCGGGCTGATGGACCGGCCGGTGAAGACGTTTTCTATCGGATTCCGGGAGTCGTCATACAATGAGCTTTCCTACGCGAAAGCAGTCGCGGATATGTACCATACGGATCATCATGAGTTCATTGTTGAAGCCGACGCTCTTGAGCTCACGGAAAAATTGATCCGGCAGCTCGATGAACCGTTCGGCGATTTTTCCATCTTTCCGACCTATATCGTCTCCAGGATGGCCCGTGACCATGTCACCGTTGCTCTCTCCGGCGACGGCGGCGATGAGCTGTTTGCAGGGTATGACACCTACAAAGCGCACCTGTTCGACCGGCGGTATTATCATCTGCTGCCGAAGCTGGTCAAACGCTACGGATTCGAAACCCTGGCACACTGTCTGCCTCCGACGGAAAGGAAAAAGGGAGCGATCAATTCCTACAAGCGGTTCATCGAAGGAACCCGGCTGCCGAAAACACTGGCCCACGCGCGCTGGATGGTGTTTCTCCACGAGAAGCAGCGGGAAGCGCTCTTTACTCCGGATGCCCGCGCCGCGGTCCGCAGCGAAGACCCCTATGATTTTATCCATCGGCACAGTGCCGCCGCCGGGGACGTGCCGGAAATCACCAGGACAGGGTACATAGACATCAAGACCTATCTGGTCGACAACATCCTCGTGAAAGTGGACAGAATGTCAATGGCGACATCCCTGGAGGCCCGGGTGCCCTACCTGGATCACCGGATTGTCGAGTTCGCCTGCTCTCTGCCGCCCGGGTTTAAAATGGACCGCTGGAAAACCAAGGTTATTCTCAACCGGACCTTCTGGAATGCTCTTCCGCCCGAAGTGCAGAACCGGGACAAACAGGGGTTCAGCATTCCGATAAAGAACTGGATCCGGAATGAACTGAGACCGATGATGACGGACCTGCTGAACGCGGAACGTCTGCAGCGTCAGGGAATTTTCAACGGCCGGTACGTGGAACAGCTCGTGAACGAGCATGTCGAGGGAAGAGCCAACCACAGTCACCTTCTCTGGGCGCTGATGGTGTTTCAGCAATGGAATGAACTCTACGGCAACGGATAATGCGGAAACGCAGGAGTCTGGTAATGCATGAAAATCAGCTGCTGATCGACAGAATAAGCGAGTACTGGAACGAGCGCATCCATGATCTTGAAATCGTGACCCATCCGGTGGGGACAGCGGGTTTTTTCAACGATCTGGCCGCGTATCGCTTTGACAAGCTGAACTATCTGCAGCGCGTGGTCGACTTTACCGCGTTCAAAGGGATGAAGGTCCTGGAAATCGGCTGCGGGGCCGGCATCGATGCTGTGCTGTTTGCCGAAAACGGGGCCGATTACACCGGGATAGACCTTTCCCGTACCGCTATCGATCTGGCAAAGAAAAATTTCAGCCTCAGAAAGCTGAAGGGGACATTCAGGGTCATGAACGGGGAAGCGCTGGAATACCGTAATGAGCTGTTCGATGTGGTCTACGTCCACGGTGTGCTGCAGTATACGGCTGATGCCGGAAAAATGGCCGCCGAATCGTTGCGTGTTCTCAAAAAGGGCGGGCAGCTCATCGCAATGGTCTACAACCGCAACGGCTGGCTCAACATCATGTCCAGGTTCTTCAAGGTCGGACTCGAGCATGAGGACGCGCCGGTCCTTGACAAATATACTATTGCCGAATTTAAAGAAATGCTTTCAGGATTTTCCAGGGTGACGATCGTGCCGGAGCGGTTCCCGGTGAAGTCACGATTACACGGCGGGCTGAAAGGGTTTCTCTTCAACACCGTATTTGTGGGGCTGTTCAATCTCATCCCCCGGGGGCTGGTGAGAAAAAGCGGCTGGCACCTGATGGCATTCGCGGTGAAGTAAGAACAACCAGAGAAGGGTAGACCACGACATATGAAAAGAAATCTGGATCTATTGACAAACGAAACATTCGACCTGATCATTGTCGGCGCGGGTATCTACGGCGCGGCAACGGCCCTGGATGCAGTGCAGCGGGGACTCTCCGTCGCTATTGTCGACCAGGGTGATTTCGGGTCGGGAACCTCCGCAAACAGTCTGAAGATCGTCCATGGCGGGCTGCGGTACCTGCAGCAGCTGGACATCAAGCGTTTCCGGGAATCAGTGCGGGAACGGCGGATCATGATGCATCTGGCACCTCATCTCATTCATCCCCTGCCCTGCGTCATGCCGACCTGCGGATTCATGATGAAAGGACCGCTGGTGATGACCGCGGGGCTGCTGGTCAATGATGTGCTCAGCGCCGACCGCAACCGTCTGGGAGATCCGGAGAAGACCATTCCCGCCGGCAAAGTGGTCTCCGCGAAGGAGTGTCTGCGCCTGGTCCCGGGGATCGATCCCAAAGGAGTGAACGGCGGCGCCTGCTGGACAGACGCGCAGATGTACAGTTCTGAGCGGCTGGTGCTGGCTTTTGTCAAATCGGCTGTCGCCGGCGGCGCGAGAGCCGCCAACTATGTGCGGGCGTCGGGAGTCATCCGGAAAGAAGACAGGGTGGTCGGGGTCAGGGCCGAGGACCGGATCGCCGGGGACCGGTTCGAGATTCGCGGCCATATGGTCATCAATACCGCGGGTGCCTGGGTCGATGACATTAATGGATTCTCGGGTTCGGACACGCCCCAGATACAGCTGTCCACGGCCATGAATCTCATTGTAAATCGCCGGCTGCTGCCGGAAACCGCGGCGGGAATCTACGCGCCGTTCACCAACGTGCTGACGAACGGCTCCCGTTACCGGGGCAGGCATGTGCTCTTTATGACTCCCTGGCGGGACAAGACGATCATCGGCACCTACCATCTCCCCTATAACGGGCATCCGAATGATATGAAGGTCATGGAATCAGAGGTGCAGGACTTTCTCTCGGAGATAAACGCCGGGTATCCGGGGGAGCCGGTGCAGCGGAAAGAAGTGACCGGGTATTACAAGGGATTTCTCCCCATGGAGGGTCTCAATCCCAAAACAGGTGAGGTGGTGCTGAAAAAGCACTACGGATTCACCGATTATGAGAAAAAATACGGTGTCAAAGGTCTGCTGAGCGTCATCGGGGTGAAATACACGACTGCCAGAGACGTCGCCCGAAAAACCGTCGATCTGGCGGGAAGCAAGCTCGGGCGGAAATTAGCGAAATCGATCTCTCATCGCGTGCCCCTTGCAGGCGGCGATATCGTTCTCTTCGATGAATTTCTGAACGGCGCACTGCGGACGAAACCGGCTGATTTGCCGGAGCGGGTGATACAGCGGCTGGTCATGCTCTATGGTACCGAGTATCCCGGCATTCTCGATCTCGCGGGGGAGATCCGCGGAAAGGATAAGACGGTAAGCGGCAGCGCCGAACTGCTGAAAGCCGAAATCATTCATGCCGTGCGTAATGAGATGGCGGTGACACTGTCCGATATCGTGCACAGACGCACCGATGCCGGTTCGGCGGGGCACCCGGGCGACGATCTGCTCAGCGAATGCGCGAAGATCGCGGCCAGAGAACTTAACTGGAGCAAGTCACAGGTGAGCAAGGAACTGGCGGATGCCGCTTCCGTGTACAGGACATGGTAGACGCTGACGTGTTCGGCAGGTAACAAAAAACAGGATATTGTATGGGAAAAACTGCATTGGTTACCGGCGCCGCGGGGTTTACCGGAGGGTATCTCTGCCGCAATCTGTTACAGCATGGGTACCGGGTACGGGGGCTGCTTCTGCCCGGAACAGACGATTCATCGCTTCGCAAGACGGGTGTCGAAATTGTTTACGGGGATCTGTGCCGCAGAGAGACGCTCGCGGCCGCTGTCTCCGGTGTTGATATCGTCTACCATATCGCCGCGGTCTACCGGGAAGAGAATATTCCGCGAAAGATGTTCTGGGATGTGAATGTGGACGGGACCCGGAATCTGCTGGAGGCGGCGCGGGATGCCGGCGTCAAGCGGTTTGTCCACTGCAGCACGGTCGGTGTCCAGGGAGAGATAAAAAATCCCCCCGCCACTGAAGAGCATCCCTACAATCCGGGCGATTACTATCAGGAGTCGAAACTGGAAGGGGAACGGCTCGCCCTGGCGTTCTTCAGGGAGCACAGGCTGCCCGGTGTCGTGTTCAGGCCGGTCGGCATTTACGGCCCGGGGGACACACGGTTTCTGAAAATATTCAGGCATATCAATTCCGGCGCCTTCAGAATGTTCGGGTCGGGGAAGGTGCTTTACCATCTCACCTATGTAGAGGACCTGGCGGAAGGGATACGGCTGGTGGGCGAGACGCCGGGTATCGAAGGTGAGGTGATCACACTGGCCGGGGAGCGCTACACGACCCTGAATGAATTTGTCGGGATCGTGGGGCAGGTGCTGGGCCGCAGGATTTCCCGGGTACATATTCCGGTGTGGCCGCTCTGGATTGCCGGTGCCGTCTGTGAAGGCATCTGCTACCCTTTCAAGATCAATCCGCCCATATACCGGCGACGAGTTGAGTTTTTCATGAAAGACAGGGCGTTTTCAATCGCCAAGGCGCAGCGCCTGCTCGGGTATGCGCCGAAAGTGAGCCTGCGGGAGGGGCTGTCCAGAACAGCCGAATGGTACAGGAAGGAAGGATTGCTCACGTGAAAGAGCACAGGCAGCAGCACAAGACGATCGAAATTCAGCATGAGCTGTTCAACGACGGCGGAAAATCGGAAAAATACCGGTCATTGATTCTGGGCCGGCCGGGATTCTTCAGGCTGGCCGCCTATGAGCTGGTTATGCTGCTGGTTCAGGATATGCCGGGAGCCCTCGGCCTGCTGCTCCGCAGCCGCCTTTACCGGGGGCTGCTGGGACGTGTCGGGAAAAATGTCACTTTCGGCAAAGGGGTCGTTATTCGCCATCCCCATAAAATATATATCGGCAGTGATGTGGTGATCGATGACGGGTGTGTGCTGGATGCCAAGGGTGAGGATAATCACGGAATTAGCATCGGAGACGGCGTATATATCGGCCGGCAGTCGATACTGAACTGTAAGAACGGTGACATCATTCTGGAAGACCGCGTCAATATCAGTTCTCATGTCACCATTTTTTCCGCGAGTGAAGTGAGAATAGGCGAGGATGAACTTGTTGCAGCCTACGTGTATCTCGTCGGTGGAACGCATAATTTCAGCGATCCGACGCTTCCGGTGTTGCAGCAGGGGCGCACTTCTCATGGTATTACGGTCGGACCGGGTGGATGGATAGGGGCACATTCCACTGTATTTGACGGTGTGCGTATCGGTCGGCACGCTATTATCGGCGCCGGGTCGGCCGTGCACCGAAAGATACCCGACTATGCGGTTGCCGCGGGGAATCCGGTGACCATCATTAATAAGCGCTCCGTGGAAGAGGCCGCACCGGAACAGCCTGCCGTCACCGTGGGGGTCATCGCCTATAACAATAAGGCGGTTCTGAAAGAGACAATCGATTCGGTGCGTGCCCAGGATTACGGTATGATCAGCGAAATCATTCTAGTTGACAACTGTTCTCCCGACGGAAGCGCTGCCTTTATCCGTGAGCGGTATCATGATATCACGGTTGTCAGTACCGATGCGAACAGGGGACCGAATCCAGCCCGTAATCTGGCGCTGAAATCGGCTTCCACACCACTGGTCCTGCTGATGGATGGTGACATCGTTCTCGAGAAAGACACTGTCACCCGGCTGGTGGAAGTGATGCAGGCTCATCCCGGGAACGGTATTGCCGGGGCCCAGATTCGTTACTATGAGGATCATTCCCGCATTCAGTATAACGGAGCGTTCATTCATTACGCTGTCGGCGCCAGTATGAATACAATGATCTGGGGGAAACCGGTGCAGGTGGAGGCAATCCCCGGCGGCACGCTGCTGGTCGATCGTCGAAAAAGTGAAGAGATTGGATACTACGATGAAGATTTTATGTTCGGCTGGGAAGACGGGGATTTCAGTTTCAGAATGTCCCTGGCTGGATATCCGTGCCTGATCGTTCCGGAAGCGCACGTCTATCATCGGCAGGAAAAAAAGGGCATCCGCTGGATTGATTATCAGGTCCGGAACCGCTGGTGGTTCATGCTCAAGAATTACCGTGTGCGAACCATTGTGGTTGTCCTTCCTGCGATGCTGCTGAATCAGATTGCCATGCTGTTCTTTTTTCTATTCAAGGGGCAGCTCACCCCGTTTGCCAGGGGCAGTTGGCAGGTCCTTACAAGTCTGCCAGCGGTGCTGAGAAAGCGGCGAGCGGTCAACGCAATCAGGCGTGTCCGCGACAGGCATGTACTTTCAAGCAGGAACATCGATCTGCTCGGTGATGCGGACTCCAGCACGGCGGTTCGGGCGGCAATGCGGATGATGAATGGATTGTACAGAATGTATTGGGTTCTGATCCGCTGGATTGTAAATTAGGAATGCAGTGTAGTGATCAATAAAACAAATGTAAAGAATTTTTTCTTCCTCTCCTTTTCCGAGGGTGTAAGCGGGCTGCTCTTCTTTATTGCCCTGACCTACGCGGCCCGCGTGCTTGGACCGGATCCCTATGGAAGGATCATGGTTGCGCGATCCGTCATGCTGTACTTCCTCATGCTGGTGAATGCGGGGCTCGATATCTATGGTATCAGAGAAGGGTCGCGTGATATTCACCGGATTGAATCACTGCTCGGGAAAATCATTCCGTTGCGGCTTTTGCTTTCCGCCATAACGTTCGTTCTGCTTGCCCTGCTGCTTCAGGTATTTCCGGACGATCAGGAAACCCGGCGGCTCGTCATGGTCTACAGCGGCATGATTATACTCACCGCTCTTTCCATCGAATGGTATTTTCAGTGCACCGAGCGCATGGGCTTGCCTGCCATCGGCCGTCTGCTGTGCGAAGCGGTATTCATTATCGTTGTATTCCTGGCAGTAAAATCCCGGGAACAGCTGCTTTGGATCCCCGTCGCCAGGGTTCTGGGAATGTTTATCCAGCAGCTTTTTTACTGGATGTTCAGTTTCAGGGAATTCGGGTTGATCCGTTTTCAGTGTAACCGAGCCGAGTGGATCTCGATTCTGAAAAAATCACTCCCCATGGGATTCGGTATTATCATGGTGCAGATATATTATTATCTTGACAGCCTGATGCTCGGCATCCTTAGTGATTATTCGCAGGCAGGGCTCTACTCGGCAGTATACCGATTGCTGGTCGCGGCCATCATTATCACTTCGATGCTCAACAAAGCGCTGTATCCTCGACTGTCTACACTTTTTAAAACGTCACTTGAAGAAATGACGGCATTGATGAACGACGGGCTGAGATATCTTGCCATAGTGGCCTGCTTGATCGTCTTTCACGGTTTCATTCTCGCCTCCTGGTGTATACCCTTACTGTATAAGGATATGTACGTTCCAGCTATTCCGGTTTTCAAGATCGTAATTTTCAATCTGATGTTTGTCGTCATCAATGGATTACTGGCTCATGGAATACTCGCAGCCGACCGGGAAAAAAAATATATGGCTGCAGTTACTCTCGGGGCGGTCATCAATCTGATCTTCAATATGCTGCTGATTCCGGCGTTCAATATGTATGGCGCAGCATCCGCGACGATTTTGTCAGAAATGGCCGTATTAATTTATTTTTTCAGGATATATCGTACGATCGGCATTGCCGTGGACTGGAAACGGATTGCCGGCATTTACGGCATCGCCCTGGCGGTATCTGTGGTCGTTTATATCGCTGTTTTCCGGTATTCGCTTATCGGCGCTATCGCAGTTTTCAATGTGCTCTATCTGACAATACTTTACCATACAGGATTGCTCCCCAAAGAAAAGGTGGCTGAGATGCTGGCCCATGTAAAAGGGGTGCGACAACGTCGGAGCCGAGGTTGATACGCCCGGTCCGATAGAGGGCTTATAAAAACGGGTGCGCGAAGGACATATGCTTTTCAATTCATTTCAATTTCTGATTTTTTTTCCGGTAGTAGTGCTGTTTTATTTTTTAATACCACAGCGGTACCGCTGGGTGCTCCTGCTTATCGCCAGCTATATTTTTTATATGTGCTGGAAAATAGAGTACATTATTCTCATTATATTCTCAACGCTGGTCGACTACTACTGCGGACTCGCGATGGGGCGCCGGGAAAAGAGGAATAAGCGTACCGTATACCTGGTAATAAGCCTGATTGCAAACCTTTCCGTTCTGGTTGGATTTAAATATTTCAATTTCATTTCTGCTTCTCTCGGTGATCTGTTCAATATTCTGCATGTGTCGTGGCAGACACCGACACTGAAAATCCTGCTTCCGGTGGGCATTTCATTCTACACGTTTCAGACGCTGAGTTATACCATCGATGTGTACAGAGGGCAGCGGGAACCTGAACGGCATATGGGCATCTTCGCTGTGTATGTTTCTTTTTTCCCGCAGCTGGTGGCCGGCCCCATCGAGCGTTCAGTTCATCTCATGCCCCAATTTTATAAAGAGAACCACTTTGACTATCAGCGTGTTACGGACGGCCTTAAACTCATGGCCTGGGGGTTCTTTAAAAAGGTTGTCGTTGCCGACCGGCTGGCAGCCTATGTCAATCATGTATATGCGAGTCCGTCTGACTACACAGGTCTGCCAATCTGGATTGCTACCTATTTTTTTGCCTTTCAGATCTACTGTGATTTTTCCGGATATTCAGATATCGCCATCGGTACCGCTCAGGTGATGGGGTACTCTCTGATGGAGAATTTTCGCCGGCCCTACTTTTCCAAATCGATCGGTGAGTTCTGGAGCAGATGGCACATCTCCCTTTCTACATGGTTCAAAGACTATCTATATATCCCGCTGGGAGGGAACAGAGTATCAAAACTGAAAACGAATCGTAATCTGCTCATTGTATTTCTGGTGAGCGGATTATGGCACGGCGCAAACTGGACGTTCGTTCTCTGGGGAGCGCTGCACGGTTTGTACCTGGTTGTTTCCAGATTGACGACCGGTATCCGGTCCCGGTTCCTGGCAGCAATGGGAATTGAAAAAGGATCGTTTTTCCATAAGGTGCTGCAGATTTTCATCACATTTCATCTGGTGTTTTTCTCATGGATATTCTTCAGGGCTGACTCAATCAGTGATGCCTTGATCCTGCTCAGGAATATGTTCATTTTCAATGAATTCCAGGTGATCCTTTATCCGGTAATAACACGATCGGGATTCATCACCGCTGTTGCAGTGATTCTGCTGATGGAGGCCGTTCAGTTGCTGCAGCGAGGCGGGTCAGTACGGGCGATTCTTGCAAAACAACCGGCGTGGATCCGCTGGCCGGTGTATTATGCAGCGGTATTCATTGTCCTCTTTTTGGGTGTGCTGAACGAACAGGCATTCATTTATTTTCAATTTTAATCGTATGAAATTATTTGTGAAAATACTGCTCATCACGCTGCTTGCCGTTCCCCTGGTCTCGGTTTATTTTGATCCGGAGAATGAGCAGGCTGTTATCCGGCTGACACTCAATTATGCGTTCGACCAGGTGAGAATGGAAAAGCATACACCGGATGATATTGTATTTCTCGGGGACTCACGGCTTATCAGCGGCATCGATATGGGTATTCTGCAGCAGCATCGTCATTTCACCTATTCGAATATAAGCGGCGGCGGTCTTTCGTTCCTCGAAGGATATTATCTTTTAAAATATTATCTTGAGAATCATCTGAAGCCGGGAATCGTCGTTCTCTCTTTTGTTCCGAGCATACAATTTTTCCCGCCAACCCTTTTCGGCCATTTCGGCCTGCCCACAGTACGGCATTTTCGCTTTCTCGATCTGGTTGAAACCGGCTATATGGGTGAGTATTTTATCAGAAATCTTGAAAGAAACCGCAAGACGCTTTACCGCATGGCCTTGACATGCGCTGGCAAAGATACACTGGTTTTCAATAAACCCTTTCCGTTTTTCGGGATGCAGACGATGCCGGAAATTTCCAGACTGTACCGGCAGAACCATGGATTTATGATCTGGTCGAGAGATCCGGAAAGAATATACAGCAGGACGGCGGTCTTCCGCTGGGATGCCGAGATCTCCTCGGAAAATCGGGAGCTCGATCCAACGGAAATACAGTATTTCAGAAGAATGATCGATCTTCTCGAGCGACATCATGTCCGGAAAGCATTCCTGCTACTTCCGTTGCATGAAGCGGTGGAGCCTGTTTACGAAACCTATACAAAAGGGCGCTGGAATGCCTTCGTCGGCAGTTTCGATTTTAATGTCATCGACAACACGCCGCGGTATTACGATTATACAGAGTTTGTCGATGACTCCCATCTGAATGTACGGGGGCGGATTCAATATAACACCTATCTGGTCGAATCGGGAATACTCGACTCACTTCTCGATAGCAGAGATCAGGGAGGCGGATGATCATGAATGTCTATCAGATTGTAATCATTTTGATGAACATTCCGGTGCTGCTATATCTTTTGTTACGCAGGACCGGTCCCGGATCCCAACGACGGCTCGCGCACTGGACGGTGCTGCTCTCGATCCTGGGAACCATCACAGTGTTTTATTATCTGGTGTACCGTTTCGCGGTCAATATCCCCGCCTGGGATGATTTCGATTCCATCCTCGCCTATCTGAACGCCGCACCAGGAGATAAACTGCAGCATCTTTTTTCCTTCCATAACGAGCACAGGATCGTGCTGACGCGGCTTGCTGCGGATCTTTCGGTGTCTCTGATGGGAAGTGTCGATTTCCGGTTCCTGATCGCTGTCGGGAACAGTGCTCTTGTGGCGGTTGTGCTCATGTGGGCGGGTCTGCTGCAGAGCAGGAGGCTGTCCGGCAGTTTTATGCCGGCGCTTGTTCTCCTGATTATGCTTCCTTCATCCTGGACCAATATGATATGGGCTACCGGAGCCGTGCAGAATTATTTCGTTTTACTTTTCGTTCTCCTCTCTTTCATTCTTTTTAACCGGCGCACTGCGATATCAGCAGGGAGCGCTCTCTTTTTCCTGATACTGGCCACTATTTCCAGCGCTCCGGGCTGGTTCGGATTTTTAATACTGATTGTCTGGATTGTTTTTTCTCCGCCTTTCAGGGAGGCTGCAGGTGGCAGCCGCTGGTTTTTCTGGGCGGTGCTGACGGTATTCTCGGTTACCACAGCGCTCTATTTTACCGGTTATCACAAGCCTGAATCACATCCTGAGATAATTTATGCGTTACAGCATCCTGTAGTTGCAGTAAAATATTTTCTCTCATTCATGGGTGGGTGGCTTCCGTTCAAACCCTGGCTCTATATCGTGTCGATACTTGAGGGCGCGTTCTGGTTCTATCTTCTCTTCCGTAGATATGACAGGCGTAATCCTGTAGTTTTTTATTTCATGTTGTTTGTTGTGATGAATGCCGCGGCAGCAGTACTGACGCGATCGGGATTCGGCGTAGCTCAGGCAATCGAACCACGCTACCGGATTGTTCCGGTGATGGGATTGATCTGCACGGTATTCGCGTTCATTGAAATCCTGCCTGACACGATTCGCAGGGGACGGTTTTTCGGTGCCGCGCTTCATGGTGCGGCGGTACTCCTTTATTGTATTATATTGGGCGGAGTGATACCGCGTCTGCAGAATCACCGTCAGGCCTTGGTCGATAAAATGGAAGGCTGGCAGACGACGGGTCATGGCCTCTACTATCCAGAAGCGAAAGCTGCCAATGCTGAGCGGATTATCACCGAGGCTGTTGGAAACGGAGTGTATATGGTCCCTGATTATATCACTGCAGGCGGGAAGGAACTTTATAAGGCCGGCCAGGAAGAGAGCGGGGCTGAGAAGTGAACGGCTTATTGGAAATGGGCGGTATGCTGAAGGCGGCGTTCAAGGGATATTATCCCGGGTTTGTGTTCGGAAGCCGGACAGGTCGGGAGATGCCGGTGTTTTATTGTCATCATACAGAGAAAGCTGTCTTTTCGCGGCAGCTTGCGCATCTGAAAAACAATGGATATCAAACAGCGATTATCGCTGACCTTGATTCAGATACTAGTGAGGCTGCGGACCTGTCAAAAAAAAATGTGTTGCTGACCTTCGATGACGGGTATCGTGATCTTTATACTATCGTGTATCCGCTGCTGATGAAATATGGTTTCAGGGCTGTGGCGTTCATCAGCCCATACTGGATCGATGAGCCGGGATATATAACCTGGAAACAGGCTGAAGAAATGGAGCGGTCAGGTGTCATTGATTTTCAATCGCATTCTTACTCGCATGCGAATATTCCCGTGTCGGGAAAGGTTGTCGATTTATACGATCCGCAGATCGCCGACGTGTTTAAAAAGGAAGTGCCCATTCTTACCGCTGATGAAGGCCTGCCGGTGAAAAGACCGCCGTATGGAACACCGGTGTATGAATTTGCATCTGGACTCTCGGACAGGCGAAGATTCATCAGTAATGGTAATCTGGAAGAGTGGCTTCAGAACGTGTATCGGGAGGAAGGCACCCGCCTGTCAGCAGCCGGAACCGGAATGAAAAAAGAGGTGCTGAAGCGGTCCCGTATGTTTCAGGCAGGGAATGGCCCGGGCGGTGTACTGGAATCGGAGGCACAGCAGCTGGAGCGCCTGCGCAGAGAGGTCCGCCGTTCAAAAGCGGCAATTGAGGAAAAACTTCCGGTCAAGAAAGTAACCGCGTTTGCCTGTCCCAGGCATCAATTCGGAAGACTGCTCTTCCAGCAGCTTCACGATGCCGGTTTCATATGGGTGTTCTGCGGACTGGTGCCGCCGCCGATGGATCCTCACTGGGGATTCACAGCTGTGAGACGGGTAAATGCTGATTTTATCTTGAGACTGCCCGGGAGCGGACGTGACGGAATGGCCGGCCCGTTCATCAGGAAACTGAAAACAAGAATGGGAGCCGGATCCACATAGCTGCTCGCAGGCCGGGCATTGGTATTATTGGAGACTGTTTTGTAATGAAACCACGTCCATATGTTGTCGTTGTTATTCTCACCTGGAATAACAGGGATATTGTGCTTGAAAGTATCCATTCTGTGCGCGCATTGGATTACGCACCCTTCGATATAGTCGTTGTCGACAATGGCTCGTCCGACGGCACTGCTGAAGCGGTTGCCCGTCAGTACCCCGATGTAACCATTGTCAGAAACGGAAAAAATTACGGCGCGATCAAAGGGAAGAATTACGGCCTGGCCAGGGCATTGGCTATGGGAGCCGAATATCTGTTTGTGCTTGATGATGATCTGACCGCTGATCCGGACGCTCTCAGGCATATGGTCACGCTTTGTGAATCTGATCCCGAAATCGGGATGACAGGGGCAAAAATTTATGATTTCGAACAGCGGGATCTGATCCTTTCGTGCGGCTCGAAAATAGACTTTACACAAAATATCGTGCGTCAGTACGGAAGGGGCGAACGTGAACAGGGGCGGTACACGGTTTCGATGGATGTGGATTTTCTCGGAATGGGCCATACGCTTATAAAGCGGGAAGTTCTGGAAGATATAGGACTGCTCGATGAGTCATTCATTGGATACGGCTATGAAGATGTCGATTACGGGGTTATGGTACGAAAAAGCGGCCGGCGTGTTGTGTTCTGCCCGGATGCGGTGGTATGGCACCGACCTCACTCGGGTGTCGGCACATACACATTCAAGAAAAAATATCTTGAAGCCCGTAATGCCATCGTGTTCATGCGGAAACATGCCCGCTGGTACCAGTGGCTGAAATATGTATTCTTTTTATCAGCGGGAATGATATATGCGATGGTGGTTGAAGGAGCGAAAGGCAATATCAGAGGTGTTTGGGGCAAGATTCTGGGTGTTCTGCACGGACTGGCGGGTAAGGAGTCGCTGGCGCGGGAACTGCTGTATAACTAAGTATGAAATTCCGGGAAAATACTGTGGGAAAAGAGTATAGCACAGATGTATCGATTATCATTGTCAACTGGAACACCAGGGAGCTGCTCCGGAAATGTCTTGAATCGATCTACGCTGAGATGCAACACCGGTCATTCGAGATTATTGTGATTGACAATGCCTCTGCTGATCAAAGCGTTGAAATGGTCAAGGCCGATTTTCCGGGAGTGCGACTGATCGAAAACAGGGAAAACGTGGGATTTGGTAAAGCGAATAATCAGGGATATGAGATCAGTACCGGTGAATATCTGCTGTTGCTCAATCCAGACACTGAAATACTCGATCAGGCCGTGGAACGGCTCATGGAATTTATGGATACACAGCGACAGGCTGGTCTCTGTGGAGCAAAGTGCATACATCCTGACGGTACTATTCAGGTTTCGTGGGCGTATTTCCCGAGCCTGAAGACTATTTTTACCAATAATGTTTCCTGGAAAGACGCACTTTCCATATTCAGTGTGGCCAAACGATTGTTGCGTACCAAAGCGGAATACAGCGACAGCGGATTTACGGTTTCTGAAGTAATTCCGAGAAGTCGGGTTGACTATGTGCTCGGTCAGTGTATGCTGACAAGAAAAGAGATTGTCGATCGCGTCGGGCTTTTTGATGAGAGCGTGTTCATGTATGAAGAAGAGCCGGATCTCTGCTACAGAATTCTGCAGGCTGGGTATGAAACCTGGTTCGTGCCCGAGGCGGAGATAATTCATCACGAAAGAAAAAGTATAGGACAGGTAAACGATCCTCTGAAAACCGATCTTAAATGGTTTGTCTCCGCCAGAAGCCATTTTTTCCAAAAGCACCATGGTCGCTGGTACAAGTGGGCATTCCGTGTGCTCGGATCACTGAACGCAGTTGTTAAAATGGTGATATTCGCTTTACTATTCGTGGTGACACGGACGAGGAAACAGTATTATCGTTCAAAATTACTTTTTCATTATTATTTTATTTATTGGGCAGTGAGAAAATAAAAAGACTCTACGAGGATAGATTAATGAAGAACAACAGGTGGACTGAACGAATAGCCGCAACGCTTCGGCTTGCCGGAGGCGCTGTGCTGCTGCTCAGTTTTTTTCCGGCTGATGTGTCTGGACAAAATCTCTTTCCCTCTCCCACAGGGAGCTTCCATGGCACCTCGATTTCACAGCGGATAGGGTATGCACTTTCACCCGCCGGTGATGTTAACGGCGATGGCCTGGACGATTTCCTTATAGGGACATTTCATTATAATATTCCGTTTTGGGATATGGGAGCATGCCATTTAATTCTCGGAAGAAGAAAAGCAGAGTTTCAAATGGATATGTCGACTGACCAGGTGGATGCCCGTTTTATCGGCCCTGGTGAACGGCGGGCCCTGGCCTATGAAGTTCATGCCGGAGATGTGAATGGAGACGGGTATTCTGATATCTTGATGGGCGCACCTGCGGGACACCCTGATGTTGCCGTGCCCGGATATGCGTATCTTGTCTTCGGGCGCAAGAATATTGACTGGGGTCTTAATGCAAACATCAACAATGCGGCTGATGTCATTTTTGTAGGCGAGCATAATTTTAGCCTGGCGGGAATGTCTGTGTCGGTCATCGGAGATATGGATGGAGACGGTTGTTCCGAGATAGCAATCAGTGCACCATATTACGACGACGTGGGAGCCGGTACAGATAATAATCATGGACGCGTTTATTTTCTCAGAGGGCGTGAGACAGGCTGGGAGTCGCCCTTCTATCTGCGCAATGCCGACGCGATTTTTTCCATCAATTCCTGGTATGCATTTCTTGGTTACTGCGTCTCCGGGATCGGAGACATCAATGGTGATACTATCCCCGACTTCGCGATCAGCGCCACCGGTAATAATCGTATCTTTGTGTTTTTCGGCAGATCTGAAATGGATTGGGGAGTGGGGTACAATGTCGAGAATGCGGATATAATTATCACTCCGGAATACAATACCGGTTTTTTCGGGTGGATGATACGGCGTGTCGGGGATGTCAATAATGACGGATTCGGTGATTTCATGTTTTCCGATTTCATGTATGATAATAACCGTGGTATTGCATATATTATATTCGGTCGTGATACATTCCCGTCATCGTTGGCTGCGGGAGGTCTCCCCTCTTATGTGGGAGAGGAGATCAGAGATCATGCGGGATACCGGTTCTCGGGAATCGGTGATTTTGACTTTGACGGATTTGATGATATTCTGTTAGGAGCATTTGCATACAGCCATCCGACGTTGCGAAACGGCAAAGCCTATATTATCAGGGGTAAAAGCGACAATTGGGGAATTCATGTCAACCTGAACACGATCCCCGATGCCAAAGTGGGTACGGATGCCGATTCGATGCATTTCGGCAATAATGTCACCGGTACTGGCGATCTCAATGGCGACGGGAGCCCCGATTTCGCTGTCGCAGCACCCTTCAGTGATGTTAACGGCTGGTCTGATGCAGGGAGGGTATTTATTTATTTTGGAGAGGGACGTCCCCCGGTTTCCGGAACATGTATGTATATAAATGGAGAAAAGATCGAAGGTGCGCAACTGCACATTACCGCACGTGACACTGTGCTCACCACAGACAATTCGGGGTTTTATCTCTTTCCCGTGAGAGAGGGTGGTGATTTCGAAGTGCGTCCCTCGAAGTCAGATTATCTCCAAACCACCGGAGGAGCGATATCCGCGTATGATGCAGCGCTCGCCGCCCGTCATTCTGTCGGTCTTGAATCACTTTCAGGGTATCCCCTCATCTGTGCTGATGCGGACGAAAACGGTATCCTTGAAATGTGCGATGCCAGCTGGATAGCGCGAGCATCGGTAGGGTTGGCAAAAACAGGCGGGTCAAAAGCGGGCGAGTGGCGTTTTGAGCCGGAATCCCGTTTTTATAGCAGTAGTGGTCCCTTTGGTGAGCAAGAAGATTACACTGCGTATCTGATCGGTGATGTCAATGGGGACTGGTCCGCATCAGCGCAGTCTGGCAAGATTGCAGCAACGGGTTCCACGGGTGCATATGCTGCATCAGACACATTTTATATTCCGGTACAGACAGGAACCGATTATTCCATGCTGGCAGCTGACATTGTTTTTTCATATGACGATCAGGTCCTGGAATTTCTCGGGATCGAGAAAACCGTGACATCAAATCATTTTTCACTGGTATTCAATGATCAGGAGCACGGCAGCGTGAAAGCAGCTGTTTTCGGCACGGAACCGATTCAGAGCAGCAGCAGTTTTATCAAGATTTATTTCAGAACCATTTCAGAAGAGGACTGCGAAACGGTTATCCATTGGGATTTTTTCCGAATCAACGAGACTATTATCAATTATGAGGACACTGCGATCTACACGGAAGTCGGGACGGGTCAGGAACACGACATCGATCTGACGCTTTTCAGGAATTATCCAAATCCATTCAATCCGGTGACGACAATCAATTACCGGATACCTGCCGCCGGGCATGTAGTGCTGAATATCTATAATGCCCAGGGGCAAATTGTCGCTTCCGTAAGCAGTGATCACAGCGGGGCCGGGAATTATACGTATCGCTGGGATGGAACCGATTTAGCAGGTTCTGAAGTGGGGAGCGGTATCTATATCGGCCAATTGATGTTCGGAAGTGAGATAAAAACAATCAAAATGGTTAAAATGAAGTGACGGAGCGCGGGCGGTGGTGCATCGGCGTACCGCTTTCAGCTGCAGATGGTTGATGGAGGATCCTGATGTTTTCAGGGGTTACGGGCAATATACGGCACGGGGCTGCAGAGGCTGACATAACAAAGACGCTGCTGTACTCGTACAGCGGCGATGCATTCTATTGCGGGATGACAGAGGAAATCAGTGGTGAACAGTTCTTCTGGGAGGTTCCCGGCCATGCCGGAATGGTGATGGTTTGCGGCAGAATCTTCGATGCAGGCGGGCGCGGCCCCTGCAACAGTGGTAAAACGCTCTGGGAGATGTATCTCAAAGATGGCAACGGATTTCTCGATCTTTTAAATGGAGATTTTTCTCTGGTCGTACGGGATGAACGAACACGGACAACGCTGCTGGCCCGGGACAAGATGGGAGCAGGGCTGCTCTATTACAGGCATAAGGGCGGCAATCTCCTCTTTGGATCAAGATTGCTGACAACCGCACGTCTTACCGGAGACCACCCTGAGCTTAACAGAGAAGCGATTTTGAAATATCTGATGTTCAATTACAATCCGGGGGCCGAGACCGTATACGCGTCGGTCTTCAGGTTGCGGCCGGCACATTCATTGCTTTTTCGTGACGGTAGAGCTGACATTCAGCGATACTGGGACCTGACGTTCGAGAACGGCCCGGTCAGTTCAGAGGCAGAGACCGCTGCTGCCATTCGGGAAGGCCTCACCGCCGCTGTCAACAGGAGAATCAATCCCGGCAAGCGGGCGGGAGCATTTCTCAGCGGCGGTCTCGATTCCTCCAGCATTGTGTCCCTGCTCCACAAGGGGGGAGCGAACGGGATGCACACCTATTCGTTCCGCTGCCGGGGTGAATCATTCGATGAGTCACCATTCGCCCGGAGGGTGGCAACCGAGTTTAATACAGACCACACACTGGTCGAGTACGGGCCGGAGGAAGTGCTCCTGGCTGAGGAGATGGCCGGGTTCATGGAAGAACCCTTCTGTGATGTGGGAATCAATGTGGCGACGTTTCTCCTCTCCCGGGCGGCAGCCGGCACGGTCGATGAAATATTCACCGGGGACGGCGGGGATGAACTATTTGCCGGTCATCCGGTCTATACCGCTGATAAAGCCGCCCGTTTCCTTGACTGGATCCCGATGCCTCTGTTGTCGCCCTTGCTGTTTCTCGGCAGAAGATTGAAAGATTCGGATAAAAAGAAAGATCTTACGGTCAAGATCAAGCGGTTCTCGGAGAGTTACCGTTATCCCAGGGTGTTGGGAACGCACCGATGGCGTGTCTATTATCACCCTTCCGATCTCCGCCAGCTGATACATCCGGATTTTCTGGGCAACACTGAACCGGGGAACAGCCTGTATAATGACCTTATTTCGTATAATCGTGAAATCAAAACCAATGATCCCCTTGCCAGATCATTGTACAGCGATTATCAGACCGCTGTTCAGTTTTACCTGCGAAGACTCGACATGGCGGTTCAATTCGGGATACGTCCGCGGTATCCCATGCTCGATCCCGAACTGGCTGAACTCTGCGCCCGGGTGCCTTCTGATATGAAGCTGCCAGGCATATCCGATGTAAAACATATCGAGAAGATTGCAGTTGAACCGCTGCTTCCTGATGAGGTCGTCAATCGGAAAGATAAGTTGGGACACAGTATCCCTTTGAAGAACTGGATGCGTGAGAACAGGACTGTCCGGGATTTCATGTATGATGTGCTCGCTGAACCGGTGCTGACAAACCGGGGAATTGTGCAGCCGGAAATGGTCCAGAGACTGATCGGTGCACATGAACGCAGGGAGACCAATAATTCCCACAGGCTCTGGGCCCTGATGATTCTCGAATTGTGGCTTCGGAAGCAGGGAGAAGAAGCGCGATGAGAGGCGGACGGTATTGAGTACCCCTGTCGGACACAGTATTGCCGGCTATATCGCGCTCGCGGCAGCGGACGGGAATACCCGCAGAAGAATCAGCCTTTCGGCAGCGGCGGCGGTCGTCGTTTTTTCGAATCTGCCTGATATCGATTTTCTCTTCGGATACGCGGCGGGAAGCCCGAACCGGTTTCACCACCAGTGGACGCACAGCGTCGGGTTCGCGGTGATGGCCGCGCTGATCGCAGTCTCTATCTGGCGTATCGTAAAAAAACAATGGAATTTACGGCTCGGATTTCTTACATTCATGCTGGTCGTTTCTCACTTGGTGATCGATCTTTTCACCATAGATCGAAGTGCCCCCTACGGCCTGCAGCTGCTGTGGCCTATCAGTGATCATTACTACATCGGGCGGCCGGCTATATTCATGGATGTTATGAAAGCATCGACTCAGAAGGCGTTTATTCCGAGTCTTTTTTCTTATCACAATCTGAAGACGGTTATCTGGGAGTGCGTTCTGCTGATACCGGCCGGATTGATGGTGAGAAGAATTGGTAAAAAGTGCAATGGTACCACTATTCTGCGGAGAAGTAAATGAAAATTTTGGGATTGTCATGTTTCTATCATGACAGTGCGGCCTGTCTTCTGGATGACGGCGACATCGTTGCGGCTGCGCAAGAAGAACGGTTCACGAGAGTGAAACACGATTTTAATTTTCCCGCCGAGGCGGTAAAATACTGTCTCAGGGAGGCGAAAATCGATATTTCCGATATTGATTATGTCGCTTTTTACGATAAACCGTTTATCAAGTTTGAACGTATTCTCGAAACCTATCTCGGATTCGTGCCCAAAGGGATCAATTCCTACATCAAGGCGATGCCTCTCTGGATCAGGCAGAAACTGTGGATCCCGGATATCATCGAAAAGGAAACAGGGTTTACCGGTGAGGTGCTGTTTCCCGAGCATCATGAATCACACGCGGCGGCCGCCTTTTTCCCTTCCCCGTTTCAGCGCGCGGCGTTTCTCACAGTAGACGGTGTGGGTGAATGGGCGACCTCATCCTGGGGCGTGGGCAGGGATAACCGGGTCACGCTGAAGGCAGAGCTGCACTTTCCCCACTCCATCGGGCTTCTCTATTCTGCGTTCACCTATTTTACCGGATTCAAGGTGAATTCCGGGGAATACAAAATCATGGGACTCGCTCCCTACGGAGAGCCGAAATATGTCCAGAGAATTTTTGACCATCTCATCGACCTGAAAGAAGACGGGTCGTTCCGCATGGATATGGACTATTTCAACTATTGCGCCGGCCTGACCATGACCAACAGAAAATTTGCGGATCTCTTCGACGGCCCTCCGCGCAAATCCGAGACAAACCTGACGCAGCGTGAGATGGATCTCGCCCGCTCGGTACAGGATGTGACGGAAGAGATCGTCTACAGAATGGCCCGGCATGTGAAGAAGGAAACCGGGGAAAAGAATCTCTGCCTTGCCGGCGGTGTCGCGCTCAATTGCGTCGCGAACGGCAAACTGCTCCGCAGCGGGCTGTTCGACGATATCTGGATCCAGCCTGCTGCCGGTGATGCCGGAGGCGCTCTGGGTGCCGCCTATATCGTCCATCACCATGTTCTCGGGAATCCCCTGCCCGATAAAAAGGGCGAAGATTTACAGAAGGGATCCTATCTGGGGCCGGCCTACAGCAATGAATATATCGGAAAATTTCTCGAGAAACATGACCTTCCGGCTACCTATATGGAGTTCGGACCACTTGTCGACAC
The DNA here is from genome assembly GCA_016934955.1 of bacterium. Classification (GTDB taxonomy): domain Bacteria; phylum Zhuqueibacterota; class QNDG01; order QNDG01; family JAGLOF01; genus JAFGRY01. The sequence continues at coordinate 28,603 of JAFGRY010000051.1, read as the reverse complement.
GGTGGTCAATCATATGACGGAAGAAAAGGTGATCGGCTGGTTCCAGGGACGAATGGAATTCGGACCCCGCGCTCTGGGAAGCAGGTCCATTCTCGGCGATGCCAGATCTCCCAATATTCAGAAAAAAATGAATTTGAAAATCAAGTACAGGGAGAGTTTTCGGCCTTTTGCGCCGTCGGTGCTCGAGGAGAAAATCAGTGACTGGTTCGAAATCGATCGTCCGAGTCCCTATATGCTGCTGGTTGCGGATGTAAAAAAGGATAAGCAGATCGCAATGACCGACGCGCAGCACAGGCTTTGGGGTATCGACAAACTCAACGTTGTCCGGTCCGAGATTCCGGCCGTGACTCATGTCGACTATTCGGCCCGCATTCAATCGGTGAGTAAAAAGACGAATGAGCGGTACCATGCATTGATCGATGCCCTTGACAAAAAAACCGGCTGTCCGGTGATCGTCAACACATCATTCAATGTCCGTGGTGAACCGATCGTGCAGTCTCCTCTCGATGCCTATCGCTGCTTCATGCGAACGGAAATGGATGTCCTGGTGCTGGGCAATTACATCCTCTACAAAGAGAATCAACCGAAATTCCACGACACAATTGACTGGAGACAGGAATATGAGCTGGATTAGTGATGTCAGAGATGAAATACAGGACCTGAATCTTTCCGGGAAAAACCTGAGGAAATTCGGGCTGTTCGTGGGCGGAATTTTTCTGCTGATCGGCCTGTACATGGAATACAGGCATGTCGTTTCGGAATGGCGGTTCGTGCTGTTTGGCGTCGGCGCCATGCTCATGGCGCTGGGAGCGGTCTATCCGCGGTCGCTCACCTATGTATACCGGTTCTGGATGGGTATCGCGTTTACCGTGGGCTGGCTCGTCTCACGGGTGCTGCTGGCGGTGATTTTCTACGGTATCGTAACGCCGATCGGCCTGGTCATGAAGCTGTTCGGGAAAAATCCTATCGAGGGACATCTCGATCCCGAGGCTGAAAGCCACTGGGTGATGAAGGATGAAAGTGCCTGGTCGATCGAACGCTATAAAAAGATGTATTAAGGGAGGCAGCGCTGTCACATGGCAAAAGGGAAAATACTTATTCAGCTGTTTTCATTTCTGAAAGAGAACAGGAAATGGTGGCTGACACCGATAATTATCGTTCTTGTGCTGCTTGGCGTGATCATCGTTCTTACCAGCAGCAGCGTTGTCGCACCGTTCATTTATACCCTCTTTTAAGGTATGAACCGCACCGGCGACCATATACGGATTTCCGTCACCGTTCCTGTGTACAATGAGCATGAGAATGTCCTGATTCTCTATCGATCCATAAAGGACGTGCTTGAAAGAACGGGTCAATCCTATGAGATCATCTTCGTCGATGACGGCAGCAGCGACGGGACGCGGGATATTCTCAAGGAACAGGCCGGCAGGGATCCGCACTTCAAGATCATTCTTTTCAGAAGCAACCGGGGCCAGTCAGCGGCAATGGCCGCCGGCTTCAAGGCGAGCGCCGGAGATATTGTCATTGCCATGGACGGCGACCTGCAGAATGATCCGGAGGACATCCCGCTGCTTCTGAGCAAGATTGAAGAGGGGTATGATGTCGTGGCCGGATGGCGGAAAAACAGGCAGGACAAGCTCCTGATACGGAAAGTGCCGTCACGTATCGCGAACCGGCTGATCTGTTCCCTGACGGGGGTGCGGCTTCATGACACCGGCTGTTCCCTGAAGGCCTTCCGCCGGGAGGTCATTAAACATATTCGCGTCTACGGAGAACTGCACCGGTTCATTCCGGTACTGGCGAGGATTGAAGGCGCCCGGATCACGGAGGTTGTGGTGAATCACCGGCCCCGGGTCTACGGGGAGTCAAAATACACGATAACGAGAACATTCAGGGTGATCATGGATCTGATAAGCCTGACCCTGTTACTCAAGCATCTGAGGAATCCGCTGCGTTTTTTCGGCATGCTCGGGGCATGGTTCATCGGTTCGGGTATGATCGCCTGCTGCTGGCTGGTCTGCCGGATGGTTACCCGGCACGCCAATCTCGTTGATCTCAATGTTCCGGCAACCATTGTCTTTCTGCTGCTTGCGGCCGGATTTCAGTTTCTGTTAATGGGACTGGTCGCCAGTCTGATCGTGCTAACGGGTGACCGGCGGGGTATCACCGTTTCTCCGATAGAGTATAACCGTACTGAGGATTGATATGGACAAGAGCAGATCTCCCAGAGAAAAAAGGCCGCAGGCATCGGTTATCGTTGCCGCATATAACATCGACGAAGGCGTGTCGGAGCTTGCCGATACTGTGGTGACGGCCATGTCCGGGACAGGCCGCAGTTTCGAAGTGCTTTTTATCGACGACGGCAGCACCGACCGGACATTCGAGACGCTCAAGGAAAAGAGCACGGACAGCCGCATTCGAGTAATCAGGATGCGGTCTACGTTCGGTGAAGCCGCTGCTCTGGAAGCGGGTTTGAAATATTCCCTGGGAGAAGAGGTGGCCTTTATCAGCGGCCGTGTGCGGGTGGCTCCTGAGGGACTGCCGGTTCTGTTCAATGCTCTCGACAGCGGCGGAGACTTCATCGTTGGCTGGCGGTATCCCCGGCGGGACAGTTTGCTCAACCGTATCATCTCCCGGATGTTCAATTCCATGGCCTGCCGCTTATCCCGAATCCGGCTGCATGATATTAACAGCGGCATTTTCGTGACCAGAAAGAGCGTGCTTTCAAAGGTCTCCTTTTATGGAGATCTGTACAATTTCCTTCCTGTGCTGGCCGCTCAGCAGGGGTACAAAGTAAGGGAAGTCAAGGTAGAGCAATTACACGGGATGTTCAGAAAATCGAAGTATCCGAAAGAATATGTACAGCGCATACTCGATATCATCACCGTTTTTTTCCTTTCCCGGTATTCGAAAAAGCCGATCCATTTCCTGGGATTTCTCGGCACGTTTCTGTTTCTGGTGGGGCTGGCAATAGAGCTGTACCTGTTTGTGTACCGCATTCTGCTGATCGGCCCTATCGCCGGCAGACCGCTGCTCATCCTCGGCGCCCTGCTTCTGGTTATCGGTATTCAGATGATATCCATCGGTCTTCTGGGTGAGATGGTGATATTCACTCATGCCGGTGAGATCGAGGAGTACAACATCGAAGAGATCATCAATTAACTGCCTCGGGAGGTAAGCGTGCAGATTGCGGTAATCATACCGGCATATAATGAGGAAGTGTCCGTCGCTCAGGTCGTGACTGAATTCAAATCAGCACTCCCCGAGGCGGATATATATGTTGGGGACAATAACAGTGTCGACGCGACAGCCGAAAAGGCGAAAGAGGCGGGAGCGACGGTTGTCTCCTGCCGTCTTCAGGGCAAGGGGTATGCAGTTCGGCACATGCTGGAAGAGATCGATGCCGATATATACATTATGGTCGATGCCGATTTGACATACAGCGCCGAGAATATCAGGGACCTCATCAAGCCGGTGGCCGAGCACAGGGCCGATATGGTGGTCGGCCTGCGGCAACAGGTACACTCGACGGCATTTTCATTCACCCACCGGATCGGCAATTTCCTGCTGACTCACCTGCTGAACAAGACGTTTAAAGTACAGCTGAAGGATATCCTCTCCGGGTACCGGATCCTCAGCAGGGAACTGGTGGATAATCTTGTGCTGCTCTCCGAAGGATTTGAAATCGAGGTGGAATTGACCATACGGTCTCTGGAGGAGCGTTACCGTATCCTGGAAATGCCCATCAACTACCGCAGCAGAATAAGCGGATCCGAGTCCAAGCTGAGCACCTGGAGTGACGGATTTCTCATTTTTTACACCATCATCACGCTGTTCAGAGACTATAATCCGATGAACTTTTTCGTTATTCTGTCTCTGATCTTCTTCATCACCGGAAGCGGCACCGGTATATCACTGATCATCCGCTATCTGCAGACCGGTCTCATGCAGCATACCGGCCTGGCAATCATAACCGCGATCTGTATTCTCCTTTCGGTACTTCTTTTCCTTATGGGACTGCTGCTCGATTCTTCCTACAGGAGCTGGCGGATGGTCCGGAAAGAAATGCAGCGGTTACGTCAGCTGATAAAGGACGAACATAACCGATGAATCTGTTGTCATGATAGCATTACTGTTCATACTCTGTTTTTCGATCACTGCGGCGGTTACCCTCGGGTTCACGCTTTTCACGTTTCTTCTCTCCCGAAAAGCGGTTACACATACCCGGGGGGCTGATCTTCCGGATGTGACCCTGCTGGTCTGCGCCTACAACGAAGCGGAAGTCATTGCCAAGAAAGTCGAGAATATCGCCCGGACAGATTATCCGCCGGAGCGGCTTCGGGTGCTTTTTATCAATGACCATTCCACCGATGCCACCAGGACCATCCTCGAGCGGACAATCGGATCGCTGCCCTTCAGGGCGGAAGTGCTGGACAACGAATACGAACGAAGCAAACCGAACGCATTGAATTTCGCGTTCTCCCGAATCGATACCGAGCTCATTGTTGAGACCGATGCCGACAGCCTGCTGGAAAGGGATGCGGTCCGTGAGCTTGTCGGCAATTTCGCCGATCCGCGTGTCGGCGGGGCAAACGGAGAAGTGAGGATACTCTCGATCAACGAAAAGGGACAGATGGAGACCGATGAACAGATTTACCGGAGATTTTACAGCATCTGGCGTAAGGGGGAGTCGAGGCTGCATTCAATCTCAATCTGCAACGGACCGATTGTCGCCTTTAGAACAGATCTTGTCAGGGATGTTCACCTCAATTCGCTGGCCGATGACACGGAGCTGCTGTTTCATATCATCGCCAAAGGATTCAGGTTCGTCTACGATGACCGGGCGGTAGCCTACGAATGCACACCCACGACATTGTCTGAACGATTCAAACAGAAGATCCGACGCTGCAAAGGTGTTCTGCAGGTGTACAGCAGGCACCTGCCCCTGCTCGTCAATGGACGGTACGACTGGCGCATCTTTCTGCCGGCGCTTCTGCAGTTTATGGCCGTTCCCTACTGTGTGCTCGCGGGCACGGTGCTCTACGGGGTGCTGATTGCACAGTCCCTCTGGTGGGCGCTTCCCCTGGTACTGCTGCTCTATCCGCCCTTTTTTGCCGTGATGAAGAATGTGTGGATCACGCATGTGATTATGGCCGCGGCTCCGTTCTATGTCCGCAGCAAGTGGGATGTGATGAGCAGTTCTAGAGATATGCTTAAACAAATTGATCTTGAAAATAAATGAAACGGGCTGGTATGGAAACAATTGACATTGCAAAGAAAAACATTTCCGTTGTGATCCCTTCCTACAAGCCCGGCAGTGATATACTCACCTGCCTGGAATCCGTCCTGAATCAGAAAACCGATTATCCGTTCGACGTCACGGTCGTTGACAGCTCTCCGGCAAGTCCCGCTGAAATGATTCAGGCCCGGTTTCCCGAGGTCACGGTTGTGCATTTGCAGCAGCGGACCTACCCCGGCAAGGCACGTTCCGCGGGAGCAGCTGCCGTGAAGGGCGATATTGTCTGTTTCACCGATGTGGACTGCGTGCTGGACCCCTATTGGCTGGAACAGCATCTCGAAGAACATCGAAGGGGGTACAAAATCGTGGGGGGAAGTGTCGTGAACGGCACACCGGACAGCCTCTTCGGCACCGCGGAATATATCACCGAGTTCCGGGAGCTCAATCCGGGAGTCAAGGCCGGAACGGTGAAGGGAGTCGCCTCCTGCAACCTGTCTGTTGCCCGGGAAGTGTTCGATACGGTTGGATATTTTCCTGATTTCATGAAGGCCGAAGATACGATGTTTTGTGAATATGCCCGGTCAAAGGGGTTTGCTATTTTTTTTAATCCCGATGCAAAAATCACGCATATGAATCGTACATCGTTCAAGGCGTACGTGAGAAATCAGGTATATCTCGGAGAGGGAGAGGTGGAAGTGCGGCGGCGGACGAATATTTACGGCTCCTTCCTGATCGATTATCCGTTTCTGCTGCCGCTGGTGCCGATTTACAGAACAGTGATGACGTTTCGCTGTTTTCTGTTTTCAGACCGGACACTGCTCCTGAAAACGGCGGCGATGTATCCGCTCATTCTTCTGGGATTCGTCGCTCATGTCTGGGGATTTATCCGGGGACCGTATAAGGCCGGTTTGTCCACCGAGAAAAAACAGAGCGGTAACAGGCAGGGGAGGATCGATCATGACTGAACGAACAGTGAGTGTCACCGTTGGGGGTCTTGCGGCCCTGCTTTTCCTTTTTCTCCTGGTGTCGCTGAATCTCTCGCACACAACCGTCGATCCGGACACCGCGTCCAGCCTCATCAGCTTCGGACGGGGATCGGTTACCTGGGATAATCCCGTGATCTGGAACGTCCACATGGTGTACGGCGCATACCTGCTGATCGCCGGCGCATGTACTGCCGACCTGGTCGCACCGGTCGCTTTTCTTTCAGCATTGAGTACGGTGATTTTTCTCCTGGCCGGGTTTCGTATTCTCAGAAACCATCTCGATGCCACCAGCGCTTTTTGGGGGTTCATCCTTCTCATGGTCATTCCGGGATACCATCTGCTGAACCTGCGTCTGGAAGACAATCTGCCGCTGCTTGCGGGCATAGCGGTCATGGCGGCGGCCGTTGACAGTGCGTTTCATCGGGGAGTTACCGTGCCCCGGCTGCTGTTGGCTGCGGCGGGCTTTTCGGTCGCTTTGCTTTTTCATACCGTGGCCATCGTCTATATCGTGCTGCCCCTGCTTCTGCTGTTCGGCAGGGGAAAGCTGCGATTACGGATTATCCATACAGCCGTTGTCTACCTATTGATCGGTGTCATAGTGGGCGGTGTTTTGGCCCTGATTCCCGAAGGATTCCGGCTTTTCAAAGAGGCGTATACCGGCAGTTACGGCATCGAGAGCCATCTGTCCGCCTTTTCCCATGAAACCGATGCCGTACTCGAGCGGGTTCAGAAAGACTGGATCCTGCCGTTCCGTGAAGTGAACAACATCCCCCTTGATATCGGAAAAATTAACTCACCCCCGATCCGGTTCGCATTCATTGCCGCGGTGGCGGGAACCAATATCCTTTTTTACGGATTTCTCCTCTGGGGAATCATCGGGGCTGTTCGTCGCTGGAAGAGCAGTCCGGTGCCGATCGTGATGCTGCTCATTGCCGGAGCGGTGCCGATCGCGCTGGCCTCGTTCATCATCGAGCGGGTCGATATGCCGGTGTTTTTCGCGGTGGTGACTGCATCCATCGGCATATGGGGGGCTCGGGGAAAACCGGAAAGCATGCCTGTATTCAGATGGGCCTCTTATCTGCTGATTGCCGTCCTGGTCTTCTGGAGCGGGGCTCTCTACGCTCAGTGTGCCCGGTGGCTGTACCGGCCGCCCGAATACAAGCGGTACCTGAGGATACTTAATGAGAACAGTATCAGCTATAGCCAGAGCAGGGCCATGCTCTTTACCGAAGAGGCCGGTTTGTTTGAACATATCGATTATTTTGTTTTAATTCGCCGGTTTCCGGAGATGATCCACTACGGCATCGAGCCGGGTGGAGCGGTGTACCGGGTTGACGGCGGCTGGATCAACGACAAATACTATCTTTCCGCCGCTGAGATCGAAATGGTATTCGGCGACGGGAACCCTGTCTATGCTACCTCGGCGGCAGCGGAACGGTTTAGAGGTACACATGCCGTTGCAGATGGATTTATCGAGCTCAGGGAATGACGGATCATGCCCCGAGGCGCCCGCGTGTATCCCGATCTGCTTCTCAGGCAGTGACGATTCGGGGACGGTCTCGCGGAAGTATGGTTAGGAGGAAATAATTGTGGGCAGTGAAACAGCCAAAGCATCACATGCCGGATCGTGGATTTCCATCGCTCTGCTGCTGATCCTGATCGCAGGGGCCGCATCCTTTCTCAGGCTGTGGAATCTGGGCCGTGCGAGTTTCTGGGTGGATGAAATCAATACGGTCTTTGCGGCGTCATCCTACGTCGAAAAGGGCACCTTTGAACTTCCCTCGGGCGTAGAGCATGTCAGGGCACCGCTGCACCTCTACCTGACGGCATTTGTTTTCCGCCACACGTCGGTTAATGAATTCTCCACCAGACTGATACCGGCCCTGTTCGGAATAGTGAACGTGCTGCTGGTGTATCTTCTGGCAAGCCGTTTTTTCAACTGGAAAGTCGGGATGTTTGCCGCGTTTCTCATGGCGTTTTCTCATTTTGAGATCGGCTGGTCACGTACTGCCCGTGCGTATACGCTTCTGCAGTCAGCTACCATTCTGTTTGCCTACACCGTATTAATGGCCCTTGAATCACGAAAAAGCGAGCGTGTTCAGGCGGTGCTGAAAGTGAAGGGCGACTCTCTCCTGAAACGTCTCGGAATGTTCTGGAACAGGTGGGGAGTATCTCCGCTATGGGCCGTTCCGGCCGTATTGATTATTCTCGGGAGCTATCTCTACCTTCACAAACTGGCAATATTTTGGGGAGCATCGCTGTTTCTCTATCTTTTTTTTATGGCGGCAGTGATGTCGGTCGTTCAGGAGGGCGCGCAAAAAATAGTCAATATTTATTGTATCGGGGCCGCGGGATTACTGATTGCCGGTACGCTTCCCCTGCTGTTTTTACCCCAGGCCAGGGAAGCACTCCATTATTTTTTCACCTACACCCCCCCCTGGGCCATGGGCATAGCGACCGGTGAACACCGGCTGAATCTTGTGTATTTTTTGATGTCCCAGTACCGCATGCCGTTGATGACCCTTTTCTTCATCGGGTCAGTACAGGCATTTTTCCGCTATAACGCCCGGGCACTGTTTCTATTCATTATGTTTACGTGTCAGCTGTTTCTGCTCTGCTGCGTATTTACACACAATACACAAGTCTATATATTCAACGTGTATCCCTTCTTTCTTATCCTCGCGGCGTACGGATTCGTCAATCTCGTCAGTTTCGAAACGTTGATATCCAGAGAACTGCTGAAGAAAAATCTTTCGATGAAATCGGGGTTCTTGAAACTGTTCGAAAAACACCTGGGAACTGCGGTGACCGTCGTCCTGCTTCTGATATTCGTGCTCACACCCTGGCTGAGGATATCCCTGCATATCCCTTTCAATCCCGACGGATTCACAAACGGAGCGGTAACCCCGGCGGGCTGGAAGGAAGCCTCAGCCATTATCAGGGAACAGTCATTACCGGGTGATCTTCTTATCTCCAGTTTGCCTGCCACCAGTATCTACTACGGCACGCACCCGGATTACTGTCTTAACTGGAGCCTGCTCGAACAGGCCAAGGAGAAGCAGAGCAGTAATGACGGGGGTGTGCTTGTCGATATATACGGCGGCGCACCCTGTATTACCAGTCTCGATGATCTGAAGCGGATAATCACCGACCATCCGGCCGGCTGGATCGTCCTCGAGACATATCACTGGGCTCATGACGCCTATGTGCCCGAATTCATCCGTACCTATCTGACAAGCCGTTTCGGGGCGCCGATAAGCGTGGCGCTGGAGTCGATGTGTCTGTTTCGCTGGACGGCAGAAGAGGAGCAGCGGTGAGTTCGTTAAAACGGGGGACAATGCTGCTGATGTTCGGGTGGGGAGTGCAGCTGGTTACCGGATTCCTCCTCAACAGATGGCTGGCAAAGACACTTTCTCTCGAGCTTTACGGCACCTATGGAATCGTCATGGGTATTCTCATGTGGTTTGAGATCGGAGCTATCAGCGGCATCCCGACAGCACTGCAGAAATTTACCGCCGCGGATGAACGTCAGGCATCCCGGTTTCTCGTGCTCTCCTCCCGCATTCAGGCGGTCTTTACCCTGTTTTTCTTCGGTACGGCTTTCCTCGGAGCGCCGCTGATCGGCGATTTTCTCAAAGACACCGCTCTTGCAGGGTACCTGAAAATCGCGGTATGGGACATCTGGACCTACAGCGCATTTTTTATTTTGATGCATCTGCAGAACGGCCTCCTTCGTTTCAGCCGACAGGCGCTCATGATCATCGTTTTTTCCGTGGCGAAGATGGTGGCGGTCGTTGTTTTCGTGAGCCTGATGCGTTCGCTTGACGGGGCGTTTTACGGGAATATTGCCGGATCCTTCATCGCCATGGGACTTGGTTTCATATATCTCGCGCGCTCGAATCTGCAGCCGGCCCGGACGACGGTGGACTGGCGTCCGCTGCTGCGGTTCGCGATCCCGGTGACCATTTTTTCTCTTGCCATCAATCTCTTTCTGAATATAGATTTATGGGCGGTCAAGTATTTCATCGGCGGGGCGTCCACCGGATATTACAGTGCGGCATCACTGATTGCCAGAGTACCCTACTTCATTTTTTTCGGACTGTCTGCCACAGTGCTGCCCGGGCTGTCCCGGGCCCTGGCGAGAAATGACAAAGTTCAGGCTTTGAATACGCTGAGGACCGCTTTCAGGCTGCTGTACAGCGCTGTACTGCCGATCTGTCTGCTCTCGCTGCGGTACAGCCGGGACATCATCATCTTCATTTTCAGGGCCGAATACGCACCCGGGGGAGACCTGTTTCGTACTCTGATCTGGGCCTTTTCCCTGCTGTCATTTTTTTTCCTCTTAACGACCGCCCTGAACGCGGCTGACAGCCCCCGGATTTCCATGGGGATTACCGCTGCCGGAGTTATTCTGGATGTGATGTTGAACGGTGTTCTCATTCAGCGGTTTGGAATTGCCGGTGCGCCGCTGGCGACTCTTTTATCCCTCCTGATCGTTACCGCGGTTGCCGGGTATGTCGTGGTCCGGCGGTTCGGTCCGGTGGTGCCCTTCGTTTCGTTTCTGAAAATATCCGGCGCGGCCGGGCTGATATATCTGATTTCCCTGCTGATCGATGTGACAGGTCTCGGGGCGATTGCAGCGATGGCCGGGCTCTGCTGCCTGTACGGCATCGTGCTGATTGTGGTAAAAGAGCTGCGTCCGGAGGACATAGTCGATTAAATATGAGCAGATTGGACCGGAACATGCGCATTGCGATAATGGGAACCCGGGGAATACCCGCAAACTACGGCGGATTCGAAACCTTTGCAGAAGAGTTGAGCGTGAGACTCGTCGCCATGGGCCACGATGTCACCGTGTATGGAAGGTCGAACACTATTGAGTACAGCGGCGACACCTACAAGGGTGTTCGTCTGGTGATACTGCCCACGCTCAATCACAAGTATTTCGATACGGTGGCACATACGTTTCTCAGCGTTTTCAGGGGGCTGCGTGAGCCCTATGACGCGGTGCTGATCTGTAACAGTGTCAACAGTATTTTCTCCCTGGTGCCGAGGCTGGCGGGACAGCGGGTCGCCGTCAATGTCGACGGTCTCGAATGGCAGCGGGCGAAATGGAACAAGATAGGACAATGGGTCTATCGGTTTTCCGAATGTCTGGCGACCTTCATTCCGGACCAGGTAGTGACCGATTCCCGTTTTATCGAACGGTACTATCGCAATAGATTCGGCAAGCGTTCGACCTTCATCCCCTATGGGGCCCCTACGGAAAAAACAGCGGCGGGAGAAACGCTGAAACGGTTCGGGCTCGCGCCTGACAATTATCTGCTTTACGTCAGCCGTCTCGAACCGGAAAACAATGCTCATCATGTCGTCAGCGCCTTTGAACGGGTGAAGACGAAAAAGAAACTGGTTGTGGTCGGTGATGCACCGTATAACAGCCGCTATATTCAGCAGCTGAAACGCACCGGTGACAGCCGGATACTGTTTACCGGGTATGTTTTCGGCGACGGGTACCGGGAGCTGCAGTCGCATGCCTATCTCTATGTCCAGGCGACGGAAGTAGGGGGAACCCATCCCGCGCTGCTCGAGGGGATGGGATTCGGCAACTGCATTATCGCCCATGATGTGCCTGAACACAGAGAAGCCCTGGGCGATGCCGGCTGCTATTACGGACACCGGAATATATCCATGCTCGCCGAACAGATGCAGCGCCTGCTCGATCATCCGGAACAGGTGGCCCGGTATCGAGAAAAAGCCAGGGAACGGGCTCACCGTGAATATTCTTGGGACCGGGTTGCCCGGGATTACGAGGCACTGTTCAGGCGCATGGCGAGAGGACATTGAACGTGAAGAGACTATGCGTCATCGGAGCCGGAGGGCTGCTCGGAGGCAGGATTCTCGCTGCAGCGAAGGGGACATATGAGCTCCTCGCCGCTGATCTTCATGGAAAACCTGCCTGGATGCCCGGGGATCTGGAGTATCTTCAGGTGGATATCAGTGACCGGGATGGGCTCATCGGTGCGCTCAGGGGCCGAGGGATAGACTGCATTGTGAATGCCGCCGCGATGACCGATGTCGACCGGTGTGAGGAGTATCCGGAACGCGCCCGGGCGGTCAACACCGCAGGAGCCGAACACGCGGCGATCGCGGCCCTGGAAACGGGGGCCGGGCTGATACACGTCTCAACGGATTATGTGTTCGACGGGGAAAACGGCCCCTATACCGAAGTGGATGAACCGAATCCGCTGTCGGTGTACGGTCGCAGTAAATATGAAGGGGAAATTGCCGTCACACGCGTCTTGCCGACTGCGACGATTGTCCGGACGATGATCCTGTTCGGATACACACCCTCGGGCAATGCGAATTTTGTCACCTGGCTGGTCGGTATGCTCCGTGAGGGCAGGCAGGTGCGGATTGTCAATGATCAGTACGGTACCCCGACCTATGCGGACCAGCTGGCAGGAGCACTGCTGACACTTGCGGACGCCCATGCGGAGGGACTTTTTCATGCGGCGGGGCCTGAACTGATGAACCGGTATGCATTTGCAATGATGATCGCCGGTGTATTCGATCTGAACGGCGAGCTGATCATCGAGACAACCAGCGAGCGGTTTCACCAGCGGGCCGTGCGGCCGAAGCGTTCCGGGCTGGTCTGCGATAAACTGGCCGATATCTGCGGATACCGGTTCGAACCGCTTGCAGAGAGTCTCACCCACATGAAACAACTCGCAGGGGAGTGAATATGAAGTGGGAAAACAGGAGACCATTCAGCAGTCCGGGCCGTGTTCTCTCTCAGGAACCGGTGCAGCTTGTTCTTGTTTTCACCGGTGGCCTGCTGCTGAGACTGTTTATGATTACCAAACAGTACGCGGCCGCCTTCGATGAAGTGCACTATCTTCAGCTGGCGGCAACCGGTCTCACTCAGGGACTGTCCGGTATCCTGCACGTGTTCTGGACACCGCTTTACCCTCTGCTCATCAGTCTGCTTGCGCGTGTGGTCCCCAATATTGAAACAGCGGCCAGAATGATCTCAATTATTTGCGGACTCTCCCTTGGTGCATTGCTGTACCTGTTTGCGCGCAGACATTACAGCAGGAGCACGGCACTCCTTACTCTGATGCTGTCCCTCTGGCTGCCGTCCCTGGCGTTTATGCAGACAAGCGCGCTGACTGAACCCCTCTACATGCTGCTCGCGATCGGGGGCATTCTGCTCGGCTGGTCCGTTCTTACTCGCCTGCACTGGCTCTGGAGCGGAGCCGTCGGGTTCCTTTTCGCGCTCGCCTACATCACCCGTCCCGAAGGGGCCGGGCTGATCCTGGTTTTCGCCGCCGCTGCAGGGGGTTTCCGGCTCTCCAGGATCAGGCGAAAAAACGGAAACAGATTCCTGCTGATCATGCTGTTTTCAGTTCTGGTGTTCGCGATGACGTCCCTGCCCTATCTGCTCTTTTTACGGGGGGCCACCGGACGCTGGACCCCGAGCGGCAAAGTCGTGATTCAGCAGGGTGAGCTCTATGGTGAAAACAGATCCAGAGATGAGATCGATGTCTTTCGTGACCTTTCCCCGGACAATACATCAACACCGCTTGACCACCTGTTCCATGAGGGTGAATACACCCATATCGACAGCGCCGACGGCAATCCGGCCGTTGCCGTCACCGTCCCGGCCTTACTGAAAAAATATGTCACCAATCTGTACCGGGTCCTGAAAACCGCAGTGCCGTCGACACTATCGTCCGTACTGTTTCTTCTCACGGTGCTCGGGCTGTTCGGAGAGGCCTGGAAATCGGAGAGGATCTGCCGGGAGCTCTATCTTTTTCTCTATATCGGTTTCTTCTGGTTTATTCTTGTGCCCGCATTTCACATAACCGAACGGTATCTGCTGTCCCTGCTCCCCATCTGTTTCGTCTGGGCGGGTGAAGGCCTGGTCTATCTTCACAGCTGGGTGAAGGGCACCATCACGGAAGCCGGAGGGGACGGTGCACTGCGTCTTTCTTCGGAGCGATGGAGCATGCTGACGGTAACAGCGGTGGTGCTGCTCGGGCTCTGGCTTCCGGAGTTCGGGAAATATGCGTCCAAAGCGAAATACTCAACGGACCGCTGGGCGCCGCCGGTGGAACAGAAACTGGCGGGAATCTGGTTGCGGGAACAGTGCAGCGGCGTCCCTGCAATGATGTCACGCTACCATACCGTGAATTACTATGCCGGAAATTACGATATCTCCATGGCCGTCGATATTCCCCTGAACTCTCTGGACAGGATCCACGCATACGCCCGTCATCGCGGTACGGAGTTTTTGGTCCTCAATGAGCGGTATATCATGGATAATCCCAATATGGCGCAGCTGTTCCTCGGAAAGGGCGTACCGGACTTTCTGCAATTGGTGTATGATGAAACCGCTGCTCCGAACCTCAGAACAGTGATCTATCGCTTCACCGATATCGACGTATCCGGATACCAGCAACAAGGTGAACGGCCGTAATGCGAATACTGATGATAGATAAATTCTATTTTGTCAAGGGCGGAGTGGAGCGGTACCTCTTTGAACTGACAAAGCTTCTGGAAAATCAGGGCCACACGGTGATCCCCTTTTCCATGCAGCATCCCGATAACGTCGAGTCTGCCTACGCGTCCTTCTTTGTCGATCATGTCGACTATGACGAGCTGCATCCGCTCCGGCATCCGCTCAAGACCATGCATGCCTCCGCCCGGGTGATCTATTCCCTGCACGCAAAACACCGGCTCGAATCGCTTCTTGAGGAGGTACAGCCGGATATCGCTCATATACACATGATCGATCATCAAATTTCACCCTCGATACTGCATACGCTGAGAAAGCATGGTATCCCGGTGATTCAGACCGTGCACCAGTACAAGCTGGTATGCCCCAATTACCGGTTGTATATTGAACACAAACAGGAAATTTGTGAACGGTGTCTGCACGGCGCGTATTACAACGCCTTTCTGCAGCGCTGCCACAAGGACTCGGTCTCGGCGAGTCTGCTGATCACTCTCGAGGCCGTAATTCATCGAATGCTGAATATATACGGAATCGTCGACAGGTTTCATGTGCCCAGTGCTTTCATCGGTAAAAAACTGATTGAGGGAGGCATCCCGGAAGACAAAGTCGTCCACCATTTTTTAACGCTCAATATGGATGAATATCCCTTCCGGCCCGGCGGAAGTGATTACTATCTCTATTACGGACGGCTTTCCGGTGAAAAAGGGCTGCTGACCCTGCTTGAGGCGGTGCGGATGACAAAAACCGCGATGAAGCTGGTGATAGTGGGAGACGGCCCCGTCCGGACTCAGCTGCAGCAGTATGTCGAAGGTCACGGTCTGGGCCGGGTTTCCTTCACCGGGTATCAGAGCGGGGAAGACCTGCGCCGCATTCTCGGCGGAGCGGCTTTCGTGGTTGTTCCATCCGAATGGTATGAAAATTCGCCTTTTGTCATCTACGAGCCGTTCTGCATGGGGAAGCCGGTGATCGGGGCGGAGATTGGTGGCATTCCGGAATTCGTCGACCACGGAAGAACCGGACTGCTGTTTCCTCCCGGCGATGCGGAGCGGCTCGCAGCTGCAATAGACAGGCTTGCAGAGCATCCGGACACTGTGGGAAAGATGGGAGCCCAGGCACGGGTATTTGCCGAGCAGCATTTTTCTCCCGAAGATCATTACCGGTGGCTGCTGAATGAATATCGGAATGTGATAGATTCCAGAGCGGACAAAACGGAGTGATGTGTGGTCAAACAGCTGATATATATTGGAATCGTACTGATTGTTCTCGTTATCGTCTATTTCAGATCCAGGGAACCACTTAAGGCTATTTTAACGGCGAGTATCATCATCACCCCCTGGCAGGGCGGACTCTGGATGGCCTCTATCGCGCAGGACCTGTACCTGTCGACGATCATTTTCTTCATTTTATTCGTGCTTTCCTTTTTTGAAAAAAATCAGCGCCGGCCCCTTCAACGTTTTTATATACCGGTTCTGATCACCGCACTATTTATGCTTATCGGCTGTATTTTTTCCGCATCCAATGCCGTTAATCAAATTCAGGCGAACCGGGGTATCTATTCATTCGTTGAACGGTATCTGATGTTCTACTGCATATATAACGGTGTCCGCAAGCCAAGTGATATCAAGTACGTGCTGGCGGGATTCTTTATAAGCATCGGATTTCAGGGTGCGCTCGCCATGATTCAGTTCAAGTTCTGGTCGTTTACCATCGGCGTCATCGATGAGAGGGACGCGGGGGATTTCTGGCGGGCGAACGGGACATTTTTCCACGCCAACGCGTTCGGTATGTTTTTGGCAATCATCATCCCTCTCGCCTACCGGATGATAATGGTCGCTTACCGTGAGGGGAAAAAGCGGGCGCGCAATATCTACATTCTCGTTTTTGTTCTCGGAGTCGGCGGATTGGTCACCTGTCAGAATCGGGGATCGTGGATCGGTTTTTCGATCGCGATGGTGGCTTTATTCATCGTGGATATGGTGCTCGACCGGGGTAAAATCCGCAGATACCTCACCAGAATGCTGATCCCTCTCGGGGTATTGGCCTTTATCGGGCTTCTGTTTTTGGGCGACCTGCTCCAGAAGCGGATGTTCGAATCCGATGCAGACATCCAGATCGAAAACCGAACCCGCCAGATGGAGGAATCAAAGGCGCTGATCGCCGAACACCCCTGGTTCGGGGTGGGATATCAGAACTACCGTGAGCACATCGGCTGGGAATTTGTCCACAACGTCTATCTGCTCATTGCTTCCGAGCTCGGGTACTGGGGTCTGACCTGTTTTATTATTTTCATGGCAATCTGGCTGTACAATATCATTCGGGGGAGTCTGAGCAATAATTATCTCATACGTAATCTCTCACTGGGACTGGGCGCTTCGTTGATCGTCTTTTTAATCGCCTCGATACCGGGGCCGGGGTACCACTTGTTGGGGTCGAAACTGGGGAACCATATCTGGATGATTATTGGCTTTACCGCAGCCCTGAATGACGTTGGGAGGAGATATGACCCGAAAAAAGTGCAGGCTTTTTACCGGCGGAAAGGTGTTAGCGATCAGAATCTGCAGCAGCACATGAACCAGCTTCGACAGCAGTGGAAATCGGTTGTCATCAGCGGTGGTTTAAAAAAACAAAATCGCAGGATACAATAGGCCAATCATGAAAAACGGCAGTGGGCGGTCCGGAATAATCATCATCGGCGGGCCGCGAAAATATAAAGAGACGGGCCCGCTGACCGAGGCGGGGTATTCCTTTGGACTCGTGGAATACCGTGATACAGGGCCGGGGAGGGTGATTCGGATGCTGCGGGCACTGAAGGCCACTGCCGATGCATCCGCAGCGGATGTCATCTTTTCCGATATGCTCAATGTTTCGGGCATCTTCGTGCTTCTGTTCGCACGGGTTACCGGCAGAAAGCTGATACTCCGGATCCGGGGCGAAAAATTCAGTCAGGAACGGACGTCACTGCCGTTGCTTTTCCGGGAGGGGCTGCTGAAAGAGGCGATGCACCGGTTTGTCACCTTTCATCTTTCGTCCTTTGTCATACGACGGGCCGACGCGCTCATGCCTGATTCAGAATTCGGCAAGCTGGGCATGCTGCTGAACACAGACATCCCGCCGGAGCGGATCCGGGTGGTGCCGATTCCCGTTCGTTTCAAAGAGATCGAGTATAGTGTAGCCGAAATCGCCGCTGCCAGACGGAACCTGGACATCGAACAATACAGCAATGTACTGCTCACCGTCACCGGATTCAGCTATGCCGAAAAAATAAGGGGGCTCCGGGAAGCACTTCCGCAGCTCGCCGCATATCTCAACAGCCGGCAGGATACCGTCTTCATCATTGCCGGCGGGGGGCCGTTAACCGGCCTTGTCGAACGGACAGTCAAACGGTACGCCAGTCCGCACATCCGCCTCACCGGATTCATCGCGGATGTCAGACCGCTGTATGCCGTGTGTACGGTATTCACCCATTTTTCCTACCAGGACGGCTGCCCCAACATCATTCTGGAGGCGATGCTCGCTGAAAAGCCGGTGGTGACAAACGATTTTATCTCATTCCGGAACCGTATTGATGAGGGGGTGAATGGGTTTATCATCGACCTGCATAACCCCGCGGCGCTCGCTGCTGTTATCGACCGCCTGATCAGCGACCCGGAGTTGCGGACCCGGCTGGGCGGGGAGGGAAGGCGGAAGGTGCTTCATGAGCACAATGAACAGGCGATCGGCCGCCGGCTCGCCGCAGCGCTCGATGAACTGGGCGAGGCTGTCCGGAGCGGGTCATGAACCACACGGTGCCCATACTGCTGTATCACCGCATATTACCGAAGGATGCGCCCGGTTTCGATCCCTATACGGTTTCTGTGGAAAAATTCAGCAGACAGATGCGGTACCTCAAGGCTGCGGGCTATGGATCGCTGCCGCTGGCGGAATTTGTCGCAACCCTGCAGGCCGGTGCGCCTGTCAGCGGGAAGCGGGTCATTATCACGTTTGATGACGGGTACCGTGACAATATCACGTATGCGCTGCCGGTGCTGAAGGCATACGGATTCACTCCCTGTATTTTTCTCGTCAGTGACTTTTTATTTGCCGATACGGCGCATGCCGAAGGCCTGTATCTCTCGTTGCCCGAGGTTAAGGCCGTGCAGCAGGCCGGGTGGGAGTTCCAATCCCACGGCAAGACGCACCGGGTGCTGACCGAGCTGCCGGCGGATCTGGTCAGGGAGGAAGTGTCGGAGTCAAAGAGAGCGCTTGAATCCGCGCTGGGGAAGATACCCTGTTTTACCTATCCCCTCGGACGCTTTACGGATGAGATAAAAATGATAGTGCGGGAGTCAGGGTACAGTGCTGCCTGCGGCGGGCTGCCGGAATTAAAGGGCGGTGTTCCCGATCTGTTTGAGATAGGCCGGACCGAGATATTCGAAGCTGACGGTATGTGGGCCTTCCGATTCAAGGTTGCCACCGGATTCGGGCCCGTTATGTATATGAAAAAGCTGGCGGGAGCGGTGAAACGACGCCTCGCGCGTCGAAGAGACAAAAGAGACAGGGCATGAAAATAAGCTACTTCAACTACGTTTGCGGATTGAACGCCGAACCCGCCGGGGCATTGGCCAAGTCGCGTTCGTATATCAGGGAACTGAAGGCTGCCGGGCATGAGATCGATGTGAACTGGCAGAGCTGGTACCTGCGAAACGTGGAAGAGGGACATGCGAAGTATGTGAATAAACATCCTTTCCGGGCGTTTCTCGGCAGGGTGTTTCATGAACCGAAAAAACTGCTTCAGAACATACCGCAATGTATCAGCATTCTCAAGAAAGTGAATGCGTTTACCCCTGATATCGTTCTGGAGCGGCTTGAATACTGCTATTTTGCGGCGGCTGTGGTCGCAAAGATGAAACACATCCCTCTGGTGGTGGAAGTGGATGCACCGGTTGTCTATGAATACCGGCAGTTCTATGGGCGCAGAAATCTTCATATTCCGTTCCTGCCGGAAATGATAGAGATGTTCACGCTCAGGCGCGCCGCCGCTGTCTTCTGCATCTCCTCAGAGATGAAGCGGTACTATGTAGCGAAGGGGATCGATCCCGACCGCGTTACCGTGACACCGAACGGCTGCAATCCCGAGATGTTTTACCCGACACCCAGGGACCCGGAACTCGAGGCGGCGATGAACCTGCGGGGACAGGTGGTAATCGGGTGGGTCGGATCTCTCTACGGCTGGGCGGGGACCGAAAACCTCATAAGGCTGGTCGAGGGCATTGCCGGGGAATTTCCCGGTGTTTCTTTCATGTTCGTCGGAGGCGGCAAAAACGAGGAACTGTTTCGTGAGACACTGCACGGCAGATCGTTTTCGGACCGGGTGCACCTGCCGGGATTGGTGCCGCACGCGGAGGTGAACAGGTATCTCTCCTGTATGGATATCGTTCTGGCGCCATATCCGAAACGTGACTTCTGGTATGCATCCTCAATGAAAGTATTTGAATATATGGGTGCGGGGAAAGCGGTGGTCACTTCAAATACGGGTCAGTTGAACGAGATCATCACAAGCGGTGAAAACGGAATGCTTTACGAGGCGGGTGATTTTGAGGATCTCAGCTCGAAAGTAAAGATCCTGATCAGGGATGAGGGGCTGCGGAAGCGTATCGGGGAAAAGGCCCATGCCGATGTGCTGCATCGCTATACCTGGGAGATTCTGGCTGCAAGAATGGATGCGGCGCTCAGGAAAGCCGGGGGCCGGCCAGAAGTCGAACACAGGGAGACCCAGGAATAACGAATGAGTCAATTGCGGAAACAGCTTCAGAATACCAGCTCCCTGACCGTGGCAAAGATGCTGCGGCCCGTGTTCTCTTTCTTTCTGATCAAGCTTATCGCAAACACCATGGGGACGGAGGGGCACGGACAGTACACCACGGTCTTCAATTATATCATGATCTTCGAGATCATTGCCGCGTTCGGGATCATGCGACTGATGACCAGGGAGGTGGCTCGTGATCGGAAGCGCGCGGGCGAACTGTACGTCAACGCCGCGATGATCCTCGTCCCGGTCGCCCTGGCGGCGACGGGAATCATGTCCGGCCTTGTCTATGTGCTGGCATGGGAGCCCGATCTCATGAGGGCCGCCTGGATACTGGCGCTCTCGCTGGTCGCCTCATCACTGGTGCAGTGTTCAGAGGGACTGCTGATCGGAGCCAAACGAATGCATATCGTGGGCGTTGTCTGGACCGTGGAGAATTTCATCCGTGTTGTAGTCAGCATTCTCCTTATTCTTAACGGGTACGGACTGCAGTCGCTGGTGCTGATCTATACGGCGCTTAAATATGTGATGCTTGTGTTTTATCTCATCTATATCTTTCATTTTCTGGGGAAACCTCCTTTAACATTTCGGCCCGAGATTAGCCGGCATCTGTTCCGTTCCGCCAGGACATTTGCCCTGATAGTCATATTCGTGACCGTGTACTGGAAGCTCGATATGCTGATGCTCAAGGAAATGAAAGGCGATGTCGCTGTCGGCATCTATGACGGAGCCTATCGGTTCTTCGGTATAATCATCGTTTTGATCAGCAATTTTGTTCTCTCCCTCTTTCCTGCTTTTTCGGAAGTTTCCAGAAAAGATACCGCCCAATTCTCCGTTATCTCCCTGAAAACAATCAAGTATTTCACGGTGCTGGCGCTGCCGTTTGTGGCCCTGCTGATTGGATTTGCCGATGTGTTGATTCTTGATATTTGGGATCCAAAATATGGTGCATCGGTCCCGGTACTGATTATTCTCAGCGGCGCGATCATACCGTACGGCGTCACCGAGATATTCGCGCATATACTGCTCGCGAAAGACAAGCAGCGGGTCGATCTGCTGATCAATGCCGTCGGCATGGTCCTGAACATCGGGCTGAATCTGCTTCTGATTCCCCGCTACAGCTACACGGGGGCGGCGATCGCTACGGTGATTTCCATACATTTTTATCTGCTGATCCAGTTTGTATATATCAGCAGGCATATTCTTGCCATGCGTTTTCAGGAACACCGGGCCATTCTGTCCGGGCTTTTGGCGGCTGTGGCCGGAATAATCATTCTGTTTATTGTCGCGGATGTCTTGCACGTCCGTTTTGTTGCGTTGGTTACTCCGGGTGCTTTTTATTACTGTGTTTGGAAATGCGGATTAATCTCCGCCGATGACAAAAACGTGATCATGGCCCTCATACGCAGGAAAAATAAGAACGGCATGTGAAGCGGTTATCGCCTGACACCGTACGCCACTACTGCCGGAAAATCAACGGTATGCTGCCGTTTTTACCCGTTTGCCGGATAAGATTCTGTCAGCGGTGCATCGGGTCGTGATCACATCTCAAAATGATCGCTTCGGTCTTCTTGTCGTCCATGATGGATGTTGCAACGGCTCATATGTTTTTGTCTGGAGGGAACGGTTCAAGGGAGAAAAATCCAATGAAGACATCATCGTCGAGTTCGAAATATCTGCTGCTGACCGCATTGATGTGGTCATTTGCAGTAACTGCAGCGAAGGCATTCCGATGGCCCAATGACTGGGCGGAATCACATTGGATGATCAATTATCAATTCGGGATCGTGAAGCGCGGTCTGCCCGGCGCATTGCTGGCTCCTCTTTTCCGGGTTGTGGATCCTCTCGTATACGGACAAAGTGTTATCCGCATCGTCGCAGGTGTCTGGTTCCTGGCGCTGGTATGCACGGTGCTGTATATCTGTTTTCGTATCATCCGGAATGATCATTTCAGTATCACATCAATACTGATCTCATTCGTTTTTATAACCAGTCCCGTGGTTGTCATTTTTGCGCATTACAATGGATACTATGATGTTTTAATTGTTTGTATTGCGGCATTGGCCGGACTGTTCCTGTTGCACGACAGGGTGCTGCTGAGTGCGGTCACTCTGTCGGTCGGTATCCTTGTCCATGAGACGATATTCATGGTGGGGTATCCGTCAATACTGTTTATGGTTTTGCTGCTGCAGAGTAAAAAAGCGAGTTTTACTCGTTGGCAGTCGCTGGTCGCCGCCGCAGTCAAACGGTACTGGCCGATCTTCGTTATACCGCTACTTGTTTTTGGTGCTCTTTCGGTGTTTCAGAGCCTGCTGCTTGATTCAACGGAGTTACGCGAGAAATGGGTGACAGAATTGGCGAGGTATTCATTTATTGAAAATGGCAAGCATGTGGGTGTCGCAAACGCTCTGACCACGTCATTTTATGGATATCTGAAGGATCAGATTAAGATGTTCATCCCGCGACTCACGGATATCAGTTTCGTGATCAGGTTTGGAGGATCCGTCCTCCTGGTTTTAGTGGTTGCCTGGAGAAAAATCAAGAGGCATCCCCGGCGACTGTTTCTCATGGTCTGTCTTCTGTTCATTACGATACTGCCGCTAACCATGCACGCGGTGGCATGGGATATGTATCGTATTTGGGGGTATCCGCTTGTTGCGGCGCTGCTCGCACTATGGGGGATAAGTGAAATAGAGGTGTGCCGGGAACCGGCTGATCAGGCGGAACCGCTTTGGCCGGTGATCATGGCATCCATGGTGATAGTAGGGCAAATCTTTCTGCCTGCGCCGATAATGAGCGGCGCCGTGGAGCGGTTTCCGAACATTGAACGGGTGCTGCTGTATCTGCCGGCGGGAGTCATTGTGCTGGTGATCGCCGCCCGTTTTTCTGCCGCACGAAACAAGTAAGCGATCGCGGACGGCGGTACCTCAGGATTTTAATGCGGTATCTGTTCGATTATCCGCCGTGTGAGCGCAGATCCGGCAAAAAATTCCTTTCCAATGACCTGGGCGGGGTTAATTCAGCCTGGGATCCAAGGGCAGGTGCCTGGCATTTTGTTTGCAACGGCAGTAACAGATGTATTAATTTATTTTCTAGGAGATACCCACAGTGATTACCTTGATCAAACGGTATGCTCATAGTCGCATTGGCACGATTATATTGGCGGTTTGCGGCATCCTCCAGGTCGCATTGCCCGGCGAGGCACCGGCACAGGAAGATTCATATCCCAGAATCGGTGCAATGCTCTATTCCTGCGCCTGCGCCGAATGGGCGCAAAAATACGATCTTCTTGTGCTAAACACAGGCAACGATTTCGCACAACGGCTTAAAACAATAAATCCCGATATCAAACTTCTCTATATGATCGATTGGAATGTTGCTGCGCATCTTGGCTATGGTATCCCGGATAATTTTCGCCTGAAGACAGTTGACGGCAGTCCAATCGGCTTCTACGGGGGATTCATTGTCAACCCGGCCGGCTCACAGATCGCGCCCAATTTTTCAGACGTGTGCCCTCTCATTGACGGTAAACGGGCGAATCAATGGTTCGCCGAATACATCACCGTCAAAGTGGATATGAATTATTTCGACGGGCTGGCGACAGACGGGTTCTGGGGCGGCAGCGGAGTGGACAATATTCCGTCGAGCATACCGCTCGACATGGATGTGAACGGTGTAAGCGACTGGGTGGAACATGACAGACCCTGGATCAAGAGCCGTTGGGACGCAGGCGCATCCGAAATGCTGAGGCTGATCAGACAGAAACTCGGTCCGGACAAGCTGATCGTGATCAATTCAGGCTGGGGATTCGGCGACCACCCGGCCAAGCAGTATATCAACGGGGCCATCATCGAGTACGAAGGTGATGAAAATAATCCGAATAACAAGTTGTGGGAATACCGCAATTTCATGCAATACTCCGCCAAGCCCCAGGCAACGGTTTTCCCGGCGTGTCATATGACGCAGAACCCCTTCAGCAGAGATGTCGCTCCTAAAAATAATTTCAAGTTCATGCGGTTCGGGTTGACCAAGGTGTTGCTCGGGGACGGTTATTATGGGTATACGGACAGATACAATCCCGGACATTTGAATACAAAATGGTATGATGAGTTTGAAGCCGATCTCGGGTATCCGGTTACCGACATGGCCCAATTGAACGGCACCGATGTATGGGTCCGTTTCTTTGACAACGGCTGCAGCATCTGCAACCTGACAGGACAGGAGGTGAGGATTACCGATGCCGATCTGCAATCAATGACCGGATATGACGGTCCCTACTATCGGTTCTACGGCGGACAGGTACCCGAATTCAACAACGGGCAGCGGTTTACTGACGTCACCCTTTTCGGGGGAACCTATAATGAAAATTGGGGTGCGTTTCTCCTGAAGTATACCGGAGATGGAATTGTGCTCCTGAAAGAGCCGGTCACGATCGTTTCCGATATAGTCATTGACAACGACGACGTCACAACATCGCCGGGTAGCCCCTCCACCGAATATGTTGGCAGCTGGACGACGCAATTTGAGGATCATGACAGTTATGCGGTCTGTGTTGCTCCGGCTGTCAATTTTTCAGGATACGCCTGCACCGGTGTCGAGGATGTTCAGGCGGTGTTCAGACCGACAATCGGCATTGCCGGCCAGTATATGGTCTATGAGTGGCATGGGTACCATACGGGCCAGGAAGCGACAAATGCCAAATATATAATCAATCATGCAGGCGGCAGTTTGCTGCAGGAAGTGAATCAGCAGGCTGATCAGGGACAGTGGAATCTTCTGGGCACCTTTTTCTTCAATAAGGGGACGACAGGGAATGTCACCATTTCATCCAAGGGGCATAACGGAACGGTGATTGCCGATGCGGTCAAATTTGTATATCAGGGCAGTTCCACTCCCGATACGGTGCCGCCCAACACGCCGGGAAACCTGCGCAGCGACCAGTGCACCGATAACAGGATTTTGCTCGCCTGGGATGCACCGCAGGCCGCCAGTGACGGAGATGTCGCCCTGTTTTACAGTGTCTATCGGGACGGCGAATTCTTGGGCTCAACGAAGTCGCTCTCCTATCTCGATGAGGACGTTGTGGAGAACATGAGTTATACCTACTTCGTGTTTGCCGTCGACGATGCCGGCAATCTGAGCTCCGCGTCCGCTTCGGTAGTGCTCCAGACACTAATTGACCAGATTCCACCGACCCTTGATTCGATTGAAGCACTGGGACTGACCGATCTCAGGGTCACATTCAGTGAAAAAGTGACTGAAACAAGCAGTGAAAATCCCGGTAATTACACTGTTGAATCAGGAGTGACCGTCTATTCGGCAGACCTGCAGAGTGATTTCAGAACCGTGCGGCTGGTGACGAGTACGCATAATATCGGTCTGCCCTACACCCTGGTGGTGAACAATGTCAGGGACCGTTCCTCCCTGGGGAATGCGATCCTGCCGAATTCAACCATCGACTACGCCGGCAACGGAGGCGATATCACTGTGACAATCGCTGCTGATGACGTGTATCAGCTCTATTTGAACGGGGCGCTGCTCGGTTCGGGCAGCAACTGGAATCTGGCAGAATCGTATTCCGGGCCATCGATTGCGGGCAAGAATGTGATCGCCGTCAAAGGTACCGACATGGAGGGACTTGCAGGTATTGTCGTTAAAATAGAGTTCAATGGTGAGCTATATGTGTCTGACAACTCCTGGAGGGTGAGCACCAGCCTGGAGAACGGCTGGGAAACGGTTGACTATGACGATCAGGACTGGCCCAAGGCCACATCTTTCGGTGAACACGGGACGGCATTGCCCTGGGCGGATTATGCTGATGTCATCGGTATGTCCACAAATGAAGGTGTTGAGTGGATCTGGAGTAACGACAATGATAACGATAACACCGTATATTTGCGATTTACGATTCGGCCGTTTGGCGACATGATCCCGCCCAGCGCGCCGACGGGTCTGCGCAGAAAGTAGGGGCCATCTCACCGTCTATCAACGCGTGCGCTACCTCACTCAATGGGTGTACCGGAATATGTTCCCCGGGACACCTTTTCTTTTTTCAGGAAAAATGCATTGACAATCAATGATAGTTTTAATACCATTTAAGCACTTTCCCCGGCGAGGGAGCGTGACGGTGCCGCAGTGCGGGTGAGTGTATACGAGCGTTGTTTGATTTTGCAAGAGGGGGGGTACATGCTTAAAAAGTTGTTTGTCCACATAATGGTAAGCCTGTTTTCCGTCGTGTTGGTCCTGCTGACGGTTGAACTGATACTGCAATGGACACATGCATTCGGAGCCAGAAAAAGCTGGACGGAACCCGATTCTCAACTTGGATACCGATACACTCCCAATACATTATACTGGAATAAAAATGAAAATGATCATCCCATTTCCGGACGTATTAATCAATACGGGTGGCGAGACCGGAACTGGGAGGTTGACCGGCCGGAGGGTCAGTACCGGATTGCCGTCATCGGGGACAGTTATGTGGAGGCGTTCCAGGTTGAAGAGGACAGTACGTTCCTGAACCTGGTGGAGCGGAATCTTGGGCATACGGGCGGACATAGTGTTGAGCTCATGAATTTCGGGCGTTCGGGATTCACCCAGAGCGAGGAATATCTGGTGCTCCGCAACGAAGTGCTGAAGTTCAACCCGCAGATGGTGTTGCTTTTCTTCCTGCCGGATAATGATATTTGCGAGATCAACCCTGAAATTGCCGTCACGAAAATCAGACCGTTTTTTTACTTAAACGATGATGGAACCCTGGCGCTGGACACCTCTTTTGTTTATGATGAATCGTTCAGGATCAAGACTCGTATCAATCCGCTGAAACAACATTCAGCACTCTTGTCGCTTTTGGCAGAACGGTATAATGCGGTTGCCCGGCGTAACAGGCGTATGGAAGTGCGGCGGGATGTCTGGGAGCGCAGAGAAAATGATTCGTACCGAATCGTCGACTTTCTGAATCTTGCCAGTTCCAATCCTGATCCCAAGTATGTTCAGGCGTATGTTGTCAACAAGGCGCTGGTGAGAGAGATGGCCGATCTCTGCAAAAGGAACGGGATTGTCTTTACGCTTGTCCTCATTGGAGGCAGACATGCGCTGTACGATAAAAGTATCGGATACAGGAAGGTTGACCCTGAATTCGACCCTTTCTGGTTCGACAAGGATCTGAAATCGTTCTGCGAAGAACTTGGTGTTGATTTTATTAATCTTCGGGCTGTCTTTGAGGAAAAAGTGCTTGCGGGCAACGAATCCCTGTACTGGTCGCACTGGAGTTATCAGGGCCACCGGCTTGTGGCCGATGTCCTGGAAGAATATCTCAGAAATCGTATCCCGACCGGCGGTGTCGCAGTCGGGGAAAAGAGCCCCTGACGGTGTTTAAAAAAAATCCTTGACAATCGTAAAAATATTTTATATACTTTAATTCTCAATTTACCACAATTTTGTGGGAGGCTGAGATTTGTCTGCCGGCAGTGACAACGCTGGCGTAGCTCAATTGGTAGAGCAGCTGATTTGTAATCAGCCGGTTGTAGGTTCAAGTCCTATCGCCAGCTCAGGTACGCCGGGCTGCTGCAAGACAAAATGCCGAAAGTTCTTTACTAAGTATGGAGGGGTTCCCGAGCGGCCAAAGGGAACAGACTGTAAATCTGTCGTCTACGACTTCGGAGGTTCGAATCCTCCCCCCTCCACAGCACCACCATGCTTGCGGGAATAGCTCAGCTGGCTAGAGCGTCAGCCTTCCAAGCTGAATGTCGCGGGTTCGAATCCCGTTTCCCGCTCAATACTTAATAAAGGATAGAAAGCAATAAAGAGCTTGCGTTTTATCCTTTTTTATTGTATTTTGTTTGGCTTTTTCCCTGCGGAAAAGCCGGGGTGATGCCTACGTAGCTCAGTCGGTAGAGCACATCCTTGGTAAGGATGAGGTCACCGGTTCGATCCCGGTCGTAGGCTCGAGTAGCGCAGTTTTAATCATTACAGTCGAAGCGATTACTGGAGGGTAGTATCCATGGCAAAGGAGAAATTTGAGCGGACAAAGCCGCATGTCAATATCGGGACCATTGGTCACGTCGATCACGGCA
>JAFGRY010000050.1 GCA_016934955.1 bacterium | reverse complement strand
TAACTGCTATCACACCTAAAATAAGGTGTCTGCAGCAAGGAGGCTATTTTTATTATAGAAACTTTTGCATCAAGGCAAAAGGACAAAGAATAGTAACGACGAGAATAGAACACTTACGACACCTCCCCCCACCCCTCGGGATTGGAAATCCCTCCCGAACTCCGCCCCGGACGGAAGTCCGGGGCGATCACAAGGACAAAGAATAGTAACGACGAGAATAGAACACTTACGACACCTCCCCCCACCCCCCGGGATTGGAAATCCCTCCCAGACTCCGCCCCGGACGGAAGTCCGGGGCGATCAAACGCCAATAATACACCGTTGACTGGCAGAGCGGCCGGATTCTGCCTCCGGTCTCCAGCCTCCGGCCTCCGGGTTGCGATACCGATACCGACCAATAGCCTGCAAGTTTACTGTTTGTCTCCCTCAAACGGCTCATCCCGCTCAAAATCGGGCAGATAATACCCCGAACTCTCCATCTCCTGCACAAACACATGCTCCAGCCCCAGATCCTCCGCATAATCCACAATCACCTCATACTCCTTTTTAAAAAGCCCCCGGTTGATCTCAGGGCACGCTGCCGCCCGGTAGCGGGGAGAGTACTGGGACATGAGACTGATGTACATCTCCGGATCGAGGGAGTGCAGCAGGTCGAGGCAGCGCTTGCTGTTATCGAGCAGCCCGGGCAGGACAAGGTGGCGCACCAAAAGCCCCCGCACGGCGACGCCGTCCCCGTCCAGTTCGAGCCTGCCGCACTGTGCCTGCATCTCCCGCAGAACGTTAGGGACGATGTCAGGATAGTCCGCTGCCCCGGAGTAACGGCCGGCCGCGTCCGCATCCATATACTTCAGGTCGGGCATGTAGATATCCACGAGCCCGCTGATCTTCCGCAGCGAATCGAGCGAGTCATAGCCGTTGGAGTTGTAGACAATGGGAATGGACAGGCCCTTTTCCCTGGCCGCGGCAATGGCATCGGCCGTTTGAAACACCATGTGGGACGGCGAAACGAGGTTGACGTTGTGCGCTCCGCAGGCCTGCAGCCGCAGCATCTCATCGGCAAGTTCGTCCACCGAAAGAACGGGGACCCGGGCGGGATCGAACTCCTGGCTGATCTGAAAATTCTGGCAGAACACGCAGCGCAGGTTGCAGCCGGCAAAGAAGATGGTGCCCGACCCCCTGCTGCCCGATATCGGAGGCTCCTCCCCGAAATGAAGGCCGCGGTGCGAGACCGCGATACGCGCGTCGATGCCGCAGAACCCGGTGTCGCCCGCCAGGCGGTCGACGCCGCACTCCCTGGGGCAGCAGGTGCAGGATGCGAGCTGTGGAGAAAACGGTGTCATAACTATCCGCCATTCCATGACAGAATTGCATTGCACTACCTATTAATCAAAAATAATAATATTTCAAGAAATGTCAATACTATTTCTTCCATAAACAACACTTATATAAATCTATACTTTTTTCTTTGGCCATTAGGAGAACGGCGTTAATAAAATTTTATTGGATTGCCGTTAAAAAAGGGAAATTGTCTGAGCTGCGGATGTTTTGCCCCGCAGCGAGTTTTTCCCTTTTAGGCAAAACAATAAAATTTTTAGCCGTTTGACGTCGGCCTTGATTTTTTGGTTCTTTTTCATCAAGGAAAAAGAACAAGGAAAGAGCCGGAGACAGTCCGCCAACAAGAAACTAAACCCAGCGCCGAAAACCAAAGATCCTGAACAAACGCCGATAGCCATACGGCAGTCTGGGGACTGCTGCTACCCGGCAGAGCGTGGCTTCCCAACTCCCGCCCCTCGGGATTGGGAATCCCTCCCGAATTCCGCCCCGGATGGAAATCCGGGGCGATCAATCCGCAATCAATCCCGCTACGGACATTCGAGCGAGAATTTCCCGTTGAAAAAATTCCAATATCTTGTTACATTAACAACAGCACAAAACAACACCACTCCGCAACCAAAACCGGAACACGACCCATGAACAACCTCTGGTACGCATTGGGCCTGACCCTCTTCGCCGGCATGGCAACCGGCATCGGCAGCATCATCGCCTTTACCGCCAGCCACTCCAACTACCGTTTCCTCTCCATCTCCACCGGTTTTTCCGCGGGGGTGATGCTCTACGTTTCATTCGTGGAAATATTCTTTCACGGCGGGGAATCGCTGGCGCTCATCTACGGGGACAAATGGGGCGCCTGGATCAACGCGGCCGCCTTTTTCGGCGGCATTCTTCTCATCGGACTGGTGGACTATCTCATTCCGGAGGCGGAAAACCCCCACGAAGTGCGTTCTGAGAGGAAAGTGGCACTTCTGCACGACCCGAATAAAAAACCGTGCGACGAACAGGACGCGCCGCAGCCGGCGGCCGCGGCAGCGAACACGGCCCCCAATCTCATGCGCATGGGGCTTTTCACCGCCCTGGCCATTGCCATTCATAACTTTCCCGAGGGACTGGCGACGTTCATGTCGGCGCTGGAAAATCCCGGTCTGGGTATGGCCATTGCCGTTGCCATCGCCCTCCACAACATCCCCGAGGGCATCAGCGTCTCGGTTCCCATCTACTATGCCACCGGCAACCGCCGAAAAGCGTTCGTCTATTCATTCCTGAGCGGCCTGGCCGAACCGCTGGGCGCCGTTGTCGCGTTTCTGGCGATTCGCCTCATCGCCGGCAGCGAGAACGGTGTCTTTCCGCCCCAGCTCATGGGCATCCTGCTGAGCGGCGTGGCCGGCATCATGGTCTACATCAGCATCGACGAACTGCTGCCCGCCAGCCGCGCCTACGGCAAGGGGCATGACAGCATTATCGGTCTGATTTCGGGGATGGCGGTGATGGCGGTGAGTTTGCTGATGATGAGGTGAAATTCTGCGGAATACTCATTTATCAAGAGACTGTTTCGAATTAAAATAGTTCTGAATGAGAACCTGTTCTTTCAAATAGTATCTTGTCATTTTCGATCTTATATATTAATAACCAATCTGGTTCAAGATGGCATTCTCTTCTATCTTTAAAATTTCCAGTAAGTTTGTGATCGTGATATCGCTTTCCCAGTTGCTTCTCGTCTATTAAATCAGACATTACAGCCTTCAGTTTATCAGTATTTTTACCTTGTCTTTTTATCTTTTTTAAATCCTTGCTGAATTGTCTGGTAAATGAAGGTTTGCGCATTATAACTCCAGCTTATCAAAAAGATCATCCTTATCTTCGCAATGAACTAGATTCTTACCCTCATCCGAATCATGTAAAGTTTTTAAAGTTACGTCATTGGGGATATTTACATCAAAAGGAAGTCCCTTTTTCAATTTCACTTGATGATAGAAGATATTTATGGCGGTTGTTGCGTTTAAGCCTAGTTTTGATAAAATATCATCTACTTCATGTTTCAAATCGGGTTCGATTCGAGCTCTGATTGTTTCTGTCTTTGCCATGATTGCCCTCCTTGTTTCACCCAATGTAGCACATATGAGGAACAAAGTCAAGCTGCTATTGCTGTAGACTATATTCAAATATCTTCTCCTGCCTGACAGTGTAGATAAAAATGTTTATAAATTGCCAAATTGTTCTATGTTCAACAGTCTTGTTTCTATAGGTAGTAAAAAGACTGCTTGTGGGATCTTGTTTGTCAGACGCTTCATATGGATGGCGCTCCTTAATAATATAAAGCAAAAAGTCCTTGATACTGTTCTCCAGTTGCAATGTGCACTTCCAGCCAGCCGCGCCTGCGGCAAGGGGCATGACAGCATTATCGGGCTGATTTCGGGGATGGTGGTGATGGCGGTGAGTTTGCTGATGATGGGGTGAGGAAGAGATCCGGATTATTCCCGTAACAAGTGCATTGCCTTGACCACTGATTTCCTATCTATTGTTTCAATGACTCGGATAGTATTGTGTTCGGCCCCTTTGGGATCCAGCAGGACTGCATATTTTGAAAACAGCGGCGAATTCAGTTCAGTTAGCTGCTGATTTGTATATATATGTCCCTGAATCAGGTGTTGCCGGATATTACGGTTAAGGATATTGTATTCGCCGGTATTCAGCCTGGGGAGACAAATGGCATAGGAATCGGGATCATTGGCAGGTGCTACGGTTTCACATAAGACACTGTCAACACGAGAAGCATGATCGAGAAAATGAGTTTTTGATATAAAAAACAGATATCGATATGCTTCAGGATGTAACGGCGTTCCATACACTACGGAGACGAACTCACTCAAATCGGTTTTGTCCACTTCGCTTGAGACCGCATCATGAATTCGCTTCTTTCCCTGCAAGGTCCACTCATCAAAATATCGTGCATAATTAAGAATAAAGAGCAAACATGAACCAAGCAGAAAAATTATAAGTTGCCGTTTCATCAGTTACGTAATCCTGCCTGTTTAAACAAGTCATACACCACCAGTTTCGGGTTCGGATACACACCATTCTCATCCTGCTTATCATCCACATGCCAGTAATAGAGTTTGCCATTCTCACCATGCTCGAAAATTATTTTGTCATCCATTTCGATCATGCCCAGCAGTATACCGTCCGCTCGCCAGAATTCGATGTTCTTTCTGATCATCAGTTTCTCAAGACTCATACCTTTTAGGAGAGCATTTAATGTAATTTTTTTATTACTCCCCGGGAAGTGCAATTTAACATATATTATCACTAAAATGTTATCTCCGAGATAATAAATTTTTTCAGTTCTTGTATTGTTAATGTATGCGGTTGGGAACTCCATACCTTGATATCTCTCTTGTGCATTTTTGAGGTCTTTCTCCTTTACAGGCTGAAAGAAATTTGGTATTGGACCTGTCATCTTTGCTAGAAAATCACCTTCTTTTGAGTACACCTCATACCCATATTCCTCAGGTTTTATTACAAAAAGTAATCCTTTCTCATTGACAGTCAACGGTTTTAAATCACCGGCGTGTTTCGCGGCAGAATTTATTTTTTCCATATATCCGCAGTGTTTGATTATGCCTTTATCGAGGTCCCCTATAGTAAACATAGGTTTCCCCTCAAAATAGACACTGTTATAATAATAGTAATGATTTGATGTTGGTGAAATTTTCAGGATAACAGGAGCAAATTTACGGGACGAATTTATTTGACGAACAAAATTCCCTTCAAGATCAAAAAGACTCAATTTAAATTCTATTGGATCAACTACATAAAAATGCTCATTCACCGTTGAAATAATTGGTTTACCCGGCATTATTTCTCCAGGTCCTTGACCGAACCTGGAGATTGTTTTAATAAATCTGCCGTCAGAGTTAAACAGATATATACTAGGTTCCTCCGCAACATAAGAGATAACAAAATTCCCATTTGTTAAGATTGCAAACGGTGGCTGTGTCAGAAAAAAATATTCATTTTTATGTTCGAAAATTATCGTATCCAGACAGCTTTCTTGCATTCTGAATTTATCAGTAGAATATTGCTCCAAATAATTTTCAAATACTTTAAAATTCAAAGAAGTATCAATAAGCCAATTACCGCCATAATTATGCAGATACTCCTGCGCAAAAGAAAAGTTACCCAGATGAATGATTAAATAGAATGCCAAAGAAAATATTTTTCCCTGAAATGAATTCATGTTATCCCCCTGTCAGGATATTACAAGATTGGCTGTTTGCATGCAGTGGATAATATTTTTACATGAGGGCCAATAATGGCCTACATGGTTCACTTCCCCCTGTTTTACACATACAGCTGAATGAGGTGTCTGTACCGACACTTAGTCCAACTTGATAATCCCACTTGTTTTCCTGAAGGTCTGCTTTAATAGCGGCCAAGGCCAATCTAATAGCCAGGGCAATATCCGCAGATGAACCAATGGTCATCCCAAGCAGAAAGGTTGCCAAAATAAACATTGATATCCACTTTTTTGAAACGAGTTTTTGTAACTTCATAGAAACCTCCTGTTTTTTCACTGCAATGCAACAGCCAATCATTGTTTTTTAAACGATTGTATTTTTATTATCATATAGATACAGACTAAAAGAAACACTCCATTCCTCACCACCATCGGCCACCCCACATCCGCGAACGACAGCGGTCCGAAACAGCCGCAATCTACACGCATATCCATAACCAGTGCGGCCAGGCTTATGAGAAAAAACGCTCCGAACAGCAGCAGTACAGCGATCGATGTATGTCTGATATGAATATTGGCTGCGATCAGAACCGCCAGCTGCAGTTCAAGCGCGGTAACCAGCGAGAGCAGCGGCAGTATCGCGGCCAGGGGAATGATCCCTGCAGACTTGATGAATATGAGAGTGTTCCCCGGATCGACCAGTTTGGTCGCTCCGGAAATCGCCAGGATGGCGGCAACAATATATCGTATCCAGCGAGACGTCATCTATCCTGATTCCTGTTCATCCTGAATTATGCCGGAACCCGCTCCTTACCGGCTGTCCTGTACTAAAATACGGATCCCCGTACATAACCGCAACCCCAACCTGTTTACAAATCCGGACCCGCTTTCCCGGTGCCGGTCCCTGCTCGAATTGACATTTTCGCAACATCCGAAATCCGCTTGCATCTTTGTACGCGCCTCGTTATATTGGTTTTGTAACGCACTAACTATTCTACAGATCCAAAAATACATATGTGATCCGGACACCATTACGGGGGCAGTCGATGCTTTCGATCCGGATGTCACATCCTCGCCCGTTATATCCAATTGCAGATTATTTGCATGAAGGGAACCCCTCTGCCATGACACAACCACTATTTCGTGCCGGCCGGGGCCGCCGGTATTCGCCCGCACTTGTCACTGCCGCCGCGCTGCTGCTCCTGCACGCGACGTCAGTCCGGGGGCAGCAAGGAACCGCCGTCACTTTTCTGAAAAAAAACATCCGGATCAGCGGCCAGGCCAGCACCTACGGCGAGCTCTACAGCGCCAGCGGCATCAGCGGCCGGCGGCCGCCTTCGACCCTCAGACTCATGCTCACGCCCGGCCTCACCTTCTCCAAATATTTCTCGCTGTCGACGAACATACTCCTCTCCACCGAAGGGTCCAGCACCCGGCAGAACATCAACATCCTGGGACTGCACCCCGCCTGGCGGTGGGGACGGGCCCACATCGGCGATTATTCGGACAGCTTCTCCAGGTACACTTTCAACGGTGTCAACGTCACCGGGGCCGAGATCGATCTCTTTCCCGGCAATCTCCGCTTCACTGCCGGGGGAGGCCGTACCAAACGGGCCGTCGAGGGCATCCTCATCAATGAAAGCTACGACCAGTCGCTCTTCTCGGCCAGGATCGGGTACGGAAAAGAAAACGGCTCCCATCTGAACCTTATCTTTCTCAAGGTGAAGGACAATCCCGCCTCTCTCGAAAAACCCGAAGACTGGGACTACGACTACATCAATCCCGACACCCTCGAGACCGAGCTCGACACCATCTGGGTGGAGCCGCCCTACAACCCGCTTTCGGTCACCCCCCAGGAGAACATGGTGCTGGGCTTTGCCTCCCGCGTCCATCTCTTCGACAACCGGCTCATCTGGGAACTGGAAGGAAGCGGCAGCGCCTTTTCCAATGACATCACTGCGGCCGCCGTGACAATGGACAGTATCGACGCGGACGGATTCATCACTTCGATGTTCAGCGGCCTTTTCACCCCCAGGGCCGGTTCGAATTTCGACTTCGCCTTCAATACCAAACTCGATCTGAAACTGAAACAGGTAAAAATAACCACCGGCTACCGCTATATCGGCCCCGGGTACTACTCGCTCGGCATCCCCTCCACCGTGAACGACCGGACGGAATTCTTCCTCAATACCGGTCTCCGGCTGGGCCTGAATCATATCCGTGTATCCTGGAACCGCCTCGCCAACAACCTGCTGGGCCAGAAACTCGAAACGAACGTCCGCAACTCCCTGCAGATCTCAGCCAATACTGCAACCGAACACTGGCGCTCCCAGGTACATCTGCGCTGGCTCGGCATGGACAACAATGCATCCGCGGACTCGCTGGCCTGGACCTTCGGCAATCTCATTCTGTCCACCCACCAGTCGCTGGTTCTCGACCGGGAATCGGCGCTGCAGCAGATCGGCCTGCAGTACACCTACCAGACCTCGGAACGGGATATGCGCTCGGAAACGAGCACGGCCAGGTACCACACGCTGAATCTGACGTCAGGATTTCGTATCGCCGCATCCTTCAAACTCAACGCCTCGGCCGGTCTTTCCCACCGGGATTCGGATCAAGAGACCTATACGACCAAAGTGTATTCACTCAGGCTCAGTCACGCGGCTCTGAACAACCGGCTGGTCACTGCGCTGTTCAGCTCCTCTTCCATGGTTCGGGACACCCGCATGCTGCAGACCGGTGTGACCTCTAATTTCACCCTGACCGCCAATATGCGGTTGACCTTCAATCTCAGCTACAACAATTTCCGCGGCAGCCGCGACTACGAAGAGCTGCGCACCAGTATCATGCTTTCACGACAGTTTTAACAGGGGATCATCATGATGCGCCATTACATACACCCACGCCGTATCGTCGGCACCCGTCTCCTTTGGATCGCAGCGATCCTTATCCTGGCAAGCGCGCTCCACTGTCTTCAGACGGTACCGTCCGAGACAGGAGAGCTGCAGCTCACTCTGACCTGGAACCAGCCGCCCCAGCCCGATGATCCCTCAGCGGGAAAGACCGCTACAGCCGATATTCAGTCAGTGACCGTGACTGCGGATCCCGGAGCGGTCACCGAGTCCTTCTTCAGCTGGGACTCTGCCCTGAGCATTGATCTCGCCCTGGGCATCTACAATATCTCAGTGCGGGCCCGGGACAGCCGGGAGCAGACGCTCTACGAGGGTGAAGCCGAAAAAATCCTGGTGCAGCCCCTGGAAACAACCGTGCTCACCATCGCCATGAACTCCCTTTTTCCGACGGAAGCGCCCGAATTCATAGGTCTCGCCGACACCACCTTCAGCAGCGACGGTAACTATCAGCTGCTCTGGTCCTCCTGCGCCTGTGCCGACACCTATGTGCTGGAAGAAAGCGGGGACAACTCGTTCGCCTCGGCAGCGCAGATCTACAGCGGCCCCGACACCGCGTTCGCGGTAACCGGCAGGGAAGAGGGTACCTGGTACTACCGGGTGCGGGGTGAGAACGACATCGCCGCCTCCGCCTGGAGCGAGCCGGCACTCTTCATTGTCGTCAATGTACCGCTGCTCACGATTACCGCCGATACGCTTACCGGAGCGGAACCGGGCAGTCCCTATGCGGACAGCGTCACCGTCAGCGGGGGCACTCCGCCCTATACCTGGTCGGTCACGGCCGGTTCCCTGCCCTTCGGGCTCACGCTTGACGGCGCCACCGGCATCATCAGCGGCACTCCCACGGCCGTGGATGAGTGGACCTTTACGGTCAGCGTCAGCGATGCCGGTCCCCCCGTTCAAACTGTTTCCCGGGAATATTCCATCAATGTGGAGCCGGCCCCGCTGCATATCACCACCGATTCCCCGCTTCCCGAAGGAAGCCGCAACATCGCCTATTCACAGAACATCACCGCTGAAGGCGGCAGCACCGACTGGTCCTGGGAACTCACCGAAGGGAACTTGCCCGCAGGGCTCGATTTCCTCGACCTCACTGAGACCGGCCTTATTCAGGGGACGCCGACCGAAACGGGCACGTTCATCTTCACCGTTACCGTATCGGATGTTATCTA
Organism: bacterium; assembly: GCA_016934955.1. Lineage (GTDB taxonomy): Bacteria > Zhuqueibacterota > QNDG01 > QNDG01 > JAGLOF01 > JAFGRY01. The sequence goes on along the minus strand of JAFGRY010000050.1, from coordinate 89,028 downwards.
TCCCTGGCTCTCGGACGCCAAGCAGTTCAGCCTCACCATCAGCGGCGCCCCGGCTCTATTTATCTCCACCGGATCGCTGCCCGACGGCCGGGCCGATCAGTCTTATAGCACCACACTGCAGGCGGCCGGAGGAACGCCGCCCTTTGTCTGGAGCGAAGACACAAGAACCGCCGGATTCGCCGAGAACATCGCCCTCAGCAGCGGTGGTGTGCTCAGCGGCATGCCCAATCCCCAGCCGGAAAGCGGCACGATCACCTTCCGGGTCACCGACAGCGGCTCCCCGGCTCAATCCGTCACCAGAACCCTGGGGCTCACTTTCGATCCCGGAACACTGACCCTTCTGCAGGCATACCTTCCCGAAGGAACCGCGGATACTGACTACGACGGGTATATTCTCTACAAGTACGGCACCGGGCCGCTGGAAACGCCCTGGACGATCAGCGGTGACTGGCCCGAGGATGTTGTCATCTCCTATGGTGCGGATAATTATCAGATGAGCATCACCGGCCACCCCACTGAAGGCGGCACCTACAACTTCAGCATTACAGTGCGCGACAGCGGCTCGCCACAGCAGACGCGGACCGATTCATTTACGATCACCATAAACTAGAAGGGCATACAGCATGAGGCGGAATTTCAGAACAGGATTTATACTGAAGAGAGTCATCATTGTCACGCTGCTCTTCGCCGGTACCGGTCTGGCGCAGGACTGGAACGCGACACTCACCATCGACCCCATGCCCAGTCCCTACATCAGCGACTGGCAGTCCGATCCGATCCTCGCAATGCTCGAAATCGAGAACAACAGCAGCGAACAGGATGTCGTGATTGTGGACCTCGAGGTCACCGACAGCGACGGCAACCTCATGCTGCGCGCCGCCAGCCGCAGGCTGCTGGTGCTGCCCGGGGATCCCCTCCTGCTCAATTCCACCGGCTACACCGAATGGAACGTCACCAGGCTCCACGAGACGCTGAAAAACATCAGCGTCAGATCGGGCATGTTTCCCGAAGGCGATTACGAGGCCTGCGTCTCGGTGCGGAATCTCTGGGGCAGCGAGCTGGTGTCACAGGTGTGCGCCTGGTTCTCGATAAGACATCCGGAACCGCCGGAATTGATCTATCCGGTGGACGATGAAATCGTATCTTCGCCCTATCCCCTCTTCCAGTGGATACCGCCCCGGCTGTTCACCGCGCAGCAGACCGTCACCGTGTTCCGGGCAGCCGAGATACTCCCGGGACAGCTTCCCGAACAGGCCCTGGCCACGAACGTACCCCACTATGAAAATTTTAATGTCTTTGATTCGAATCTCGAATATCCCCTGGACGGCCTTCCCCTGGAGCCGGGCGTGCGCTACGCCTGGCGGGTCCAGGCCGTCGATCTCGAGGGGCGTCCGGCAACGGCGAACGAGGGAAGAAGCCCTATCGGCACATTTGTGTACGGCGGCCAGGAGGAGTGGCTCACCGGCCTGGAACTGATCCTCCCCGAAGACGGTTCGTTTGTTGAAACCGCGACCCCGCTGTTCCAGTGGCAGCCGCCTCTGGAAGCGACCGACTTTCCGCCCCGCTATCTGCTCACGATAAGTCCTCTCTATACCGGCCAGACTCCGGCTGAGGCGATGCAGTACAATCCAGTCCATTTCCGCAGTAACGAGACGGGAGAAGAGACGACCTATCTCTATCCGCTCTCAGCGCCTTCCCTGCAGCAGGATCAGCAGTACGCCTGGCAGGTAACCATGACCGATCCTGCCGATTTAGACGGATATGAGGCAGGCATAACAAGCGATGTCTGGACATTTACCGTCAACCGGACGGAACAGGAAATCACCGCCGCTCTGCCGCAGCGGCTGCCCCTGCCCTCGGTGGATGTCGCCTATATCGAGCTCACCGATGGTGCGGGAGATCCGCGGGTGCGCCTGAAAACTTCGGGCGGCGCCGTACACCTGTTCACCGAACCGGGCAGCCCGGCCCTGCTGAAGATGCCCGGACTTTCCTATGGAAAGCCCGACATCCCGTCCCTGCCGGTCAGCTTCGATGTCGCCGTTGATACGGTCACGTGGACGATTCTGGACGGTTCGGTCATTGCCGCGGATCCGAACGGCCTCTGCAGCGTTTATCCCGGCGGCACGCCCGTCTCCGTCACCCGCCTGCACTACACAGACTCGACCGGCGTATACGGTCTGTTCGCGAATATCACTCCCTCGCTTCCCCGATCCATTCAGGGCGCCGCCCTCACATTCACCGGCTTTCCCGTCACTGCCTCCGGCTTTTCAGGATCAGCGAGCCGGGGCACCTGGTCGGTCATCCATGTACCGCTGCCGGTGCTCGCGGAAACGCGGGTGGGAAGCGTAATGAGAATGACCGTTACCGGCGGAGGGGCGAATTTTACGCCGGGCAGCAATTCGATACGGTTCTCCGGGGACCTCTATCCCGATATCTGCACCGAGCCGGGACGCGGCCCGGAAGCGATTCACTACACCGCCACCTTCACCGGCGCCGATCTTGACTTTACCACCGACATTTCGCACCTGGCCGGAGGCACGCTTCCCTTTGCCGGGGCGGTATTCCGGCCGCTGAACATCAGCGGCAGCACCGCGTCGAGCGCGCGGGGGTCCTACGGGGACGGCAGCTTCGCACTGGGTCTCAACGGCGTGATCGAATGCAGGCTGCCGGGTAAATCCGTCGCACTCACACTGCAGAATATCCGGATCGGCAGTGAGGGGGTGGTCATACCGGACACGCACATCCCCCCGGGTCAGGAACAGGCGTTCGACCTCTTCGGAGCGCAGTTCGTTCTCAAAGACGGCGAAAGGGACCGGGCCGCCATCACCTGCAGGGTTGACAATGGTCGCATCCATTTTCTCCTGGCCGGTGACATGCATCTCTTCGGCACCACCGTACCCTTCAGCGGATTCACCCTGGCCTCCGACGGCACCATGGAAGACCACGATCTCACCATTACGCCCTTCAGCATCGTCAAAGATCTGCTTTACGCACAATCGATCCGGATCACCTCGGGCGCAATGACGATCGGCGGCACCATCAGCCTGCCGCCGCCCTTTGACAAACAGGATCCTGCATCCTTAATATTCTCGATCAGTACGGACGGCCGCCTTGCCGGAAACAGCGGCACCATCGTGATCAGGGAAGGAGAGGCGCCCGGCGACAAGGGCGTGGACCTCGGCCTCGATCCTTTCTTCATCACCTGCAAACCGGCGGAAGCGGAAATGGCCCTTGACCTGTCGGGATCAGCATGCAGCGGCAGCGTTTCCATGACCATCAACACCTACTGGCCCGGATGGCCGAACCCGACCAAGATCCCGGTCACCGCCTACGCCGATTTCTCTAGCGGCGGCGAGGCCGTCCAATGGACCACACTGGCGGACGTAAAGGAGTATGAATGCAGTTTCGCAGGTCTGCTCAGGCTGACCGTGAAAAATCTCGGCGTGAGGTTCACCGACCAATTCGAGCTGGTCTGCGGCGGCAATTTCATGCCCGACGTCGGCGGAGTCAAGGGAGAAGGGGTCGATTTTTCGAATTTCGCCATTTATAAGGGCGGCTTCAACTGGGGCTACATCGGCGGCGGTTATTTCAATATTCAGGGATTCGAAGTCTTTATCAGCCAATCATTCCTCGATCTCAATCCGAAGCCCTTCGAAGTCTACGTCAGTGATCATTTCACCGCCGACAGCGTCAGTGTGGACACGAAAAACGTCAATCCCGGCGCCTTCTGTCTCAAGATCGGCGGCAGGGTAAAATACTACAAAGCCTTTGACTGCGGCGTCGATGAAGTAATTTTTTACGTATCGAATGAAGAGTTCCACTTCGTGGTCAAAAATGCTGAAATGCGCATTCAGGGAGACATGTTCTGGGGAAATCTGGATATGGAGTACCACATCAATTCCATGTCCAATCTGGATTTTCAGATTCTCATCGCCGGCGATGTCATCTTCGACAGCAAGTACCGCCTGATCGCTGCGGGCGAAATCCGTATGGATCAACGAAACAACGACTACGGCTTCGGCCTCTTTATCGGCGCCGGGGGCCTCAACATTCAGCTCGGCCCGCTGCCCATATACATACAGGATCTGGGGGGCGGCTTCTTTTACCGGCCGGATGAATCGATCGAAGATCTCGTGATCAAACACTGCAAACTGGAAAACACCACGACCATCAATAAACGCTTCGACGTCTATAAGCAGCATGATCCCGACCTGCTGGCCCTTTTCCTCTACGGCGGTATCTCCATGCCCACCAATAACTTCATGCACGGCAGGGCCCTGATCACCATTACTTCCAGCCATCTGCGGGTGGACAACGAGTGCATCTTCCTCGATGACCCGGCCTTTAAAAAAACCGGGATAGACGGGCGAACCACCGGCCATTTCCAGATTCCCTTTTCCGGATCGTTCTACGCGGAAGGTAACATTCATGCATTCGTGACCTCCAAAGAGACATTTGCGAAACAGGCCCTTGTTACCGGAGAGGCGCTGGCCGAATTCTGGGCCTACAGCAGTGACGCCTGGGGAATCCACGGAATGAGCGATTTCAAGATCATCAATACATTTGACCGCAGCGCCGATTTCTATCTGATGCCCTCCGGACTCTTTCTTGAAATGGGCGTATCCAGGGATTTCAACGCCGGGATAATCGCTGTCGACGCCGGCCTCGATGTGGCGGCCTGGGCGAAATGGTCCGATCCGCAGTCATACGGCGGCTATATCGACGCCTGGATCGAGGCGGAGGTATTCTGGGGCGTAGCCGGCGCCCGGGGGCAGCTCGGCGCGATCATCATGTACGATGATGAACCCTACTTCTACGGCATCGCCAATCTCACCCTCGACTGCCTCGGGTACGAATGGGACGGCAAGGCCTGGGCCAAATGGCACCAGGACACATTCAGCGCCGGCCTGGGAGGCGACAACGAGCTGGAGGCGCTGATCGCCGAAACCAAGCTGATCTTTCAGGAGATGCTTGCGGGCACTGACGGTACTTCCGAGACGATTGCCGAAACCAGTCTCAAGGAAGGCTGGATCGCGAATGCAATGCTCTCCGATGAAGAGCTCGACGCGATAATCGGCAGCCTGGTCACCAACGAGGAGGCCCGGCAGACCTACTACACCATAATCTCCGATGAAATGGCCCCCATGTCGGGATTTATCAGCGCGACACCGTCGGTCAGCTTAAATGATTTTTCCACTTATGCCGGCTGGGTGCTCTCGCTGATGTCCGACCCCGACTACCAGTCGCTGATCAGCGGCACCAAACAGGTAGGCGAAGATATCATTCTGCAGGAAACCAGCGTTTTTCAGCAAAACGATCTCACCCGAAATCGCCTGGACACAACCGATTACTTCCGGCGCACCGATGGGACAGACATAACCCGCAGGCCGCTTGACCAGAGCGAATTCCTCCAGCAGGTGCAGCGTAATCAAATGGAGACCGATGATTTTTCCAGGACAGTGATCCAGACCGACATACAGCCTCGAAACGATCCGGAGACACTGGAACGGTACAACATCTATTCTGACAATACCCAGAGGATTCGGATAGACGATTATCTCGAAACGCTGATCATCGAGAACAGACAGAAAGCGGTAACCCTGCTGGCGCAGATCGATGTCATGCTCGACAGTCTGCGAACGCTGTCCGACATCGAACCGGTCAGCAACCCGCTAACGGTCAATCTGGGAGGTGGAAAGCGTTCCCCCAAATACTTCGAGGTGAATGACGACATCCTCGCGGGTGATATCAGCCAGTCACAGCAGTTCATGGTCAATCTGCAGGACTGGGACAGAACGCTGCACCAGAATATTCTGGCAATCGATACCGCGCGGGTGCGGACACTGCGGGCGCTGACCAAAACCAGTCCGATCGCTGCGCTCGGCAAATCCTACGCCAATGCCGCTTCCCAGCTTGGGGATTTCTACAGCTTCCTCACAAGGCCGGTTGAAGAGGAGTATACCTGGTATGAAACCTATCTGGCCCCGGTGCGGAATTCCGAATATGATGCGATGGTCAACGCGCTTCTAGTGGATATCGCCTTCAGCCGGGTGTTCACCGATTTGCTCGATCCGGACCACCCCAACAACAGCGAGCTGCTCCAGATGGTAAACATACGGGTGACGAAGCTTCGGGAAATATCGGGAGTGAATCTCTGGCCCGATTGGGATCTCCTCTACGCCGGATACGATAAGAACCAGAAATCAAACCTGCGTACGTTCTGGGGACAGACCGGGTACTACCTGCTGCGCACCATTCCCCTGCTGTTCGGAGAGGTCAAGACAGGCGCCCTGGCTGAAGGATACGGGGAACTGATGGACGCGTACCGTCCGGCGGCGAAAAACATCTACGCCGCGCACACCGAACTGACCGCCAGTACGGATGCCGCCTGGGACTCATACGCGGACCTTACGGAAAACCTTTTCAACCTCTACGACCGGTATCTCCTCTTTGCCCGGCAGGACAGCGCCGGAAGCGTATCCGCTAATCCGCTCGCGGCGGAAATGGCCGTCCCGGGCATCTCCGGCCTTTCCGCAACGGTAACCGCACAGCCGCTGCGCCACTCGTCCAGGGTGGACTTCAGCTGGCAGGTGGATGATCCACAGGCGCTTACCGAGACATCGTTTCTCATTCAGGAAAGCGACGCCACCGGCATCTTGGCCAAGGGGTACCGGGCCGTGGGGGATACATCCGGGATCAGCCTCGTCTTTCTGCCTGAAGAACTGCCGGTCACGAAAGATGAGTACAGCAGCCTCCTCGTCCGGGTCCGCGGCAGATCGGGACACACGTCTCACCGGTCCCTCATGTTCAGGCCCATTATCGCCGATATGGACCTGCTCAGCACCGGATCGGCCTATACCTACATTCCGGCGGCCGATAACACACCGCCGTCGCTTCCGGTAATCAGCGTACCCGCTGACGATAACAAGGTAATCAAAACCACCGGAGACGATAATTCCTTGATTATCTGCTACCAGACCGACAATATCAACATCGGTATTGACAGCTATGACGGGGAGTCGGGCATTGTCGACTATCAGTACGGCATAGGCTCGGCACCGGACAGGAATGATATCGCCGCCTGGCGCAGTGTCGGCGGCATGGAACATATCGTCCTGCAGGGACAGCCGTTCACGGCAAATACGGGAAAACCGTATTATATCAGGGCGAAAGCGCAAAACAGCGCCCGCCTCTGGAGCCGTGTGGGCAGATCGAAGCCGATCTATTTTGACGCTACGCCGCCCCGTTTCCCGGCCAGCCGGCCCGTCCGCATCAGGTGGGATTCCGAAGCGGTGAACAATACAAACGACATCCGTCCCCCTTGTTCCGATATCCTGAATCAACCGGCGGGATCGAAAAATGTTACCATCGTCCGGCGGCCCGGAATCGCCATCCGCTGCCCCTTTGCCTTCGATTTCTACGGCAAAGAGGAGAGCCTGCCGAACCAGACCAAGCTCAGGCTCGAGGATCCGGCTTCCTACCGCTACGCATTTCTTTCATCGCGAGGTGACACGCTCTCGGCCGACTGGCAGCCGGTTGCCGTGTTCAGCGACCAGACAGACAAATATTTCTTCTTCACTCTCGATTCAATCCCCGCTGGAGCCGGATTCATCGCATTCACGGCTATTAATCCGGCTTCCGGGCTCCGGAGCCGCTGCCGCATCACACGCATCGGCGAGATTAAGGATCTCATTCCGCCCAGACAACCGGAATACTGCATCGAGCCGCTTGCTTCAGGGTCAGGCGGCGGTGAGGCTCTCAGGATCAGAGTATTCACACCGGCTGCGGATCCGGAAAGCGGTATCGCGGGCTACCGCTACGCCCTGGGAACGACTCCCGGCGGCGGCGATATCAGGCCGATGCCGGACACTGAATTCGATTTCACCGCCGATACGTTCACAAAAGACGCGCTGCTCCGGATCACCGGCCTGCAGGTCACTCCTGGCACCCAATTGTATTATCTCACCATCAAAGCCTGCAACAGCGAAGGGCTCTCAGCCGAAACGGTCTGCGGTCCGGTGGTATTCGGCAGTTATCCGCAGCTTCCGCTGCGGATAACGAAAATCGAGAAGAAGCGGACCTTCTTTCTCGGTCCGCTGCGCACCTACGTCACGTTTGAAGCCGACATCGCCCATCCGGAATGTGTCTCCTCGATCCAGATCCTCATGGGAAGTTCCCAGAGCGCTCCGGACCTTCTGTCGCCGGTCACGATCACCATTTCGCCGAACATATCACATATATCGATCACTGAAGAGCTGAGAGACAATCCCGAGAGCGGCAAGACCTATTATATCACGCACAGAATTCGCACCATATCCAAAACGGTGTCCCGGTTCTATTCCCGACCATTCAGATATCAATGACAGGAGTCAACACTCGATGAAAATATTCTCTGCACTGTTCCTCGCCGTACTGGCGGCCCTTCCCTGTGCCGCCCAGCAGCAGCAGACCTTCATGTCCGCGGTGAAGGGTGATTCCGTCTACCTCTTCATGCGGGAAACTCCGAAAAGCGGCTCGGGCTACCTCATTGAACGCCGGGGACCGCGGGAGAGCGAATTCGTACGGCTGACCGAACGGCCCCTCACCGCCGTCTGGAATCCCGACGAAGCCCGGGCGCGTATGGGAGACGATTACGATGCCGTCGCCCGCATGCTGCAGGCGAATACACCGGTGGAAACCCTGCTGAAGCTTCGCTCCAGCAGCTTCTATGGAGGAGTGCTCTCTCTGGTGCATCACCGGGTGGGAACCGTCCTGGGCCGCTATTTCGCTGCCGGGGGGCATGTCCCCGGCGGTCTCTATACCTACAGAGTGATCTCGGTGGACAGGAACGGCCGTGAGACGAACCGCATGGAAAAGAGTATCACCGTACAGGAGCAGATCGTCGATCCCGTTTCCGCAAGCTCATGCGAGGTGAAGCCGGAAGGGATAGTCGTGTCCTGGCAGTATCCGCCCTGGCGCCGGGATAATGACACCATCATTCGTTTTTATCTCTCCCGCAGCAGCGGCGGTGAAGCGTTCAGGAGAATCCCGCAGCTGTTTATCAGAACCGACAGCAGGGAATTCTCCTATCTCGACACTGATGTGGAACCGGGAATCACCTATCGCTACAGTCTGACAGCCGCCGATGCCGCCGGTGTGGAAAGTGCGCCCACAGAGCCTGTTGCCGCCCGCTTCCTCGACCTGGTGCCCCCGGCAGCGCCCGTATACCTGGCCGCTGAACCGGGGGATGGATACGTCACCGTCACCTGGGGCCCGAATACCGAATTCGATCTGCACTCGTACAACATCTATCGCGCCCGCGGTCTAAGCCGGGAACCGGTCCGCCTTAACCCGGATCCTCTGCCACCTGAATCGCTCCACTATGTCGACAGCACCGCGGCGGGCGGTGTCCAGTATTTCTACAGCCTCACCGCGGTCGACAGCACCGGCAACGAAAGCCCCCGCTCACTCCAGGTCGGGGCGGTGCCGTTTGACCTGACACCCCCGGGCCGCGCCCTGAACCTGACCGCTTCAGTAAAGGATGGAATCGTCACCCTTGCCTGGGATGCGCCGCCGGACAGCGACCTCTCGGGATTCTGGGTGTCGCGGGGACTGTCAGCTGTTTATGTATCCCATCTGACGTCAGAGATCATCAGCGGAACATCCATCTCAGACAGCACCGGACTCGAACCCGGAAAGCGGTATGTCTACACAGTGGAAGCGGTGGACAGCCTCTTCAACACCGGGCCTCCCCTGCTCATACGTGTCCATATGCCGGATAATGAACCGCCCCACCCCGTGGAAGCAATCCGCGCGGCCGCGACGCCGTCGGCCGTTCGTTTGCAGTGGAACAGCAGTCCCTCCCTGGATATCGCCTCCTACCTGCTCGATCGCACCCCCGCGTTCGCGAACGGCTCCTCCCTGGTTCTCTCAGGAGACGCCCGGGCCTTTACGGACACGACCGTCAGCAAAGGGACCGCCTACCGGTACACGATCACCGCCGTCGACTCCGCTGAAAACCGCAGCCCGGCCGCGGTGTCGGCACCGGTCACGGTACGTGACAACGATACACCGCTCCCCCCCTCGGGAGCAATCGCCGTGATTGAACAGGATGGCGTGCGGGTGACATGGAAGCGGAACACGGAGAACGATCTCGCGGGATATAATGTCTACCGGTCGAACCTGCCCACCGGCATCTATACGAAACTGAACGCAACACCGCTGCAGGAGACCGTCTATCTCGACACGGACGGTAACGGTCAATCATGGTACCGCGTCCGCAGCGTGGATACATCGGGTAACGAGAGTGATCCGGGCCGCCCCAGCCCCGTAAGCACCAACGAAAGACGCGAAAAGCACGAAAAAAAATAATTATAAAAGACCTGCCGTGACGGTCGGTCATCGCTATCGGTATCGGGATTCGCTATCGGAGACTGGAAACACCACTATCCAACACCCAATAGCCAATAACCAATATCCAACCGAACAAGTGCTCTGCGCGTATCATAAAGGAGATTTCTGTAGCTGGGAGGGGATGGGCACCTGGACATTGGGTGTTGAGTGTTGAATATTGTTCTGTTGATTATTCTCCCGCACCAGCCCGCTTTGCGATCTGAAATATAAATGAGGAGACTGGAGAATGGAATGCACCTGAAAACGTGGAGATGTAAATTATTTTTTCTGATTAGAAAAGATGGGCCGCAGGCCCATCCTACATAAATGTAACTCGTGAACTCATGAACTCATCAACACTTGAACCATCTCCCCTCTGCCTCTCTTTCGCTTTTTTTCGTTTTTTTCGTAGGCATTTTAGGGGAAGGGCGGGGAAGGATCAGGGTATTATCCCGAATTTCTTCATCTTCTTCCAGAGCGCCACCGTGCTGATCCCCAGGTCTCTGGCCGTAGCGGCTCTGTTCTGGTTATGGATCTCCAGCTCCCGCAGCAGTTCCGCCCTGGTGATATCGAGCCGCCCCCCCTTCTTGCGTTTTCGCGGGAGTGCGGGGGCAATGTCTATCTCCGGGATGGTTATGGACGCTCTGCCTTTACAGATTCCTTCACGGAGCGCCGCGACCCTGATCTCGTGAGGCAGGTCCATCGGCTCGATGGTATTCCCCTGACAGAGCACAAACGCGTGCTCGATGCTGTTTTCCAGCTCCCGCACATTGCCGGGCCAGCAGTACCCGATGAGAATACGCATCGCATCCGGCGAGATGCCGGTGATCTGCTTGCCGGTGCTGCCCCGGAATTTTTCCAGAAAGTAGTCGCAGAGCAGGCCGATATCGTTCTTTCTGTCATTGAGAGCCGGCGTATAGATCGGAAACACATTCAACCGGTAAAAGAGGTCTTCCCTGAATTTATTCTTCGTCACCAGCGCCCGCAGGTTCCTGTTTGTCGCGGAAATGACACGCACATCCACCTTTATCTCCCGGTTGTCGCCGACCCGGGTGATCACCCGCTCCTGCAGGACGTGCAGCAGCTTCACCTGGATCGCGGGACTGATCTCGCCGATCTCATCGAGAAATATGGTGCCGCCGTCGGCTTCTTCGAAGCGTCCGATTCTGTCCTTGAAGGCGCCGGTGAACGATCCCTTGACATGGCCGAACAGTTCGCTCTCCAGCAGGCTCTCTGTCAGCGCCGAACAGTTCACCCGCACAAAGGGCTTGTCCCGCCTCTCTGAATTGTCATGAATGGCCCGGGCCACCAGCTCCTTTCCCGTGCCGCTCTCCCCGGTGATCACCACATTGACATTGGTGGCAGCCGTCATCTCGATGAGATCATACACCTCCTGCATTTTCGCATCCTTACCCACCAGGTTGTAAAAATGGGTCCTGATTTTCGAGTCGGTTGCAATATCGATTGTGCAGTCTTCAAAAATGGTGGTGTCGATGAGCAGAAAACAGGCGGCCCGTCCGAATTCCGGGAAATCGCCCCACCTGCCCTTGACGTAGACCGGAAGGTCGCTGCCGGTTACCGGTTTCAGCAGCAGTTTCCCGGCAATAATCACATCCTTCTTCTGCGCCATGCTCTCTTTGATGCATTCCGCGGCCTCACCGGATCCCGCCTTGTGGAGCGGCAGCAGCGACAGGTCCCGTCCCTTCAGGTCGGCGGCCTTCAGCCCGGTCAGCTCTTCAAAATGATGGTTTACAAATCTGAATGTTCCCGCTTCGTCCAGGACCATGATGCTGCAGGGCAAATGCTGAAAAACGCTCTCCTCGTCCATTGCGGTATCCTGTTTTCGGTTAATGGCAACAGGCATTAACCAATTGGAAAAATAATTAACCAAATCATTTAACCTGCCTGCGCTCTTCTTGAGTATAGCCTCAAAAATGAAAAAAATCAATAAAAAAATGTCTATTTCGCGTTTGGCACGCTATTCGCATAATGATTGAATGAAATTAACATACAACGACGATTGGAGGATAGAGAAATGGAACACCTGTCAAAAGATACATTTATGGAAAAAATTTTCAACTACGTAGAGAATAAAGAATGGAAATTCCTGGGCGACAAACCGGCAATCATCGACTTTTACGCAGACTGGTGCGGTCCGTGCAAAATGGTGGCCCCTGTACTGGAAGAACTCTCCAAAGAATATGACGGCAAGGTCGATATCTACAAAATCGACACCGAAAAAGAGCAGGAACTTGCCGGTGCATTCGGTATCTCCAGCATCCCCAGCATACTCTTCATTCCCATGGACGGCCAGCCGCAGATGGCGCTTGGCGCGCTGCCCAAACAGTCGTTCAAAGACGCGATCAGAGACGTGCTCAAAGTCAGTCTGGAAGAGAATTGAACCGCAAGGCGTTCACAGTAAGCAATCTTTTCTGATACAATACCATATTATCCACATGCAGGGGCGGCCGCTTGTGTGCCGCCCCCCTGCCGTTATATCCCGCTCTGCAAACAGCCCGAACAAAAAAAAACGCCTGCCCCCCGCTTTCAGGCAGGACAGGCGTCATTCACAGGGAAAGAGACTCAATCAACCCATTCAACCGTAATCAGCTCATCCCCTATCTTCTCCCTGACGATTGCCGCGAGATTGAGCAGTTCCACCTTGCAGCAGTCGACCGTCTGTCCCGCGTTCAGGCGTGCGGTCAGCTCATCGGCAAATTCTCTGATGGTAATTTCTCTTTTCGACATGGTGCCTCCCTTGATTCTCTGGCTGTTCCTTATCCCAGTTCCTTTGCGGCGGTAATCGCCGCCACGGTGCCTTCGGCAGTGGCCACGGTGATCTGACGATAGGGTTTCGACGCCACATCGCCGGCCGCGTACACATCCTTCACATTGGTTTTCTGGAGTGAATCGGTCACAATATATCCCCATTCATCCAGCAAAAATTCCCTGCCGAACATATCGAGATTGGGCTTCATGCCCGCCAGCACGAACACGCCGTCGGCACGAAGATCCTTTCTCTCGCCGTTTTTAAGGTCTTCGATGACGACGGTCATGGTCCCGTCATCATTTTTTCTGAATTCCCTTGGTTCATGCTCGAAAATGAATGAGATTTTCTCTTCGGCAAAGGCCTTTTCCTGGGCGATCTTGTTGGCCTGCAGTTCGGCAAACTGGTGGACGATGGTGATTCTGGAAGCGAATCTGGCGATAAACAGCGCTTCTTCGACCGCCGAGTTGCCGCCGCCGATCACCATCACATGCTTGCCTTCGTAGTATTTTGCGTCGCAGGTGGCGCAGTAGGAAATGCCCTGTCCCCTGTATTCCTGTTCTCCCGGCACACCCAGCGCCCTGGGAGACGATCCGGTGGACACGATGATCTGTTTCGCCCTGATGGTCTCCAGGCCGTCAACGACAACCTCTTTCCGGTGCAGATCCACACTCGTGATGTCGACCGCATACCTCGTTTTCACACCCGCCCTGACAGCCTGTTCCCCCATAAAATGGGTCAGCATGAATCCCGGCTGCGGTTCATCGAAACCGGGGTAATTTGATACCTGATGCGTGGTGGACACCTGTCCGCCGGCGAGGTTTTTATCGACGATAATCGTATCGATCTTCGCCTGGGCCGCGTAGATCCCGGCCGTGAGACCTGCGGGGCCCGCCCCCAGGATCAGCAGGTCGCATTTCGTCTCCACCGGGACCTGCCGGGCTGCGATAGCAGCGGCCACATCATCCGGAAGCATCGCGTCCAGGTTGCGGACAATATCGGCCCGCCTGATGCCGCCTCGAAGTATATCCCCGGTACGTTCCCCGTTCCTGTAGAAAAGAAGCGTCGGCGATGACATAATACCGAGTGACTCGGCCAGGGCCCTGTTTTCCTGCCTGAATATTTTATAAAAGGCGACATGATCACCGTACAGCTCGCTCAGCGACTCGAATTTCGCGGCCAGCGTATCGCAGGGGGGGCACTCGGTCGAATAAAAGTCGACCACAACGAGGCCGCCCCCCAGTACATTCGCGTCCCAATCCTCCGCGGTGATATAGGTAATGGTATCAGACATGGACTACTCCTTCTCAAAGTACCGGGAAATCCCCAGTTCCAGTAATCGTTTTACGGGATTGCAGTCGGGAGCGTGTATCTTCCCTGACTGATTGAAAGCGACGGAACCGCACCCGCCGCCGCAGGCAAGACTGAGGTCGCAGGTCCTGCACTTGTCGATGGTCGTAATATCCCTTGATTCCCACGCTTCTATTTTCTCGTCATCCAGGGAGATCTCCGGGTAATAAGTTCCCACCTCTTCGCCTGCTTTGCCCACGGTTGCCGTACATGGATAGATCCTGCCGCTGTAATCAAAGGCCCATTCCGTCTTGCAGGCAGGGCAGGCGTCAAAGAGCGGATCGGGCAGTTCACCGTTCTCTTTGAGAAATTTCGCCAGGGAATAGGCCGGTTTGTGAAATGTCATAATCTCGGGATGAGACAGGCTTAGTTCGTAGAGCCGCTCATACAGGGATGCTCTCGAAAACAGGGTTTCCGGGGACGCCTGGCATGAGTGCAGCTCGTAGTTCCTGCCCAGCTGTGTCTTGAACCCCTTATAATCGGTCCACCCCTTTTCGGCCGCGTACGCGGCGAGCTTCGGCAGGTGTTCCAGATTCTCCCGGTCCAGGACCACCCGCAGGTTGACATTGTAACCCCGTTCGATAAGCATGTCGATGCCCTGGGAGATCCGGGTAAATGTGCCCGCCTCGCCGCTCTTCAGCGGCCTTCTGCGGTCATGCACCTCGCCTGCGCCGTCCAGTGTCACCTGAACCTCCCGAATGGTGCAGGCGCTGAAGAGATCGATATGGTCGATCAGGTGGTACCCGTTGGTGACCAGGGCCACATCGAGGTTGTGCTCCCCGGCCAGCGTGAAAAACCGCTCCAGAAATGCGCGCGCGGCTTTCCCCGGCAGCAGCGGTTCCCCGCCGAAGAGAGTGATGTATTTTCTGCGGTCACTGAAGCGGGTCTGCACATAGGTGAAGAATGCATCGAGCGTCTCATTGCTGACCGCGCCCGGGTCGGTCGTGTATTCACTCTGGTAACAATAGGAACAGTTGAAATTGCAGGCGTACCAGGGCACGAAAAAAATCTGCACCTCGTCATTGTCGCGGGCATCGAGAAAATCCAGGTATTTCCGGGTGAAAAGGGCTTTTTCTGCGTCCGGATCGACGACATATCCCTTTTCAATGAATACCGGATCCTCCAGCGCTCCCGCCTCATAGCGCGCCGCTGTTTCAGGATCGAGAATATCCGCCTGGCCGTGCAGCACGTTTACGAGAAAATAGTTGTCCGAACCTTCTATCCGGGAAAATATAGTATGCGGTGATTTTTCCATGTTCCTCCCCGCGTGGCCGCAGTATCACCGGCCGCACGCGGGCGGGCGCCTGCTGCGCAGACACCCGCCCTCTCAGCTGATCAGTTATGGCAGCCGACTGTGGTTGCCGATATCTTTGCACAGCACTGTGCCGTCTTTTTATCCGCTGCACACCATTTTTTACTGATTAACGAACGCATTCTCACTCCTTTTCCGGTTTCTGTCAACTGATCTATTTATGGCCTCTGATGGTAAAACTCGACACCATGATCTGACCCTTCGGGTAGGGATCACTCTCTTCCAGAATCTCGATCTCCCTGAATCCCGCCCGCGCAAGAGTCTCCATATAGGTATTCCTGGTCACCGCACCCGCCCAGCACTCCGCGACCGCCTGCGGGTCGCTGCGGTACTGTTCCGGCACTTCCTCTGTCGCATAGATATCGCTGACCACGAACCGTCCCCCTGATTTCAGGACCCGGTGTATTTCGTTCCAGACGGCCTGTTTGTCATGAGCGTGATTGATCGTGCAGTTGGATACGACAAGATCGAGCGTTTCCGAATCCAGGGGAATCACCTCGAGCTGCGATTTCAGGAACTCCACATTGTCGACACCCAGCCGCGCAGCCGTGGCAGCGGCTTTGCGCAGCATACCTTCCGATATATCCAGGCCCCAGGCGAATCCCTCTCCGCCTGCATCCTGGGCCATTCTGATCACATCGCCGCCCCGGCCGCTGCCCAGATCGAGACAGTGTTCACCGGGTGCCGGTTTTGCGTGATTGACCGCTCCCCCGCAGGAGAGACAGCAGGTTTTTTCTGCAAGATCGCTGTAGCGTATATTGATAGCCTCGGTATTCATTGGTCATCCTGTTTATCAGGTTCAACGGGTTCCCCGTTTCCCTGCCGGGCCTGCAGGAAAGCGAGCGGATTATGGGCATGGACCCTGTCTTTCACCGCAAAAACGGTAAACGGTTTTGTAATATATTGATGGAACAGGATATCGTGACCGAGACAGAGCCCGAATTCAACGACAAGCTCCGAATCATCTTCATTCACCGCCAGCGCCTGCCCCACCGGATTGCAGTTTACGCCGTTTCCCAGCGCCTCGTGCACCTCATTCTCGGCGATACCGTTGATCGTGCACCGGTAGGAGGAAACACGCACACCCCCTTCCCGCAGGTAGGCGGCGAACGCGGCCGCCTCCCGGTCGAGGGCGTAGCAGTAGGCCAGGGAAACCGTGCCGATACCCCGATCCCTGCAGAAATGCAGTATCTCTTCCGCCCGGGACAATGTGCCCGCCCTGCCTTCGCTCACCAGCCGGTCAGCCTGTTCATACAGGTCGGGATTCCCGTCGGCACGGTACAGATCGAGCACCGTTTCCCGGTTACCGGTACAGTCCCGCCGGTCTGTCTGGCAGGAGGCTGTTGTGCATTTCAGACAATCCATATCGTCTCTTCCTTACCCATCAGCGCGATGATGAGTCACTACTGCTGCTGTCCGGTTAACGGTTCCCGCGGGATGCGGCTACAGACACCATACCAATGCAGAAGCCGTGCCACATAATTTGCCCTGTCTGCATCCCGTTTTTCGAGGCTGATGCACTGACAGCAACACGATTGGTTAACTATAAAAGTTAATGATAAAAATCATAAGTTAATAAAGGTTGGCATTAACCGCGGATAGCCTCGCGGCCGCGCGATCCTCACGCCGGGGGATAGGTGAGCGCAGGACCGCCAGGCGGCGTCTCCTGAAAAAAACGGCTGTCTTCTCTGTGTGAAGACAGCCGTTTGCCCGTGAGTATCGGGTCGCTATTTCACGATTGTCGGCGCCAGGGCGGCCACCATATCCGATATTGTCTCTATGGTGGCGTTTGCACACTGCACCTCTCTGGTGCCCTCGATCTGCGATGTCTCCACATTTACCAGCTTGACGGTGATGATGAGCAGATTTCCCAGTTTATTGATGCTGCCGATGAGGATGTATTCCGCGTTCAGCTGCTGGCCCACCGCCGCGGCATCCGAGGTGGTGAGACCGGTCTGCTGATATTTCAGCTCCTCGAGTACTTTGTCGATCTGGTTCCGCTCGATCAGCTCGACGGCGCTGCTGTTGCCCAGCTTGCTTTCGAGCAGATAACTGGTGGTAAGGGCGACATCATCCTCCAGTCCCCTGCTGTCGAATGACATGACCGCAAGCCGCCGCCGCGCCCCCTGCCCGATCAGCGGTTCCGTCGGCGTGGTAATTTTGATGGACGCCCCGAATCCGCGGTTCTCCTTCACATCCAGTTTCTGCCCGGTAGCGAACCGCTCATATCCCTGCATTCCCGAAATCTGCCAGATATCCACATGACAGAGACGGTTGTCAACGGCATCGTGGTACGCGCCGGCCAGCCAGCGGCCGTTCTCGGCGATGGCCAGGGCCGTGAGGGCGCCTGATACGGGATAGTTCTGTTCGATCACGCCGTTCTCGATGTTCCAGAATGATATCCTGTTGTTCTGAAGCGTCGAGTTATCGGTTACCGCGTATTTCCGGTCCGGAGAAATCAGGAAAAAATCGATGTTTTTCCGGTTACCCTGAAGTGTCTCTATCTCCGCCCCGGTGTTCCAGCCGATAAAGGTGAGGTTGTACTTGAAAATCATACCCCTGCCCCCTTTGGCCAGAATATGCTCCTCGATACCGATCCCGGCGAAACTGCGGTCGGCGCTGAAATCCGCGGATTTTATGTCGATCCCCGATCCGGAAATCGTTCTCGCCTCGATACTGTTCTTGCGCACCGGTTCCAGTGTGTTGACATCCCAGACGATCATCTGCCGGTCCTCGCCGATGGAAAAGAGCTGGTCGCCGTCCGAACTGAACGCCGCCGCGATCACCGCCTTTTTATGGCCCTTCAGTGTCGCCTTCAGGCGTCCGGCGGGAAATTCCCAGACATATACCTCTTTGCGGTCTCCCGCGGCGGCGAGCATCCGGTCATCGGGAGAAAGGGCGATCTCTCTGATACGGGAGCCAAAATCCCGTATCTCGAGCTCGCCGGCACCGCTGTAGAGATCCCACACGGTCACTCTCCCGTCGTCTCCCGCCGCCAGCAGGCGCTGACTGCCCTTGTCGAAAAGGAGGGATCTCACCGCGCTCCGGTGCGCATCCAGCGTCCGGATGGTTCTGCCGGCGCCGATGTCCCTGATGATGATACCGCCCTCTTCGGTGCCGCAGGCCAGAAATCGTCCGTCCTTGCTGATCTGCATGGCCGTAACCTGTCGCGTGCGCAACGGCAGCTGTTGCTCCAGATAGAGATTGAACTGTGCCCGTACCGTGCCCGTAAGGATCATCAGGCAGAGCATCACAAGATGACGTCTCATGGATTACTCCTCGTTAGTGCCGAACGCTCCCCCGGCGGTCAGAAAATGAATGAAAGACCGGTCATGATCATCACGATCCCGCCTTCGGCCTCTTCCCTCAGGGAAAAACCGTAGGTAACCATGGTGTTGAACGCGGCGTATTCGTTGAAGAAACTCTTGATACCCCCTCCGACGGTAACATAGGCGTAATCGGTGAGCACGCCGCCTTCAGGAATATCGAATGTGTACTGGTAATACCTGCCCGTGATATAGGGGATGGTCTTGGAAGCGGCCGCAAAATTGAGGTTGAAGAAAAATGAACCGCTGATCTGTACATCGACTTTCGGTTCTCCGTCTTCGGTGATGGTGGCAAAACTGAAGGTGGGAGCGAATCCCGCCTGAAAATATTTCGAATAGTATTTACCGTAGCTGATCTGTACTGATCCGAACCCGTTCGCTTCGACATCGTCACCGACAAACGTGGAGAAATAGCCCAGGAAACTGACTTCCTTGTCACCGGATTCAATCTGTCCGAAAAGCGGGCTGCAGACGATGAGCATCGCTGCCATGATCAGGAACACCTTTTTCATAACGGACTCCTTGTTAAGGAATGACTGTGATTGGTTGAGGAATACGAATACTACTAAAATTAATAAAGAAAATATAAATGTCAAGGGAAAGCAAGCGCCGCTTTCCGAACAAGACGGGCCGTCACCGCCGAGTGATGGCGAATTCTTTGGGAATCGCGGATATTTTGCGTATATTGCACCTCCGAAAGAAACCTGCACAAGGAACCGGCCATGACCGATCTGCTTTTCACACTCGATATCGTCGCACCCATATTTCTTCTCATATTCCTGGGCATGATCCTCAAAACGAAATCGCTGCTTACCGATTCCTTTACCGCCTGCGCAACATCCCTCATTTACAAGATCGCGCTGCCGGTAATGGTGTTTCTCAGCATCGCCAGGGCCGATTTTCACTCTTTCTTCGACGTCTCCATGGTGCTTGTCCTCTACGGCTCCGCTCTCGTTCTGTTTCTCATTCTCTGGATCGTCACCCCGCTCCTGATTTCCGACCCCAAGGACCGCGGCGTCTTTCAGCAGGGCAGCCTGCGGGGGAATTACGCCATTGTGGGATTCGCCGTCATACAGAGCCTGTACGGTGAGCAGGGGCTGGCCAAGGCCGCTATTCTGCTCGCGTTTATCCTCCCCCTGAACAACATTCTCGCGATCATTTCCCTTTCCGCGGGAGGAAGCGGTGAAAAATCATTGATGAAACAATTTGCGGAAACACTGCTGCACCCTCTCATCCTTTCGGTCGTGGTTGCCGTGCCCTTCTCACTGCTTCGCATTCAGCTGCCCCCGGTTGTCGTGAAAACGGGCGGATACCTTTCTTCCATGGTGCTGCCCCTGGCGCTGCTGGCCATCGGGGCGTCCCTGCAGTTCAAGACCTCCAGGGCTGACGCCGTGCTCACCGGTACGGCATCCTTTCTCAAGCTGCTGATTTTTCCCGGGATTCAGCTGTTCACCGCCTACCTGTTACATTTCCGCGGCGAGGACCTGGGTGTGCTGGTGATATTGTGGTCGGTACCCACCGCGGTTGTCAGCTATATCATGGCGGAAGGTATGAACAGCAACGGCAGACTGGCGGCCGCGATCGTCGCCATATCAACGGTCTTTTCCATCATCACCATGTCGGGATTCATTATTCTGGGAAGATCGACCGGACTTTACTGATGTATCGGTGACATCCCGTTCGGGCTCCTCACCCGCCGTCCCTCCTGCATAGCAAGATAACAATATTTTTTACTTGCATTTAAAAAGTCTTTTTAGTATATTAAAATAATAAAATACAGGAGGCAGCTATCTTCTTTGAGCAAAAACATCGAATCCACGCATACACCACCCGTTATTCCTATACCCCACTCCCTGATACGCACCTGATCTGCTCCGGACCGGTTCCGGCACATCCCATTTTCGGCTCATACTGACATCAGCTGCTTATACGGACAGCGCTTTTTACGTTGTCCTGATATTTTATTTTTTAGTAATAGATAATACGGTTTAATCACAAGGCACAGGAATACACCATGAGCATATTCAACCAGGCACAGGAACGTATCGCCCGCCAGATCGACCCGGAAGTGGCGAAAAAGAACTGGAAAGACTGGAAATGGCAGCAGAAACATCTCATTCGCACCATTCCCGATTTTGAACGGCTTCTCGGCGTCACATTCGACAAAGGCGAGCGGGTCCAGCTCAACAAGACCGTGCAGCGGTTTCCCCTCTCGATCACTCCCTACTACTTTTCTCTCATCGACAGGCACGACTTCCGTAATGACCCGGTCTTCAAGCAGGCCTTCCCCTCGCCGCAGGAGCTGATCAAGGAAGACAGTGACATGGTCGATCCCCTGGCCGAGGACAAGGACAGTCCGGTGGAAGGCATCACTCACCGCTACCCGGACCGGGTGCTCTTCCACGTCAGCAATATCTGCTCGATGTACTGCCGCCACTGCACCCGTAAACGCAAGGTCGGAGACAAGGACTTCATCCCGAATAAAGAGACGCTGCTGAAAGGCATTGACTATATCAGAAAGACACCGGTTGTCCGGGATGTTCTCCTTTCAGGAGGTGATCCGTTTCTGCTCTCGGACAGCCAGCTCGACTGGCTGCTCACGGAAATTGAGAGCATCGGCCACGTCGAAGTGATCCGCATCGGCACCCGCACCCCGGTGGTGCTGCCCTACCGGATCACGGATGACCTGGTCGCCATGCTGAAAAAACATCAGCCCCTCTGGATCAACACCCACTTCAATCATCCCCGGGAGATCACCGCCTCTTCATCGCTGGCCCTCGAGATGCTCGCTGACGCCGGGTTTCCTCTGGGGAACCAGTCGGTGCTGCTTGCCGGTATCAATGACTGCCCCCGTATCATGAAGCGGCTCGTCCACAAACTCGTCCAGAACCGCGTACGCCCCTATTACCTGTATCAATGCGACCTCTCAGAGGGGCTGAGCCATCTGAGGACACCGGTGGGCAAGGGACTGGAAATTATCGAGAGCCTCATCGGGCACACCAGCGGGTTCGCGGTCCCCACCTATGTCATTGACGCGCCCGGCGGCGGCGGAAAGATACCCCTCACTCCCAACTATCTCATCTCATGGTCCACCAACAAGGTTGTGCTCAGGAATTATGAGGGAGTGATCACCACCTACAAAGAGCCCGATTCCTATGAACCCATATTCTGCGACAGGAAATGCGCCAAATGCGATCTGCAGCTGAAACTGGAGGGCGCTCCTGAATATGATGTCACCGGCATCGCCGAGCTGCTTTCCGATGCCGATGAGCGCATCGCTCTGGTTCCCCGGAGCAATGAACGGATGACCCGCAGAGAAAACGGCAAATCACGAAAGCGATAGGCGGGACGTATGCACGTTTGGGATTATGTCATTTTTGCGATTTACTTTCTGCTCGTTCTCGGAGTCGGTTTCTATTTTTACCGCAGGAACAGTTCAAGAGAGGATTACTATGTGGGAGGGCGCAGCATCAAGCCTTCGCATGTCGGTATGTCCATCGTGGCCACCGATGTCGGCGGCGGCTTCTCCATCGGGCTCTGCGGCGGCGGGACAACCCTTTATCTCATTTTCAGCGGCAGCGAGACCTGGAAAGGGCTCGATCCCAGTATCTACGGGATCGGTGTATCGCTGATCCTCTTCGTCTCTCTGTCACTGATGCTGAACAGGAGGACCGAATGAACTTTGATGTTATCGAAACCATCGGCCGGTCCAGGGTACAGCACGGCAAGCGTAACAACAGGGCCTACCTGATGAAGCTGCACCCTTCCGACTACAGTACCATGCCGGAACAACTGGAACGCCTGGCTCGAGAACAGGGATATACAAAGATCTTTACAAAAATCCCCGTGGCCGCCCGCGATTATTTCAAACGGAAACAGTACGTTCGCGAGGCAATGATACCTGAATACTATCGCAACGGGGACAAGGCGCTGTTTTTCTCGAAATTTCTCGACGATGACCGTTCCACCCCCGCCGGGCGGGAGCGGGAACTGATCAGAAAGAACCTGAAACTCGCTGAGGAGAAAGCGGATGAGGATCCCCCGGCGGAACTTCCCGCCGGGTACACCATGCGCCCTCTGGGCGACCGGGACGCGCCCGCGCTGGCGGGCCTCTACCGGGATGTCTTTCCTTCCTATCCTTTTCCCATCCATGACCCGGACTACCTGATCCGCACCATGGAGAGCCACATCTACTATTTCGGCGTGTTCAGGGGAGCCGATCTCATTGCCGCCGCCTCGTCCGAAACCGACCCCGCAAACGGGAGCGTCGAGATGACGGATTTCGCCACTCTTCCGGCCGAACGCGGACACGGTCTCGCATCGCACCTCCTGACATTGATGGAAGAGGAGATTCTCAGGAAAGGAATCACCTGTCACTATACCATCGCCCGGGCCTTCTCCGCCGGCATGAATATCACCTTTGCCAAAGCCGGATACGCGTTCAGCGGCACCCTGGTCAATAATACGGACATCTTCGGCAGAATCGAAAGTATGAACGTCTGGCACAAGACATTCAGCTGAACAGGGATCTATTTCCCGAAACGGTGCGTGCCTCGCCCTCCCCGCTTAATTGTACGGCACTGTCTCCTCTTCAGGCCGCAGGACAAGCATTTCCGGTACCGGGAGTTCGATGTCCAGGGCAGCCTTCACCACCTCTTCGATCGTTTCCACAGTGATCCATTCGAGCCGGTCTGTAATCTCCGCCGGCAGATCCTTCAGGTCGTCCTCATTCGCTTTCGCCAGAATGATCCGGGTGATCCCCGCCCGGTGCGCGGCCAGGACCTTCTCCTTGATACCCCCCACCGGCAGCACCGATCCCCGGAGCGTGATTTCTCCGGTCATGGCCGTTTTTGTATCTACCGCCCTGCGCAGCAGCAGCGAGGCAAGCGCGACAAAGAGGGTGATACCGGCCGAGGGCCCGTCTTTGGGCACGGCCCCGGACGGCACGTGTATGTGGAGGTCGGTCTTGGCGAAATCGAAGGAACTGATCATGTGTCCCAGCCGGGAACGGATAAGGCTGAGAGATATTTTCGCCGACTCTTTCATGACATCACCAAGCTGTCCGGTAAGGATCAGTTCGCCCTTGCCGTTCATCGCCGTCGCTTCGATGAAGAGAATATCACCCCCGACCGGGGTCCAGGCGAGACCGGTGGCGATGCCGGGCACCGCCTGCTTCAGGCAGTCCTCCAGGCGGACCGTTTCCTTGCCCAGAACATCCTTCAGCGACTCTTTCGTCACCTCAATCGGGATCTTCGCTTTTCCGCTCACGATCTTCTCGGTGATCACCCGCGCTATTTTGGCCAGCTGCTTCTTCAGCCCGCGGACGCCCGCCTCCCGGGTGTACTTGTCGATAATGTCGCCCACCGCCTCGTCATCGACAGTGACCTGTTTCCGCTTCAGCCCGTGCTCGTCCAGGACCTCGGGCAGAAGGTGGCGTTTGGCGATTTCGAATTTTTCCCGATTCGTGTAACTGGTGATGTCGATCACCTCCATCCGATCCAGCAGCGGCGCCGGAATGGCGTTGCGGTAGTTAGCCGTGGCGATAAAGAACACATCCGACAAATCGTAGGGCACTTCAAGGTAGTGATCGGTGAAGGTGCTGTTCTGTTCGGGATCGAGCACCTCCAGCAACGCGCTCGCCGGGTCACCGCTGTAGGCGGTCATCAGTTTATCGACCTCATCGAGCACAAAAACGGGATTCGTTTCCCCGGCCTGCTTCATTCCCTGGATAATTCTGCCGGGCAGCGCACCGACATACGTGCGGCGATGGCCTCTGATTTCGGCCTCGTCCTTGATCCCTCCCAGGCTTATGCGTACGTATTTCCGTTTAAGCGCTTCGGCGATACTCTTTCCGAGACTCGTTTTTCCGGTTCCGGGAGGACCCGCCAGCAGCAGAATGGATCCCCGGCGCCCTTTCTTGAGCTTCATCACCGCGAGATGCTGTATAATCCGGTCCTTTACATCTCCCAGCCCGTAATGCCGGGCATCCAGGACCGCCCTGGCCTTATCCAGATCGATCCGTCGTTTTCTGCCGGGCTTCCACGGCAGTGAAAGCAGCAGCTCGAGATAATTTTTCACCAGTCCGAATTCATGATGCTTGGGGCCGAAGGTCTCCATCTTTTCGAGTTCGGCAAGCGCCACCGTCTTCACCGCTTCCGGCATCATGGCCTCGTTGATGCGCGTTCGGTAGTCCGGAGCTTCAGCGGCGCCATCCTGTGTTTCCTTCAGTTCGTCCTGGATTGCCTTGAGCTGCTCCCGCAGGATCGCCTCCCGGTGGCTGCTGTTCAACTTTTTATTCAATTTCTCCGAAAGCTCGATCTTGAGACTGATCTCCTCTTTCTGCAGCCGCAGCAAATCGAGAAATTTCAGACAGCGGTCCCGTTCTGAAGCGATTTCCAGCAGCGCCTGTTTCTCCTGCAGCGGCACCTCCAGATGGGGCATGGCGAATCCCATAAGATCATCGGGGACCCGCATGGCATCCACCCGTTTCAAAAAGGGTTCGGCGCCTTTGAAATTCCGGCCGATATCCCTGATCAGGACTCGCATCGCTTCCGCCATGGCGAACCGTTCCGGCTCACCGAGATCCCGCCGGTCATCCAGGTACGAATATACCGCCGAAATACGGGTTCTGTCCGCCGTGATCCGGTCGGCATGAATGCGCTTCAGTGCTTTCAGTATCAGCAGGTACCCGGAATCCGCCGGTCTGACCGCATCCAGCTTGATCAGAGTGCCGACCCGGTAAAAACTGTTCCCGGAAAGCTCGCCCTCCGCGAATTCATCCTTAACCGTCAGCCCGAGCAGAAAGGTCCCGGTATTGTCCATCTGGGCCTTGATCTGGGCGCCTTTTTCCCTGTCGACAAATATCTGTGTTGTCATGCCGGCGAGGATTACGGTATTGTAGATCGGCAGCACCAGCAGTTCCGGTCCGATATGATCATGTTCTTCCATTGTCGTTTCCCGTTTTTTTGTGATCCCCCCGGACGGAAGTCCCGGTTCCGGGGTACTGTTCGTTAAACGCCCCAGCAGGCAAAATGTTTCGTTAGATCCTAACTAACTAATTATTACAAAAAAAACCCCCGCCCTATTGTATCTTTTCCAGCAGACGCACAAATTCCCTCACTTCCTCGTCGGTAAGCGACCGCCGGATCCGTTCCGCCATCCGGCGCTGCATCAGGTACCGGGAACTCACTATCTGCTGTCCCCGTTCAGTGAGCCTGATATAATACCGCCTGCCGTCCCGGACGCACTGCTGCTTCCGCACACAGTCGAGATTCACAAGCTGCACCACGATCTCGCTAACGGACGGCCTGGTAACACGCAGAATCTCGGCAAACCCTCCCGGCGTCAGATCGTCGTTTTCTGCAATGATCTCGAGGTACCTGAACTGGTTCTGTTTCAGTTCAGCGAGCCCTGTTCTGCGGCTCACCTCATCCTGACAGCGCCTGCCGTGCTGATCAAACTGTTTCAGAGCCCTCAGTAGTAGCGCATAGTAGTCCATCCGGACTCCGGCAAATTAGTTAGACACCGCCTAACCAAAATACGATCCCCGCCGGTGAAAAGCAAGTGAATTATGGCGCCGGGCGGTGTCACCCGTTTACGCGTCACCGAGCTGGGTGATCTTGAACCGCTCCAGTTCGGCCGGAACGTGCTGCTCCCGCATCACGGCTTCGATCTTCGCCACGATATCAGGATGGGCATCGGCGACGTCCGTTGTCTCCCGCAGATCGTTCTCGAGATCATACAGCTCGATGGTCATGTTGCCCTGGAAAATATTTTTCCGGATCCCCTTCCAGCGGCCCATTCTGACCGCCTGCTGTCCCGCGTATGCGGGAAACTCCCAGTAAAGGAACTCATGCCGCCCGGGATTGCGCCTGCCTTTCAGGTCGGGCAGAAAGCTGATCCCGTCGCTGTCCCCGGGCGCGGGTGCGCCGGCGACCTCTGCCAGCGTCGGGAACAGATCCCAGAAGGCGGAAATACGGTCTGACACCGATCCCGGGCGAATCACCCCCGGCCAGCAGGCGATGAACGGCACCCGGATCCCTCCCTCGTAGGTGAATCCCTTGGTGCGTCCGTACCCGTTCTGAAACGGCCCGGCGCTGTTGAAGAAATCGACATCCACACCGCCGGTGTAGGTCGGCCCGTTGTCGCTGGAAAACATGATCAGCGTATTGTCATAGAGGCCCAGGTCTTTGAGTTTTTTCACCAGGGCGCCGACCTGGTCGTCCAGATAGGTGATCATGCCCGCGTAACCGGCCCGGGGATACCGATGCGGAAAATAGCCGGTACCGGTATAGGGCTCTTCCTCCCCGAATTTCTCCCGATACATCTGCACATACGCCGGCGGTGCCTGTATCGGCAGGTGGGGAATGGTCGTCGAGAAATAGAGGAAGAACGGATTGTCCTGATTCTCCTCGATGAACGCCAGCGCTTCCCTGCCCATGAGATCGGGACTGTACTCGTTCAGCGTGAAATCGGCGTAGCTTTCCGGATCGTCGGGATCGGCTCCTTCCGCCAGATTGGCGTGCGGCGCCACGATCCTGTTGTCGAGAATAACTTTCTCCTCATTTCTCCAGAGATGCTTCGGATAGTAGGTGTGCGCCTGCCGCTGACAGTTGTAGCCGAAAAAGAGATCGAATCCCTGCTTGTTGGGCACCCCCTCCGTGCCCGGAGCCCCCAGCCCCCATTTGCCGATACAGGCGGTTGTGTATCCCTGACGCTGCAGCATCTTCCCGACCGTCTCCGTGTCCGCGGGAATCGGCCGCTGCCCCTCCAGCTCGGGATGCCTGATCATTTCCAGATAATCCCACACGTTGCCCCTGGATCCCCACTCGTCGTTTCCCCTGATGTAGGCATGGCCGGTATGCTTGCCGGTGAGGAGCGTGCAGCGGGACGGCGCGCACACCGGGCTCCCGGAGTAATGCTGCGTGAACCGCATGCCCGCTGCCGCCAGGGCGTCGATGTTCGGGGTCAGTATCTTCTCCTGACCGTAGCATCCGAGCTCGCCATACCCCAGATCATCGGCCAGAATGTAAATGATATTCGGCCGCTTTTTCCCCGGGGATCCGGAACAGCCCAGCTGTCCCAGGGTAACCGCGGCCGCCCCCGCCGCGGCGGCCTTTAAAAACTCTCGTCTCGATTGGCTGGATCTGGTGGTCATGACGATCTCCTCGCTTGTTGTGCCCCCCGCTGCTTCTCTTTCATTCGGCCGCGCCGGGCTCTCCATGGACCCGGCTCGAAGCGGCCATAGCGTCCAGTTCTTCAAGTTTCAGTCTCACACTGACGATATAGGGTTCCTGCCCCTCAGCCCAGTGCCCGTAAGTGGTGATGACGAAAGTTGAATCCGGCAGCACCTCCACTCCGGGGTAGGCGCAGTCCCAGCCGTGCCGGTTATCCATGAGCCTGACCCGGTACCGCCCGTCTCTGCCGCGCCTGATATCATCCCAGGTGCCGACCCAGGCGACCCAGTCGCCTTTGGTGGCGCTGCTGTCGGCAACGTCCCGGAATGAGACGAGCAGGCGTCCGTCGGGAGCGTATCTGCCGGTATGCCGGTCGCCGGTCAGCGCTGCCGGCAGTTCCTGCGGCCGCGACCAGGTTCCGCCCTCATTCCGGGAAAAAATCACCTGGGAATTATGCCTGCGGCTGTTCTCCCGCAGCAGCGCCGCCAGTTCCCTGCCGTCCGGCGAGCGAATGATGCCCGGTTCGCAGAGATGCAGGGAATCGGAACTGAATATCGCCTGTGGATCGCTCCAGGTCAGGCCGCCGTCGTCAGAAAACACCTGATAAAGCGTGAAAATGCCTTCCGCCTTTCCGCCCTCATGAATGAAACGGCCGTCGTCATGAAACATGGCCAGGTAGTGCCCGGCACGGTCGGTCAGTTCCACGACGCTGCCCATGACGACAATACCGCCCCAGTCGCCGATCCGGCGCAGCGGTGACCAGGTGCGGCCGTCATCTTCGGAAACGGCCATGCGGGCGGGGTACAGACCCGAGAACAGGATGAGACGCCTGGTGCCGCCGCTGTCGACAACCCGGTGAATCGTCGGCACCTCTTTGCTGGTCTCCCAGTTGTCCGGGACCTCCAGGCGTTCACTCCAGGTCAGGCCGCCGTCCGGGGATTTCTTCATGATGATGCCGCCGCTTCCGTGCCCCTTCGGATAGACCGCGATGATCGTTTCGCCGTCCTCCAGCAGCACGGTGGTGGGATGTCCCAGATACTGCCCCGGCTCTCTGTCGACAACCACCCGGCGCTCCTGCTGTCCCGAAAGGTCGAGATACTGAAGCTGGTGCCGGCCGGCATGGTGACGGCAGCCGCAGATCGTCAGGATCACGCCGATCAGCAGCGGGACCGGGTATCCGCTCACACCGCAGAATCGTACGGCGCGATCACGATGGCTATTCATAAAAAACGACTCCTTCCTTTGCCAGATCAGCAGGATCGGCGTCATCCAGCCGAAACGGCTTCAGCCGGAAGCTGTATTCGTAATATGCCGGATAGAGCGTATACCGCCTGTGGGGACGGGCCCCCCAGGCATTATCGCCGCCCACTCCCATCTGCCCGTAATCGACGCGCAGGGTAACGAGGTCCTGCGGCGTGACGTCACTTCCGTGCCGCTGCGCGTTCGGCACCCAGTAGAGCTCTTCTTTTACGAATTGGTGGGCGGAAAGATCGACAACGGGCAGTCCGTCGATGAGCAGCCCGACACCCTCGGCACTGGTAAGGGCGGCCCAGCGGACACCGGTCTTGTTGCCGGTTTCCTGGGGCCGGACATAGGGGAAATACTGCTGCCACACGCTGCCCGCGTACAACCCGATTGCTGCGCCTGTATACCTGTCGGCATAGCTTTCATGCGGACCCCTGCCGAACCACTGGATCCCGCTGAACTCCCCCGTCAGGACCATCACCATGCCCACACGCGGGATCTCGGGCAGGGGATGATCCCCGCAGGCAAAGCGGTACGAGACGATAACGTCTCCGGATCCGTACATATCATATACTACTCTGCCTGTACACTGCAGTGAATCAATAGCGCTGAACACGACAAAGCGAACGTGCTTGCTGCTTACCGGCACCATACTCACATCGGTGGGGGTGAAGAGATCGCCGGCCTGTTTCCAGATACCGCATCTGCGCGGCATCTCATTCCCCCGAGCGACGTCGCTGTCAGTCCCCCCCCGCCAGAAATCGGGCCTGGGCCCCTCCCTGAGCAGTGCGATTCTTCGATATGTCCAGGAACGGATCTCCCCCGCGGCCGTATCGAACACAATCTGAAAGTCACTCCCGTTCACCGCCACGGCGTTGCTTTTTTCCTGCAGCACCAGGTCCGGCATGATCTCCACATTCACCGGACCGGCCGGTACAGCGACCGGCAGCTCGAACTGATCCCAGGCCGCCAGATGGTTCGCCGGGCAGCCGTCGAGGTCGTCCCTGAGACGCGCTTCAAGCGTCAGGAAATATGAAGACCCGGGTTCGGGATCGAGGCCGGGGAGCGCCAGTTCCACGATCTTTTTCCCATGCGCCGGAATATCGGGCACCAGCCAGCGGCCTTTTCCGATGGTCCGTCCGTTCTTTTCGACCCGCCATTCAAAGTGGTATCGCCCGAGATCCGCGAAATCGTGCCTGTTTTCCACCATGATCCTGGTATCGGAATAGGTGAGCAGCCTGAATCTCAGCGGCTGATAGACTTTCTTCACTTCCCAGATGTGCGGCTTCAGGGTCCGGTCCCCGTGCACGAGGCCGTTCGCGCAGAATGAGGAGTCGTTCGGCAGGTCCGCATCCCCCATATCGCCGCCGTACGCCCAGTAGGGTGTGCCGTCCGGATGTTTTCGTAAAAAGGTCTGGTCAACCCAGTCCCAGATGAAGCCGCCCTGCAGCCCGGGACAGGCATCGATGACATCCCAGTAGTCCTGCAGATTGCCCACGGCGTTTCCCATAGCGTGGGCGTATTCGCACAGGATGAGGGGACGGGCCGGATCACGGTCATGCTGCTGCAGCAGCCAATCCGTATTCCTGTACATGGGGCATATAATGTCCGTATGGTCGTTCCACCAGGCCGGCTGGTACTGCACGGGCCGGCCCGGGTCACGCGCCTTGATCCAGGAGTAAGTGGTTACGAAGTTCCGCCCGTCACCCGACTCGTTCCCCAGGGACCAGATGATTACCGAGGCATGGTTCTTGTCCCGCTCGACCATCCGCACGGTCCGGTCAAGATAGGCGGCGGTCCAGTCGGGATGATCGCTGAGATAATTGATGCCGCCGGGATGAAACTGGATCCCGTGCGTTTCGATATTTGCCTCATCGACGACATACAGCCCGTACCGGTCACAGAGGTCGAGCCAGCGGGGATCGTTGGGGTAATGGCTCGTCCTCACCGCGTTGATGTTGAACTGCTTCATCAGGGTGATATCCCTGATCATCGTTTCCAGGGAGAGCGCCCGTCCCAGCAGGGGATCGGTCTCGCACCGGTTCACCCCCCGTATCGTCACGGTCCTGCCGTTTACCCGCAGCTGTCCTTCCTGGATGGCAATGGATCTGAAGCCGATCCTTACGGGAATCGATGTACGCTCCCCCCCGGCATCTTCTGACAGCGTCAGTACGAGCTCGTACAGCGCCGGCGTTTCCGCGGTCCAGGGTTCCACATTCAGGAGTTCCGCCCGGAAAGAGATCGATTCACAGGTGTCGCCCGGTATAACGGCCCTCTTCCGGTCCCTGAACACGGTGCCGCCCCGTCTCAGCAGAAGCAGTTCCGCCCGGCAGGGAACTGCCCCGGCACCGGTATTTTCTATCTCCAGGTCGATACTGAGCAGTCCGTTCCGACAGGCCGCATCCAGCCCCGCGTGGATGAAAAAGTCACGAATATGCACCCGGGGCACAGCGACCAGCGAAACCTCCCGTTCAATGCCGCTGATCCGCCAGGCATCCTGCCCCTCCAGGTAACTGCCGTCACTGAACCGGTACACCTCCACCGCCACCAGGTTGCGCTCTCCTGGCTTCACGCAGGTACTGATGTCGAATTCCGCCGGCGTTTTGCTGCCCTGGCTGTACCCCACCTTCACGCCGTTCACCCAGACATACATGGCGGACCGCACGCCGCCGAACCGCAGCAGTATATGTTTGTCCTTCCAGGCCTCCGGAACAGCGAAATATCGCCGGTAGGAACCGACCGGATTGTTCGCATGATCCTGGAAGGGAGGGTTCGGGGCGAATGGATACTCTTCATCCAGATACCGCGCCGTGCCGAACCCCTGCGGCTCCCAGTTTCCCGGAACGGTGATGAAGTCCCAGCCCCCGTCATCGAAATCCGGCCGGTAAAAATCTGGCGGCCGGGCAGCGGGATGCGAAGCGAGATGAAATTTCCAGCGGCCGTTCAGCGACATCCGCAGGGACGATTCCTCCGGATCGAAGGTGAGCGCCGATTCCAGCGTGGGAAACGGCGTCCAGCTGCAGTGCGCCCGTTCCCGGCTGATTTGAAACACCCCGGGATTTTCCCAGTCCGGAGAGGGTTCCGTCAGCGAGTCCGGGACGGTGACACCAGCGACGGCGAAGACGACAGGCAGCACTGCCGTGAAAAAGATCCGTATATGCAGCCGTTTCATCGCATTGTTACCCGTTTTGAGGATCCTGAGCAATGGTCAGCCGCCGGTATGCGGCTCCGGATAGGTGTATAGGTCCCCGCGGTAATTGCGCAGGGTCAGCGAATCGGGGTCCCGTGATTGCACATAATCCGGCAGCAGCGGCACCTTTCCCCCGCCCCCGGGAAGGTCCATGACAAACGCGGGAACCGCCATCCCCGAGATATGGCCCCGCATCTGTTTCATGATCTCGAGACCGGTCCCTGTTCTGGTGCGAAAATGATCGGTGCCTCTGGTGAGATCGGCCTGCAGCAGGTAGTAGGGCTTCACCCTGATCCGCAGGAGCGCCCTCATGAGCCCGGCAAGAATCGAGGCATTGTCATTGACACCTCTTAAAAGCACAGTCTGGGAGCCCAGCGGCAGTCCTGCGTCAGCCAGCTTCAAACATGCCGCGGCGGCCTCGGGAGTGATTTCAGCTGGATGATTGAAATGCATGTTTACATAGAGTGGCTGGAACCGGCGTAATACCCGTACCAGCCCCGGTGTTATCCGCTGGGGCAGGAAACAGGGAACCCGGGTTCCAATGCGGATCGTTTCCACGTGTGGGATACTCCTCACCATGCTCAGGATCCAGGCGAGTCGATCATCTTCCAGCACAAGGGGATCACCTCCCGACAGCAGCACATCCCGAATACGGTCATTGCCCCGTATATAGTCGACACCGTTTTCGATTGCCCTGTCGGAAATCGGGTCCATGCGGCCGATCTTACGCTTTCTCGTGCAGAAACGGCAGATCGACGCACAGCGGCCGGAAACGAGGAAGAGGACCCTGTCAGGGTAACGGTGGGTCAGAAGAGGGACCGGACTGTCCCGCTCTTCCGCCAGGGGATCTGCCACGCCCGCTCTATCGTCCAGCTCCCGGGGATCGGGTATCACCTGCTTCAGCAGGGGAGGCCCGCCGGCCTGCGCCGTGTGCAGCACATAGGGATTGATGAGCAGGGGATACCGGCTGCATACAGAAACCAGCGTCGCGGCATCGAGACCGGATAGTGCGGCGATATCCCGGGGATTGTCAATACTCTCGGCGAGTATCCGCTTCCATTCAGGAGTCATGTGTCAGATTCATCAACTGATATAAAACAGGAGGGCGCCGGTGGACGATGTCACACAACCGGCAAAGCAGCAGGGGCCGCGATCAATGTTCATTGATTACTTTGGCATCCTGCTGGCGCTTGATGGTTCTCAGCTCCCGCTGCAGCTTCTGGGCCTTTGCCAGGGCGTCAAGCAGCTGATCCTCGGTATCCTCATCATGCTCGGGCCGGATCTGCCAGGCTTTGAAAAGCGCGTCGTAGGTCTGATCCGCTTTCTGCAGCAGAAACGCGACGATTTCCGACTTGGTGGGAACCCGCGATTTCAGCATCACCCGGGGGCTGCCGCTGAGTCCAAGAGAACTGATCGATTGAGCGGCAGCGGGAAATTCCTCACCGGCGATCTCTTCCGGATCTTCTTTCTCGAACACTTTTACGCGGGGATCCTGGCGGAGAGAATCGATCAGTTCCTCATCGGATATAGACGGCAGTTTATTCGCCTCTTCCAGTTTTTCGATGATCCACTCGAGCGGCACCAGAAACGATTCGGCCCGTTCGAGAATCTCAACTACCTGGTTCACAATATCCGACATGTCGGATCCCCCTTACAGAACGCTATACTACCTGCTCCATATACGAAACCGATATGGATCCTTCGGCGGATTTCATACTGGCAAACAGATGCCCCGCCTCATCGGCATCCCTGATCATTCCGGTTACATCATCAATGGTTCTCTCGGTCAGCAGCATCAGCAGGAATCGTTCCGGCCGGCCCCCGTCCCGAAAAAGAGAGATACTTATCTTCTCTTTGCTCCAGCGAGAACGCAGCGCCTCCACCGACTGGGCAAACGGCACCTGATTCTCGGATGGTATGGTTATAAAAAACGTTATCAGGTTCATCATTTCTGATTGCAAACTAACAAATAGCGGGGAAAAATCAAAGCGAATTATGCATCTTTTTTTTACGTTTCACTCATTTTTTTAACCGTTTCTTCACAGACGCGCACTGCCTGACGCGTGCGAGCCGCATCAGGGCCGCTGGTCTGGGTGAGCAGATCACTGCCGCCGCCCCGGCCTTCGATCACCGCTTCCGCCGCATCTTTTATCCGGGAAATATCAAGACCGAGATCCGCCGATTGCGCGATGACGACGGTCGCCCGTTCATGTTCGAGCCCGAGCACACACACGACACCATCGCGGGCGCAGACACTGCGGGCCATCTGCTGGAGGTCTTTGGCTGAAAAATCGCTGTATACCGCTGAAACGAATGTAATAGTATTGAATTTCGCCGCGGACGCGTAGAGCGCAGCGGCTTCAGACTCTATCACCCTGGATTTCAAAGACGTTATTGTCTGCTTGAGACCTTTCCGGTCGTCCAGCAGCCCCGACACCCGGGGAATCAGCTCGTGCTCACCCACCGTCAGCATGCGGGCCGCCTCGCTGAGGATGCTGTTTTTCCGCTGATAGTCCATGAGGGCCCGCCGGCCGCAGACGAAGGTCACCCTGCACCCTTCCCGGAATTTCTCACAGCCGAGCACTTTGATCATCCCGACCTCGCCGGCCGATCTCACATGGGTGCCGCAGCAGGCGGTCATGTCGAGATTCTCGATATGGACAATTCTCAGGTCCTCGACTTCAGGGGGCGGTTTTCGCAGCGGCAGGCTCCTGGCTTCCGCGGCAGTGACCCTGCTGACCGACACCGGCCGGTTTTCGTAGACAACGCGGTTGGCGGCCAGCTCGGCACGGGCGAGAGCGTCCCGGGAAGGCGGTGCAATGGAAAAATCCAGGGTCGACACGTCGGCGCTGAGGTGGAATCCCACTGTTGTGGCATCAAGGATGTCCAGGAAAACGGCCGAGAGGATGTGCTGCCCGGAGTGCTGCTGCATATGATCGAACCGCCTCTCCATGTCCACCAGGCCCGTCACCCTGTCACCGCCGGTGAAGCGGCCGCCGGCAACATGAGTGATGACTCCCGACGCGCCGTCTTCGAACACATCCAGTACGGCAGCGCCGTTGAGTGTCCCAAGGTCACACGGCTGTCCCCCGGATGCCGGATAGAAGAGGGTCCGGTCCAGGATCACCCGGCTCCTGCCGTCGACCACCTCGGCCTGGAGAACCGACGCCTCGAACGCGGCCTCATAGGGATTCTGATCGAACAGTCTGACTGTGGGCGCTGAAACGGTCATCGCAATTGTTTTAAGAAGGCAACTACTTTTTCGGGCGGCTGAAAGCCCTCGAACCTGCCCAGCTCTTTACCCCCGGCATCGAATATGATCACGGTAGGCAGGCCGAGCACGCCGTATTTCTTCTGCAGCGCCTTGTCGGCCGCGTCATTGCGGGTAAGATCCAGTTTCACTTTCACATACTGTGCCAGGGCGTTGTCGACCCCGGGATCCGGCCAGGTCTTTTCATCGAGCTCGTGACAGGCTGCGCACCACTCAGCGAAAAAATCGACGATCACCTTTTTTTCTTCCTCTGCGGCTACGGCAAAACCCTGCACATCCGAATCGAGCCAGGCGTCTTCCATGCGGGCAGGCTGCTCCGCCCGTGCGCCCGCCGCCGGCCCGGATACCCCGGCCGGCAGGAAACTGATGAATATGAGTGAAAATGCGACAAACAGGGCGAACAGCCCCGCCGCTTTCAGCAGTTTGACTTTGGCGGAGGCCGACCGCTCATATGGCGCGACAGCGCCAAAAAAGATACCCGCGACGATCAGACCGGCGGCCATCGCCATTCTGTAGAAAAACGGGGACAGGAGCGGGCGCGCGAAGATCAGCGCCAGCGTCACCAGCAGGATTCCGAATCCGCGCTCCACTACTTCCATCCAGCCACCGGATTTCGGCAGGTTCTTTAACATGCCTGAAAAGGTGCCGATGAGAATGAACAATACACCGAGTCCCAGAGAGAAGCTGAACAGGAGTCCCGCGCCCAGCAGCACGGAACCGGTTTTCGCCACCCATGCCAGGATCACGACCAGCAGGGGACTGACACAGGGCGACACCACCAGGCCGGCAACCAGACCGGTTAAAAACGCGCCCAGAAAGCCCCGGCGCCGTTTCCCCTGCAGCCTGGTGGCTATAGACGAGGGCATCCTCACGGTGAAAACACCCAGCATCGAAAGGCCCATAAGAAAGAAAATGAGTGAGATGATCAGAATAGCGGCCGGATGCTGGGATACGGATCCGAACAGCGCCCCTGTTCTGGCGGCGATTATTCCCAGTGTCGTGAACGTTGCCGCGAGTCCCAGCACATAAAAAAGCGAAAGGATGAATCCCTTCAATTTTCCGCCTTCAGCCTGAGCCCCGATCACCGCGATGGTGATGGGGATCATTGGATAGACACAGGGAGTGAGACTGGTGAGCATGCCGCCCAGAAAAACAATGAGAAAGGCGATCAGCGAGCCCCGCTCCAGGGCCCCGGTAAGCCTTCCCGCCATCCCTCCGGTCCGGGTGATCGTTTCCGTCTCACCCGCAGCCTCACCGCCGGCGATTTCCACCGACGCTCCCACCGTGCTTTCCTGCGGCATGTAGCAGACGCCTTCCTCTGAACAGGGCTGATACCCGACGGCAACCGGGAAGGTTCGCAGGCCGCCCGATGCGTTCTCCTCAACAAGGAACGGCACGGTCACGATCACCTCATCGGCATAATAGTCACCGTACGGATCCTCTATGCTTTTCGGATAAACGGGATCTGAAAATGCGATGCCGGCGGCCGCAGCCGGTACAACCTTGAAAAATCCGCCCGCGGCATCACCGATGTGGTACCCGTCGGCTATGCTGAACGTGACGCGCAGTTCTCCCCGCTCCCCGGCCTTGAGCATGGCCGGCGAGGTCTCGGTCTTCACCTGCACCACATCATCAGGCACCTGTGCCGAGAGGGCGGCCGCGAGGCTCAGGAATAGAGCACTCAGTACAATGTTTCTCAATCTCTCCTCCAATACAGCTGTTTATGGTCCTTATTAGTATTCCGCTCCCAGGGTAAAATAGTGGACCGGATGGGTACCGACGTCTGCAAAATCGGTTCTCCAGGCAATGTCATATTTGATCAGGAAAAATCCGAGATTGACCCTGAGTCCTACTCCCATACCGGCGGCCAGGTCATTCATGACGACACGGCCTTCCCTGTCTTTCCGAAACGGTTTCCAGTCCCGGTCGTTATCCCAGGCCGATCCCATATCGAAGAAAAGCGCCCCTCGAATATTCTGAAAACCGATCGGCAACGGCCATCCCAGTATCAGGTACTGAACGAGAGGAAAACGCAGCTCCAGATTCGTCAGCATATACCGTGTACCCAGCATCTGATAGTAGTAATATCCCCGCAGCGGCGTTTCCACACTGGAGAAATAGAACATGTCGTCACCCCAGTACCCTTCAGGAATCTGGGAATACCGGTAATTGATCCATCCCATCATGCCTCCCAGCAGGAACCGCTGCGGCTGTCTTCCACCCGAAACACCTCCGGATGTGCGCAGCGCCAGGGTTACATCCTTGGACAATCTGATGTACCGGCGCCAGTCCGCGGTAACCGTCCAGAAGCTGAGACTGTTCTTTTCGGACAGCTCGGGGGAGTAGGAAAAATTGTAGCTCGACCTGCCGCCGTTGACCGGCCCGGTCATCCCCCAGACCACGGTATCGGTGTTGTATCCGATCCGGGCCTGTACGATCTGACGTTTGAAAAGATCGCCCCCTTCATGCAGATACTGT
Source organism: bacterium (assembly GCA_016934955.1). Classification (GTDB taxonomy): domain Bacteria; phylum Zhuqueibacterota; class QNDG01; order QNDG01; family JAGLOF01; genus JAFGRY01. The sequence goes on along the minus strand of JAFGRY010000050.1, from coordinate 50,542 downwards.
CCTGAAAAACCATAGGGATCGATCTGCCCCCAGTCTCTGTCGATGATCATGCCCGTGAGGCTGTAGTTGAGCCGTGTATAGCGGCTGAAGGGCCTCGATGCCATGAGAGAGAACCCGTAATTTCTGTCTCGCAGGAAAGTGAAATAAGAAAAGAGAAGCCGGGAAAAATGAAAAATCGAGACACCGAAATCGGTCTGTTTGGGCAGATAGTAATAGGACAGCTGAAAATTTGAATTCTTCAGGCTGTAGAATACATCGAAATAGGTGGTGATGCGATGGTTCCCCAGTATATCGGAAAAGGCGAGCAGCGACGATCCCTGGATGCCGAAATAGGATGAATATCCGGCTCCTCCCGTCACCGCATCGGGAGTAAACTGCACCCGGTAATCCTTGACCCTGTATTCACCGGCGCTGTTTTTATAATCGAGCGTATCGGGGAACTGGGAATCGACAAGCTTTTCCAGCCGCTCTTTCTGCCTTTTCATACTGTTGCCGAATACGTAGTTTCTGTATTCATTGAGGGCCGGATCATCCTTGATCTCGGCGGCGTACGACTCATCGGAATCGACCCGCTCTTTCGCCCGTTTGATGAATTCCGTATCCTCGATGACGATTTCATCCTTCTGCTCCCAGGGATTGCTCATCATGTAGATGTCGTACCCGGCATTGAAAAACGACGAAAATGCCAGCCGGGATCCTTCCCTCGACCAGGAAATCTGTGAAACACCGGTAAGCAGATTCGTTATCGGGTGCGACTCCCCCGTCGCCCGTTCCAGTATGTAAATGTTATTGATCCCGTGTTCGTCAGAGGCATAGGCGATGGCGTTTCCGTCAGGGGAGAATACCGGACTGGTCTGGTCGAAATCATCGAATGTGTACCTGGTGATGGCCCGGTCGGCAATCCGAATCGTATAAATATCGGTCCTGCGGTAAGGGAAATCCTGCATGCGGAATGTCGAATCCGGCTTCTGCATGCGATCCTGCCTGTCGGAAACGAAAACGATCTCCTTGCCGTCAGGCGACCATTTCGGCTCCAGATCGCTGAATATGTCATCGGTCAGTTTCTCGACGGCCCCGGTCTCGAGATCGAACAGATAGAGATCCGAGGCGCCGTTGTCGATGCCCATGAAAGCGATCGTACGGCCGTCGGGGGACCAGTCCGGAGCGAAGAGCCCGTCCAGATCGAGGATGTGGGTCGCGACAATCTCGCCGGTAGCGACATCGACGATATGGAGCGCGTCTCTTCCTCCGGCTTTGGCGGCAAAGACGATCCTGGTTGCGTCCGGCGACCAGCCGATACCGGGCCTCAGCCAGTGCAGTTCCTCGAAAATATCCGACCGCTCGCCCCGCACCAGTCTCTTCACCTCCGGTTTGCCGACCGTATTCATCATGAAAATATCGATGTAATCGGAACGGTTCGAGAGGAACACCAGCTTGTCACCGTTGGGAGACAGGGAAGGAGAATTATTGAGAAACGTGCGCTCTTCCACATGATCGGTAAGGCGGTGGGCAATATCCTCAGGTTCTTTCCGGTCGCTGATATCGGGCCAGTATTCCTTGCGGAGATATTTGTGCCATCTGTCGGAAAACTCTTCAATATCGAGACCGATGGACTGTTTCAGCGCCTCTTCAAGATCCCGCAGCATCTTCAGTTTGTTTAAAAACTCGCCGAGTTTTGGCTTTCCATAGGTGTCACAGATGTAATTGATCAGGGACTGCCCCCCCTTGTAGGCCATAAACCCGTAAATCTGATCTACCGGAGGCACATACCCGTTGATCGTGGCATCCCGCATATAAAAATCGCTCTCGGTATCCCAGCCCCTGCTCATGTACTCGGACAGTCCCTCCGCTACCCAGAGGGGCACCTGGAACCTGGCCATTCCCGACACCATGGAACCCACCGCCTGACCGTAAAGCATCTGAAACATGACCGCGTGCGTGAGCTCGTGTTCAATGACGTGCCTGAATTCTTCATAGCTGCCCTGGAAGGGAATGACGACCCGATCCTTGAAGATTTCGGTGAAACCGCCCACCGATTCTTCGATCATCTCCGTGGTGACGTTTGTCTGGGAAAAGTCGTTGTGGCTGTTGTAGACGAGAATCGGGATCCTCTTGATAATCCTGTAGCGAAAATGTCTGCTGATGTCCACGTAGCTGGACTCCGCGATATCGGCCGTAAAATCGGCCAGGCCCCGTCCCCCTTCATAATAGTAAATATCAAAGTGCCGGGACTGAATATATTCCCAGTTGAATTCGTGATACTGTACCTTGTTCTTTCCGAACATCTGCGCCTGCAGCGTCACCGGCCGCAGCAGATGTACCCCTATAGCCGCCGTCACGGTAATTATATGGATAGTACTGCGAGAAGTATTCATGGTGCTCTCCCTCAACGAAAATCATTTACAGTTCGGATTCATCCTTCCATCGCGTTATCCGCCACCGTCCGTCCTGACAGCGCCTGAAAGAAAAAACCGCCCTGCCTGAAATCCTGTAATCACTCTCCTTGTTTGCACAATTCAACTGAAATTCCTTGCAAATAGTTCCGGTTGTGTCATCATTCCACCCGTAAATCGTGGCATTCCAGACAAGATCAATAAAATCAAAATGCCGGAAGAGACTGCCGGTGGTTTTCAGGTCATCCTCCCTTCCCCAGGAGACGAATCGCCCCGAGGAGAAATCATCCGTTTCGTAATAGACGAAAATGAAGGCGGTGTCCAGCAGCCCGCTGTACAGCAGCGAGTCTTTGATTGTGTAGGAAGTCTTGAAATTCTGAAGCACATCTTCCGGCGATTCCTGGTTTGTCACGATAAGATCGGTGCTGTCAGCGGTGTCCGACAATTCAGGAGCAAAAGGATTGAAACACGCCGTTGACACCAACAGCACGACCGCGAGGGAGAGGAGAATGCGGGTGATTCTTGTCACATCATTTGCCTTCAAATCGTGTAGGGCGCTCTATCCAGAAAGAGGAGCCCTTCTGAGTGTCAAACGGCATATACTGTGTTTTGTACGCGGCGGCGACCGCGGCCCGTTCCAGCCGTCTGTTACGGGTGGTATTCCCGATGACGACGACGCTGTCAACCGCTCCGGTCGCATTCACGAGGATAGAGAGCATCACCACACCCTCGACACCGCGTTTACGCAGATCATCGGGATATTCAGGCACCACTTCCCGTATCGGCCGCGGTCCCGTGGCGAATGCACCGGTAACCGGACCGGAGCCCGCGGGGCCGTCAAAGGGCAGCAGCCCATCGATATCGTTGAAATCGACAATATCGATGGTCACGTCTTCCGAGATGTACTCATCTTCGGACGGCACCGGAATCTGGGGAAGGAGCGGCGGTCTGGGCATGGCACCCACCTCGGTGGCCGGCGGCAGATCTGCAATCATGATGGTGTTGGAAAACACGTAATGCGGGATCTTGATCTTTTTGCCAACCCGCTTGAAGCCGGTAAAAAGCACAATGGTGATGGCCATCACAACGATCAGGGCCCGTTCGAACCGCACGCGGTACTGCCGTTTTTCCCAGCCGTTGAGCCCTTGCTGAAGGGGTCTGCCAAGTGTGAATTGTGTGCGTCGTATCATAAACACGGATATCCTTTATCATTCACCGCCTGTCGGAAACGGGTACCGATGTACCCCATATAAAGTACGGAAGGCAGATACCAATCCCCCTATCTGCCTTCACTGTTTCATCGGATTTCGACCCTGACAGTGCTATGATTCATTATCCGGATTAAGCAAATCCGTGTCTTCATCTCCTCCCAGATTGAGCCGGCGAAGCAGTTTCCAGACTCCCAGCGTGCTCATTTTTGTAAAATCGTAGCGTTCAGTATTGAGTTCCTTGCTGACTTTCGCCGCTCCCCAGCCGGGATGCTCCGCAAGTATCTTCCTTATTTTGTCTTCAACACGTTCCGGCTCGTCGGCAGCACCGCCCGATTGATCCTCTTCAACAATGTCGACAATCTCCGTCACCAGGGATTTCGCCCGCTTCTTTTTTGCCGGTTTCTCGGAAGCGATACCGAAATCAGCCAGGGCATCTTCCACCGTATTGAAGGATTTCAGTATGTAATTGAACTCCAGCAATTCAAACACTTCATACACATCCGGTATCATTCGTGCCAGTTTCAGGTCTCCGCCCCGCTCTCTGATACCCTTTATTTCGCTGATGAAGATCCCCCATCCCGCACTGGAAATGTAATCGACATTACCCAGATCTATTACAATATAATACACTCCGGATTTTAACAGGGAATCCAGCGCCCGCTCGAGCTCGGAAGATGTTGTTGTATCGATGTATCCGCCGACACGGATTATGGATACGCCGCTGTGAGAAGCCGCTTTTTCGATTGACACCTGAATGCCTTCCATGTGGTACTTCTCCCTGCCTTTTACTGTAACTATTTGAATTTAATAATAATATAATTGATATTACGGTATTTGTCAACTCTTTTTCGCTATTGGTACCGCTGCCGGATGATTCGCTGCATTTTCTTGATACGGTCGATAATATCTTTTCTTTCGGGATCGTTCTTAAGTACTTCCCCCCACTGCCAGACCGCTTTCTTAAAATCACCCATATTGGCGAATATCACGCCCATATTTTCCAGAATATTCATATTTTCCGGCTGAAGGGTTCTCGCGTTCTCGTAGGCTTTGATCGCATTCTCGAGCTCCCCGATTCTGAAATAGGCATCTCCGAGATACTGAAAGGCGGAACCGTGTTTGGGGTTCACCTTGATTATATTCATGAATTCATCAATCGCTTCCTTATACTGCCCGTCCTTGTAGAAGCCAAGCCCCGATTGAAACTGTTCGCTGGACTTCGCCGCGAGATGAGGATCCCGTGTTCCGGGGCCCCGGTCATCGGCGAACAGGTCATCCAGTGCATCTGGATCATCGAGCATCTCGAAATCGAGCCCGTAGGGAAGATTGTCGCTGCGGCTCCCCGCAAGGATCTCATCGGCAAGCAGGTCACCGGCGATCGAAGACGAAATGCCCTCTTCCACCTGGTCTTCATTCTCGATGATGGGGAAATTGCCCTCGTCCACGGCAAGCACTTCATCAAGACTGATGCGTTCGGCATGATCCCGGACATCGTCATCTCCTGCCTCCAGCTCGGAAACATCGGAGATCAGGATGTCAAGCATATCATCACCGTATTCGTGATCGCCGGCGTACTCATCTTCTCCACGCTCCCCCGTCCCGGCTTCACTGTACGCTTCCGCTGACGTATCAGCCCTTCTATGCTTCTTCTCCAGTTCCCGAGTGACTACTTCACCGCTCATCTCGGTCAGATCAAGAAATTCTTCATCATCACCGTCGCCGTCTTCTCCGAACAGTTCCTCGATCCGGGCCCCTGATATCACATGCTCATCTTCACCGTCTGCCGGTTCGCCGAAATCTTCCGAAAAATCATCACCCGCAAAGTCATGGGGCAGGATCGTCTCTTCGGAAAGTACGGCACCTCCCGACGGTGTGATGGAGGAAGCGACCTCTTCCGCGGCGATTTCCTCCGCCTCCGCTTCGGTTTGTCTGGGATAGGGTTTCACCGCCGGCGCCCGTTCATGAGTGACGATAACCTCGCCGCTTAACGTAAGGAAGGGCGTTCCGGGGGGTTTGAACCGCTTCTTCGACTTTCCCCTCTCGATGAACGCCTGCCGCAGTTCCTTTGTGTTCAAACGGCTGCGCACCAGTTCTTCATAGATGACTTTTTCATCCAGGACAGTAAACTCATACGTTTCGGTATTCAGTTCATCGCTGATCCGTTTCGGCCCGAAATCGGGATTATTCCTGATAATGTCGAATATTTTCGCTTTATCTTCTATACTGACATGCTTTTCCTCGACATCGGATCTGGATACCGACTCCTTGATGCCCTTTTTCCCCTCTTTTTTATAGAGTTTCTTGTATTTGTAATAGGTCGAGGTCGAAACACCGAAATGCTTGCAGGCGGCTTTCACGGTCGAGCCGTCTTCCACCATTTTCATCAGGCGCACCCAGTGATTATAGAGCACATCCTCGGCTTTCATTTTTTCCCTGATAGCGACAAGGGTTATATCGTCGTTCTGTGCGTACCCTTCGGTGAAGGCTTCGATGCGGTTGTGCAGTTTATCGACCTGTTCAGTGATCGTTTCTTCTCCGTACTGACGGATCGCCTCCAGAAACCGTTCATCGCCGAACTGCTCCCGGCGGGGGTTCATCGCTTCGGTAATGCCGTCGGTGTAGAGCAGGAGCACATCACCCTTCTGCAGTCTCAGCATGTCCGATTCGATCGATTTCCGGAACAGCGACTTTTCCGGCAGATTGATGCCGATGGGAAATCCCCGGGGATTCAGATAGTAGCTCTTTTTCGTTTTTGACCGGAAAAGAATCATAGGATTGTGCCCGGCGCTTGCGTAATTGATCGTGCGCGTCTTTGAGTCAAGGATGAGATAAAATACAGTGACGAACATGCCCCGCTTCATGTCACACATGACAAAGTCGTTCACCCGTGCCAGCACATCGGCCGCGTCCTTGTTCCCCCTCGCTTCGGTTCGCAGGGCCGTCCGGATCATGGTCATGACCAGTGACCCGGGAACTCCCTTGCCCGACACATCGGCCACAACAATGCCGAGCGTATCATTGTCGACTTCAACGAAATCATAGTAATCACCGCCGACTTCCTTCGCCGCCTCGTAGTAGGAGGCGATCTCGAACCCTTCGATGTCGGGAAACTTATCGGGGAGCAGTGTCTGCTGTATTTCCTGGGCGACCTGCATCTCCTTCTGCAGCCGCTCCTGCTCCGCGAGATCGACCTGGGATTTTCTGAATTTTTCCGTGATTTCGTTGAAGGCCAACGCTATTTCACCGATCTCATCCGACGAATCGAACTCCATTTCATCCGATGCGCCTCCCTGGCCCAGCTCCCTCACCCATGCTGCCAGCCGCTTGAAGGGGCTCATGGTGACATAGATCAGGATCGCCACTCCCACATTACCGATCAGCAGCACCATCAGATAGAGCAGCAGGGTGCTCCGTTTTTCTTCCCTGATGGATTCGGCGATCACTTCCCGGTCGAGAAGCAGATGGACCATACCAAGACGCTTGTTGGTCGCCTTCTCGATAGCGGGATTGGCCAGGTCGATGACCCGTTTACCGCCATCGATGCGGTACTCGAACGCGAACTCCTCGATCCTCAGCTTATCGGGCGGCGTATCAAATCGGGATAACATTTTCTCTGTTTCAGCGGAGCCTTGAATGATACCCAAGGTGTCGACGATCACTGCGTCATAAACATGGGGTGAGTGGTTTCTTTTAAATTCAGACGCGATCGTCGCCAGCTCATAGTCCCTCTCCTGGGCCAGCGCTTCCATAGACTGATTGGTAACCGAACGGGCCAGCACCCAGCCGGCGGCAAGATCATTTTTCATAATCGAGCGGGCGATGCCGCTGTAGGTAATGATAAACACCAGAATGACCGCCGGCGAGAGCACCGATGTGGCGATGAGAAAATACCGCACCTTCATGCTCAGGGACATCTCGGGGAGCAGCGGATATTTTTTCGGCACCACTTCCCGTCTTTTCGTGAGCAGCAGCTCGTTGCCCTCTTCGGTCTTGCGGTACTCGATTTCATCGATGACCCGCCTGATAATGAAAACGCCGAGCCCACCTTTCTTTCCGATATCGACATACCGCTGCAGATCCGGATCGCTGACGTTTCTGGGATCGAAGGTGTGCCCCTGGTCGACCAGGGAAACAGTCACATCCTTCTCACGAATGATCATGCGCATGGTGATGAAACCGGCCCAGTCGCGGTAGGCATGCCTGACCACATTGGTGCCCGCCTCGTCAATGGCGAGCTTGAACGCATTGATCACATTCTCTGTCAGCCCGTACTTGCGTCCGACCCTGGTGATGAAATCGCGCAAATCGCCCAGGTATCCGATCTCCGCCGGTACTCTCAGCTCTTCCTTGATTACACGCTTGAACATACAGCGGCCTTCTCTTTATTCTTCAATATACCGTGATCGCACGTCATGAATGGTTTTCAGTATCTTGCCGTTATTGGGCGCCAGTTCCAGCGCCTGCTCCCACACCTCGAGCGCCTCTTTGACCTTGCCGTTTTTAAAGAGGTTGATGCCCCTGAAATAGAGCTCCTTGGCCCGGCCCGTGAGGGGCTGTTCCTCTCCACTGACTTTGGAATTGGCGATACTGGCCATTTCCCGGACATGAAGATGGTCCGGTTTTATCAGCAGCGCTTTGTTCAGGAAGGGAAGGGCGCCCTGATAGTCCTTTTTCTCATAACGGCTCGTACCCTCCTGATAATTATGGATGAAATCGACTTCCCGGTCCAGGGCCGCCCGTTCTCTGGCAACCCGCCGGGTGAGGTCGTCATCCCCCTGGGCCTGTTTGGCGGCGATATCCAGCGCCTTGTAGGCATCCGAGATCGCCTCCCGCTGGACCAGCACCTTCGAGCGCGCGATCTGGTCGCTGATCTCCTGTCTGAGACGGACTTCCGCCTGGGTACGGTACTCTCGCAGCTGCGCGTTTTCGGGATCCCGCTGCAAAGCGGCATCGAGCGCGATCACGGCCCGGCGGTAATCACTTTCGGCCAGTGCGGTGTTGGCTTCCTGCCGTTTCTCCTCGATGAACCGCTGGTCCTGTTCCCGGCGGGTCCGTTCCCGGTCTTCCTGCAGCAACTGCTGGCGGCGGGCTTCCTGGTACTCGTTTTCCCTGGTCTCCACCAGTTCCAGCAGCTGGCGGGCGGCCTGGTTTTCCGGATCTTCCCGCAGGACCTGCACCAGTTCGATGCGGGAATTGAAGTAATCGGTGGAATCCAGATAGGCTCTGGCAGCCCTGAGCCCGCTCTCGATGCGCTGCGTCCGCTCAGCCTCAAGCCGCTCGGTGAGCCGCCTCTGAATATCCTCCCGTCGCGCCTGTTCTATCTCCTCTCTCATTTGAGGGAGACTCTTCCCCAGGAAAAACTGCAGGGAAAACCGGTGCCCCCAGGGAAGAAGATCGAGATCACCGAGCGGGCCGGTGCCGTAGTCCAGCTGCATATTCCGATAGCGCAGGCCCGCACCGAAAGTGATAAATCCCGAATTGATGCCCGATCGCAGAAAAACCAGTCTTCCGATGCTGAATTCCGCGCCCAGATGATACCGCATAGTCCGGTATTCCGACTTCTCCAGGTCGGCAAGAACGAAAAAATTGCTGCCCTCGTCGCTTCCAAACCGTTTCGCCAGCCCGAATCTGAGCAGGTAGGGCAGTATTTCCTGGGCCGTACCCATGCGCAGACGGGGACTTATGAAGTTTTCCACGCTCAGCCCCAGAAAGAGTCCGTGAAGTAGCCCTGACTCATGGGGAAACGCATAATGGATGCCGCCGTTCAGGCCGAACCCGTTCGCCGACCATTCTCCCAGCACCTTCCTGTTCGCGTCGAACGAGAGTCCGGCGGAAAATCCCCTGAAAAGGGTCAGGCTGTAGGCGATCGTCATTCTGCCCCACCAGTATCCCATGGCGCCGTATTCATGGACGATGTTCTGCTCCCACTCCCGCATCATCACCCCGTCGCAGCCGATAATGGAAAAACCGAAACCGAACACGCCCGAATTCAGCGTCGGATGTATATATCCCGCGTAGTTGTAGTTGATTCCTTCAAACAGGGTCGTCAGCGAAAGACCGGCGCTTTTCTGCTGTACAATTGACATACCGCCCGGATTCCAGTACATGGCCCCGGATCCCTGGGGATAGGCAACGGCCGCGTTGCCCATACCCAATGTGCGCGCATGCAGCCCGTAGGCAAAGGGCGATTCCGTACCACCCCCGGCCGTCTGACTCATCGCCTGACGATGTGCGCATAACATACTAAAAAAAACAGTTAAATACAAAAAAACTCTTGTTTTCATAGCGCTATCCCGTTTTGCAGGCCGTTCCGTACTACCGTAATACCGCGACCTTTGTCGACACCTGTTTGCCGCCGCCTGTCTGCATGAAGGCCACGTATACCCCGTTCAATACCGGGAATCCCGCCCCGTTGCTGCCGTCCCAGGTAACCCCGCCCGCTCCCAGAGCGTGCAGACCCGCCCGGGTCTGCGGATCGCCCTGCACATATTCCGCCGTCCAGACGGTCTCACCCGTCAGGGTCACGATGGTAAAGGTGATGTCCGTTTCCTCATCGAGGTAGTATACAAAAACCGTCTCTTCCTTTCCCGGCTGGCCGAAAGGATTCGGACAGTTAATCAGATAAATTTTATCCTCTTCCGTAACCTTTCTGGGCAGAATCTGCTTCCGGAAGGAACGGTAGTTGAAAAATTCAGACCCCGTGACATCCAGCACTTCGATAGCAATGGACGGTGAATACTCGTCCCGGGCCACGATATAGCTTTGATCCTTGATGTTCAGGACGAACTCGGGCACGGTGTCCGACTGGGCGATAGTACCCTGCAGCGCCACGAAGGCCGTATCTCCTGCATCGATGTTCAGCTGTGATGTGACGGGCAGGGTAAGCGATCCGGATGCCGGGAAAGTGGCGGAGGAGAGACTGCCGTACCAGACGGAGGGATCCGGCTGCCATACTCCTCCTGTCTTTCTCATGCCGACCAGACGCAATGACTGCAGCGCACTCGCCGGAGCCAGGGAGTTGCCGTACCTGTCCTCCACATCGAATTTAAGGCTGCTGATTACGATGCCGTTTGCACCTGTTTCACCCCTGTTGGAAAATTTCATCGCCCCCAGCCACACATTCTCCTGCCCCGGCAGCACAATGCCGCTCAGGGTGTCGGGCACATCGATAGCGTGGATGGCCAGCCAGGCGCCGACCGTGGTGAGCGCGACCTTGTCCGTACTCCTGCTCACATACGCCGTTTCATTGGTGTTTTCATCTTTGGGAATGGTGGAAATGGTGCCGACAATGTTGACCGCTTCCCTGGTCGGAGATCCCGGCGCCCTGATTATCCAGCTGTTCTCGCCGTTGTACATGGTCTTGGTCAGCGGTTCATACGTGGTGTACCCGGACGGCAGCTGTTCGAGCGACACTCTCGTGACACCGCTGGTATCGGCAGTGCCGTTGTTCGTAACGGAGGCGGTCACGAGAAACTCCTGCCCAAGCGAAACCGAATTATCCGAGGTGGTAACCGACAGCTCGAGACTGGCCCTGGGAACCGTGGTGACGTATATCTGTTTCTGTATCGCCTTTACTTCCCTCTCGGGCTGGAACACATCATATCCGGTGAGATCAAGCTTGATGAGCCTGGATCCGGCAGCACTGGCGGGTGCCTTGATCTGCCAGAACACATCGGGAGAGATGACGCTTTTCACCGAGACATCCGACATCTCATATCCGGCCGGAAGTATCAGCTCGGCCTCTATGTTGTTTACATTTCTCCACTGCACAAATGCACGCACGACAAAATACTGCCCGGTTGACAGCACTCCGTCCGTCGCCCCCGCCGGAGACCAGATCGTAAAGTTGGAAGAAAGAGAAGTTTCCACCGTTTGTACATCGATGGTCTCGCTCATATTCACCACCGAGGCGGCGGCGCCGGTATTAACCGCCTTCGGCACCGTTTTGAACTCCACCTGCACGGTCCTGGCGGATGTATGAGGCTCCATGGGAGCTCTGATATACCAGATAACCGAGGAGTCGGATTCTATGGCCTGATTGACCGGTGATCCGCTCTCCAGAATATAATTCTGGGGCAGAGTGATGCTGAGAACACCCGAATCATCAACGGCCCCTGTACCCTGATTGTGCAGCCGCGCCTTGAGCCAGAAAGACTGGTTCGCCGAGAAATGCCCGGCTGCGTTGCTCAGCTCAAGATCGATTTCCAGGAGAGCCGGCGACTGAATGATAACGCTTGCCGTACGGTCCAGGGCATCTCCCACCGGGGCCGCGTATCCCGAATTGTCCAGGAGCGCCGCGGTAATGGCCGCGGTGAATGTTTCTCCCGACGGATTCTCTGTATCATCGGCATAAATGGTGAAATAGACGGAATCGCGTCTTGACGGGAGCACACGGGTGATGGTCAGCGGCGTCTGTGTAATAGTCGAGGAACCGTCAGTCTGCAGCCGCACCCGGATGTCACGTATGGTCTCACCCAATCCGTTCTCGATAATCACCTTTACCTGAAAATCCTGGTTTGTATTTACAACCCCGTTTCCGGCATCGGTGATATTGGCGGTGACGACACTGGTGCTGATGATCCTGAAATCCGTTTCCGCCTGAACAGTGATCTGCCCGCTTCCGGTCGTATCCGCCTCCAGCCCGCTGTTCTGGTCGATGCCGTGGGCCCTTGCCCTCACCGTGATGGCACCGCCCAGTCTTCCGGTTGTGGTCACCCGGTACTGCAGCGTGTCGGTCTCACCCCCGCTGAGAAGCAGCCCGCCGCCGGAAAGCTGCGTGGGGGCCTGCACGATATAATCGGACTGGCGCAGCCCGGCACTCCAGAAACTGACATCCGCAGCCTCCGGCTCAAGTACCAGGTCCGCTTCGCCGGTATTGCGAACCACCGCCTTTACCAACCAGGGATCGACCTGTCCGGCAACGACATTACTGGTTGAAAAGACCATCCTGGGAATTACCAGCCTGGCAGGATACTGCACGGTCATGTAGATATAATCAAATGCCGAAGCGGCGCTTAAAAAGAGCTGCCCGGTATTTTCAGCGTATCCTTCGGCATGCGCGGTAAACCGTTCGGCTCCAGCCGGAGAAGTGCTGGCTCTGACCAGGATATCGACACTATCGACCTGTCCGGAAACGAGCCGGTCGACACTGCCGTTCGCCGATTGGGGAAAGATCGAATACCCGTTGGTCTGAAGCGATATTTTTAGATTATTGACGGCATCTCCGCCGTTGTTTCTCACTTTGACTCTGATATAAAAATCCTGACTGGTGTTGACCAGCAGTCCGTTGGGAGCCATGCTCTTTACGCCGGTTATCTGTAAACCGGCCTTTTCTTCTATGAGCAGTGAAACGGATCCATGGTCCTGGGTGTCATCGCTGAGCGTTCGACCGGTGTTCAATTCCGTTCCCGAAACAGCGGCATGCACAACACAGGTGCCCGCACTGTTATCACCGGTGTGCACGATGCGAAAGACCAGAGTGTCAGCCTCTCCTCCCGAAAGATCCCACCCGCCTCCCGACAGGGAAGAGGGCGGTTCATAATGCCAGTTCGCGCCTCTGCTGAAATCAAGGGCGTCCCCGGCCGCCGCGGAATCTATTCTCACAACCGCTTCTCCGCTGTTCTGAATCACGGCGCTTACCGTCCATACTGAATCCTGTCCCTGCGTCACCTGGTTCTGGGAAACGAAGAGGCGGTATATATCGAGCCTGGCCGAATCCTGCAGGGTGATTCCGGTCTCACCCGAAGCGTGCACGGTTCTGCCGGTGTTACTGTCGAGACAGTAAATATTCCCCTGAATAAAAATCGCCCCCGTCATACTGCCGCTCGTGTCAACCGTGACCACCAGGGTATCGGTGGCATTGCCGCTGATCAGACTCGACCCGCTGTTTTTAAACGATGCGGGAGCCTTAATCGTGTAATCGGTCTGGGCGTTTCCGTATCGTAAAAACTTGACATTGATGCTGTCAAACGTCGCGTAATTCGCGCTGAGATTTGAAACGGCGAACTTTATCGTCCAGTCTTCGTCCTGCCCCGCGGTTACATACTGCTGAGACGCAATACTCTGCAATACCCTGATCCCCGGCGCCTCCACCAGGTTGAACGGCTGGGACGATCCCGTCTCAGAACCTCCGGTCCGGGTGACGGAGACGACATCACCGGTAACGGCCCGGTCAATCGTTATATTTCCCGTCCACTGACCCGAGGTGAAGCTGCTGCTTCTCGAGGGCTGCACCGTACCGGTAAGATCCGATAAATTAACGGTACCGGTAAATCCCGTCGCAATATTGCTGTATTGATCTTCAGCGACGACATGAATGGTAAATGGATCTCCCGCGATCTGATTACCCGAGATGTCGACAACGAAGTGGTCCACGGTATCTGAAATTACATTGAAGAAATTCGATTCCCCCCAGTGGCTCGCACCATCATGGACGCTTATTCTCAGATCACTGCCGGTGGCGGTGATCGCCACCGCTTCGGTTCGCGTGCCATTGGAGAAATAGCCGCTGGTCATCGGTTCCAGGGTGCCCGTGTCATCATCGATGGATACCCGTGCGCTGAAATCAGTTGCCGTATTCCCGTACTGGTCAACCGCGGTAATGGTAAGGTTGAAAGGCACACCGGCCATCTGAGGAGTCGCCACCTGGCCGATTATAAAACTTTCGACCTGATCGGCGTACACGTTGAATTCATTCGAGCTGTTACTCTTGCCGAGACTCGAAACGGTCAGCGTGTTGCCGAGCCGGCTGGTCGTCACCGTGACGTTTCCCGTCCAGCTGCCGTCTTCAAAACTGAACTGGCTTGGTGTATTGCTTCCCGTCTCATCAAACAGGTTGGCGCTGCCGTTGAATGTATCGATAATATTGTTGGCTGCATCATGAGCCGTAATCGTGACCGGGAAGGGAACACCCGCGATCTGGGTTGCGCCGATGGATGAAATGGTAAAATGGTCAACACTGCTGGCACTTATATTGAACTGGTTCGAGATCCCGGTCTGGCCCCCCCCGGTCCTGGTCACCTGTATACGGTCATTTAACTGGGTCTGAGACACGATAACATTGCCGGTCCAGATGCCGTTGGTGAAATCGCCGCTGGTTGTGGGAACAATCGCGCCGCTTCCGCTGTGACTGATGTTTACCGTATTACCCGTACCGCTGAAGGCGGTGATTGTATTACCGTAGAGATCCCGCGCCGTGACCGTAATCGGAAACGGTATGCCGGCGGCCTGGTCGGAGACATTGGCGATGGTAAAGTTCGTAAGCGTGCTGTGGACCACATTGAATGAATTCGAGGTGCCGTAATGGCCTGATCCGTCGGTCACCGAGATGGTGATATCCTGATCGGCCCTGGTGATCATGATGTTTTCGATCCTGGTCCCCTGGCTGAACGAACCCGTCGTTGCCGGGTATATTGTCCCTGTTTCATCAGAGAGAAAAGCAATCCCAGAAAAGCCGGTAGCCGTGTTGCCGTACTGATCCTTGGCAAGAATGGTAATGGATCTGTTCGCGCCCGCAGTGACGGGACTGTTGATATATTCCAGGGAAAAATGATCGATTGAGGCGGGAGTAACGGTGAACTGGTTCGAGCTGCTGCTTTTTCCCGCGCCGGTGGCGGTGAGAACGTTCCCGCTTCTGGTGCCGGTGATCGTCACGCTGCCCGACCAGACTCCGTTAATGAATGAAATCTGAGAGGGGCTGGCGGTACCGGTGAGATCGGTCAGCGTTGTGGCCGCACTGTAATTGGTTACCGTGTTGTTATAGCGGTCCCGGGCGGTCACCGTTGCGGTCAGCGGCACACCGGCTGTTTGCGGTGTGGGAATGTAGGAAAGACCGAAATTATCAAAATCCCCGGGGTTGACAACATACTGTCCAAAAGTGCCGCTGTCAATGACGATAGCGCCGACTGTCCGGGTCTGCACGAGAATTGAATAGGTCCCTGATACCGTCACGTTCCGTACATTGGCCAGTTTGATGATTTCATTCGCACCCTCGATTGTCGCGGTCCCTCCCGACCGGATCACGGTGATCGTATTGCCGCTTTTTGTCACGGTGAGTGTGCCGTTGATAGTGGTCGATGAGGCGATACTGACATTGCTGACATCGAATCCCGACGGATAGATGACGATGATCCTTCCGTCCGCCGGAATTGCATGACTGGTGGTAAAGGAGATTGTATGAATACCGCTGAGACCGACGGTGGATTCATCGGGGACCACCTGCACGGCCGATAATCCGGACTGGGCGAGCGCCAGGCCCGGCAACACGGCCGCTGCCGCCAGTATCACTATGACGATGGTTCGCAGTATTGGTGTATGCATTCCGGATTTCATTCCTTAAGTTTCATTAAATTAAAAAGATATTTATGGCGGGATATTTATCAAGCAAATAGCATACCAGGAAAATCGGACAAGTATCTGATAATTGATAATTCTTTTATTAACAATTGGTTGGAAAATGACATCCGTCGTCAAGTATTACCAGGACTCCATAAAGCCCCTTCAAAGTGGCCGTTTTCCGGCCAAACTGTCTCAGCCGGATTCCGGATAGCGGGAAATCCGGGTGCGCAGGGTGTCAAGGGCATCCTCATACAAACCCTGCTGCAGTAATTCCCCGGCCAGGCGCGCAGCGTGCCCCCGTTCATCAGCGAGAGCGGCAAGACGGGACAGACAGGTCGCCGTCTGTTCTACCAGTCGCGCGTGATCTGCGGGGGACAGAGCGGCACCCTGTTCCACCGCCGCACCGAGCAATCCCGCGGCCAGCAGCAGCAGTACTCTTCCATTGCCACGATCGAGCATCGAAGCCTTTTTCAGGGCCTCCAGAGCCTGAGCGTATCGTTTCAGGGCAAAAAGGGACTCCGCTTTCAGCAGCCAGAAATCAATCTCATTCATCAGCGCCGATTCCCCGGCGGTAAGGAGCTCCAGGGCCCTCCTCCACAGGCTCCACTGCAAAAGCAGACGCACTGTTTGAAGGACCGGAAAAGCGGGGTCATGCGGGATCGATGCTGAAAAGGCGGCGCATATCCGTTCCAGTTCGCTGCAATTGCCCATATGATAGGCTTCTGCGGCTCTCTGGAGATGATGCACGTCCTGCATATGGGAAAGATCGGTCCTTCTCGCGGTGACGACCCGGCCCTGTTCATAGAGAAGAGATTCGGCGGACCAGGGCGCTTCCGTGGTATGCGTCTGCAGATAGAGGGTCCCTCCACCGCATGCTATCTGATCTGAAAAATTGAACCGTTCCATGATCACCCGCCGCCCTCTGTACTGCATTGCTCCATTAAAAAAGGCGTCAGGGACGCCTTGTTCAATGACACGTTGCCCTCGCCGTCAGCTCATCAGGCAGCAAATCGCCGCCACGTTCACAATATCATCTACACTGCAGCCCCGTGATAAATCGTTTGCCGGAAGCCTCAATCCCTGCACGACCGGCCCGACTGCCTCTGCGCCGGCGAGCCGCTGCGTCAATTTATACCCGATGTTTCCCGCGTTCAAATCGGGAAAAATAAGTACGTTTGCCTTACCGGCCACCTCACTGTCCGGAGCCTTTTTGGCCCCGATGGTGGGGATAAGCGCCGCATCCAGCTGCAGTTCACCGTCAATCTTAAGCTCCGGATGCCGCGATTTCACCATGCCGGTTGCCGCTTTGACTTTATCAACCAGCGGATGATCAGCGCTGCCGTGTGTCGAGAAGGAAAGCATCGCCACGACCGGTTCACGACCGGTGAGCCGTCGATGGGTATCGGCCGACGCAATGGCTATGCTCGCCAGCTGATCCGCGTCGGGATCGGGCACTACCGCACAATCGGCAAAAGAGACGGGCTGATCCCAGCCGGGGATGAGCATGAGAAAGCTGCTGGATACCGTTGAGATATTGTCGGCCATCCCTATGCAGCGAATCGCGGCCCGCAGTACATCTCCGGTGGTGTGCAGGGCACCGGCAAGGCTCGCATCAGCCGCCCCGGTTCTCACCATCATGGCACCGAAATAGAGAGGATCGGTAAGGATACCCTTCGCTTCCTGGAGAGTGATGCCCTTGTGTTTCCTCAATTCGAAGTACGCATCAGCGAACCGGTCTCTTTCCGGCGAGGCGCCGGGAGATACCACCGTGATACCCTCCAGCGATACGCCCAGATGCTCGGCCTCCTGAATGACAAAATCATCCGGATCGAGTATGGTCACCCCGCATATCTTTTCCCGGAGAAGCCGTTCTGCGGCATACAGCATGCGATCATCATTTCCTTCAGGAAGAACAATTCTCTTTTTCAGCCCCGACGCCTTTTCGCGTATCTCCTGCAGCAGGTCCATGCGTTTTCCTTATGCCTCCATTACCATATTTTTTTTACCATGCGCAGTTTGTTCCGCAGCGCCGTCTCGATTTCCGGAGGCAGGAAACAGCTGATATTTCCTCCATATCGGCCCACTTCTTTAACGATCGAGGAACTTATGTAGATATGTTCTTCGCTGGGCATCAGATATACGGTTTCGATATCGGGCAGAAGCTTCCGGTTCATCAGCGCCATCTGAAACTCATATTCGAAGTCTGAAATCACCCTCAGGCCCCGTATCACTGCATCCGCTTTTTTGGCCGACACATAGTTGACTAACAGGTCATCAAAACTGTCTATCGCCACGTTGTCGATATCCTGCACCGCGATTCTCACCAGTTCCGTGCGCTCGTCAATGTCAAAAAGCGGTTTTTTCTGGATGTTATTCGATACGGCGATGATGACGGAATCGAATAATCGTGCGGCTCTTTTAATAATATCGAGATGCCCGTTGGTGATGGGATCGAACGTCCCGGGATAAATTGCTGTACGTGATTTCACGTCGGCGCCTCGTAGATTGAGATGACACAGTGACCGAATTTTTTCTGCCGGATCATCGAAAACGGATGCGGCTCCGTCTCCTCGTCGTGCTGCTCATGTTCGATAAGCAGCACACCGCTCTTTTTCAGTATACCGCTGCCGGCAATAACGGCAAGGATCCTGGATCGGTACATCGCTTTAAAAGGAGGGTCCGCAAAAATCAGATCGTACTGTTCCGCTGCGCCTCCCAGCCGCTCCATGAGAGAAAAAACATCTCCCTGAAGCACCCGGGCAGTTGCCGTGTAGCCGCAGGTTTCAAGATTCCTGCGCAGAATAGACAGATGACGGTGGGACTGTTCGATGAACGTACCGCGGGCGGCGCCCCTGCTGAAGGCTTCTATTCCAATGGACCCTGTACCCGCAAACAGGTCCAGAAACGTCGTGCCGGTGACATCGAACAGATAGGAAAAAATGAACTCTTTTACCCTGCCTGTTGACGGCCTGAACTCGGTGCCGCTCGGTCCCGCGAGCTTTCTGCCCCGGTCTTTCCCTCCCATTACTCGTAACACTGGATCATCCGATTCGCTTTCTTCGCAGCATCAGGAAACGAGCCTGAATTCAAGAACCAGCTTCACCTGTTCCGCCTGAAAATCAGTATAGACGGAGGGGGTCATAAATAATTTGGTAATATAGATATTGTCCTTCATGCTCCCGATCGTGGGGAGAAACGCTGTAACGGCCGCTTTGCTGCCGCTGACTTTGATGCGAATATCCGTTTGGACATGTCCCTGCACCTGTTTTTCATTCAGCTTCTGAATGTCGGTCAGCGTCAGCCCGTGCTGCCTGATGCTGTTTTTCACATCCCGGGTGAAATCAGCATAGGACTGCACCTGTCCGGTGGAGCGTTCACCCGCTCCCCCGCCGGGCAGCGTGCCTGAAACGACGCCGTAGTAATACAGCTTGCCGCCGGTACGATGCCGCTCCTCGGGCGACTTCTTGACCGAGGTCAGCTGCAGTAACGTGCCGATCTTGTGCCCCATGGCCTGGGAGACATTGGGTGTTTCGGACACATACTGGACCGCCGCGAACTGCGGCCCCGAGATCAGGACCGCTCCGAACTGGGCCGTTTTAGAGAGATCTTCGAGAATACGGAGAGCAGCGGAAGCATACACCGACCTTGAACCGATGTCAGCGGGGGAAAGGGCTGTCCGGTTGCCGGCTCCCGCGGCTGCTGCAGCGGCGTTATTCGTTGCCGGCTGTGTAATCCGGGTGCTCAGCGAATCCTGGGCCCTCCTGGCTGAATCGGCTTGTGCTATCGCGGAACTGTCGGTCATCGTGACGCCGGGCTGACGGACGCTGACCGTTTTATACTGAACCATTCTCGGCTGCAGCACAAACAGGTATACACACACGCTGCCGACAACCACCAGAAAAAGGATCCAGATCCAGGCGGGAGTTCGTTTTTTCTGAACATCACCAAAGGCGTAGTCCGAGGTATCGCCGACGCCGTCCTCTTCGGGAAGGTCACCGAATTCTTCGTCGAGAAACGCATCATCGACGCGTCCTTTCGCGGAATCCCTGCGACCGAATGATCTGTCATCGAAATCCGACAGATCTTCCTCAAAATCGAGTTTGCCTCCAAGGTCGTCACCACCCAGATCAAGATCGGACAAGTCGGAATCCGAGGTCCCCCGGGCTGATGCATCCCCGGGTCCGAGCAGGTCGGAATCGGAGAAATCGGTGTCCGGGACTGACGAATCGGACAAAAAATCATCGACATCGTCCAGGGGAAGATTTATATCCTGATTCGGTTTCGGTTCCAGATCATCTTCTTCCTCATCCTTGAAAAGGTTGATATCGACCATGAGTGACCTCCTCCATCAATAAATGTTCCCCACCTAAAAAACGGATTTATACTTCAGAGCCATCCCGACAGCGGCTGAATATATGGAAGGAGAATGATCAGCCGGCAGCTCCCCGGTCGATGTAAAACGGGCCGTGGGATCAATAATTTCACAGGAAACAGCGGTGCCGCCTGCTATTTCGTCCACAATATAGTGCAGATCTTCCGATCCCGAGAAGTAGAGCGTTTTCACTGCGGTGATATCCGAACCGAGACGATGCCCGAAAATAATCCGTTTCAATTCTTTCAGAATCAGCTGCGCGATCTCATCATCATCGCCGATCAGCGCGTGTGTGTCCGAATGCCGCAGCGGTATCTTCTGCGAGAGATAATACTCATTCTTGAACACGAATATCAGATTCACGAATCCACGTCGAATATCGACAATCACATTCAGATCATTTTCATTGATCGTGTAAAGATAGAGAATCAGCCTGACCAGGGAAAAGGCATCGAGATCGATATCCTTTACGGCGATCCCGCAATGCCTGAACAGGCTTCTCAGCTGACGAATCACCGTTCTGCGGATCAGGACCAGCAGATATTGCGGATTTCCTTCAGGAGTGATGAACGGCAATTTCTGATAGTCGATGACAAACTCGTTCCGGCCGGACACCAGGCATTGTTCCGTCTCCCAGGCAATCTGGGATGTAATCAGCTCTTCCGTCAGTCCCAGCGGTATCGGAATCCGTTTGATTATCGCAAGGTCGGATGATACGGACAGAGCGGCCTCACCACGTCCGCCCCCCGCCCGGTCGTGAAGATCCTTGATGATGTCTGAATACCCGTTCTGAGCGGCACCATTATCCGCAAACCAGTCAAGGGTGAACGGCTGAATCAATTCCCGGCTTGCGAACGAGACAATAGAATTTCCCTCAAGCCGGACAAGACTGAACCTGTCCGGCATGAGGGAAAAATATGCCAATCCTGTATTGGTAGAATCTGTCACAATGTGTGTGAAGCGCTATTTGCCCTTTTTATCCCAGCTCTGGCGGTTTTCTACGATATCGCCGTGATACACGATCTCGCCGCCGCCGAAAATTTTCACGGCGCCAGGCAGTCTGAGTTCGATGATCGCGGTGTCCTTGGCAACCGGATCGATATCGTATGCCATCATGACCTTTGCAGTATCGATAATCGGGCAGTAAATGTTACAGTAGTCGAATTCGGTTGTATCGACCACATTGACCAGGTAACGGGTATGGGATACGGGACAATTGTCCAATAGGGCCAGCAGCTGGGCCCTGTACAGCGGCACCAGACCGAGATTGTAGAGAATTCGTTCGTCTTTTTCCTCGCGTGCGGTGATGATCCTGCTCCACATTCCCTTGTTATTCGGCAGACTCAATGCGTCCGCCATGCTCAGCACCTGATCTTCCCCCAGCAGGTTGGCCCATTGGACCGATGTAAGCAGACGCTTTTGCGCATACCGTTTCTGGTTGAGCTTATTGACTTCATCCTGCCAGAGAATGTCTTTGTTCTTTTTCCAGAGACGATCCTTGACATTCTGCCAGAATTTGCTTGAAGCGGTTTCTTCATCGATCCATTTCTGGTAGGCTCCCTCCTCCCAGGTCACTCTCCTGCGGGTCTGCCAGAGATTATTGATCGTGGTCTCGACCTCTTTCTCGTTATTATCCTTCCACTGCGGGTACTCGTATTCCCGCAGGCTGTCAAGCGCGATTCTCCAGAGAGAGTCCGCCAGGGCGGGGAACTGGGGCTTGAGTGAATCCGGAAGGGCCTCTTTCGCCTCATCTTTCCAGGTCTTCTTCCGTTCGGCTTCCCATTTCTGGGCGATGACGCGATCACTCATTTCGTGATTTTCAGCCAGCCATGATTCACGCTCCTCCTCCCAGAGACGATCCCTGTCATCCATCCAGTGCTTTTCCCGCTCCTCGTCCCAGAATTCGGCTCTGAACTGAGTCCAGACCGAATCCCTTCCGGCATCGGACAGGGTGTCGAGCGCCGCATCGGCCGCTTCCCGGGCCATCTTTTCCCATTCATCTTTCTGGCTTTCCAGCCAGACATTTTTATCCAATGCGGTAACAAGCACGCCTTTCACCGCCTCGACAAAGGGCGCCCGGTAGTACTGTTCCCATCCTCTCGAATCGTAAATTTTCTCACCCCGGCTGCCGACGTCTCTGATTGTCTGCCTGCTGATCGAGGCGGGAACACCCTCTGCTCTTAATATGTCGTAGAATGTATCTTCCCCGACGAGATACGGCCAGAGAATGTACTCCTTGATGGCTTCGATCTCTTCATCCCCTGCATTGACGAGCATATCCTGAAATTTCGTAAAGAGACCTGTCTGCAGATCATCCCATTTGGCCAGATTGTCGAGGGGTTCCCGCGCAATCAGTTTCTCTCTGATCAGCTGTCGCAGATCATCGGGAAAATGCTTCTGGAAGGTCATCTCTTTCAACTGGTTGAGACTGACGAGGCTCTCCCATTGAATCAGCGTGTCAAGCGACTGCGTTGCCTGTATATCGGTAAACACCGTATCTTTCAGCATCGCCAGACTGTCGGTATATACATAATCACCCATCATCTGGAACCGGAGCTCCATCTGGTAAATGGCGTCCATGCGTGCCCGGCATACGTTCTCTGCTTCTGCTTCCCCCTGCCAGACTTTTGACGGATACAGAATCGCCGCTACAAGACCCACAGCCAGAACAACGATCAGGATCTCGTAAAAAATGTTGCCTTTCGCTTTTACTGCCATCGCTTCTCCTCCCTTTCGGTATGGGGGTTAATACACAAAAATCAATTGATTTTCAGATATGGTGCAATTTTTAAAAACGTTTTTTCCCCGATTCCCCTGACATGCTTCAGCTCATCTAAAGTTACGAATAATCCCTTGCTTTCCCTATATAAAATAATTCGGTCGGCTGTTACCGGACCGATTCCGGGTATCTTTTCCAGGTCGGCCTGTGATGCAGTGTTCAGGTCCACTGCCCCTGCCGGTACCGCGGCAGCCGCTTCGCCCGCAACCATCCGCTCCGAAATAATGCCGCTGCTGTCGGCGCAGGCTTCGGCAGCCAATACCGGAAGCGGCTCTATCCGCTCACGGTATATGCGGACACCATATCCCGTGAGAAATCCGCCCACGAGAAAAAGAATGACCCCTTTCTCCGCACGAGTAAAATTCAGCAATCCTGCCACTCTCTAATTCGTATCCCTTTTCCGCTGTCCCGGAGGATACACGTCATCAAAACCGCCCATTTCCTTGAACAGCTTTCTGACATCCTTCCCGATCTTTTCAGGTGTCCAGACCGTCACCTTGACAAGCTGGTCTCCCCGGGAGAATCCGTTCAGATGGGGAATCCCCCGGTGCCGCATTCTCAGAATTTTACCGGTCTGTGTCCCCGGCTCGATTCTCAGTTTCGCATGCCCGTCCAGTGTCGGTATGGTAATCTCATCCCCCAATACCGCCTGGACAATGGATACATCGACGTTCAGAAGGATATCATCGCCGTGACGTTCAAACTGGTCATCGGCCTTTTCCTCGATAAAGACAATGACATCGCCGGAAGGACCGCCTTTGACACCGGCATCGCCTTCACCGCGAACAGTCAGGTAGTTCCCCGAGGCGACACCCGCGGGGATGGTCACGGTGATATCCGACCTGGCATCCACTCTGCCCGCGCCGCTGCAGGCGGGGCAGGGGTGCTTGACGGTTTTCCCTTCGCCGCCGCAGGCGGAACAGGTCGTCACATTGACGAACTGTCCGAAAATCGAATTAGTGGCCTGTCTGACCTGGCCGCTTCCGTGACACACCTGGCAGGTACTGATATCGCCAGGAGATTTGGCGCCGCTGCCGCCGCATGTCTTGCAGGTCTCCTTGCGGCGGATACGGATCGTTTTCTTGACGCCCTCGGCGACTTCCTTCAGGGTGAGGACCAGTTTTATCTGCAGATCATTGCCCTTGCGCGGACCGGATCTGCGGGCGGAACCACCGAAAATGTCTCCGAAACCACCGAACCCCTGCATAAAATCGCGAAACACATCGAAGGGATCGAACCCCGGACCTGCTCCCATGCCGCCCCTGAGACCGTCATGGCCGAACCGGTCGTACCGGGCCCTTTTGTCCGCATCATGGAGCACCTCGTAGGCTTCGGCGGCTTCCTTGAATTTTTGTTCTGCTTCATCATCCCCGGGATTTCTGTCGGGGTGATATTTCATTGCCAGTTTTCGGTAGGCCTTCTTTATCGACTCTGAGTCGGCGTCTCTGTCTATGCCAAGGATTTCATAATAATCACGTTTACTCATTACGGTATACTGCCCTTTCCAATATCAAAGAACTGCAGAACACGATATGCAGCGGCAGGGGGGACAGGACTGTCAACTCAGGAATCTGCTCATTGTCCTGGACATTGTCTCGACCAGCGGCAGTACTTTACGGTATGACATCCGCTTCGGGCCGATGATTCCCAGCGACCCGATATCCCTGCCCCGCGTATAGTAGCTGCTGATAACGCTGAACGGCCCGAGGCGCTGATCACCGTTTTCCTTGCCGATGGCCACCCGGGTGGAAGACTCCCTGCTGCTGAACAGGCGCATGAGCTGTTTCCGGTCATCGATGAGCGTGAAGAAAAAACTCATCCGGGTGGAATCGGCAAATTCCGGTTTGCTGATAATGTTGCGGGTGCCGCTTGTATGAATATCGAGCGGTTCGGAAAAATCGAAAAAATCGCCCACCCGTTCGGTCAGCACCTGGAGCAGCGCCCGGTCGATCTCCTCCGCGCTCTTCAGCCGCTGATGTATGGATGTGTTGATCTCTTCAAGAGAGAGCCCGCTCAGCCGTTCATTGATCACCGCGGCGGTACGCTGCAGCTGCTCCTGGGAAAGCGGTGATGTCAGTTCAACGACCACTGTCTTTACGAGCCGGCTGCGGACATGGATCACCGCCAGCACTTTGTTGTGAGAGAGCTCTATCAGTTCCAGCCGGTCAAAAACGCCCCAGGCCAGCCATGGTGTCAGCACCACGCCCAATTCGCTGGAAATAACGCCCAGGATCCTGGAGGCTTCCTCGAGGATCTGTTTGACGTTTCCCCGGGCGCTCTCCATTCTTTTGTAGACCTCCTGCTGCGTCTCCTCGGGAATCGCGGCCCGTTTCATCAGATTGTCGACGTAATACCGGTACCCTTTGTCGGTGGGCACTCTGCCCGCTGACGTATGGGGCTGTTCTATATACTCCATTTCTTCCAGGAGCGTCATTTCATTCCGGATCGTCGCCGCGCTGCATTCGATTCCGCTTTTATTCACCAGATGGGCCGATCCTACAGGTGTAGCGGTCTCGATATGATTCAGCACGATCCAGCGCAGAATTTTCTTTTGCCGTTGACTTAACTTGCTCATAACTATAATAAAATTTGGCTCTTTAACTCAATTTTTGCCAAACATAAGATAAGCAATTTTGAATACCCTGTCAAGATAAAAAAACGGGGCTAAACATCGTTCAGAAATCGGTTGACGCTTATTTCACTGCCCCAGAAAGCAAGCAGCGCACCCAGGCCCATCGGCGTTAAAAGCAGCCAGGACGGGAGTTCGAACAGAGCGGGCAGCCGCAGAGAAATCAGGGCGAACACGATCCAGACGACACAGCTTGCAATCCCGCCCCCGAGAGCACCCTGAAAAATCCCCTGAATAAGATAGGGGCGCCTGATAAACCCTCTCTCCGCACCCACGAGCTGCATGATCTGAATGGCCTTTTTCTGTGCCATGATCGTCAGCCGCAGGGTATTCGAGACCAGAAACAGGGCCGAAGCCAGGACGAGAAAGAAGAGGACCGCGTCAATAAGATAGATATATCTGCTCCAGTGGTTGATAATCTCCACGACTCCGCCTTTATACGCCACCTCATCGATACATTCGATACCGGAAATGCGCCTGGCAATCCCTTCGATCTGGGCGCCGGTTCTCTGGGCGGCGTCTACCTGAACCTCTATTGACATGGGAAGCGGGTTTTCATCCAGAACCAGCATGGGATCATCTCCGAATGCATCCCGGAACCGGGCGAGCGCCTGCTCCCTGGAGATGAATACCGCCTCACTGACACCGTCGAGCCCGGCTATCGTCGCCCGGATCGGTTCCACAGCGTCTTCCCCGAGACTCGCGTCGACGAAGGCCTCGAGGACGACATGCTGACGCACGCTGTCGATCATCCGCTGCAGGTTGAACGTCAGCACCATAAAGATGCCGAACAGGGTCAGGGCTACGGCGATGGTCGATGTCGTCCAGAGGGTGGACAGCCGGCTGCGCCGCATGGCGAGGACACCTTCACGCAGTGAATAGAGAAGATTGAGGCTCACGGAACGATCCTCCCTTCCTTGATTTTAATCACCTGGGAAGGCAGCGTTTTCACCAGACCGTCCTTGTGAGTGGCCATGAGAACGGCCGTACCGCGGGTGTTGATCTTGCGCAGGAGTTTGAGTATCTCTTCGGTGGTGACCGGATCGAGATTTCCCGTGGGTTCGTCGGCCAGCAGTACGAAGGGCTCGTTCGCGAGCGCCCGGGCGATGGCGACGCGCTGTTTTTCCCCGCCGGAAAGCTCCTCGATGCGCGCGTACCGCTTATGACTGAGCCCGACGCCGGCCAGCACCTGAAATACCCGCTTCTTTATGGTGCTGCGCCGGGCCCCGGTCGCCCAGAGCGCAAAAGCGACATTGTCATAGACATCGCGATCCTCCAGGAGCTTGAAGTCCTGAAAGATGAACCCGACCTTACGCCGCAGCAGAGGGATGTCGCCTGCTTTAACGGACCGGCTGTTGAAGCGGTCAACACGCACAACGCCTTTTGTAGGCAAAATCGCCATATGGATCAGCCGCAGCAGTGTGCTCTTGCCTGCGCCGCTGGCTCCGACCAGGCTCACGAATTCACCGCGCTTGACGTGGAGGTTAATTTCGGACAGAATCTGATTGCCTCCCGCCCGGTACCATACATCAGTAATCTGTATCACGGTTCCTCCCGCTGAAGCAGAAAATGAACGCGTCCCGAATCTTCACTGCCGGGCTGAAAAGTAAACTCATGCAGGCATTCGGCAGCGGTCCAGCCGGCCTCTCTCGCCCAGGCGGCAAGCGCGTCAAGCCGGTATATGAACTGGCGGTGGTGCTCCTTGCAGGATCGCCGCCGGTTCCCGGAGAACAGGCTGATTTCCGTGTGCTGTATTCGCCGTTCCGGATCGTACCAGCCTTTGCGGCTGCACCGCCAGCTGCCGCCTCTGTCGGTTTCGCTGTAGCCGTCCCAGAACTCCTTGACATGGCGTTCGGTAACGACATCAAAGACAAACATGCCGCCCCCTCTCACCGCACCATACGCCTGTGCCATGAACCGCGGCACCGCATCCGGCGGCAGATACTGAATCGTGTCATACAGACAAAGCAGCACATCGGCGGATCCCGCGAGCGGCAGATCTTTCAGGTCCGCCTGAAACGTCCCGCCGATCCCCTTTCCGCCGGCCGCCTCGAGCATCGGCAGGGAACGGTCGAATCCATACACCTCATAGCCGTACCCGCGCAGCCAGGACATCAGTGTCCCGGTGCCGCATCCTGCATCGATGACCGTTGCCGCTTGCAGTGCCCGGCCCTGGATTATTTCATGCACAAACGCCGCCCAGCCGCGGTAATCGACATGTGACATCATCCGGTCGTAAAAACCGGCAAGTCCATCATAGGGATCCGCCGGCAAGGGCCGCAATCGTGCCAGAAGGGAACGGATCATTGCCTGAAATGGTCCCACCCTGAAGCGACGAGCGGTCTCTCTTCGTCATCCACCAGTATCCGAATGCCCTGATCGGCAGGGAGGATCTCGCCGATTACCGCTACCCTGGTTTCGGGCGGAGGTGTCACCGCCTGCTGCCCGCGAACAGTAAAGAGAAGCTCGTACTCTTCCCCGCTGCCCAGCGCGTATTCCAGGGCGGCGGCTCCGCGTTCGCGCGCCCACCTGGCCGCTTCAGGACTGACGGGCACATCCCGGCTCCGGATACGGCAGCCGGTCCCGCTGCTGCCGCAGATATGATGAATCTCCGAGCTCAATCCATCGCTGATGTCGATCATGGCCGAGACATTGTTCATCGCGATAAGGGATGCCGCCTCCCCGGTTCTCGGGACCGGCTCCAGAAATGTTCCGATCGATGCACCGTATTCTTCCCTGTTCACGCCCGAACGCAGCACTTCCAGGCCGGTTCTCGACCCTCCCAGGGTACCCGTTACACAGATCAGATCGCCGGCCGCGGCGCCGCCTCTCTTCACAGCCCGTCCCCGGGCGACATCACCGGTAAGGGCGACGGCAATGAACGCTTCGCTACCGACGGCCGATATGTCGCCCCCCACAATGGTACAGCCGTAGGCATCACCGCATCGTTTCATTCCCGCGACGAGCGCCTCGGCATCGGCCGAGGTCCACCCCGCGGGAATGCCGAGGGACACGACTGCATACAGCGGCCGCCCCCCCATAGCGGCGATGTCACTGAGATTGGCGGCCAGTGACTTCCATCCCACGGATGAAAGAGGCATGAAGGAACGGTCGAAATGAACGCCCTCCGCCATCGCGTCGGTTGTCAGTAGAAGGTCCCGTCCCGGCTCCGGCCGGAACACCGCGGTGTCGTCTCCGGGCCCGAGTACCACTGACGGCGGCATGGCATCCAGCATCTCCTGAATACGGCGGATGAGGCCGAATTCGCCGGAGTCGAGCGGAGTCACTTATCCCTCCAGAATCTTCAGATAGAGTGTGCGGGTGCGCGGGCCGTCGAATTCGCAGAAATAGACGGACTGCCATCTGCCGAGCAGCAGGGCGCCGCGGCTGATCACCAGCGTGAGTGACGGGCCGAAAAGGGAGGACTTGATATGCGCCGCTGAATTCCCTTCCCCGTGATGATATCCGTCGGCAAAGGGAACGACCTTCTCCGTTTCGTAGAGAATATCACGGACAACATCAGGATCGGCATTCTCGTTGACGGTCACACCGGCCGTGGTGTGGGGGACCCAGACAATGCATATGCCCTCTTCCACGCCGGATTCGGCGACCGCCTCCTCGATATACCGGTCGATGACCTGCATTTCGGTCCGTGAACCGGTTTTAATCGACACCTGTTTCAACATAAGTACAATGTACTACCGGGACAAATGGATTGCAACCGCTTTTTCCCTGACGAAGATGCAACCTTTTTACAATTTTCGGTGTCTTATTGTATGAGGAAAGGAAATGCCATGATCAGACAAATCACAAGAAACGAGGCGGAACGTCTCATTGCGGGTCAATCGGTAATCTCAACGGATATCAGGCATAGTCCCGGGAATTTGAGTGTAAAATTCACCCGATCGGATAAATCAGCCCTGCTGGTGATCTACAATCTGAGAAAACATAAAAAAACATACTTCATCCTCTCGTCGGGCACCCTGCCGCACGGCTCACTTCAGAAGCTCGCTTCGGCCGGATGACGGCGGCGCCGGCGGCATCTCACCCCCGGCACTGCCGTCCCGCACCTGCGATTGCACTCCAGGCATCTACCTGGCGCGCGCGGCCGCTTCCGGATTCATTTTCCAGAGCACGTTGACGATCTTCCACTCGCCGTTCACTTTCGCCAGCTGACAGTAATCATAATACCTCGAGGACAGCACTTCCGCGAAGGCGATGTTCCGCTGTAAATCCAGCAGTCTGAATGAGAGGGCGCGCTTTCCTTCCTCCACCATCCCCATCTTCGCCTCCGTACCGGCGATCAGCATGCCGCTGCCCATCTTGTTCAGCATTGTCCGCCCCGTTTGAGGGTGCACCATCTGAATGACTTTCATCAGCTCCGGGTGCAGGGCCCGCTCCATTCTCGCCGCGTCGCCTGAAAAGGACCCTTCGATATAATCCAGACAGGCCGCCCTGACCGCCGCTGTGTCTGCGGCGATGTCCACCGGTTCCGCGGCCGGATCCTTGCGAAAATCCGGATGCATGATCCAGAGCACATTGATGATTTTCCACTCTCCATCGATTTCCGCCATCTGCAGGTAGTCGTAGTACTTGTCCGACTCTGCTTTCACCATGGCCATTCCTTCCCTGACGGCAAGGATTCCGGCCCGGGCCTTGCTCTCGGCCGGCGGGTTGGCGGCGGCCGGCCGGGTCACTTCCAGCAAATAGGTGTACCCCATGGTGTTCAACACCGTTTTCCCGGTCTGGGGAAGGGTCACGGGACTGACTTTGGTCAGCTCGTAATGCAGAGCCTTCGCCATCCTCTCCGTATCGCCGAAATCTCCCCCTTCCATGTAGTCCATCGCCGCCTGGATGATCGCCTTCTCCGCCGGGGGGGAACCGGCATCGGTGGCGGACTGGGCGGACAGCGCTCCGGCACATGCACAGATCACTGCTGCGGTTAAGAATCGCTTCATGTTTTGGCTCCTTTTTATCTGGGAATTATTTAGCCTTCATGCTTTCATACGTATTTTCCCGCTCATTGTTAATAAAAAAACGGCGCCGGTTTCCCGGCCGGGCGTTTTGCTCGATAGTGATGATGTTACTGATCGCCGCGGCACGCGGGGCTCCGGTATCGGTCTCCAGGCAGTGACCGCCGGTGCAAACTCTTAAAGGGAATCGCGGCGCTGATGAGCGGGGGATACCACCGGGGCGCACCTCTCTATCGCCCTGAACACGGTAAAACACAAGGCTGAAATCTCGGCATGTCACTCGCAGTGAAGGGCAGGAGTCAGCTGATTGGGGGGATCAGGGACCGGAGCGGGGAAACGTACGCACGTGGCAGTCAACGCCCGCAGCTGTACATTCAGGGGATCGTGAATGGTTCAGAACATGTCCATCTGACCGTCATCTTTCTTCGCTTTCCGGGTGTAGTCTGAACGCACCCGCTGAATCAGCTCTTTTTCGATACTGTCGAGGAAGGGACTTCGGGCCAATGCATATGCTCTGCCGAAAAGGTGCCGTCTGGCCGCGTGCGTCAGCACAAGCACCTTCTTCGCCCTGGTCATCCCGACGTAGAGAAGGCGCCGCTCCTCGTCCACGTCAACGGCCCGGTTCTCGAACAGGGAGTAGGGCAGCAGCCCGTCTTCGCATCCGGGGATAAACACACAGGCGAATTCGAGGCCCTTCGAAGCGTGCAGGGTCAGCAGGGAGACATGTTCCGTGGAGAAGGAGAGCGCATCCGATTCGGTGCCCAGGGCGACTGAGCGCAGGAAGCCTGTATAATCGTCCCCGTGGGGCTCCGCGGCGGCCAGAAGCCGCTGCAGTTCCGGGCCCGGAATATCCGGCGCCGCCTCCGCGGCGATCAGCATCAGGTCCTGCTTTACGTTCCCTCCCGACATTCCGGCGCGTATTCGTTCCAGATCTCCCGGCTGCCTGCGGATCTGTTCCGCGGCAACCGTTCTGAACAGCTCGTTCTCAGGATACACGCACCACCGCAGTACCTGAATGAGGCCGCTGAGCGGCGGTCTGCCGAACTCCGGCCCGCTTCCCGCCTTCTGGTATGGTATGGAATGATCGCTGAATGCCTTTTCCAGAGCAGCCATCTGCCTGGCCGTTCTGCAGAGCACCGCAAAATCGGAAAGACCGGTGATATCATCGGCAAGCTCTCCGGCCGACACGCCGCTGTCCATGGAAAAAAACCGCAGCCCGCCCATCATCGATTCAATAGACCGGGCAATGAACTCCGCCTCGGCCCGGTCTGATGTCTGCCCGGAGATGATGATCCGAACCCCCTCCTCCACACCCTCGAGAGCCGGGCTTGCGCTCTCTCCGGCCACGGTCCGGGACGCCCTCAGAATTGTCCCTGAACAGCGATAGCTGCGGGTGAGCGGGTACACGGCTGCCTGCGGAAAATCATCCCTGAACCGCCGAATAAATGTGACATCGGCTCCCCTGAAACCGTAGATGGCCTGATCGGGATCGCCGATCGCCATCAGATTGGGCTGTCCGTCTCCGGCCAGCAGCGTCAGCAGCCTGTACTGCATGAGGTTAATATCCTGATACTCATCCACCAGAAACCAGTGGAAACGCCTGCGCCAGGCCGCCAGAATGCCGGGATCCGCCTGCAGCAGCCGCACCGGTTCGCAGATCAGGTCATCCAGGTCCACCAGGCCGTTTTCGCGAAGTCGGGCCTGGTAGCGGAGCAGATGTCCGCCGGAAAGATCCGCGTCCGCACCGCTCTGCTTCGCGGCGCTGAGCGAGGCCGCCAGCTTTCCGGCCTCGTTACGGGTGCAGCCGGTTTCTTTCTCAAGCAGCCGCAGCTTCAGATCCTCATCCAGAATTAGGGGGGCGCGGTCCCGGAACCCGGGGTCACTCTCGCTGATAATATGGTATCCCAACGCATGAAACGTGGAGATGAATGGCTCGCCGCCGGTGCCGGCAAGCGTCGGGATGTCCGCCAGACGCGACCGTATCTCTTCAGCCGCCTTGTTGGTGAAGGTGACCGCGAGAATGGCAGCCGGAGCCACTCCCCTGTTCCCGGCAAGAGTGGCAATCCGCTCGGTCAGCACCCGGGTTTTCCCTGTCCCCGGACCGGCAAGCACGAGCGCGGGGCCCGTGCCGTGTGTCACCGCGGCCCGCTGACGCTCATTCATCGCCGGTGCGCTCCCGGCGCTGTATGCGGCCTGCCGTTCCCGGACAGCGGCCACGCTTTCTTCCGTCTCTTTCCTGGCCGCCTGAAACGCGGTGAGGTCGAAACTGAGCACCGGCCGCGGCGCCGGCCCCGTGCTGCCGGCCGCGGCGCCATCGCTGAACAGTCCCTGCTGGTCCGCCGCGGGTACGGGTGCATTATCTCCGAAGACACGTATGCGGCCGAATTCGCCGTCATATCCCTCCTGCACGAACACTTCGCGGGCACGCAGCCTTCGCACCGCTTCCGCAACCGGGTGCCCGGCCCCGGAAGCGATGTCATCCACCGGCAGGTGAAGCAGAATATCCAGTTCGGGCCCCAGTTTCCGGATCGTCTCATGATAGGCCCTTGTTACTCTGGCCGAAGCGGGGCCAACCCCCTCGATCTCGGAAATGATCTCTTTCAGCGGGATAAGGGAGTAGTAGGGCCGCCGGTCAGGGCGGCTGCTGAAATCATCCCGGTCGGCCAGCTGGGCCGCCCGGTTCATGACACCCACCGTCACCGGCCTGCCGCACGCGCTGCAGACTTCCCGGTGTTCCAGCGTCTGAAGCGGATTCCAGCAGACGCCGCATTTCCGGTGGCCGTCGTAATGATACTTTCCCTCCTCCGGGAAAAACTCCACCGTGCCGAGCAGCTGCCGCGGATCGTTGGACCTGAGGGCGGCGATAATGGCCGGGTAGGAGAGGTCTGTATCAAGAAGATTCGCCTCCCGTCCAAGTTTCTCGGGAGAATGGGCATCGGAATTCGAGATGATCGTGAATCTGTCGAGGAAGCTGCACATCCAGTGCATGGGGGGATCGGCGGAGAGCCCCGTCTCCACGGCATGAATGTGGCCGGCAAGATCCCCGTAACACGCCTCGATCGTATCGAATCCCGACTTGCTGCCGAGAACCGAGAACCAGGGGGTCCAGATGTGGGCGGGAACGAAAAAAATATCATCAGAGGCTTCCAGACAGATCTCCAGCAGGTCCCGGGAGTCGAGGCCGAGGATCGGCCGCCCGTCGGACGTGATGTTGCCGATCTCCGCGAGCCTGGCCTGGATGCGCTCCACCGTTTCAAAATCGGGCGCCAGCACCAGGTTATGCACCTTGCGGGTACCGCCGGCCCTTTTATAGATATTGCTGATCTCGGTCGTGAGCAGAAATCGGACCGGCCGTTCGGAAAGCCCGTGCTGACACAGCTCCCTGTCACCGCTGAATGGCTCTTTGAGCCGGAAAAGCCCCGGTTCCGCGGGAACCAGTTTTTCTTTCAGCTCCGCCAGCCATCCTGGATGGGTGAAATCACCCGTTCCGACAACAGTGATGCCTTTTATCCGCGCCCAGGCGTCAAGGTACTCGGGCACCAGCTGCTTGCTCGTGGCGATCGAGTAATGAGAGTGAATGTGGAAATCGGCGATAAACGTCATCTGCAGTCAATGACTCCTGGTTTGCGTACAAGGCCTTCAAGGGGACGGCAGACTGCGGATCAGGAGGGATCGTCCCCGGCCGCGACAAGGTGTCGCCATTGATCGGCAACCGTTCCGGCAACAGCGGTCAGTTCCCGTTTCAGCGTCAGGTACTGTTTCTCCCGGGATGTCTCACTCTTCTCCCCGGACTGCTGTCTGCGTAAATCATCACGCACCTGTTGTATCCGCTGCTCGATACCGGCCTGCTTCAGGCGGATGATGCAGTCCACCGCCAGTTTTTCCCTGTCCACATTCTCATCCAGCGGTTCCGCCATGAGCTCGGAAATGATGTGCGCCATCCCGGGATCAGCGGCATACCGGTCCAGCAGTTCCTCGGGCTTTGCCTGCCTGGACGCTTCTCTGGCCGACCCGATATCAGTGAAAAGGCGGCGGTGCTCCGCGGTAAAAAATGAATCCGGGGTGAGCAGCCGGTACAGTTTCCCGCCCCAGAGCAGCGAGTCTTCGAAGAGCAGTCTGAGCAGGTTTTTCTCCGCTCTTGCCGTTGACTTGTCCACCGGTCTCACCGGCGCCGCCGCCGGAATAATGCGGCCTGAGGGATCGTCTCTGCCGGACTGTTCCAGCAGCACCTTCTCTTCGATACCCAGCTTTTCGGCCAGTTCCTTGATCACCATATTCTTTTCAATGGGATCCTGAATGCGCCTCACAGTGGCCATCAGCCCGTGGGCGGCTTCGGCCTTGTCGGCTGTGTTCGTCAGCCTGCCGGCGGCTTTCAGCCCTTCGAGCCGGAAATCTATAATGCCCGAGCCGCGCTCGAGCAGAGCGGCCACCGCCTCCGGTCCTTTCCCCTTCAGATAAGAATCAGGATCGCTTCCCCCGGGCAGGGGCGCCACTGAAACGTGCAGGCCGGCACCGAAAAGAATGTCCGCGCCCCGCAAAGCCGCCTCGAACCCGGCGGAATCACCGTCATATACCAGGTACACGTTCTTTGTGTACCGGGCGATCAGTTTCGCCTGTTCCTCCGTAAGAGCGGTGCCGGATGTGGCCACGGCAAACCCGGCGCCGCATTGATGGCAGCGGATCACGTCGGTATACCCCTCGACCAGCATCAGCCGATCTTCCGTCCTGATGCCCGCCTTCGACTCATGGAGTCCGTAAAGGAGCCTGCCCTTATGGTAGACCGCTGTTTCCGGAGAATTGAGATATTTTGGTGATTTTTCACCTTTCTTGAGGATTCTGCCGCCGAAACCGACTACCCGTCCGGAAGGATTGAGCACGGGAAACATCAGCCTGCATCGGAACCGGTCATAATAGCCGCTGCCGTCTTTTCTGGCGATAACCAGGCCCGCTTTCAGCAGCGTCTCCGGTTTTATTCCCGCTTTCCGGGCAGAGATGAGCAGACTGTCCCAGGAATCGGGTGCGTATCCGACCTGAAACTGCTGCGCCATCTCGTCGCTGAACCCGCGTCCGCTGAAATAGGCGAGGGCCTTTTTGCCCTCAGGAGTGGCTGTCAGGCAGCGCTGATAAAATGCCGCGGCATGCTTGTTCGCGAGATAGAGCAGCTCCGTCTCTTTGAGCCGGCTGTCGTCCTCGCTGCTTTCCGGCAGGGCGATACCGGCCCGGTTTGCCAGGGTGCGCACCGCCTCGGGAAAGCTGATCCGCTCCATCTGCATGAGAAAGGAGAAGACATTGCCGCCTTCTCCGCAGCCGAAACATTTATAAAACCCCCGGACCGGATCGACATTGAATGACGGTGTCTTTTCCGAATGAAACGGGCAGAGCCCGATATAATTCTTGCCGCGTTTCTTCAGCGTTACATGCTGGGAAATCACTTCCAGAATATCGGTCGCCTCCCGGATTTCCTGAATTTTATCTTCAGGAATCACGATGCAAGCTCCACGATCGTCACTCCCGTGTCACCCTCGTTCCAGTTGCCGAGACGCTGAGACGCCACCAGCGGGTGTCCTTTGAGCAGGCGGCTGATCTCCCGGCGCAGCACCCCGGTGCCTTTGCCGTGAATGATCCGCACCGTGGAATACCCGGTCATACGGGCGTCACCGAGATATTTCTCCACGGCTTCCGCCGCTTCGATGCCCGTCATGCCGCGGACATCGATCTCATCCCTGACCCGCCGTTCCAGATCCACGCTGCCGGTGTAGGCTGTGCGGCTCTTCTTCTGCGGTTTCTTCGCCTTTTTTACATCCGAGGCCGGTATGCGTATTTTAACATCACCCCACTGCACCTGTACCCTGCCGCTTTTATCCGCGACGGTAAGCACCCTGCCCTTGCCCCCCTGTCCGGGCCAGGTAACCCAGTCGCCCGGCTGCAGCGGCGACTCCTCCTGTTCCGGCCCGGGGGTTTTCAGCGCGGCGAGCTTTTGCCGCTGCCGTTCAAGCTGCTCTTTCGCTTTTCTGATCGTCTCCCTGCCGGCCTGCGTTTCCCGAATTTCCTTGACGATCCGCTCCGCCATGACATTGGTCTCGGCGAGAAGGGTTTCGGCATCCTGCAGCAGACGTTCCTTTTCAGCGGCGCTCTGGGTTTTCAGCCGCTCCGCCCGTTCACGGTAGAGGTTCACCAGGCCCGAAAGCTCACTCTCCTTGAGATCGGCTTCGAGTTTCAATTCCCTGGCCCGGGCCAGTTCATCCTCCAGATGGCGAATGAGCCGGGAAACATGCCCGCGGTCCTCTCCCAACATATCTCTGGCAGACCGGATCAGCCGTTTTTCAATGCCCAGCCGCTCCGCGATCTCGAACGCGTATGATGATCCGGGAATCCCCGCCTGAAACCGGTAGGTCGGGGAGAGTGTTTCCTGATCGAATACCATGGATCCGTTTTCAACGCCGCCGGTCTCATGGGCGAACACCTTCAGGGCGCCGATATGGGTGGTGGCCATGGTCAGCGCTCCCGCCGCGGTGAGCTCCTTGAGCATGACTTCCGCCAGGGCTGCCCCTTCATCGGGATCAGTGGCTGATCCGATTTCATCCAGCAGCACCAGGCTCCCGCTTCCGGCGGAAGCGAGTATCATTCTGATATTACTGATATGTGAAGAGAATGTAGAGAGATCCTGCTCGATGGACTGCCGGTCCCCGATATCGGCAAATACCGCCGTAAACAGGGGCAGCTCCGTTCCCGGGCCGGCGGGGACATGCAGCCCCCAGGCATGCATGAGACTGAGAATACCGGCTGTCTTCAACGCAACCGTCTTGCCTCCTGCATTGGGGCCGGTGATGATGAGCGTTCTGTATCCTTCACCCAGGCGCAGATCGAGGGGGACCACCTTCTCGTATCCCATGCGCATGATCAGCAGCGGATGCCTGCCGTTTTTGATGATCATCCGTCCCGAAGGGGCGGTGTGCGCCGGCAGGCCCCTGAGTTCTGCAGCCAGGCCGGCTTTGGCGATAATGATATCGAAACGCACCGCTGTTTCCAGGTTCAGGGAAACCTGCGCCAGATCATCGCGCAGTTCATCGGTGAGCTGGCGCAGCAGCCGTTCGATCTCCCGCTGTTCCTGCTGCTGCAGCCTGGCGAGATCGTTGCGCATTTCCACAATTTCCAGCGGTTCGATGTAGAGGGTGGTGCCCGATGCCG
Organism: bacterium; assembly: GCA_016934955.1. Classification (GTDB taxonomy): domain Bacteria; phylum Zhuqueibacterota; class QNDG01; order QNDG01; family JAGLOF01; genus JAFGRY01. The sequence goes on along the minus strand of JAFGRY010000050.1, from coordinate 12,661 downwards.
ACTGATCGACGAGCACCCCCCTGACTTTGCTTCGCCGCGATTCGAGCACCGGGATCACCGGCCTTCCCTGCCGTACGCTCAGCGTCTCTTCCGGTGCGGCGCCGCTGTCAAGCAGGCGCTTGAGGATCGCCTGCAGGCGTCTGCTGATGGCGGATTCAATGCGCAGCATATCACGCCGGATCGCGTATAGTGTATCCGATGCCTTGTCACGGACCGTACCGTCATCATCGACGATACGGACGATCGCCTTTTCCAGCGTCTGCAAGGGGGTGATCGGATCGGCGCATGCCTGCAGCAGGGGGTATTTGTCCTGTCGGGCGGAAAAATATTCGCGGACGAGGCGGGTCATGCGCAGCAGGTAGAGCAGCTGCATAAAGACCGCGCCATCAAGAAAAACACCGCCGGTTTCAGCCCGTTTCAGCGCCGGGCGGAGGTCATCGAATCCTTCAAAGGGGAACGGATCATCGAAATCGAGCAGCTCACGCATCTCGGTGATCCGTGACAGTTCCGCTTCCAGAGAATCGCGGTCGTCGAACGGCTGCAGGCGTGAGACGGCGTCATGAGCGGGCACCGACCGTACGAGCTCGGCAAGCCGGCCGAGCACCGATGAAAATTCGAGGGTTTTTACCGCTGCTGTATCATTTCGTATCGACACGTTTTTCCAGTTCCCTGCGCAGTTGATCCAGATCCGACTGGGGAAAATGGATACTGTCCAGTTTGAGTGAATCGGTCTTCAGCGAATCGAACCGGCTGTCCCGCAGTTTGTCGATCACTTCTCCCTGAGAATCCCTGAACCCCTCTCTGACCTCTTCGTAAAAATCCTTGGTTTCAGGAAATGTTTTTTCAAAGAGATTGAACACCGCGGGTGCCACGGCCCGCACCGGTTTAAACAGCGTGGATTGCTCCTGCATATGCTCGACACTCTCCGGCACAGGCAGCAGTGAAACGAGCAGAATCACGAGACTTGCCACCAGGCCTCCCTTGAAAACGCCGAACGCGACTCCGCCAACCCGGTCGACCCAGGTGATCAGCGTCCATTTGGCGAATTTTTTCAACAGCCCCGCGAGCCAGCGGAACAGGAAAACGACAAGCAGAAAAATAACCAGGAAGCCGAAAGCATTCAGGAACACTTCATGCAGATGTATGTAGGTGATCACAAACCCGGTAAAGGTGCTCATCTCGCGCAATGCTACGATGTAGCCGATGAGAAGCCCCACCAGGGTGAATACTTCCAGAATGATTCCCCGGATCAACCCCTTGACACCGAAGAAGGTGAGAATCGCCAGGATGCAGATATCGATGGTATTCATACCGGTCTCCCGCATGGATAAAGACACTATCCCCTACCTGCGGCGGCGGTACGGCCGCCTGCAGCGTAAAAGAAGGCCGAAGGGGTGGCATCGGCGCCGATCCGCCCGGGATCGGCGGCAGCCGCCTGGTAATTCGAGATGCATGTGACAGTGTTGAATGTACTGGTAAAAATAGTAAAAGTCAATCAGAAGAGGCGGCGGCGACAGGGACATCGGCCCCCGGCACCCGTCCGGCCTTGTTCATCCCGCCGGTTGAACGGGAGCGTCCGGCGGGCGCTAGATTCTGCGAACCCGCCTCAGCAGCTCCTCCATGGCCTCTTTCGGATCCAGCTTCGTGATATCCCGGCGTAACTGGACGGCCTCCTGCAGCCGCGTTTCATCGAGAAGTTTCTCTTCTTTGCGGGTGGAAGAGGCGGGAATGTCGATAGCGGGGAAAACGCGTTGATCCGCGAGCCTCCGGTCGAGAACGACCTCCGAATTGCCGGTACCCTTGAATTCCTCAAAGACCACCTGGTCCATCCGGGAACCGGTGTCGATGAGAATGGTGGCGAGAATGGTAACCGACCCTCCGTGTTCGATATTACGGGCGGTGCCGAAAAACCGTCTCGGCACGTCAAGCGCCCCCTGTTCAACGCCGCCGCTGAGCACGCGCCCCCGGCCCTCCTGCACACTGTTGAACGCCCGGGCCATCCGGGTGAGACTGTCGACCAGAACGACGGTGTGCCGGCCCGCTTCGAGCTGGGACTTCATATAGCCGATGGCAAGTTCGGTGAGAGCCACATGTTCCTCGACACTGCGGTCGCTGGAGCTTGCCCACACCCTGGCTTCCACGCTTCTGCGAAAGTGAGTGACCTCCTCCGGGCGCTCATCGATGAGCAGTGCCAGGATATCAACGCCGGGATCGGCCTCGCGGATTGCGCCGGCCAGATGTTCGAGGATGGTTGTCTTGCCCGCCTTGGGAGGAGACACGATCAGTCCCCGGGTACCCCGGCCGATGGGCGCCACCACATCCAGCGTTTTCATATCTATGAATGATGTTTTGTCGAGTTCGAACCGGGGCGCGGGATCGATGGCCGTCAGGGCTCTGAATGTCGAGCGCTTCACATAATCCGCCAGCGGTATTCCGGCAACGGTGACGACAGCGACCGCGATCAGTCCCTTCTCATTCGTCTCGGCCTCAATGCTGAGGAATTCTCCTCCATAGAGTCCATAATCACGAAAAAACTCTCCGGGGACGAATACATCCTGGTCACCCCGTTCCAGCGGGTTGTCGATATTCCGGATAAATCCCCCGCCTTTGGGCAGCGGCACTAAAATTCCCTCATGGGTAAAAAAATCTGTTTGCGCCATTCCTTACTCCATTTTCGCAGCAGGATCGTTACGCCCTGCCGAAGATAGGTGATTAATTGTCATCGATGATTTCCGTCGCTCCGCCGTTTGTGTCCGGCGTTCGGAAAATCAGCGGGAAGGTTGTGTCTGTTCCCGCAAAAACAGTGAGTTTAAAACCGTTTAAATCCATGATGTCAAGCAGGCGGCCGGCCGCAGCCCGGCCAGGCACAGTGACACGGCGATACCGGTGATGAAGAAAAATGATTTCATCTGATAAATTAGTCAGGGTTCACATACGCACAGTCACGCTCACCGAAACTCGAAGGCAGACATGCTGGTGACAGGATGTTCATTCATATCCGCATACGCTGAAATCCTGCGTCCGGTTCCAAAAAATCCGTTCCCCGCGGCCCCGGCACTGTTGTGCGGGCCGCCGGGGCGCCGTATGATCATGGACCGGGAAACATGCCGATTGAGTACACATCCGGTATGACGATCAGGAAGTCCTGATGAACTATGGACAGTCTGTCTGTGAGAGGCTGCTCCTAGAGAAGCGGAGCAGTCGTTTCCTTGATTTTTTTCCAGTTGAATTTCTTCGCTAATTCCAGAGCCCGGGCAGCGGGGATGGATCGGTAGGTCAGCATGAACAGCGCCCCCTTCGTCTCCGTATGCGACAGAAAAACGGTAACAACCCCGGAATGCTCCTCTTTATCATATCCCTGCAGAACTCTGAATCCGTCTATCTCCTCCGTTTTCAGAGATTCGCTATCGCTGTTATACGTCATATCCGCATCGTTATTCAGCATCGCGTTATTGCCGATCATGAACATTGCCCGCAGCTCGGCATCCCCTTCAGTATAATCCCGCTGGGCGGTAATGAGGGAAAATTCGCCCATATCCATGGAGGCACCTTCCGGTTCGGCGGCCTCCCATCCGGCGAGATCAATGAGCAGAGGGTACAGTTTCACATGGGTATCCTGAGCGGCCGCCGGGATGATCAGCCCGACGAAAAGTACCGCAAGAGAGGCGGTACGTAATTTCGTACTCGTCACGAGTAAGCTCCCTGTGGATGGTTACATATGTATTTCGTCTTTTATGCCGGTCATGGCGTCGATCGCCATCGCGATGAAGGCGGATCGTTCAAGCCCGGTTTTTTCAATATCATTGATATATTCCCTGCTTACCGAGGCAGCGAATGATTTATCCTTCAGTTTTTTTGTAACCGATGCAGCTTTTGCCCCGGCAATGGTTTTATCGGGACGCACAAGTACATAGGCCGTGATGAGCCCGGTGATATTTTCAGCGGCGGCAAGCGCGTAATGAAGCTGCGTGCTTCTCGCCGGACGTCCCCCGCCGAGGCTTTCAGTGTGGGAGAGAATGGCTTCGAACAGTTCAGGCATGTCGTAGCCTTCGCGTTTCAGAATTTCGATGGTTTCAAAGCCGTGCCGCGCCGGATCGCCACCCACCGCATCCATATCGAGATCATGAAGCAGGCCGGTGAGTCCCCAGCTCTCTTCATCTTCGTCAAAATGGCGGGCCAGGGCCCGCATGATGACTTCGGTTTCCCGGGAATGGAATCTCAGCGTTTCGGTTGTCAGATAGGTGTCGATCAGTTTCCGCGCTTCAGCGGCGGTTATGCTGTTCTTCATTGACGGCTCCTGTTACACCGCAATAGGATCATTTTACCGGAATATCCTTCAGGGTTGCGACAAGATAATCCCAGAATTTCTGCACCGTGGCGATATTCACTTTTTCGTCGGGAGAGTGGGGATGCCGTATCGTGGGACCGAACGAGATCATATCCATTCCGGGATAGACCGCGCCCAGCAATCCGCATTCCAGTCCGGCATGGATCGCCTTGATCTCCGGTGTCTTGCCGTAGAGATCGCTGTAGACCTGCTGCATCTTTTTCAGGATCGCCGATTCCATATCGGGCTTCCATCCGGGATAGGCGCCTTCATGGACAACATCGGCCCCGGCGAGCTCAAAAACGGTCCGCATTCGCGTGCATACATCGTTTTTCGCCGAATCAACGGAGCTTCGCTGCAGACTGGCCAGGGCAATTTTCCCGTTTTCAGACGTGACTGAAGCGAGATTCGTGGATGTCTCGACAAGTCCTTCCACGGCATCGCTCATCCTGATCACTCCGTCAGCACAGCCGTAGATCGCCCGGATCAGGTTCTTCTTCACGCCGGATTCGATTATCGCATCCGGCATCCCGGCCTCTTCGAAACCGATGTGCATATCCGGCTCGGTTCCGGACAGCTCCGCTTTCATGATACCGGAAAGCTCATTTACCAGGCCGACGGCCTGCGTGCTTTTCACTGTGTTCACAAGGATCACCGCAAACGCCTCCCGGGGGATCGCGTTGCGGAGGCTGCCGCCGTCGATGGAAGCCAGTTCCAGGCCGACGGCCGTGTCGAGGTTCCAGAGAATCCGGTTCAGCGCCTTTACCGCGTTCCCGCGTCCGAGATTGATATCCAGTCCGGAGTGACCTCCCTTCAGACCGGTGACGCTGAGGGTATACGCCTTCATATCCGCGGGCACCGGCTTTTCCTCATAGGAGAAGGTGATAGTGGTGTCTTCCCCTCCCGCGCACCCCACATAGAGCTCGCCTTCATCCTCCGAGTCCATATTGATGAGGATATCAGCTGCGAGCAAGCCCGGTTTCAGCCCGAACGCGCCTGTCATGCCCGTCTCTTCATCAACGGTGAAGAGAGCTTCAAGAGGCCCGTGCTCGAGCTCTTTTGACTCCAGCACGGCCATGGCGGCGGCTACGCCGATACCGTTGTCGGCACCCAGGGTGGTGTCCCGCGCCGTGACCCACTCGCCATCGATACAGGCATCGATGGGATCCTTCTCGAAGTCATGCGCCACGGTGCTGTTTTTCTGGGGGACCATATCGAGGTGTCCCTGCAGACAGACGGTTTTCCGGTTATCCATGCCCGCAGTGGCGGGTTTTTTAATAATGACGTTTCCCACCGCGTCGACGATGGTCTCGAGTCCCAGGCTCTCACCGAATTTCTTTACGAAATCGATCACCGCCGCCTCTTTTTTGGACGGTCTGGGTATCTGCGTAAGAGAATAAAAATGGTTCCAGACGGGTTTGGGTTCGAGTTTTTTAATTTCATCGCTCATCGTCTTCTGGCTCCCTGTGTCTCTGCATTCCTAAGTGTATAATTTTCATAATTAATGTAGCAGTTATTGTCCGGATTGTCAAGGCGAAAAACATGGGGATGTCCCGAAAGCCACCCCTCCGTTCCTCCTGTACTTTTCGGCGACACCGGAAAGGGCGGAATCGCTCACCCTCGGTCCTTCGCTACGTGAACTCAGTACCATCACCAATCATTCGTCCCGGACTCGTCGAAGGGCGGGATAGTCACCCAATGCCCCGGGAGAGCCCCCTGCAGCAGACAGGCGGGGCCGACCCTTCCGGAACATGCCCCGCCTGCCGGTATTCGTGCACCGGGAACCGTCAGTGGGAAGGACCTTTTACCTGCAGCCGTTCGCCCTCCTCGTCGGCGATGCGTTTGTACCACTCCTGTCCGTATCCCGGGAAGGTAACGTTTCCGTGCTCATCTTTCTTGTTGCCGTCGAGATATTTATAGATCAGGAATTCACCCAGTTTTTTCCAGCGGGCCACCGTCGCATTGCCCTGCTCGACGGAATACCCGGTCAGATAGTCCACGGCGAGCCTGGGAGAGCGTTTATAAAGCGCCAGGGCGGCATGTTCGATATCCGCCTGGTCCGCGAGAAATCTGCCCTCGAGCGTTTCCTGCACGAGACGAATATCCTGAATCATTTCGCTGTAGCGTGAATAGGCATAATTGGAAACGAAGTTGAAGACCCAGAACGCGGCATCCCAGGTGAATTCGCTGAACGAGCCGGTTCCCACCGCGTACCGCTCCGGTACTTTTGAGATGGAACAGTACATGGGAACATAGACCGTGGACGCGGCATCGTCCACGCCGAACCAGTGAACCCCGCCGATTTCATCCGGCAGCCATGAGCGTGACTGGGACACAAAGGAGAACCCGGTCTGCTGGGTCGCGATGGCCCGCTCGTTGAAATAGGTTTTACCATCCACTTCCCAGGTGAGGGGACGGAACCGGTAGGGGAGCTTGAAGGGACCGGCGCCGACATCCTGCGTCATATCAAAAGGGGTTCCCTCGTAGTGATCCCGCATGCAGTTCATGATGTCCTTTACCGAGAGACCGGCATCGGGTTTGATCCAGAGCGGCAGCGGTTCCGCGTGCACATCACCCCCCGCGTACGCGGGATCGAGCTGCAGTGAAGGGGCTACCCTGTTGAAAAACGACCATACCCGCGCCTCGCAGAATCTGAGGTTGCCGAAATCGACGGGGGCATAGGCGTCTCTGAAACTGAATGCAGCATCCGGGCCCTCAAACCAGCCGTGTTCTCTGGCCAGATCGATGACGTCATGGGCATACACGCATTCGATATGCTTGTTATGGATCTTTTCGTAATCCCTTTCCGTAATGGATGTCTTTCCATCGGCCAGCGGAAACGTTCTGATGCGGGCGTAATTCGCGTGGGCGCTGACATACCCGTCCGGAATGCGACGTGCGACCCAGACCGCACCTTTCTTGCCGGGCCCCTTGCCGATGATCTCCATGATCCAGGCTTCGTTTTTATCTGAAATAGAAAAGGACTCGCCGCTGCTGCAGTACCCGTACATCTCCACCAGGGTGCCGATGATCCGGATGGCGTCCCGGGCGGTCTCCGCCCGCTGCAGTGTCACATACATGAGGCTGCCGTAATCCATGATCGCCTCCTGGCCCGACAGCTCCTCCCTGCCGCCCCAGGTGGTTTCACCGATACTGACCTGATGCTCGTTCATATTGCCGACGACGGCAAATGTCTCGGGAACCTGGGGGATCTGGCCCAGGTAGCTCCCCGAGTCCCATTCATATATATCGAGCATCGTGCCTGGCAGATGACGCCCCGCCGGAGTAAAATAGAGTTCGCCGAAAAGCGTATGCGCATCACAGGCGTAGGTGATCATCACCGAACCGTCTTTGGATGCGCCCCTGGTGACAAGAAAATTCGTGCAGGCCGAGACCGGGACCGAAGCCGCGGCAAGACCGCATACCGCAAGCAGGATCATCAGTTTTCGAGAACGCATGCTGCTTCCTCCATGAAAATGATAAGGCAAACGAGTTTTAATATACGTGATTTTCCCCGGTCTGTCAACGTGTAACTATTTTCATGTATATACGTACATATTCAGGACAGCCGTGATCACCTGGTACTCAACGGAGGATTTGCTGTATGAAACGATATATTCCCCTGATTTTCTGCATGTCTGCAGCCCTTTTCGCCCATAACGACAACAAGGTCCTCAACATAAAAAAAACAGACACGGCACCTGTGATCGACGGTATCATCGACGACTGCTGGGAGCTCTCGGAGACCGCTGACGATTTTTTCCAGCTCATGCCCTATTTCGGCAATGAGCCGACCAACAGAACCGTGGCCCGCATCCTCACCACCCAGGACGCGCTCTATTGCATGATTGTCTGCTATGACGATGACGGCCGCGTGCAGGCGTATAAAGGATCACTGGACAATATCAGCGGAGATCACTGTTCCCTGATGCTTGACACCTTCGGAAACGGCCGCACCGCCTATAAATTCGGGGTTTCCGCCAGCGGCGTGCGCAGTGACTGCCGCCTCATCGACGACGCCCGCAACCGCGATTACACCTGGGACGGCATCTGGTTTTCCGGCGCGAAGGTCTATGACTGGGGCTTCGTCGTCGAGATGAAAATACCCTACAAGTCCCTCCAGTACAATGAGTCGCTGCTGTCCTGGGGACTCGACTTCGACCGTTACGATGCGGAACTCAAGGAAGACCTCTACTGGTGCTGTTATGAAGAAAGCGAAGGACAGCGGGTGTCGAAATTCGGTAAACTTTATTTCAACGGATTCCGCCCCACCATCCGCGGCATGCACCTTGAGCTCTATCCGGTGGGCCTGGTGCAGGCCGAACAGCAGGAAGACGGATCAAAGGAGGTGAAACCCAACGCCGGTCTGGATGTGCTCTACAATCCCTCGCCCAAGCTGGTGTTCCAGGGAACGGTCAATCCCGACTTCGCCCAGATCGAAGCGGATCCGTTCGAGTTCAATATAAGCCGGTACGAAACATATTTCGATGAACGGCGGCCCTTCTTCACGGAGGGGAACGAGATCTTTATGGCCTCAGGACGGCAGCGGAACATGGGATTCTACCGCCCTATGGAGCTGTTCTATTCCCGCCGCATCGGCCGCAAGCTGCCGGACGGATCGGAGGTGCCGCTCTGGGCCGGCGCCAAGACATTCGGACGCGCCGGCGCGTGGGAATACGGAGCGTTCACGGCCTTCACCGGGGAACGGGAATATGAAACCGATGAAGAGACCTCAGTGGAAGAGAGAGCCGTCTTCGGATCGGCACGGCTGAAAAAGCAGATCATGGGGAACTCCTCGGTGGGGCTTCTCTTCGTGGGCAAACATACGGCCTCGGGAGACAACGGGGTCATCGACGTGGACGGCGCGTTTCGGGGGTCAAACTGGCAGCTCGCCTACCAGATAGCCCGCTCCTACCGGGACGACAAGGGAGACTTCGCAGGATCCGCGGGATTCACCATGATCAGCGACAAGGCCATCGTGGGCGTCCGCAGCCGGGTGGTGGGGAACAACTTCGATATCGACGACGTGGGCTTCGTTCCCTGGCGGGGCACCGCGGAACTGGTGGGTCTGGCGGGACCGCGCTGGTATTTCCAGGACGGGTACATCCGGTCCATTCTCTGCTATGTCGGACCGATCCTCAATTATGAAAAAGTCGATGCATTCACCGATTACGGGGCGCTGTTCGGTTTCAACATGCAGTTCCGCACCAACTGGGGATTCGAGATCAACACCGATTACGGCCGGTCCAAAGAACTGGACGTCACTTATGACGCGTATTCTTTCAGTTTTTCCAACTGGTATAACGTCAATCCCCGCTGGAACGCCAGTTTCAACGGCGGATATGCGAAAACATACAATTTTTCCCGGGACTACCTCGCCGATTATCTCTGGCTGAACGGCTATTTCCAGTGGCAGGTGCACAGGTCCTTCAATATCGGCACCAGCGCCGGTATATTCGCGGAAGGGAATCCGCAGGGCAGCATTGAAGAGATCACCTACAATTCCCGCCCGTTCATCTCGGCGAATCCGATCAACAACATGAACGTGCGGATCTATCTCGACAACCTCTGGTTCCGCTCCTCGGGAGAGGTCGAGCAGCTCATCGGCGGGCTCCTCTTCTCCTACAACTTTTCACCCAAGAGCTGGATCTATCTCGCCATCAACGAACTGCAGTACCGGCCCGGCGAAACACTGAAACTGCGGGACCGCGCTGCCGTGTTTAAATTGAAATATCTCTACTATATGTAGGCAGTGCACCGGACTGTCCGGGATATCACTCCCGGACAGTCCTCTCTCTATTTACACATCGATTAACTGCAGTCGGGCAGTCACCGCCGCTTTCATTAAAAAATAGTTGACAAGTCAACAAATTGTCCCTATATTGGTTGAGCGATCAACTATTTCTCTTGACGAAAGGGACACGATTGAAAGAAAAATCCGTTCTCGACGACCACAACATCGGAAAACTGCTTCTCCGTCTCACCGTACCGGCAACTATCGGAATGCTGGTGATGGCGCTGTACAATATCGTTGATACCATTTTCATCGGCCGCTGCGTGGGTACGGACGGCATTGCCGGCGTGGCGCTCGCGTTTCCCATTCAAATGATCGTAGGCGCTATCGGCCAGATGATCGGCATCGGCGGCGCATCGCTTCTCTCTCGCAGTCTGGGGGCAAAAGATTACGACAAGGCCGGACGCACCATGGGGAGCGTCGTGGGCGCGGTGCTTGTTCTCGGCGGCGCTATCACCCTCATCGGCTACACCCGGCTGGACGGCATGCTGCGCCTCTTCGGCGCTACCGATACACTGCTGCCCTATGCCCGTGAGTACCTTTCCATCATTCTCGCCGGCGTCACTCTCCACAGCATGGCCATGGCCCTCAACAATATGGCCCGGGCTGAAGGGCATGCAAAAATCGCCATGACCACCATGCTGGTCTCGGCGGGTATCAACATCGTTCTCGACGCACTGTTCATTCTCGTACTCGATATGGGCATCCGCGGAGCCGCTATCGCCACCCTTATCGCCCAGGTCTGTGCCGCAGCGTTTCTTGTCTTGTTTTTCCGATCCGGGAAAAGCTCACTCAAACTGAAAGTGCGTCTCATCCGGCTCGATCCGGTTATTTTACGCGAAGTATTCGCCATCGGGATCGCCTCGTTCATCAGGCAGACGGCCATGAGCGTTCTGGTGATCCTGCTCAACCACAAACTCGGGGCGCTGGGCGGCGATATCGCGATTGCCGTGTACGGCGTGGTGATGCGGCTGCTTATGTTTATCTTCACTCCCCTTATCGGCGTCGCCCAGGGGCTGCAGCCTATCGCCGGCTTCAACTTCGGAGCGAAGCGATTCACCTATCTGAAACGGGCGATCCTACTGGCTACGGCCGCGACGACGGTGATTGCCACCAGCGGCACGCTGCTGCTCACTCTGTTTCCTGAAGCGTTTCTGCGGCTCTTTTCTCATGACAGGGAACTGCTTATGCAGGGACGAACGGCCCTGCGATATGTGATCCTGGCATTCCCGCTGGTAGGCATCAACGTGGTGGGCGCGACCCTGTTTCAGGCCACGGGCAAGGCGATGCAGAATCTCATCCTTACCCTCTCCCGGCAGATTCTGCTGCTGATTCCGCTGGTGCTGATCCTGCCGAAATTCTTTCACCTGAACGGTATCTGGATAGCCTTTCCCATCTCCGACCTGCTCAGTTCCGTTCTCGCCGTCGTGCTCGTGTACCGGTCCCGGCATCTCTTCCATCTCGAGCCGGCAGGGGAGACCGCCCGATGAAAAAACAGTTCAGTCCCGGACGGATGCTCAGCTGCATCCACCGGCACACCGGCATGTATCTGCATAAAATATTCGCCGAATGGGGCCTGGGCAGCGGCAGCCACCACTTTCTGCTTCTGCTCTCCCGCAATGACGGACTCACTCAGCAGGAAATGACGGAAATGCTGCGCATGGACAAGGCGAACACGGCCCGTGCGATTAAAAAACTTGTCGCGAACGGGTACGTCAGCAAGCAGCAGGCCAGCGAGGATCACCGGGCCGTGCATATCTTCCTCACAGACAAGGGACGGGCGCTCATCCCGGAGCTGCGCCAGGTGCTGCATGATTGGTCAGCGGTGCTGACCGAAGGATTCAGCGAAGCGGAGAAGGCGGAGACGGAGCGGCTGCTGACCAGAATGGCCGAGAACGCGGTTGAGCACGTCAGGAAAAAGAGTCCGTAGCCGTGCTTCGTTCCACAGCCCCGTCCCCCTTCCTGCCAGCCATTTCGCCCTGAAAGAGCCATTCGGCCTGAAGATCGACCCTCCCTGTCTCTTTTTTTATTCACGTCAATTATAAAAAAGCTCACAATCACAAGTATTAATAAATAAAGAAGGATAGCATTACTCCTTCATTGTATTGTATACAAAAACTGACACAAATGTTCTCTCTCATTGAATTTTTTAATGATTTTAAAAATCGTAACTGTATATAAAAAATAAACTTGCGTAAATAGATAAAACTCTGGCACGCTTGTTGTTTTATCGTTGGTCGAATCACCGAACAGTCATTCAGGTACCACGTGACAGATAATCATCCCTACACCTCCGTCCAGGATGGACAGAGGTGCGGGGATGCCTTCCTGCCTCCTTGTCACGTGCACACATTGAGAGTTTCCTTCCTGCCAGGACGGCAAGGTCAGGGGATCTCTTACCATGCTTCCCGTCTCCGCCCAGGACGGGCCGGGGCGCGGAAGCGCTTTTTTTTCGGCACTCCGAACTGAGGCTGGAGGCTGGAGGCTGGAGGCTGGAGGCTGGAGGCTGGAGGCTGGAGGCTGGAGGCTGGAGGCTGGAG
>JAFGRY010000049.1 GCA_016934955.1 bacterium | reverse complement strand
GTTTGTGAATGACCATGGATTTCCTCCTGTTCGTACAATATAGGAAATCCTAAAACTGTAAACAACGCGCTTAATTCTAACACTTTACTCTATCTTCTTTTCGTGCTTTCCGTGTCTTTCGTTGGAGATGAGTAATGCGCAGATCGCTCATTTCACTACTTTCCTTCTGAAAAACTCCCGCTTGGCATACACCAGCGCCGAGAGCGGGCCGGGCATGAGCCAGTTGAGAAAGGCGAAGATGGTGGCGTGGCCGGTGATGATCCGTTTCCGGTAGCCGCGGGATGGGATGGCTCTGACTATGGCCGCGGCTACGGCTTCCGGAGACACGGCGATGCCGTGGGATGTTTTCTTTTTCGCCGTGTCGGTCAGTGCCTCCAGACGGTTCCCCTTCTTGTCCATGTACCGCAGTTCCGTCCTCACGAACCCGGGTTCGGCCAGCAGGCAGCGGATCCCCGCCTCTTTCAGTTCGTAGCGCACCGATTCGTAGAACCCCCGCAGGGCGAATTTCGTCGCCACATAGGCCGACCGTTCCATAATGCCGAACTCGCCGAGAATGCTTCCCACGATGACCAGCACGCCGCCGCTCTGTTTCAGATGGGGAAAGGCGGGGTAGAGCGTGTTGAGCATGCCGCAGAAATTGGTATCGAAAATAGTGCGGTAATCGTCGGGATGCAGCTGCTCGCAGGCGCCGGGGATGGTGAAACCGGCATTGGCGAACACCAGGTCGATGGTTCCCAGAGTGTTTGCCGCGGATTCGATCGACGACGCCATTTTCCTTTCATTCCTGATGTCGACACTGAACGGCAGCACCCGCACCCCGCAGGTGTCCTCCAGCTCTTTTCTGAGCGCTTCCAGCCGCTCCTTTCTCCGTCCGAAGATTACAATATTGCAGCCGGCCCGTGCCAGTTCCCGGGCCAGGGCCGCCCCGATCCCCGAAGAGGCGCCGGTGACGACGGCGGTTTTGGTGGTGAGTGATTGTTTCATTTGCTATCCTGGAAATAATCTTTTTTCGTGTTTTTTGTGTTTTTCGTTGGAAATATATGTGTGTACCTTCCGAAGACCGATGGCGATACCGATAGCGATACCGATCGATACCCGACCTCTCTACTGTTCCCGATAATACTCCACCAGTTCTCCAAACGCCTCCTCGAACGGCGTGAACGAGAGCCCGGGAAACCGTTTCAGCAGTTTTTCATTCGAGAAAGAGTTGTCAAGGGCCACCAGCTTCAGCCGCATGGAGGAGATGGACGATGGTGTCGCCTCGGGATCGATCCCCAGCAGCAGCTCCTTCAGCCTCACCGGCAGGTAGAGCAGCCGGAAGGGAATGCTGATGCGGGGACGCTTGTACCCGTATTCGTCGCAGATGCGAAAGATAAGGTCGCGATACCTGAGGGGGTGTCCGTCCGTGACATGATAGACCGGATGTTCGTCCCGGTCCCCGCCACCGCGCAGAAAAGCGAGGAAGACCGCTGCCAGTTCAGTGACCAGGATCAGGGAGATGTGCGCCCTGCCGCCGCTGATCAGGAACGGATAGGAGCGGGCGGCTTTCACCATGCGGGGGATGACATGCAGGTCACCGGGGCCGTAGACGAAACGGTGGCGCAGGATCACGGCGGTGAAATCCCCGCGCAGGTGGTGCTCGAGCACGATCTTCTCGGCGGCTGCCTTGGAACGGCTGAAATCGCTGTCGGGCCGCACCGGTGCCGTCTCGTCGGCGTTGGTATGACGGTGGTGCCCGTATACGCCCACACTGCTGAGATAGATGAAGGTGGAGACTCCGGCGCTTACGGCTGCCCGGCAGAGCGTTTCCGTGGCGGTCACGTTCACGGCGGTGAATCCCGTGCCGTCGCGGTCTATGTTTTTCGCGGCCAGGTGAATGACCGCATCGCAGCCGTCGACGGCCCGGGCGAGCACGCCGGCATCGGTCATGTCGCCGGGCACGATATCGGCGCCGGGGAAATCGCCGGCATGCCCCAGCTCCGACTCGAGTAGCAGCAGACGCACCGAGATGTTCCGTTCAGGCAGCAGGGTCATTGCCGCGTGTCTGCCGATGAATCCGGTCGCTCCCGTGATCAGCACGTTCATTGAGTCCGTCCTTTCACCTCCGGAGGGCGGACCAGTTCCCGGCAGGCGAGAATGCGCCGCCGGAATTCAGCGGTGACCGCTTCCCTGTCCCCGCTGGGAGTGAATGGAGGCCCCGCGGCCAGCGTTTTTCTCCCCGTATCCCCCTGAGTGGTCCCGTACAGGTAGAGGGGGATTACCGGGGCGCCGCTCTCCAGGGCGACCCGGGCCGCCCAGGTTGTGAAGGGCCCCATCCCCGCGGGATTTCTTCCCATTTCCGGGTAGATGAGTATGGCTTCTCCGGCCGCGAGCAGACGAACGCAGTCCGCCAGGAACTGATCTTCTCCGGTCACTTTCATGATATTGGCGGTTCGAAAGAGAAATCCGCTGAGGGGTTTTTCAAAGTATTTCGGTTTGGCCCCGCAGATGGTGAAGCGCGGCCGCACCGCCGCGATGATATACACGGAATCGATGAAGGCGGCGTGATTGGCGATGAGCATGCAGCCGCGGCGTCTGGCGGGAAGATGCTCCCGGCCGAGGACCGCGAGCCCCCGTGAGATACGGAGCCAGGCGCGGACAAGGGTTTTCAGGAGCAGCCGCAGCCCCAGAAAGAAGGGATGGTTGACCGGCGGCGTCATGCGAGGTGGTTCCGCAGAAAGCCGGCGGCGTTGTCCCGCAGCAGTCCGGGCAGCAGTTCCTTCAATCCCGCCGCTTCCAGGTGGTGGTGAAGAATGCGGAGATTGAGCGGGTAGGCGAGGGGTGATGAGTCGTTTCCCCAGAAGAGTCTGGACCAGTCAACGGCGATCTCTTCCCCGGCCAGCCGTTTCAGGGCCTGCAGGCCCGATCCGCTGATGTCCCCCCACACATTTTCGTGCTGATTGACCATCTCGGCGGCCTGGCGGGTCCAGATCGAGCCGCCCATGTGACAGAGAATGAACTGAATGCCGGGGTAGCGGCGGGCGGGCACGTCGAAATAGACGGGCTGTCCGTATTTCGAGTTCAGAAAGACCCCCGCGTTCCGCTCTTCCTGCTTGTGCCGGGCGGTGATGAATCCCGTGTGGATCATGGCTGTCATCGACAGCGATTCCATGGTGCTGAAGAACCGGTGCCAGCGGCGGTCGTCGGGATAGTATCCGAGACAGGGGAGCAGCTTGATCACCCGCACGCCCGCTTCCCGGTACTGCCGCAGCCGCCGGATCGCCAGGGGGTAGCGGGGATCCATGAAATGGGAAATAATGAACCGCCGGGGATGGCTGTCCCTGATGTTCCGCAGGGGACGGTTGCCGCTGATCGAGGTCACTTTGGAGGGGACCGACTGCAGCAGGGCTGTCTCGATGCCCAGCCCCGCCATCATGGCGAGCTGCAATTCCAGCATGCCGTCTCGGGCGGGGATGATCTGGTGCATGTCGATGATCCCGGCGGGAATCTGCGGGGCGAGCGCCAGCGCTTCGGCGGTCGTGCCGGGCATGGTACCGTGCACGGGAAGGCCGCACACGGGGCAGCGTTCACGTCCGTCGCTGTAACGGGTGCGGCAGTAGACGTAGGAACAGACAGCCATGGATCAGCTGATGTCCAGGGAAATATTGCGGGCCGACTTGCGGAAGCGGTCGATGATCCGTTTGTCGTACATCTGCCAGGTGCCGCTCATGTAACCGACTTCCCGGCCGTCCTGAATGAAGTGGCCGTCATGCTCCATCTGGATCAGCTTGTCCCGCTTCATCAGCTTGTTGCGGACCATCGATTTGATGAACAGCGGTTTGACGACCTCCACGTATTTGAAAAACCGGATGGTCATCTCATTGAGGATGAACACGGTGTCGAAAGAGACGTGATAGAACAGGTGGGCGACGGCGGTCCCGATCTGACGGCCGGCCTCGATCATCATCATGCCGGGAATATGGTCATAATCGTGTTCGAAGTAGTAGGGGTGGCTGGTGTCGATATAGACCTGACTCAGAAAGACGTCTTCATCCCCGCTGGCGATCTGTTCGATGCGGGAGACGAAATTGTTCTGGTCGTTGACCTTGTGGATATACTTTTTGTCGATCTTTATCTGGTTTTTGAGATCGAAGTCCCGGGTCCATTCATCCAGCTTTGCGGTGACAAGCGGATTTTCAAGCATAATTACACCCCTCTTCTGTGATAGTCATGACCGGCAGTCACCGGTCAAGATAGGGAAAAATCCCGGGAAATCAAAGCACTGATCAATCGAGGAAGCGCCCGTCCCGGTAGATGAGCTCGCCGTCGGCATAGATACAGCCGCCGTTTTTCATGTCTTTGAGCATGTCCCAGTGAACGGCCGATACGTTCCTGCTGCCGCTCCGGGGTATGCCGCGGCCCAGCGCCAGGTGCACGGTGCCGCCCATCTTTTCATCAAAGAGCATCATTTTGCTGAAACGGTCGATGCCGTAGTTGGTGCCGATGGCGGCTTCGCCCAGGCGCCGCGATCCTTCGTCGGTCTCCAGCACCTTCTCCAGCAGTCTCTGTCCCTTCGCCGCTGTCGCCTCCACCACCCTGCCGTGTTCAAAGCGCAGAAAGATATTCTCGATCTCTTCCCCCTGGTAGATCCCCGGATAGGTGAAGCGGATGGCCCCCTCGACGCTCTCTTCAACCGGGCCGGTAAAGATTTCGCCGTCCGGAAAGTTGTTCTTTCCGTCGCAGTTGATCCAGGTGCGGCCCCGGCAGGAGAAGGTGATGTCGGTGTCTTCACCGGTGATGCGGATGGAAGCCGCTTGATCGAGCCGGTCGCACCGCTGCTGCTGCTCCCTGCTGAAGGCGCGCCAGAACGCCGCCGGATCATCGTCGTTCATGTGCATGCAGGCGAAAACGAACTCGGTGTAGTCCTGCAGGGACATACGTGCTTCCTGAGCGAGGGCCGCGGTGGGGAAGAGCGTGCCGACCCAGTTGAATTCGCCCGAGCTCCAGCGGCTGAAGATCGTTTCCATGATCGGGTTCCGCGCCCTGATTACCTGCTGCTTCGCCTCGGGTGACACCGCCGTCAATTCATGCGGATTGTACCCGGGCATGATCATGATGAGGGCGTCGGCGTTCTTCGTTTCATAGAGCTGGAAGGGGTCGGCGTATTCCCGCTGGTGATCCTGCGCCGTCCGGTGGAAGAGATCTTCCTGTCCTTCGAATCCGAGCCTCAGATTGGGATGAGCGCCGGCCTCGAGTACCTCACGGTACACTTCCCGGACCAGGGGCAGCCCGGCCACTGAACCCGAAATGGTGATTTTCTGGTTCCTGCGCGCTTCCACCGAGTAGTCGACAAGCAGATGGGCGAGGGCGCTGAGCCTGGAGTCGGACATCAACGCGGGGCTCCTTTCGGAATGTCGTTCAAATGTAGAGATACCGCTTTACCTTGTTGGTCGGAGTCATTTCGAATGGCTCGGGGTATTCCTCCATCTTCGACAGCTGGGAGAAGACGGCCAGTTTTTCGTTGGTCTGCACCCGCACCTGCTCGAGAATGGTCGCGATCAGGGCGGACGCCTCGTTTTCGTTGAGATCGCGGCGGCCGTACTGCTCATCGATCACATCGTAGTCAGGGTACACTTTTGCGGTGAGCGCGTGCCCTTTTTTAAAGACGATGGCCTGCTGGATGTACTCGTTCTGCAGCAGCAGCTGTTCGATGATTTCCGGAAAGATGTTTTCGCCGGAGGGGCCGATGATCACGTTTTTCGACCGTCCCTTTATAAAGAGATATCCTTCTTTGTCGAGGTACCCGAGATCTCCGGTGTGCAGCCAGCCGTCGTCGTCCATGATCTCCTTTGTCGCCTCCGGATTTTTATAGTACCCCTGCATTACGTTCGGCCCCCTGACGATGATTTCGCCGATGCCGGTGGCGGGGTCGGGACTGTCGATGGAGATGGTCACTTCCGGGATCGCCTGCCCGCAGGATCCCGCTTTTACCCGGCCGAAGGGATTGATGGTGAGAATTGGCGCGGTTTCGGTCATGCCGTACCCGGTTGAATAGCTGATGCGGGCGTCCCTGATAAAGGTTTCCACGTCGGGATTGAGGGCAGCGCCTCCGAACATGAAAAAGCGCAGCTGCCCGCCGAAGGACTCGATCATCTTTTCCCCGGCCTTGCCGTTGATGGTTTTCCTGACCGCGGGAAGCCTGTAGAGAAGACTGAGAAGCCGGCTGCTCTGAATTTTTGGCAGCACCCGCTTCCGGTATATTTTGTCCACCACCAGGGGGACGGTGAGCACTCCCGTCGGCCTGACCCGGGACATGGCGGCAAGCAGCTTCTGGGGGGTTGGCAGCCCCTCCATGTAGTAAATGCTGACACCGGCGGCGAGCGGGCAGAGCATGCCGCCCGTCGCTTCGAACGTGTGGGCGAGGGGCAGAATCGAGAGAAAACGGTCGTCGGTGGTGAGGGGGAACTTTTTCAGGGCATTGACCACGTCGCTGGCGATGTTGCGGTTGGTGAGCATCACGCCCTTGGAACTGCCCGTGGTACCCGAGGTGTAGATAATGGCGGCCAGGTCTTCCGGAACGGGTACGGGCGCGGCCGAAAGGATCTCTGCGGGGGACGGCGCGCTCTTTTTCTTTCTGCCCGCCGGGTCCCGCAGTTTTTTGTAGACATCGGCCATCCTGGCGCTGCGATATTCGGCGCTGAAATCTTCGATACGGTACACGACGCCGAGCGCATCGCTTTCGAAGTCATCGAGCTTGCCGCGCAGTTTGTCTGAAATGAACAGTGCCTTTACATCGGCATTGCGCAGAATGTGACGGATGTCGGAATCGGGAAAGCCGGTCAATATCGGCACGGCCACTGCGCCGATGTAGGCTGCGGCGAGGTAGGCGATCACCCAGTTGGGACAGTTATCGCTGAGAATGGCAACGGCGTCCCCCTTCTGAACGGAGCGGGAGAGCAGGTCGGCGGCCAGTCTGTGTATGTTCTCCTCCAGGTTTCCGAAGGTGAGGGGAGTGGTGTCACAGAACGATATGGCGGGGAGATCCCGATGCGCGGTGATACTCTCTTCCATAAGTGATCGGATGGTCATGCCCGTTGTCATCTCAGCCTCCATGATGATGTCGACATCTATTTTTGTTCAATGTAAAACGACTTTTTTTCTTTGTCAAGCGAATAAGGTTGTTATTTCCCGGCCCGTTCTGTATATTGAAGCCGCAAAACCAGGGGAGCCCATCCATGGTCATTGGTGTCACCGGCAATCCCGGCGCCGGAAAAACGACCTTCAGCCGTGAGCTTGCCTCCCGGGGAGGCTGTCTCATCAACGTCGATCACCTCGCTCATTCCGTTCTCGCCGGGGACCCCGGCGTCGTCGGGAGGCTCGCCGCCGTCTTCGGCCCCGGTGTGGCGGTAAACGGCCGCATCGACAGGACCGCGCTGGCGGAACTGGCCTTCGCCGACAGCGCCCGTCTTCGCGACCTGACCGATATCGTCTGGCCGCCCATGCTCGCCCTGCTGGACCGGACAATCGCGGACATGAAGGCGAACCCCGATTGCCGCTACATCGTCGCGGATATGGCCGTGCTCTTCGAGTGCGGCGCCGAAGACCGGTTCGACAGGGTGATCACCGTCGTCGCTCCCGACGAACGCCGTTACCGGCGCCTGCACCGGGAACGCGGCTGGTCCCGGGATGAGTTCCATCGCCGGGACGGGCTGCAGCTGTCCCAGGAGAGCAAAGCTTCCAGATCCCACCTGGTGATCACCAATGATTCCACTCCGGCCGCGCTCCGGGAGAAGAGCCGCGCCTGTTTCCTGAATTTATTTGGCTTGCATTTTTAATATTTTGTCTTTACTTTGCGTCCGTGAAAATACTGAACACATACTGTTTCCGCTGTAACCGTCGCTCATTTTTTTCCGTATTTTTTCACACCGGATATCACCTTATTGTATACGGCACCGAACGTGCAACCACCTCCAATCCCTGGGAGATCGGCCGATGTATTGTGTCATAATGGCAGGCGGCACCGGGACCCGCTTCTGGCCCCGGAGCAGAGCCGCCAAATCAAAGCAGTTTCTCACCATACAGGGGAAGCGGTCCCTCATTCAGGAGACCGTATCCCGTATCAGTTCCTACGCATCGGGCGAGCATCTCTACATCGTGTCCCAGCGGTCCCAGAGGGACGAGCTGCTGAAACATGTCGGTTCCGTCCCCGAGAAGAATTTCATTTTTGAACCGGAAGGAAAGAACACGGCTCCCTGCCTGGGGCTGACCGCGCTGCACATTCAGAAGCGGAACGCGGAAGCGATAATGATCGTGCTGCCCGCCGATCACCTGATCGGCAACAAACAGAAATTCAAAAAGACGATCTTCGCCGGGGTACAGGTCGCCCGGGAACACGACAGCCTCGTCACCATCGGCATCACCCCCGACCGGCCGGCAACCGGTTACGGATACATTCAGCGGAATACCAGGCTGGCGGAAATCTCGAAAGTCAGCGCCTACACGGTGAAGACCTTCGCCGAAAAACCCGATCTGGAAACCGCCCGGCGGTTCCTCGAGAGCGGCGATTTTTTCTGGAACAGCGGCATGTTCATTTTCAAGGTTTCAACCTTCCTCAAAGCCGTGGAGGAGTATCTGCCCGAGCTCTACGACGCCCTCATGGACATTCGCAAGGTGATCGGGAAGCCCGAGTACGAGACCGTGCTCAAGAACGTCTACCGTCAGATCAAGAATATATCCATCGATTACGGGGTAATGGAGAAAGCCGCCAATGTGATGATGGTCGAGGGTGATTTCGAGTGGAACGATCTGGGCAGCTGGGAGCAGGTCTATCTGCTCTCCAGGAAAGACAAGGACGGCAATGCCATAAACGGCAGGGCGGTCTGTATCGACACGGTCAATTCCTACGTGGACAACGACAGCGAGATCATCGCCCTGGTGGGCTGCGAGGATCTCATCGTTGTCAAGGAGGGCGGTGTGACGCTTATCTGCAAACGGGACAGGGCCGAAGATGTGAAAAAGGCCGTGGAAACCATACGCAAGAAAAAATATTCCGACTTTCTCTAAACAGGAGGCTGTATGCAGAATCAGCTGTTGCTGGGCTATTTCAGGGAACATCTTTTCGTCGCCGACATCGATGCCGATACGACCGCCGGTGTTCTGGGGCAACTCGTGGAACCTCTCCTGAAAAACAGTCTCATTAAAAATAAGACTATCATCCTGGAAACACTGCAGAAGCGGGAGGCCCTCGGCAGCACCAGCATCGGCCGCAATATCGCCGTGCCCCACTGCCGGACCCTGGCGGTCAGTGAAGTGATCATCGTGGTCGGCATCTCTCCCGGGGGGGTCGACTTCAACGCTCCGGACGGGGAACCGGTGAACCTCTTTTTCCTCATCGTGGCGCCGCCCCAGGATACCCATAACCACTATCTGCCGATTCTTGGGAAAATCGTGGAAATAGTGAGGAACGACGACATTCGCGCCTCGCTCCTGCAATGCGGCACCTACGGGGAATTTATCGAGACGCTTGAGGAGGGATTGCGATAATGGCGGGAAAAAGTCAGTTGGAACTGCTCGTCCAGTACCAGGACCTGGTACTGATGCTGCAGGAACTGAGAGACGAAGCCGTGCGCGGCATCGGTTTCCAGGTGGAAAACCTCTCCCGGCTGGAGGAGGCGATCCAGGAGCTGGAGCGCGCGCTGCATCCCCGGTATCTGCGCACCTTTCAGCGGATCGCCGCCAGACAGCACCGTCCTATCGCTCCCGTAAGCAGGGATGTCTGTCTCGGCTGTTTCGCCAGGCAGCCTACGTCCTACAAGGCCCGGGCCTGGGATGACAGCGAACTTATCACCTGTGAGCAATGCGGCCGGATTCTCTACTGGATTGACTGAAAAAAGGGCGCCCAGATCCGGGAAGGGGGCCCGGACCTGGGCGTGGTGATTCGGGAGAAGGTGTTCGATTCCCAACTAAACCGTTCTTTTAGCAAGCAATAAGCATGCCGCGGCGGAAGCCCCCTGTTTAAATCACATATTTACAAACTCTTACACTATATCTTGTATGACGCCCGCAGCGTTATGTATCTCCCTTTTGTCAAAAAAAACAGACAGCATGCCAGCTGTCTGTTTTCTAACACATTGTAATGTATAGTTTTGTGGCTGTAGCAAAAAAAGGACAGCCTCGTCAGGTATCACTCACGGAAGTGTCCACAATCATCCCGGTCATATCTTCATTTCGTAGAGCCGGTAGGTCTTGTACACTTTTCCCTGCAGCATTTTCGCCGATCGGTTCATCATTTTATTGGATTCCAGTATCCAGGACATTTCCCCGTACATGAACCCGTTTTTCACGGCGTTGCGCCAGGTGTCGAGATAGAGTATGGAATCGATGCCTTTCCGCTGGTGCTCGTGAATGACTCCGAGAATGATGATGCGCACCCTGTTGATTTTTTTCATGTAGTACAGCAGCGTGAAGATACCGAAGGGCAGCAGCCTGCCGTTGAGCTTGATCAGCGCCTGATTGACATCGGGAAGGGTAATGCCGAATCCCACCGGTTTCCCGTCGATTTCCGCGATCAGGGCCAGTTCGGGGACAATGGCTGATTTCATGTTCTTGGCCAGATGCTCGAATTCTTCGCGGGTAAACGGCACGAATCCCCAGTTTTTACTCCAGGCCTTGTTGTAGACCTCCCACACTTTTTCGGTGTCGCGGGTGTAGTGTTTCATGTCGATGGGGCGGACGGTCAGTTCGTGTTTTTTACGAATCTCTTCCGCCACCCGTACCAGTTTCGGGGGAGGATCCTGGGTGCCGTCCACCTCGTACGCGTAGAGGTCCATGGCCTTCTTCAATCCGTAGGACTCGATGAGATCGACGTAATAGGGGGGATTGTAGGTCATCATGATCATGGGCGGGGAATCGAATGCATCGATGAGCAGACCGCACTCCTCGTTCTGGGAGGGATTGAGCGGTCCCCGCATTCTCGGCAGATGTCTCTCTTTCAGCCACTGTTTTGCCGCGTCCAGCAGCGCGAAGGCGACGGTTTCGTCGTTGATCGTTTCGAAAAATCCGAAAAAACCGATTTTTTCGTTATGGAACTCGATGTGCTTGTGATCGATGATCGCGGCGATGCGCCCCGCAACCCTTCCATTCTTTTCGGCCAGAAAATACTGCCCGTCCGCGTGACGCCAGAAGGGGTGTTTCCTGAAATCGAGCAGATCCTTCTGGTCCACCAGCAGGTGCGGGACCCAGTTCGGGTCGTTGCGATAGTGGTGATAGGGAAATGTTACAAACCGCTTCCAGTCTTTTCCGGCGGTCACAGGAATGATGCGAACGGATTCATCTCCCACGATCTTCCTCCCGTTAAATGATACCGAATTGCTTGCCCAGTTTCGCGAATATTTCCAGTACCTTTGTCAGCTCTTCTTCGGTATGGGTCGCCATGTAGCTGGTTCTGATGATCGCCTCGTTGGGCGGCACCGCGGGGCTGATGGCGGGGTTGGCGAAGACGCCGTTTTCAAACAGCAGTTTCCAGAAGGCAAAACAGTCTTCATCCCGCCCGATCTTGATCGGAATGATAGGCGTGGCCGAGTGCCCGGTGTCGAAGCCGAGACTGTCGAAACCGGTTTTCATCATCCTGGTGTTTTTCCAGAGCCTCTCCAGACGCTCCGGTTCAGCCTCGATGATGTCGAGGCAGGCGAGAACGGCTGCGACTGAAGCCGGCGGCGGACTGGCGCTGAAGATCAGGGAACGGGCCATGTGCTTGATGTAGTGGATGACGTCTTCATCTCCCGCGATGAATCCGCCGATGGAGGCGAATGACTTGCTGAACGTCCCCATGCTCAGATCGACCTTGTCCTCGAGCGCGAAATGCTCGGCGGTGCCGCGGCCGTGTTTTCCGAGCACACCCACAGAATGGGCGTCATCCACATAGACGGCGCTGTCGTACTTCTCAGCCAGGGCGACCACCTGCGGCAGGTTGACGATATCGCCTTCCATGCTGAACACACCGTCCGTAACGATGAGCTTGCCGCCTTCATGATTCTCATAACGCTTCAGCATGCGTTCGAGATCGTCCATGTCGTTATGACGGTATTTCACCACTCTGCCGAAGGAGAGCCGCACGCCGTCGACGATGGAGGCGTGATCGGCACGGTCGGTGAATACGATATCATTTTTCCCGATAATCGCGGAGAGCGCTCCCTGGTTGCTCTGATGGCCGGTTGAAAAACAGACCACGGCATCCCGCTTCATGAAAGCGGCCAGCCGCTCTTCCAGTTCCATGTGAATATCCAGGGTGCCGTTCAGATAGCGGGATCCGGTGCATCCTGATCCGTACTTTTTGATGGCATGGATGGCGGCCTCGAGCACTTTCGGGTGACCGGTGAGGCCGAGATAGTTGTTGCTGCCGATCATGATCAGTTCTCTGCCGCCAATGATCACTTCCGAGCCCGGACCCGATTGAATCGGCTGGAAATAGGGGTAGATGCCCGCTTCGATGGCGTCCTTGGCACGCGTGAACTTATGACATTTTTCGAAAATATCCACAGTCGTCTCCGTTGGCTATACTATAGTAAGGTTTGGTAATGTACTGGATTTGGATTAGACTAAAGATACGCAATACCGCACCTATTGTCAACTACAAATTGGACGCCGCCCTTTCTGCCGCGCCCGGACGGGACAGATCACAGCCGGACGCGCAGGAATCGGGACTACCAGCGCCGGGAGCCGAAGCGCGCGAACAGCGGTATGAACACGACATAGAGCAGGTGGGGGACGGCTGCCAGGGGGTAGAGCGGTATGAAGTTCCGTTCCCGGAGAAAGCGGCGGCCCCTGACGAGCAGTGCCAGGTCGGCGCCCGCCTTGACAAGCAGGGCCGCGGCGGCGGGAACGGCATACCGTACATCGAATAAAGAGCATCCCAGACCCGCGGTCAGGGCAAGATTGAAGCAGTACACCAGCCCCATCCAGAAAAGAAGCCGGGGCGGATAGGCCGTGTGCTTGGAAGAAAAGCGCAGCCGCTGTCTGACGAAAGCCCGGAAGTCCGGAGGAGGCGGATTCGGCACCGCGGCCGCGGGATCCCCGTTGAAGACGACGGTCCCCGGATAAGAGGCCTGAAACCGGTGCACCAGCAGATCGTCATCTCCGGAAAGGTGGCGGGCGGCTTCTCCGAACCCCCCGATGGCGTCAAAGCTGCGTTTTCGATAGGCGAGATTGGCGCCGAACGATGTTGCCGGACAGCCGGCTGCCGCGGCGGCGGCGGCTACGGTCCCCATGGCCATGTAATCGAAGGCAAGCAGGCGGTGGAACAGGGTCCGGAAGGGGCCGTCCGTGCGGTAGGGGGCGTAGCCGATGACCATGGTGACGTTCCCGCTGAAGAGGGACGCGGTGTTTGCGAGCCATTCAGGGGACGGCGCCCCATCAGCGTCGGTGGTGATGATGATTTCGTTTGCCGCTGCCGCGACACCGGCGCTGATCGCCCGTTTTTTGGGAGAGGGCCCCGCTTCCCCGGGAACTATCGTCACCAGGGTGCGGTCGGGGCGGCCGCGGCAGTAATCGGCGAGCAGGGCGCCGGTCCCGTCATCGGAACGGTCGTCCACGAATATGTACTCCCGCAGGTGAACGGGATAGCGCTGTCCGTCCAGGGCCGCGAGCAGCGGGGCCAGTCGCTGCCGCTCGTTATGCGCGGGAACGACCACTGATATGGTCAGCTCCTTACCGTCCCGTGCCGGTGCATAGCCCCGGATACGCGCGGCCAGGCCGAGCAGCAGAAAAGTGTATCCGGCGGCGAGCGCCGCCAGGGGAAGTGTGTACCAGAGGAGCATGTGACTCTCTCCTTGCCGTTGCCGGGGTGCGAACCCCCGGTTCGCTCAGTCCAGGATCATGGAGAGGGCGATCCGGCCCCGTTCCTTGTCGACGCTGAGTATCTTGACGTCGATGATGTCTCCCACGGACACGATGTCCAGGGGATTCTTCACGAACTTCCTGGCCATCCGGCTCAAATGGACAAGTCCGTCCTGTTTGACGCCGATGTCCACGAAGGCGCCGAAATCGACCACGTTCCGCACCGTCCCCTTGAGCACCAGCCCCTCGTAGAGGTCGTCCATGGAGAGGACATCGCTGCGCAGCACCGGCGCGGGCATTGCCGAACGGGGATCCCGTCCCGGCTTCTCCAGGGCAGAAATGATGTCCGTGAGCGTCTCCCGGCCGCAGCCGCAGACACCGGCGATCTCGTCCAGCGGTTTTCCGGCGCGGTCGATCCGCTGTTTCAGCAGCGACCCGTCCCGCTTGATCTGCTCCATATCGAGTTCGAGAAAGTCGACGAGCCGGGTCGCCGCCTCGTATGATTCGGGGTGTACGGCCGTTCGGTCCAGGAGGGTGTCGCTCTCGGGGATCCTCAGGAACCCGGCGCACTGGGTGAACGCCTTTTCACCGAGCCCCTGCACTTCCCTGAGCAGCATGCGGGAATCGAGGAAACCCCGTTCCTCCCGCAGGGAGACGATATTGTCGGCGGTGCGGCTGTTGATGCCCGCCACATACCGCAGCAGGGAAGAGGAGGCGGTGTTGAGATCGACGCCGACCTGGTTGACGCAGGATTCGACCACCGCGTCCAGTGATTCTCCCAGCCTGTTCTGGTCGACATCGTGCTGGTAGAGACCCACGCCGATGGATTTTGGATCGATCTTGACCAGTTCCGAAAGGGGGTCGAGGAGACGGCGGGCAATGGAGATGTTCCCCCGCATGGAGACATCCAGATCGGGGAACTCCTTCTTCGCCACCGGGGAGGCGCTGTACACAGATGCGCCGGCTTCGTTGACGATGGCGTAGTGCAGATCCCGGTCCAGCTCCCCGATCAGCTCCGCGGCAAGCTGTTCCGTCTCCCTGCCGGCCGTGCCGTTTCCGATGGCGATAATGTCCACGCCGTGGTCACCGACAAGTCGGGCCAGGGTCCGTTTCGCCGCGTCCCACTGTTTCTGGGGAGCGTGGGGATAGATGGTGGTGCCCTCGATATATTTGCCGGTGGAGTCGATAACCGCGGCCTTGCAGCCGGTGCGGTACCCGGGATCGATGCCGAGAATGACCGATCCCTTCAGGGGCGGGGACATCAGCAGGGCCCGCAGGTTTTTCGAAAACACGTCGATGGCGTGCTGTTCGGCGCGTTCCCGCAGCAGCGTGCGGACTTCCCGCTGAATGGCCGGTTCGATGAGCCTGGTGTACCCGTCCGCGATGGCCGCCCGGTACCAGGGTGTGAATATGTCTTTCGAATCCGGGGTCAGCAGCGCGGATTCGACGGCCGCGATCATCTCGTCGTCATTCACATCGATCCAGGCGTAGAGGGCCTCCTCTTTTTCCCCCCTGTTGATGGCCAGGATCCGGTAGGACGGCACGGTTCTGACGGCTTCCCGAAAATCCATGTACATTTCGTAATCGCGGGCGGCTTTTTCCTTGTCGGCGGTTTCGCTGGCCACCACACCGGTTTCGAGAAATGCGGTCCTGATCAGTTTGCGTATCTCGGCGTTTTCAGCGACGGTTTCGGCCACGATGTCGCAGGCCCCGGCCAGCGCATCTTCAGCGGTATCCACGCCCTTTTCCGGATCGATGTAGGCTGCGGCGGCGGCCAGGGGATCCCCAGACATGGTTTCCGCGGCCATGATGAGCAGGGCCAGCGGTTCCAGCCCCTTTTCCCGGGCGACGGTGGCCCGGGTGCGCCGTTTCGGTTTGTAGGGAAGATAGAGATCCTCCACATCCTGCAGTTTGTCCGCTTCCCGGATCGCCTTTTCGAGTTCGGGGGTCAGCTTTCCCTGTTCGGTAATGCTTTTGAGCACGGACTGCTTCCTCTCTTCCAGCGTTCGCAGATATTTGAGCCGGTCCTGCACGGCCCTGATCTGTTCTTCGTCGAGACTGCCGGTGACTTCCTTTCTGTAACGGGCGATAAACGGTACCGTGTTGTCGTCATCGAGCAGGGCGGCGGTCCTGCTCACCTGGGCGGGGCTGATGCGGAGTTCAGCGGCTATATGTGCGTGCATCTGCTGTTCGTTCACCGTGGGACCTCATTCAGTAGTCAGTTTCAGGGATTCGTAGCGGGCTGTTTATCAGGCGTTTAATATAGACGCGGACCTCAATAAATGCAAGTGATTTTCATTGACATTGTCCTCTTCATTTAGTAAACTTGACTCCCGTTACGCCGGCAGCAACGAAAAAAAGCGACCTGTAATCTGAAAACGAACAAAGAGACATATCTGCGACCCGGCAGTAGTGACGCCGATGCCGCGGCCATCATGCGGGACGCCGGCCTGGCCCCCGCATCCCCGGCACACCTGCTCGATCCCGGCTCCTGCGCCCTGCTCGTTCTCGACATGCAGCGGTATTTTCTCGAGCCGGAGTCCCACGCGTTCGTGCCGTCCTCCCCGGCGATCATCGACACCGTCAATCGTCTGAAAACGCTTTTCATTGCCAGGGGCAGACCGGTGATCGTCACCAGGCACGGCAACCGGGAACAGGGAAATACAATGATGCGGCGGTGGTGGCGTGATACCATTCTGTTGGATCAGGACCGGGCGGCAATCTCGCCCCTGCTGGACGCCGCCGGCTGCACGGTGCTGGACAAGGAGGAGTACGACGCATTTTACCGCACTCCCCTGGAAACGCTCCTGCACGATACGGGAACGCGGCAGATCGTCGTCACCGGTGTCATGACCCATCTCTGCTGCGAGACAACGGCCCGGAGCGGGTTTGTCCATGGATTCGAGGTGTTTTTCCCGGCTGACGCCACCGCGACCTTTAGCGCCCGGTTTCACCGCGCCTCCCTGATCAATCTCGCCCACGGGTTCGCCCACATCTGCCTCGCGGCCGATCTCTGCGAGGTGCTGGCGTGATCGCCGTACCGGTTGCCATCATCGGTGCCGGACCGGCGGGAGCGGCCGCTGCGGTGCAGCTCGTGCGGCAGGGCATCGATCCCCTTCTTGTCGAACGGGACAGACCCGGCGGACTGCTGCGGCAGGCCAATCTCGTCGAAAACTATCCGGGATTTCCCGGCGGCATATCCGGACGCGAGCTTGCCGGGCGCATCGCAGAGCAGCTAACCGCACACGGCATCGTTCCCCTCAGGGATGCGGTCATCTCTCTTTCGCGGCAGGGCCGGCTCGTTCTTCTGAAGACCGCCGCTGCCGTGATCAGCTCCGGTTACGTGATCATCGCCTCCGGAACACGGCCGCGACGGCTCGATCCCGCCCTTGTCGCCGGAGCGCCGGAAGAACGGATTCTCGCCGACGGCATGGTGCCGGGATCCATTACCGGCGCTCATATCGCCGTGATCGGCGGCGGAGACGCCGCGTTCGATTACGCGCTGGCCGCCGCTGCCGCGGACAATCGGGTCACCATTCTCTGCAGAAGCGAGGCCGTGCGCTGCCTGCCCCTGCTGGCGGAGCGGGCCGCCGGAGCGGAGGCGATCACCTGTCATACTTCCTTTCGCGTGCTGCGGATCGGATGCGACGGGGAGGGGCGGTGCGAATTGCTGTGTGAGCACCGCGGCGGCCGGGAGATCGTGCGCGCCGATTACGTACTGCCGGCAATAGGCCGCACTCCCGAACTGGGGTTTCTGGAAGGAGCTCCCGAACACGGACCGCGGCGAGAAACGGCGCGGGACCGCCTGTTATTTGCCGGCGACGTGGGCAACGGCCGTTACCGCCACGCCGCCATCGCCGCCGGCGAGGGGGTGAAGGCCGCGATGATAATTCATGAAATGCTGAGAACCGAAAACGGTACCCTATGAACATAATCGCCCGGACAGAAGCGTCGGATATCGCCACCGTGTTTATCGGCGAGACCTCC
This sequence comes from bacterium, assembly GCA_016934955.1. Classification (GTDB taxonomy): domain Bacteria; phylum Zhuqueibacterota; class QNDG01; order QNDG01; family JAGLOF01; genus JAFGRY01. Next base: position 274,208 of record JAFGRY010000049.1, on the reverse strand, counting down.
GGCGGAAAACAGATCGAATTCGTTGAATCAGTGCAGCCGCCCTTTTCCCGCGGGGAAAAGTGGGTGCTGATAATTTCCACCCTCTACGGCTGTCCGGTGGGGTGCCGGTTCTGCGATGCCGGCGGACACTTTGAAGGAGCGGTGAGCTGTCGTGATATGCTCGCCCAGATAGACGCCATGGTCGGCTTCCGGTTTCCCGGCCGGCCCCTGGAGGTGGATAAATTCAAGATACAGTTCGCCCGCATGGGGGAGCCCGCCCTGAATGACGGGGTGCTCGAGACACTGGAGATCCTGCCCTGCCGTTATCCCCTTCCCGGTCTGCTGCCGACCGTTTCGACCATCGCTCCCGCGAAACGGGAACGGTTCTTTCAGGAACTGCTCGCGATCAGGCACCGTCATTACCCGGAACGGTTCCAGCTGCAGTTCAGCATCCATACAACGGATGAGTCCCTGCGCCGCTGGATCATCCCGGCCGCCACCTGGTCCCTGGGCGAGATCGCTGCCTACGGCGCTGATTTCCATCTGCCCGGCGGTCGAAAGGTCACCCTGAATTTCGCCCTCTCGGAAGAGTCGCCCCTGGATGTCGACCTGCTTTCCCGTCTTTTTTCCCCTGACATATTCATGGTGAAGATTACGCCCGTGAATCCCACGGCAACGGCCAGGAAACACCGTATCGTCTCCCTGGTCGGGGAGGGGGAGAACCGTTTTCCGGTCATCGAAGAACTCACCGCCGCCGGCTATGATGTCATCCTCAGCATCGGTGAGCGCGAGGAGAACCTGATCGGCAGCAACTGCGGCCAGTACATTCGCGGGTACCGCAGAAGCGGGTGCCGGATCGAGGGGGGATATACCTACAGACTCACCGCTGTTCAGGACGCCGGCACCGCATGATCCAGCTGAAGGACATCTCCTGGAGCGCCGGCGGACGTACCGTCCTTTCACACATCACCGGCACCGTCTCCCCGGGAGTCAAGACCGCGCTGGTGGGTGCGAACGGCGCCGGCAAGACCACCCTGCTGCGGATCATCTGCGGCGAGCTGGCCGCTGAATCCGGAGACGTCACCATTCCCGCCGGACTGCGCATCGGCTACCTTCCCCAGGAGGAACGGAGCGTCGAAGCCGGCGATATTCTCTCCATCGTTATCAGCGGCAACCGGCAGGCTGTCGCCCTCGAAAGGGAACTGTACGATATTTCCCGGCGGCTTGCGGATGATGGCCCGGGGCAGGAAAAACTGCTGAAGCGTCTCGGCACCCTCGAGGAGACCTATCGCGCCACGGGTGGGTATGAAACCGAGCATCACGCCCGAGCGGTTCTTTCGGGGCTCGGGTTTGCCGAATCATCCTTTCATAAGCCGGTGGCCCAATTGAGCGGCGGCTGGCGCATGCGGGTCTATCTCGCCCGCATCCTCGTCAACAAACCCGACATTCTGCTTCTCGACGAACCGACCAATCACCTTGACCTGCCTTCGCTGGAATGGCTGGAACAGTACCTGCAATCGTTTCCCGGTACGACGATCGCCGTCTCTCACGACCGGTATTTCATCGATCGCCTGACAACGGAAATTCTCGAACTCGAACACGCCGCCCTGACCCGGTATGTCGGGGGATTCCGCGCCTATGAGGAGCAGAAACGGTCCCGCCTGGAGATGCTGCGGGAAAAAGCGGAACAGCTTCGCCTTGAACGGGAAAAGACGGAACGCTGGATCGAGCGCTTCCGCTACAAGGCCACCAAGGCTGCCCAGGTGCAGAGCCGCATCAAGGCCCTGGAGAAGATGGAGAAGATCGAGCTTCCTCCCGGGCCCGCGACCCTGGGATTCCGCCTGCAGGCGGGGCCCCCCAGCTACAAAGAGGTGTTCAGCGCCGAATCGGTCAGTTTCACCTACGGCGGCGACTGGGTGGTTCAGGAGATCGATCTGCGCATCTACCGGGGTGACCGCATCGCGCTGGTGGGGGCGAACGGCGCCGGCAAGACGACCCTGACCAGGCTCATCACCGGTACAGTGCGGCCGCAGCAGGGGCGCCTCGACATCGGCAGAAACGTCACCTTCGGATATTACGCCCAGCATCAGATAGACAGTCTCGATCCCCGCAGCACCGTACTCGGGCATGTCGCCCGCACCAGCGGTCTGGCGGAAAAAACGGTCCGTTCTCTGCTTGGTGTGTTTCACTTCAGCGGTGATGATGTGTACAAGCCCATACAGGTGCTCTCGGGGGGAGAGAAGGCGCGGGTCACTCTGGCGGGCATTCTGGCGGTTCCCTGTAATTTTCTGATCATGGATGAACCGACCAACCATCTCGACCTCACGTCCCGGCAGGCCCTGGAGCAGGCGCTCTCCACCTATGACGGAACGCTCCTGCTGATTTCCCATGACCGCTATTTTCTCGACTCCCTGGTCACCAGGATCATCGAGGTGGGAGAGAAGACCATCAGGGTATATGAAGGCAACTACAGTGAATTTCTCCAGAAAAAGGAAGGGGAAGCGTCCCCGGCCGTTCCGTCCCGGCCCCCGGCTGCCGGACGAGAGGCCGGCGGCTCCCGTGACAGGAAACGGCTTGCCGCTGAAATCCGTCAGCGGGCCAGCTCCCGCAGACGGGAACTTGAAGAGGCACTGCGCGCCTGTGAACATGAGATCGGCCGCTGCGAGCGTGCTGTTGCGGAACTCGAACAGTCGCTTTCCGCACCCGGCCTCTACGCTGACCCGGACAGGGCGGTGTCACTGAACAAACAGTACGCGGCGGAAAAAAGCCGGCTCGATCCCCTCTATCAGCGATGGGAAGGGCTGCAGCACGATCTGGACGCGCTTTTGCGCTCCATCGAGGACGAGATAGCCGCGCTGGCGCCGGAAACGAGAAAATAAGATAAATGAAAAAAAAGTAGTATTTCTCATTGCTAAATACGTTTTTTTTTCATATATTATCGAGTCAAAATACCCCAACGACATAATCGTATCGCCCAGAAATACCATTTAAACGCTATACAAGCTGTCAGGAATATCAGTGAGTCCTGGTGAGGCGTTCAACCGTTTACACAATACCATTATCGAAGGAGGCATGTCATGAAAGACACATTTTATGATGTCAAGCTGCGGCAGAAGGTCCAAGCGGAAGTAGTAGAAAAAGTCACCTACGGAGAACCTGGAAAAGAGCGGTACGCCCTCAAAGCCAAGACCTCTGACGGCCGCAACCTGACGAAATTCGTGAAAAAATCTGACTGGGATAAAGTGCACATATAAGCAGGTGAGCGTCGATGCTCCAACCGCCGTTCCGGTTTCCGGGACGGCGGTTTTTTTTGCCGCCGCGGGCCGCACCGATCCGAAAATTTATCAATTAAATATTGACAAAAGAAAAAAATGTGCTTATATTATTCCTTCTCAAAACACCGAGAGGGGTCGTAGTTCAACCGGTTAGAGCACCGGCCTGTCACGCCGGAAGTTGCGGGTTCGAATCCCGTCGACCCCGCGCAATCCCGATACGCAATCGGGATTTTTTTTTACCCTCTCACTCCCTGGTATTCATTTTGCAGAAGTACACGTTCGATCAGGAAGCGTTGTATGTGATAATGCTGCTATTGTACTGATTATGTGGATGTTACATCGCTTCATCAGACGGGTGTTACCCTGTCCCGCAGGCAAAAATAGCCGCCTGCGGGAAAAAAGTGCCTGTATTAACCCGGAGGGGGAATGAGACGTATACCAAAGCTGGTCTCCAGCACCACGCGCCGTCTGTTCGCAACGGCGATTCATGCCGGTGTTTTTTTCTGTTTTGTCCTGCTGCTCACCGGATTCGATACCGCATGCGACCACTATCCCGGTAATCCGGCTGAACCGCCGGTGATGGAGCAGCGGGTCATTATCGAGTACCTCGGCACCGAGTATCTTCCGGCTGTGCACGAGATCGACGGACTGGAAGCTGACAAGGCGAATGTCCTGACCTTCGCCGTCACGGTGGAACACGAAGAAGCGCGTGCCCTTGAAGTACAGGGAAAGGTCATCATCGGTGGACCTCCCTATCAAAAAGAGCATGCGTTCACCTTTCGCACCGATTCATTGTTCATGAATCTCGTGGACTGCCAGGCGGAGCAGACGGTGATCCAGTGGATCGATGCAGGTCAGCAGTATGTGTTCAGCCGCACCCTCCTGCCCCCGAACGAGTACTATCCGTTTCAGGGAGAACAGGGGAAAGTCGACTCCATCGTCCTCAATACCGTATACGCCATCGGCAGCGACGGCAGCAGACATTCCGTCGTCTTTGAATTCTGATCCGCACCCTGTCCCTGAGCCCGGTCCGCGCGGTCACCATCGGTCCGGGCTTTTTTTGTCTTCGGCCCCCGATCCTCTTTTTCACTTGATTTTTGTCTGACACTCTCGTAATTTAACCAGTACGCGCAATAATTTACCGTAAGGAGCAACCCGATGGCGTCATCTCTCTGGGACGATCTCAAAAAAACGCTGCTCGACGGCGTCAACACGGCCGCCGACAAGACGGAAGAGTACACTCGGATCGGGAAAATCAAAGTCGACCTTCTCAACCTCAACAGAAAACTCGATCAGACTTACAAGGCGCTGGGAAGAGAGGTATATGTCAGGGTAAGCGACGGCAAGAGGATCGATGCCCATAATGATGACGGCATAAGCTACTTCATCGAAAAAATCAATCATATAACGGCCGCGATCACCAAGAACGAAAAAGCGATCGTCGATATCAGGGAACAGGCGCGGAGAACCGCGGAAGCGGCCCAGAAAAAACGAACGCCCCCGGCCGGCAGGAACGCTGCCCCCGCGTCCGGCGGAACGCCGGAGAGCGGGAAGAAACCCGCCGCTGAAAAGAAACCCGCCCCCGCTGAAAAGAAATCCGCCGTCGGGAAACCCGCCGGCAAGACGTCCAGCGCGAAAAAGCCCGCTGCCGGCAGAAAAACCGCGACTTCCGGAAAAAAAGCTCCGGTACGGTCATCCGGTGACAAACGCGGGAAACAAAACTGAATCAACGTGGATATGACCGGTTCCAGCCCGTTCCGACCGTCCGTTTTCATTGTCCCGCTCCTGCTGCTTGCCGCAGCGGCCGGTGCCCGTACCGCGCCTGACAGTGCGGCAGTGACCTGCAGTTTCTGCAACCCCACCTTCCTGGGCGGGGTCGAACGGAATTTTTACGGCAATCTCGCCCCTGATTCTCTCTCGCTTCGCTGGAAACGCTATCTGGGATCGGGTGTCACCAATATATCCTCCCGCAAGGGAGACCGCGTCTGGTCCGGCAGCGGCTGGACCGGGCAGCCGCTGCTCTACCGGGAAAACGGCCGCCTGATGCTGCTGATCGGCGCCTTCGACTACCATCTGAAAAAAATTGACGCCGATTCGGGCCGGGTTGTCTGGGAATACGCCTTTGACGATGTGATCAAGGGCACCGGCACGCTCTGGCACAATCCCGGCGCCGACAGCGGCGGGCACTCCCTTACCGTTCTTCAGGGGAGCCGGCGGGGGTACGGGAACAATCTCTACACCCCGGTCGTTCCCAGTTTCCGCAGTATCTCCTGTGACAGCGGCGCTCCCCTCTGGCAGCTGGATGTGTGGCGCACCGACAGCTACAGCCGGGATATGGACGGGTCCCCGGTGATCATCAACGACACGGCCTATGCCGGTCTCGAAAACGGGATGTTTATCTCCTTCGACCCCGATCCGGCCGCGGCCGCGCTCAGGGACGGACTGCTGCAGCCGAAGATACACCAGACGCTGCCGCTGTACGAACAGGCCGATATCGCCGCTCACGGAGGCAATCTCGTCACCGAATCGTCTCCCTGTCTGCTGGGCAGGCGTCTCTATATCACGGCCGGATCCGGACGGGTGTACGGGTACAGCCTCGACAGCCGCACCATCGACTGGGAGTTCTTCATCGGTTCCGACATGGACGGCTCTCCGGTTGTCACCGAGGACAGCTGTATTCTCGTACCGGTGGAAAAACAGTACATCGACGGACACGGCGGCCTTTTCAAACTCGATCCATCCCGGGATGCCGGAGACTGCGTCGAATGGTATTTTCCCGTCGGGGACCGTGCTTTCGCGTCCTGGCAGGGCGGCCTCATCGGATCGGCCTGCGTCAACCACCAGACGAAAATGGTCGGATATCCCTCCCTGGCGGCATGTGCCGGCATCGACGGGTATCTCTACGTTCTCCACCTGAACGACCCGGACCGGACCTCGCCCGTGAAGGGCCCCAACCTGCAGCACACCTATGCGGTGCCGCGGCTGGCCGCCAAATACTATATCGGACCCTCCATTTCCACGCCCATTATGGTGGGGAACAAACTCATCGCCGCCGGGTACGGGGGTATCTACCTCTTTACCTACGATACCGCCGGGAACCTTACCCTGGTAGACCATGTGGCGGGTGTCGCCGTTGAATCGACTCCTGTATGCCACGACCGCCGTCTCTACATCGGATGCCGGGACGGCTACCTCTACTGTTACGGAAATGAGTGAAGGGATGTCAGCGATGACACCGGCCGAATACGCGCTGCTCATTTCCGAACCCCGGATTGCGGGCCGGGTGCGGGATCTGGCCGGGGAGATTATCCGGAACCGCGGGGACGGGGAACTCTGCCTGATCGGACTCATGAAGGGATCATTCATGTTCATGGCGGACCTGTCCCGGGAACTCAGCCGTCGAGGAGTGCCGCTGCTGACCGATGTCATGACCGTTTCCTCCTACAGGGAGGATGTCCGGTCCAGCGGCCGGGTCAGTATCATTCAGGATATCACTCTGGACATTAAGGGCCGCGATGTGCTTCTCATCGATGATATTCTCGACAGCGGTCTCACCCTAGAGACGGTCCGCGGCCATCTCCACGTGAAAGGGGCCGCGAAGATCAGCGTCTGTGTGCTGCTTGCCAAAGAACGGCCCGGGAGGGCGGGGCCGCTTCCCGAATACACAGGATTCAGCATCGGCACGGAATTTGTCGTCGGGTACGGACTGGACATGGCGGGAAAGTACCGGGAGCTCCCCGCCATTTACGCCCTGGACGGGGGCAGCCCGGGGTAACCGGGCGTGATCACCGGGAAGATGTCCGCGGCGCACTCACCATGACCCCGGTCGCCTGCGCCCGTTCCCTGAAAGAGTGCTTCAGGAAGCGGGGACAGCATGGAGCCGATATTCACATAAGAGAGCGGATCCGGTTCCCGGCCGTGTTTCCGCGTCACTACATCCGGAGCAGCCATGCCTGACAAGAAAACCCATATGACCATCGCCGGAGCGGTAAGCAGGCGGGATTTTCTCAAATGGAACGCGCTTCTTGCCGCGCTCTCCGCCGGCGCGCCCGCCTCCGGGGGGCTGCGCCGCACCGGAGCGGCCGACATGCTCGCGTCGGTGAGCCGGCTGGAAGACCGGGTCGTTCGTGTCGGATGCCCCTCCCACAACTGCGGCGGAAAATGTCTGCTGAAAGTGCACGTCAGAGACGGTATGATCGTCAGAATCGACGGGGACGACCGGCCGACCGACGACGTTGCGGATCCGCAGCTGCGTCCCTGTGTGCGCGGACGCGCCTACAGAAGACGGCAGTACCATCCCGACCGGCTGAAATACCCGATGAAACGGACCGGAAAGCGGGGAGAAGGCCGCTTCGTACGCATATCCTGGGATGAAGCCCTTGACACGACCGCTGCCGCCATGAAACGGATCAGGGATACCTGGGGAAATTCGGCCCTGTTCGTGCCCTATGGCACCGGCAGCTACAGCAATACCAACGGGAGCCACGTCGCCCGCAGGCTGATGAACTGTTTCGGGGGCTGTCTCGGCATCTACAACAGTTATTCCTGGGCCTGCATCAACATCGCCACACCCTATGTGTACGGCACGCTCCAGGTCGGCAGTCAGCGGCAGGACTGGCTCAATTCCAAATATATCATCATGTGGGGCTGGAACCCCTCGGAGATGCGTGACGGGACCAACTCGGACTATTTCATCAGTCTGGCCCGGGAGCGGGGGGCCAGGGTGATTTGCATCGATCCGCGCATGTCCATGAGCGCAGTCAACCTCGCCGACGAGTGGGTGCCGATCCGGCCCGGAACCGATACGGCCATGATGTCGGCCATGGCCTGGGTGATGATTACCGAGGACCTGGTCGACAGGGCCTTCATCGACCGTTACTGCGTCGGCTTTGACGACAGCCAGATGCCCCGAGGCGCGGAGGACGCCGAAAGCTACCGCGACTATATACTGGGAACGAGGGACGGCATTCCCAAGACACCGGACTGGGCCGAACGGATCACCACGGTCCCCCGGCGCACCATTATCCGGATCGCCCGGGAATACGCCCTCACCAAACCGGCCATGCTCTATCAGGGCTACGGCATGCAGCGGCGCGCCTACGGGGAACAGGTGGTGCGAGCCGGAGCGGTGCTCGCCGCCATTACCGGCAACGTCGGGGTGTCCGGCGGCTGGGCCAGCGGTCTCGCCACCCAGGCTCCGGACGGAGGCCCGTTCTGGACCGTATTCCCCTCGGGCTCGAATCCGGTGAAAGCGCGCATCCCCGTCTTCCTCTGGACCGAGGCGGTCCTGCGGGGTAAGGAGATGACCGCGGCCAACGCCGGCATCAGGGGGACCGACCGTCTTGACAATACTATCAAACTGATCTACGCGGTCGCTTCAAACGCCCTCGTTAACCAGCATTCCAATGTCAACCGTACGGCGAAGATACTCGCTGATGAAGATCTTGTTGAATTCATCGCCGTGCAGGACAACTTTCTCACTCCCACCGGCCGCTTCGCGGACATTCTGCTTCCGGCCTGCACCCAGTTCGAGACCTACGGCATCGAAGACGGCTGGAAATACGGCGATGAAGTGCTGCTCATGCCCCAGGTCGTCGACGCGCCCTTTGAAACCCGGTCGGATTATGCGATCTGCGCCGACCTCGCCCGGCGCCTGGGCGTGGGGGAGGCCTTCACCGAGGGGCGCGATGAACGGGAGTGGGTCTCCTGGATCGTGGACCGGTACCGGGAAACACGATTTCCCGACATACCCGATCTCGACTCCTTTGAACAGTCGAACAGGGGGGTGCACTCCAACCGTGTCGAAAAACCGGCCATCGGACTGCAATCCTTCAGGGAGGATCCGGATAAGAATCCCCTGCCGACGCCCTCCGGCAAAATCGAGATCTTCTCCAAACGGCTCCACGACATGAACCGGCCCGCTGAAATACCGGCCGTACCGAAGTATATCCAGGAATGGGAAAGCCCCTTCGGAGAAGAGGCCGAACGGTTCCCGCTCCAGGCGATCGGGCACCATTACATGCAGCGTGTTCATTCGACCCATGACAACGTGGACTGGCTGAACGAGGCGTTCCCCCAGCGGCTGTTCATGAATCCCCGTGACGCGGCGACCCGGAACATCAGGCAGGGGGAACGGGTCCGGGTCTATAATGACAGGGGCGCGATGACGCTGCCCGTGCGGATCACGCCCCGCATTCTGCCCGGGGTGGTCGATATCCCCCAGGGAGGCTGGTGGACTCCGGATGAAAACGGTACCGATACCCGGGGGTGCGTCAACGTTCTGACAACGGAACGCTGGACCCCGCTGGCCTACGGCAATCCCCAGCACACGATCATGGTACAGGTCGAAAAGATCTGAATGCCGCCGCGGCGGTGTTCCTTACCCTTCCACGCGAGGTGATACGCATGACCAGGCAGTACGGGTTTTACATCAATTCAAGCATCTGCTCAGGCTGCAAAACGTGCCTGATGGCATGCAGGGACAAACACGATCTTGAACAGGGTACCGCCTGGCGGCGCGTCTATGAGGTCTCCGGCGGAGACTGGATCCGGCGGGGTGAAAGCTGGCTTTCCACCGTGTTCTGTTACAATCTTTCCCTCTCCTGCAACCATTGCGACAATCCCGTGTGCGTGCAGGTCTGTCCCACCGGCGCTCATACCAAGCGGGAGGACGGCATCGTCGCCATCGATAAGGACCGCTGCGTGGGCTGCCGTTACTGCGAGTGGGCCTGTCCCTACGGCGCTCCCCGGTATGATGCCCGGGCCGGGGTCATGACCAAGTGCAATTTCTGCATCGACAATCTTGAACAGGGAACACCCCCCGCCTGTGTCGCCGCCTGTCCCATGCGGGCGATCGATTTCGGCGACGTGGCAGAACTCGAGAAAAAATACGGCCCCGCAGTCACCGTCTATCCGCTGCCCGACCCGCGTCATACACGACCGAATCTCTATATCAGGGCTCATCGCCAGGCGCACCGGGCGGACAACGATTCCGCTCATGTCAATAACCGGGAGGAACTGTGATGCACGAATGGCCGCTGGTGGTCTATACGCTCATCGCCCAGACCGTTGCAGGCGCTTTCGCTGTCCTGCACCTGCCGCCGGTCTCCCGGCGGATCGATCCCGCGATCAGGCAAAGGACGGGCCTGATCCTGATTGCCGCCGCCTGCGTCGGAACCGGTATCTCCTTTTTCCATCTCGGACAGCCGTTGCGGGGCGTCTTCGTGTTCACCAATCTCGCCTCATCCTGGCTGAGCCGAGAGATCGCCGCCCAGCTGCTGTTTATCGCCGGCATGGTGCTTGTTTCAGCCGCTTCCTGGAAATTGCCGGAGAATGAGACGCTGCGTCGTGTCCTGCCCTTTTTCACCGGCTGCTTCGGACTGACCCTTGTGTACTGCATGTCCCGTATCTACATGATTCCGGCCATCCCCGCCTGGAACACCGCCCTCACTCCGCTTTCTTTTTTCACCACCGCCGCTCTTCTCGGCTCCCTCGCCGTTCTCTCCCTTGCCGCGGTCGACGGCGGTGCGGACGGCTGCCGTCTGCACCGGTATCTCCTGGCCGCGGCCGGTGCCGGCGCTCTTGTCAGGATTTTCATCCTCTTCAGCCGTACGACCATGCAGCCTCGGGGAATGATCTCGACGGTTCTTGAATTATTCGCGATCGCCGTCTATGTCGTGTGCGCCGCCCTGTCCGCGGGAACGCTGCGGGAAACCGGGTTCATGTGCGGCCGCCGTCGGATCACCCTGCTTTTTGCCGCCGTCGTCTTCGCTGAACTGATCACCCGTGCCGGATTCTATGACCTGAACGCCGGCGGCATGTGATGCCGCATCAGGGGAATGCCGGTGAAGACGGCGCCTCATTCGCCGGAGAAATCGCGTCACCGGTGCTGTACGGGGCGATGGCCGGAGTACTGGGACGCCTGCTTCTCGACCCGCCCGGAGCGGAGATGATCGACACCCTGGCCGCAGCCGGGGTGCTGCTGCAGGAATCCCCATCCTCCCATGCCGATATGGTTCAGGGTATGTCACTGCTGAGATCGTTCGCCGGTACATGGCATCACGGCCTGGCGCCGCTCCTCGTTCAGGACTATACACGCCTGTTCGTCGGACTGGAGCGCACGCTGGCCCCGCCCTTTGAATCGGTGTACCGTTCCGAAGAGCATCTGCTGTTCGAGAAACAGACGGCGGAAGTGCGGGAGCGGTATCGGCGCTTCGGTATGACGGTGCCCGCCCGGAATCGTATTCCCGATGATCATATCGGTTATGAGCTGCAGTTCCTGGCTGCGCTCTGCAGCTGCATGGATGAGGCGGTGGAAAGCGGCGAACGGGAGAAGGTGAGACGGTGTGCTGCGGAGGCCCGTGATTTTATCGGTGACCACCTTTCGGTCTGGCTGCCCGATTTCATCAGGCGGGTCGAGGAGCACGCTGAAACGGTATTCTATCCCGGGGTTGTCCGGCTGGTATCGGGTGTGACCGCGGAAATTCAGCGGACGGCCGCCGCCCTCTGTGAGAGCGGCGGTTCGGCATGACGACCGGCGAACGCAGTTACGGCAGCTGGCTGCGGGTGTTGATATTGGTAAACCAGGCGGGATCGTATGACGGACATTCGCGGTGGACCGCTATGCGCCGCGCGCCGAGCAGGTCGAGCACCGGTATCGGTCCCGACAACCCTTTTTTCAGTCTTTCCCCCAGAAACGGCTCACTGCTTTTCGGCCAGATGCAGATCAGCGGCTCTAGGGCCGTCTCCGTGATCGCGACTACCGGTGCATCCGCATGCCTGCGGGCGGCCAGAAGACGGTAGACCGCGGCATTCATCATGGGCATATCACAGGGCAGGGTCGCCACCCAGGGGGAGCGGGAGCGGACGAGGGCGGTATGAATGCCCCCGAGAGGGCCGTTTCCGGCATATATGTCGTCATATACGGGAACGGGTGCATGATTTCCCGTGTACGCGGAACCCCCGATAATCATGACGCGGTCGCTCAGTGAGCTGGCGAGCAGCAGCGCCCGTTCCAGGAGGGTGCAGCCGTTCCAGTCATGCAGCTGCTTGGGTGATCCGAAGCGTCTGCTCCGGCCGCCGGAGAGTACGGCCATGGTAATATCGTTCCAGGTCTCCTGGGCCGCGGGAGCATGTCCGTTCATCTGTTGATTTCGCATCCGTCCCAGCAGTAGGTGCAGAGTTTCTCTTTCGGCAGTCCGATACATTCCACCAGATGGTCGAGCTCCTGGTAGCGAAGACTGGTCAGCTTCAGCCGGTTCCTTATCTCCTCAAGCATCCGTGCATACCGTTCCGTCCGCGGATCGGCGTACTCGTCGAGATGCACGTCGTTTCTGCCTTCGATGGTCGTGATCGCCTTTCTCGTGGCCAGATCCATAAGGGAGCGCGAGCGGGAAAAATTGAGATATTTACACCCGAACACCAGCGGCGGACAGGCCGGCCGCATATGCACCTCTTCGGCGCCGTAATCGAAGATCCGCTGCACGATATCCTGCAGCTGCGTGCCTCTGACGATGGAATCCTCGCAGAAAAGCAGCCGTTTGCCGGCGATGATTTCCATAATGGGGATCAGTTTCATACGGGCCACCATGTCCCGCACGCTTTGATCCTGGGGCATGAAGCTTCTCGGCCAGGTGGGAGTGTATTTGACGAAGGGGCGTCCGTAGGGGATGCCCGATTCAACGGCGTATCCGATCGCGTGGGCGGTGCCGGAATCGGGAATGCCCGCCACCATATCGGCATCAACCGTGTCGTTCCGGGCCAGGCTGGCCCCGCAGCGGTAGCGCACGGTCTCTACGTTGATGTTTTCATAGCACGCGGACGGATATCCGTAATAGACCCAGAGAAAGGCACAGATCTGCATCCGTTCGCCCGGGCCCCTTTTGCGTTCCATGCCCTCTTCGGTAATGCGTACGATTTCGCCCGGGCCGAGGAATGCCGCGGTCTCATAGTTCAGGTTCGGGAAGGCGCATGATTCGGAGGAGGCGGCCCAGGCTCCCTCCTTTTTTCCGATAATTATGGGAGTACGGCCCAGTTTGTCCCGGGCGGCATAGAGACCTTCATCGGTAAGAAGGAGGATGGAACATGACCCTTCAACGGCATCAAGGGCACTGATCAGTCCGTCCGTAAAATTGTCCTCTTCATTGATCAGGCTGGCGACGAGTTCGGTGGGATTTACTTGATTCGCCTGCACTTCGGAAAAATGGGTCGATTTTTTATCAAATGATTTCCGGATCAGGTCGGCGGCGTTCTGAATGACACCGACGGTGACAATAGCATAGGTGCCGAGATGAGATCTCACCAGTATGGGCTGATCCTCGTAATCGCTGATAATCCCCAGACCTTTGTTTCCCTTAAGCTTGCCGATGTCGCTGTCGAATTTGCTGCGGAACTGGGTGTTGGTGATGTCGTGAATGAATCTGGTGAAACCGGTGTCGCCGAGCACGGCGATGCCGCCCCGCTGGGTGCCGAGATGGGAGTGATAATCCGCACCGAAGAAGACATCGCTGACGCAATCAGAAGTGGAAACGACTCCGAAAAATCCGCTCATGGAAGGACTCCTGCTTAATCCGCTGGGACGTGTCCCCGCAATGTACGGAATTCACGTTTGTGTGGCAAGGGAAATATCCGCAGCTGAAACCCTGAAAAAGAAGAGGGGCGAAGTGATTTTGCAATCGCTTCGCCCACAAAAGAGAGGGAACTTAGAGGAAAAAATAGGTATTGAATAACTACATATACCTTACGCACCGGAATCGTAAAAGTTCCCGAAAATTATGAAATTTCCTGTTTTCTCTGCAGCAGGACCATCGCGGCCCCGCTGATCAGACCGCCGGCAAGGGCGGTGAGCAGCTGGGGCAGGCTCATGAGGGCGATCAGCGGCGCCGGCACGCTGACGGCGAGCAGCTTCGGCAGCAGCAGCGAAACCCCTGCGTACAGAAGGGCGAATTTCACGGCGGAGGCGGCCGAGACGGCTGCTGTCCAGCGCAGACCGAACACCCGCGATGGTGCTGATTTCCGGGATGCGGCAGCGGCGAATACGTACACCATCGCGATGTTGCCGGCGGCGATAACGGGGAGCATGGCCGCCAGAGCCGGAGGCAGCTGGCCGCGGACCAGGGCGGTGACTGGAGTGATGACGCCGAGAATAGCGGCATCACGGGGCCGGAGCAGCTGGGCGGTTAAAAAGAGCATCGCGTTCACCAGAGGTCCGGTGACCGGCTGCGGCAGTCCGGCAAGCTGCATGACTACTGTCAGGGTCGTGAACAGACCCAGCCTGGCGAGAAGCAGTGTTTTCCGCTGCTGCATCCTAAAACATCCCTTTCAGCCCGATTCGAATGTCTCTTCCCGGCGCCGGCCACCAGGTGACGGTGGAGAGGTGGTCCCGGTAGCGTTCGTTGGTGAGATTGGTAACGGTGACCGTCAGAGAAACGGATCGGGGGAGAGCGAGCAGGCTCGACACATCGATGACCGCGTTCAGATCGAAAGTATGGTATCCGGGTGTGGATGATTCGTAGCGGTCGGTGCGGCGTTGAGCGCTCACAAGCGCTGCCGTTGTTTCCAGCGACACCGTTTCGCCGGGAAACGTATACCCGAGGGTGATCCTGCCGCCGAGCGGCGGAATTTTCGGCAGCGGTGCCGATAATTCCAGGTCTTCACCGCGTACGAAAGAGGCGGTGACGCCGCAGCTGAGCCGCCGGCCGATGAGCAGGGTGGTTCTCAGTTCCCCGCCGGTGAGGGCCGCTTCCCCGATATTGGCATAGATAAAACTGTCCGCTGCCGCTGAAACCGGTGCCATGGCGATGTAGTTATGGATGCGGTTTCTGAAGATACTCACTTCCCCGCTGAACAGTCCCGTATTCCATTTGAGCCCCGCATCGACATTGACGCTTTTTTCCGAACCCAGGGACGGATTTCCTTCAAGGTAGCCGACCTGGGCGGTGCCGCTGAAATAGCGCTGCATGAGGGTGGGAGAGCTGAAGGCGCGGCCGATATTCCCGGTGAGGCGCAGAGAAGGGGTCAGACGCCAGAGAATTCCGGCATTGCCGCTCCAGTCATGGTCGGTTTCATGCCTGTTTTCCGGAGTGAGCGTTCCCTCGGTTCCTCTGGCATAGGTCCGGTTGATGTCGTACCGCAGGCCCAGGAGCAGTGAGAACCGGCCGGAGGCGACGAATTCATCCGTAATGAAGATGCCGTATCCGCTGCGTCTTCCCCTGGGATTCGGGGGAGTGGTATCGGCAGGGGGGTCGGCGACGATGGCGCCGGATGCATCCCGCATGGCCGCGTCACTGGTGCGGCTGGAACGGTCACCGGTGACATACCCCTCGATTCCCGCCGTTACCAGGTGAGCGGGGGCGATATGCAGGGTGGTGAGGAGGCTCGCTCCCCCTGTCCTGACGTGCCGGACAGCGGAGAGATCCTGTTCGGCAAAGCGTGTCCCCTTAGGGACTCCTTCGATACGGGCGGTGAACGCTCTGTATCCCTGCTGAAGATACCCGGTGAGGGTCGCCCCTGCGAGCGGCTTTCCGGGGTTGGTAAACGTCCAGATGCACGATCCCAGCGTGCGGTCGTAGCGGGAAAAAGCCGCGCTCGATGCGTAGGCATTCACGGGAATACCCACATCCCGGAACCGCTGCAGGGAGGTGGAGAGCGCGAGGCGGTGCCGTACGGCGGGAAAGATGTGCACCGAGGTCTGAAAAGTGCTCCCCGCATACCCCGTGTTGTCAAGAGGGCCGTCCGGAGTGCTGATGTCGCCGGCCTTCCTGTGCTGCCCGCTGATGCGAAGTGCCCAGGAGGGGGCGGCGGCGGAAAGGGAAAGTGATTGTGCCGCGAGGCTGCTGGCGGAAGCGAAGGCCGTGCCCGCGCTGCCGTGCACGCGCAGCCGGTTGGACCGGGGAGGGGGGCCCTTGGTGATATAATTGATGACGCCGCCGATAGCATCAGATCCGTACAAAATCGATGCCGGGCCGCGGATGATCTCTATGCGGTCCAGCATGTCGGGGTCGATCAGGGGCGCGTGATTGCCGTAACTGCGCATCACTTCCAGCCGCATACCGTCAACCAGGGAAAGAATCTGGGAACCCGCGAGTCCCCGGACCACCGGCTGCTGACTCCAGGGGCCGGTGCCGATCACCGCCACGCCCGGTTCCCGTTCGATACCCGCTCCGGTTGTCACGTACCCGTACCGCCAGAGCGTGCCGGTAGTGACCGTCCGCACCGGCAGATGGGTTTCCAGATAATTCTTTTCATAGCGGGTGGCGGTGACGACAATGGTGGGGGCTGCAAGGCGTGCGCTGTCCGCGCCCGTTTGCGTCTGCTGGGCGCTCAGCATTCCGGCCCACAGCAGGGCCGGCAGCAGTCCGGAAAAAAACGGTTTCATTATGCTATTCCCCATTATCAGGGACGGTGATCAGCTGAATCCTTCACGCATCGTTACCCGTTCCCTGGATGCCCTCGCGTAAAAGGCCGTTTTCTCCAGCGCCATGCACATATCCCGGTTCTCCACATATACGGTATCCGGCAGTTCCAGCCGCACCGGGGCGTAATTGAGAATACCGGTGATTCCCGCTTCCGCAAGCGCGGCCGCGGCAGCCCGCGCCTCACCGGCGGGTACGGCGAGAATCGCAACCTGTATGTCGTTCTCCCTGATGAACGACTGCATCCGGTCGGTATGAAAACAGGGACAGCCCCTTATCAGGCCGTCCGTTTTTCCGGCGTCCGGGTCAAAGGCGGCGGCGATAACCAGTTTTTCCCGCCGTTCCAGGAAATAGCTGATAATCGCCTTGCCGAGATCTCCGGCGCCGACAAGAATCACCGAGAGCGGTTTGGACGCGTCGATGAAATCTCCCAGGCTCCTGATCAGGGATTTGATTTCGTAACCCCTGACAGTGGAACCACTGTATCCGATCTCCATCAGATCGCGTCGCACTTTCGCGGACGTGGAGCCGGAGATCGCCGCGAGATCGTGGGAAAAGACGAATCTCTTTCCCTCGGAAAACAGGGCGAGCAGCTGGCGTCTGTAGAGAATGAGCCGTTCGAGTGTTTTCACCGCAATAATGGGCACCGTATCTCCTGTCAGCTGGATGATAGCGCTGTGAAAAATATCACAACCAATATACGGACTATCGCATCCGTATGTCAAGCAGTATTCTTTTCCGGCTTCAGAGTCGCCCGAAACGAAGTTCCAGGGCGTGCGCATGTTTTCAGCGGCCGCGGAACAGTTCGATGAGACGTGATCCGATATCGGTATTGTCAAGTATACCGCTGAAGCGAGACGCGCCCGGACCCAGGGCGAAGAGCGGGACCATGGATCCCGTATGATAGGAGGTGCTGAAGGAAACCTCGGTAACCGTCCGCTCCTCAATAGATCCGTTTAACAGTGTATATCCGCCTGTCTCATGGTCGGCGACGACGATGACCAGTGTGTTACCCCGGGCAAGCGCCCAGTCGGCTGCTGTTCCCACGGCGTCATCGAAATCGATGAACTCGTCGATAATACCCTGGCTGTCGTTGTCGTGCCCCGACCAGTCGATCTGGGAACCTTCGACCATGAGAAAGAAACCGCGCCGGGAACGTGACAGGACGGAGAGGGCCGCTTCCGTGAGAGCGGAGAGGGTCGTATTCCGCTCATGCACTGCGGGCGGATGTCCCTGATAGAAGAGTCCGGCGACACGCTCGCAGTCAGCAAGACTGTCAAGGCCTGCCGGAGTGTAAATGAGGCGGTGTGTCCCGGCGAGTGATTTCATCAGGTTCCGATCGTCCGTGCGCAGGCTCTGTGGGTGCGAAGAGGGCAGGAAATACCCGTAGCCCCCGCCGAAGAGAACATCGACTCCGCTTTCACACAGGTCTTCCGCGACCTCGGCGTACATGTGCCGTTCCGGAACATGGGCCGCAAAACAGGCGGGAGTCACATGGGTAATGGCGCTGGTGGCGACCAGACCGGTTGCACAGCCCGATTCCTCGGCGTATTCGGTCACGTTTTTGAGAACCATGTGGTCGGGTGCCATGCCGATAACGCCGTTGTCCGTTTTATGACCGGTGGCCAGGGCCGTACCGCTGGCTGCGGAATCGGTAATATACGATCCGGCGGCATGGGTTGTGACGAGTCCGGCGACGGGAAAGCGTTCCATGCTGATCGTGCCTTTCACGGTTTTACCCGCGGTGAGCTGTGCTACGCCCATGCCGTCGCCGATAAGGAGGATGACGTTCAGGGGAGCGCGGTCTTGTGAGGGTGAGCAGCTCAGGAGCAGCAGTGTCAGTATGCCGGCGGC
Source organism: bacterium (assembly GCA_016934955.1). Classification (GTDB taxonomy): domain Bacteria; phylum Zhuqueibacterota; class QNDG01; order QNDG01; family JAGLOF01; genus JAFGRY01. Next base: position 255,688 of record JAFGRY010000049.1, on the reverse strand, counting down.
TGCGGAGGAGAAACGGTGTGTCATGAAGAACCTCTTCGTTTTTTTCGTTTACCGGCCAGTACCAGTCCGGTGATCCAGAGCAGGAAGACGGCAATGCCAGAGGGAAGAAAGACCGCGTATTTGACCGCAGGGTGAATGAACGAGCCGTCATGAACCGATTCGATGATGTCGCTGCGCCGGAACCGGGAGGACAGCACCTCGCCGCTGTGCAGGTCGATCTGCAGTTCACGGTGATTCCTGCAGCGGATTTTGGCGATACGTTTGTCCGGCCTGATGTCGATCCGTTCGACATCATTCCAGCCTGCTACGTCCGCTTCCGGAACAGCGGCGGACAGGGCCAGCAGGGAATCAAGGGTCAGCAGCGGCCCGCCGCCATCTGAACCCGACAGAGTGCGGGGCTGAATCCAGGAGAACTCTTTCTTCAGCTGCAGCAGGATCCCGCTGAGCACGACACAGGCAAAGGGCAGCGCCGTTGCAATGGCGGTCCAGCGGTGAAGCGTCCGGATGTTCCGCTGATTCATGGTGCCGCCCTCTTCATACGGACCGGTCCGTCAGGTAGAGATAGCGTTTGATTTTCTGGGTAGGCGTCTTTTCGAACGGTTCCGGCTGTTCCAGAATCTGGTGGATGCGTGAATACACGGAAATGCGGCTGTTGATGGTTGTCCGCATCTCTTCCAGGAGCGCCGCAATTCTTTCCCGTATGTGCTGACGGGAGAGGTGCTCACGTTCAAAAATCCGGTCCAGTTCCTCATAATTGAGATAGACCTTGGCGATAAGCCGCTCATCCTGTCTGAACACGATCGCTTCCAGCACGTACGGGAACGAGGTGAGATGCGCTTCGATCTCTTCGGGATAGATGTTCTCTCCGCTGGGTCCGATGATCACATTCTTGAGCCTGCCCTTGATATAGAGGTACCCGTCGGCGTCGAACGTGCCGAGATCTCCGGTCCTGAACCAGCCGTCTTCGGTAAACACGGCCCGGGTGCTGTCGGGGTCCTTGTAGTAGCCTTTCATTATGTTCGGCCCCTTTGCGAGTATTTCTCCCTCGCCGGTCCGGGGATCGGGATCGGCGATGATCAGCTGCACATCCTTGACCGCGGGACCGGTGGACTGAAAGCGGGTGACGCCGGGAGCGCAGCCGGCCAGCAGGGGGGCGGTTTCAGTGAGGCCGTACCCGACGGCATAGGGAAATCCGGCGTCTCTGAGAAAACGCTCGACCTCGGGCGTGAGCGGGGCTCCGCCGATGCCGAAAAATTTGATCCGGCCGCCGAAACTTTTTATCAGTTTCCTGCCGATAATGAGCGAGAGCCATTTGCGGATCGGTCTCAATGAGAGAATGCGGCCGCCGATACCGGAAACGTTCAGCCTGGGAGCGATCTTCTTTTTGTACAGCTTCTCCAGAATAAGGGGGACACTGAGCATGAACGTCGGCCTCACCTTCTCCATGGCCGGCAGGAGAATGTTCGCCGCCGGAGGACGGTCGAGATAGTAGATGCACGCCCCCTGCATCAGCGGCAGCAGCAGTCCTATGGTGTTCTCATAGGTATGGGAAAGGGGCAGTATGGATAGGAAGCGGTCGGTGTCACCCACGGGCTGGACCGCGCCGGAAGAGATCACATTGTGAATGATATTGCCGTGGGTGAGCATGACGCCCTTGGAGTGTCCGGTTGTACCGGACGTGTAGATAATCGCGGCCAGGTCGGTTTCCCTCACTTCCGCGGGAATGAGCCCGGCCGCGCGCCCGGCGCTCTCCTTCAGCTTGGCGTATTCCCGGCCGCCTTCCTTGATCAGGTCCTTGATCCGGCCGATTCGTGTCTCAGGCGCGACCAGGGTGAAATCATCGATGATGATCAGCGTCGAAATGTCCGCATCCGAGAGATCTTCAATTTTATCCATCATCTTTCGTGACACGTACAGCGCCTTGGCACCGGCGTGCCGAATGATATGATGGATCTCGGAGGCGTGGAAATCGGGAAGCACGGGGACGGCTACGGCGCCGAGATAGAGAATGGAAAAATAGGCGATCCCCCAGTTGGGCATGTTTTCGCTGATGATCGCCACCCTGTCACCGTGGGTGACGCCCCGACGGTGAAGCAGCGTGGACTGTGAGTGGATCTGCTGGCCGAGGCGGGCGTAGGATATGGGCTGCTGCCCGACAAATCCAAGCGCCGGATTGGATCCGTAGCGCCGGACGCTCTCCTCGATGAGCTGTTTTACCGTCAGTTTTGTCAGATGTGTCATAAAGGCTCCTCGGAAGTGATACGATCATATGATCATCCGGTCCGTTTCAGCAGCAGCAGTGAGATGTCGTCCGACTGCCTGGCTGTTCCTGCAAAACGGTCTATAGCGGCGAAAATCGTTTCCCCGGCGGCCCGGGCGGAGCGCCGGCCGATGGTCCCGAGGATATCTCTGAAGCGGTCCTGGCCGAAAAATTCACCTCTGCTGTTGACCGCATCGATGACACCGTCGGAGTAGAGAACGAGAAATTCACCCGTGCCTACGGTCAGTGTCGACTGCTGGAACACCGCATTCCTGGTCAGGCCGATGGCGGGGCCGCCTTTGCCCAGTTCCCGCGGACCTTTTTCGGCCGCAATTATCGGGGGCATGTGTCCGGCATTGACGAATTCGATCGATCCCGATTCGGGACGAAGGTGCAGGTAGAGCAGCGAGATGAAACGGCTGGGAATGCCGTCCCTGCAGAAAATCGTGTTCACCGCGTTACAGAGACCGGTGAGAGACTCGTGGGCGGGAGCGATCGATCTCAGGGTGGCGATCATGCGGGCCATGAGCAGGGCCGCGCCCAGTCCTTTTCCGGCAACGTCACCGATGGCAAAGCCCCACGTGCCCGGGTGAAGGGGCATGTAGTCGATCAGGTCGCCGCCCACGTCGTTTGCCGGCCGGGAACAGAGATAGATATCCCAGCCCGGAATCGACGGCGCCTCAGGGGGAATGAAGGAACTCTGGACCGATCGGCCCGCGGCCAGCTCGCTTCTGGCCAGCAGTTTGTCCTTGAGCTCGAGCAGAAGAATCATTAGCAGGATGATCCGCCCGATCATGTCGAAATCGACGCCGACATCGGAGTTCCCGATAGTGACGGTGCTCGTCTGGGCGGAAAGGATCAGGCTTACGACGAGCATCACCCGTCGAAGGGGAGTGAGTTTGAAAAAAAGGCTTTTCAGAATCCACCAGGCGAGGATGAAAAAGGCCTTGATCTTTCCCATTTCGCGCAGACGTTTCTTCTGGTCCCTGTCGATGTAGAAGTGGTAGATATCCCGCATGTCCTGCATGAACGTCCGCTTCAGGTTGCCCGTCTGCAGATCATTCAAGAGGGTCCTGCCGATGCGCGGGGTGTCGTGCTGATGTGATGTGCCTGCACTCATGTCCTGACTCGCTTTTCTGCGGTGGCGACTGCCGAGGATCCGCGCCGGACGGAACGGTCCGGCGCGGATCCTTATGAAGGTACAAAATCACTTCTATTTTATCAACGGAAAAAACGATACGGCGGCTCCCGGCGGGGCAGGAGGTGTCAGGGCCGGCAGACCGGAGGACGGGCGACGGAGAGTGTGTCCTCTTCGCTCTGTATGCTGTAGAACGTAATCGCAAAGGGCAACTCTTCGGACCTGATTACCGGCCCGTTCTCGATAGGCTGTATCCAGGCTTCGGCGGTGAAGGACATCGGCTTGTAGTTGTAGTAGGTATGAAGATCGTCGGAGGTCAGCCGGTCGAATGTCCCATACTCCCAGAGGTTGACACCGTTTTCGGTTTTGAAATCTCTCCAGACAACCAGGAAAAAGGCACTGTCGCCCGGATCGAGCGTCACCGGAAGATAGGGGGAGAAGAGCTGGCTCTGCATTTCCGTATCATAGGTTATATCGAGCGTTGTGGTGACGTCGGGATTCTCGTCCCACCAGATGTCGAGTTTGCCAAGCGGCCGCCCCATGTCACCCTGCAGCGTTTCATCGAAAAGGCACCGCAGCAGCAGGGTAAAAGAGAAGCCGGCCTTATTCATCACGATCCGTTCAGTCTGATATCGCAGGGCGCTCGTTGATGGTTCGGTGGTGTAGAGCGCAAGATCGAACACGCGAGCGGGTTCCTCGTAGAGCGGCAGCGATTCGCTGCAGTCGCTGCCCAGTGAAAAAATCCCGCACAGGCAGATGATCAGGACGGAGGCGGTCCTGTATGGGCGTTTGGTTTTCATGTCACTGTTTCATCTCAAAATCATAGAAAGTGATGACGATGGGATATTCCCGGGCGTAGACCACGGGACCGCCTTCGACCGGCTGCATGTGGGCGGTGACGGTGAACTGCATGGGAAGATGATTGTGATAAATGTGCAGATCGTCTTCAGTATCCTCACCCATGCCGGCGTATTGCCAGAGATAGGTACCCCGGTTATCCTGAAAGCTCCTCCAAATAACCAGAAAAGAGGCGGTGTCTCCCGGATCCAGCATGACCGGGTGCAAGGGATTGAAATAATTCGTCCCTTTTTCATCCTCGTGGGTAATGTCCAGGGAAGCGATCACTTCTGAGTCGTCATCCCAGGAGATATCGAGACGGCCGATTCGTGCGGGCATGGCTCCTGAAATCGTCTCGTCGAACTGATTCGAAAGGTCAAGGTCGAATGAAAGCGCCGCGACGCCCCCCATGATCCTGATCTTGTCGTAGCGAAGACGCATCGGCTCCGGAGCGGAGGTGTAGAGGTCCAGCTGCAGCGCGTTTTCGGGTTCTTCGTAGGCAGGAAGCGACTCATCACAGTCGCTGCCGAGACTCATCATGGCAAAGAGGAGCAGTGCACAGGTTCTGCCCAGGCGGGCTGCGGCAGCGGCCAGGATTCTTTTGTCATGTAACATGGAAATCTCTCCCGTATGCAGAGTGATCGAGTACTGGAAATCAGAACGTGATTCGCACGCCGAGATGGGTTCTGCGCCCTATGCCCCAGGCGCCCGGATCCCCCAGTTCGCCGCCGATCCTGCCGGAAGCGTCCATCCAGACAACGTTCTGACGGTTGAAAAGGTTTCTGATGTCGAGATAGACGGACGCTTCTTTGACGAACGGCAATCCGGTGCTGACGTTCTGGGTCAGGCGTATATTGGTCAGGTTGTAATCGCTCATCCGTTCGTTGTTGGGAATGAAAGCCAGATCGGGGTAGTCCGGCGTGTATCCGTCGCTGGACGGGTAATAGGTGTAGGGTCGGGGGGAATGGTACTGCCACATGATGGCGGCATCGAACCCCCAGGGAAATTCCAGAAATATAGTTGCTTTCAGCGTATGCCGCTGGTCCCAGCTGAGCGGGTGCAGGCTGGTGATCGGTTCAAATCCCCACTGGTAGATGAAGATGCCGTGATCCGCCGAGGAGCTGAGTCCGTCCGCTTTCATGTATACGTAGGAAAGGGATCCGGTGATGAATTCGCCCCGTTCCCGGGTAAGCGCGAGTTCGAAACCGGTGGCATCGGCCCGGTCGTTGTTGACATATTCCGCAAACCCGTAATCCCCTGAAATACGGTTGTTGGAAGGAATGAATGTCTTGGCGTCGATCTGGTTCTTGGTGTGCTTGGAGAACCAGGTCAGGGAAAACACCGTGTTGTAAGCCATGTACTGCTTGTAGCTCATTTCCGCGGTGGTGTTCGTTTCCGCCTTGAGATCGGGATTTCCCCGCAACACGTTCATGCCCGACCGCAATGTCACATTGTCGATACCTGCATACAGCTGATGGAAGAGGGGGAACTGGGTATACCATCCGAGATTCCCGAAGATAAATGATTTCTCGGTCAGGGGAATGGAAATCCCGAACCGGGGGTTCAGCGACTGCTTCAGCGATGCCTTGGTCCAGCCGCTGATCTCCGATGTGTACTCGTCCTCGGAAACCGGGACCAGTTCAATGGAGGGCCGTTTTGCCCGGGGGTCGAGAAAGTCGTAGCGAAGCCCGATATTAATGACGCCGCCCGCCTTTGTGAGTTCGATTCTGTCCTGCAGATAGAGGCTCCCCATACGGGGATAGTAGTCGTAGGTGGTGCTGAAATTGAGCATCGGTTCGTCGATAAGCGGTTTCCCGAAATAGGTTGTCTGTGGTTCGTACTTGATGATGTCGCCGTGAATGTCGAAGAGCTGGGTCTGAAAGCCCATTTTAATGAAATGAAGATCGGCGATCTGGCTCGAAAGGTCGCCCTTGAGGGTGAGGATTCCCTGGCGGGTATCGGCCCACCATGAGCGGGTGCCGCTGATGATATACTGCAGATAAAAATCGTATTCCCACGGTTCGAATGTCAATTCGTCTTTCGGCCGGTCGTTGATACGGTTCTGCAGCATGTTATAGCTGACATCCAGGCTGTAAAAGGTGTTTTTTGAGAGAAAATGGGACCAGACGGCGGCCCACCGGAAGACACGGGTCCGGCGGGCGGGCAGGCCGTCAAGATTGTAACGCCAGCTGAATTCGTAATCGCGCCAGGCGTGATCCGTAAAGAGCACCTGGGTGGAAAACCGGTGTTCCGGGTTGATATGGGCGTCCAGTTTTGCGAAGCCCGAATAGGAACGGGAGAGGGGAAAGGTGAAATCGGCGCCCTGTTCGTTCGCCGCTTCGAAATCCTGCCACCAGCGGCCGGAACTGTGGTGGAGATCGGCGGCGAGAAAATAGTACACCCGATCCCTGGCCAGCGCTCCGCCGGCTGTCGCCTCGAGGCGCCGGCTCATGCTTTGCTGGGTGAATCCGGGGTACCCGTCGCTTTCGACCTGGATATCACTCACCGGAGTGTTGCTCCCGCTTTTGGTGATGATATTGACAATGCCGGACAGGGCGTTTCCGTACTGGGAATTGAAGCCGCCCGTATGGATGCCCATCTGCGTTACCGCATTCCGGGGCAGGTAGAGGTCGGTTTTTCCCGTCATCATGTCCTTTACCGGCATGCCGTCGATGAGAAACTGCACCTCCGAGGATTTGCCTCCCCGGACATTGCCTTCATCGGTGACGCCGGTCTGTACGGAGAGTATCTCGGTCACCGTGTTTACCGGCATGTGGGCGATCCGCTTCTCCGCGACCCGAATGGTGCTGCCGGTTATGTCTTTCTGGATAAGGGGGCGTACGGCTTCGATCACGACGCCCTCCGTTTCCACGGATGTTTCCATGAGGGTGATATCGCTCAGGGAAGTCTTGAGGTCGGTCTGAATGACGACCTTGTTGACCGTGAGATGAGTGAATCCGATCATGCGAAACGTTACGGAATAGGTGCCCGCCGGAATGTTGTGAATGCGGAAAAATCCATCTGCGTTGGTTGACGTGCCGAGACGGGTTCCGACGATGATCACGTTGACCCCGTGGAGCGGCGCGCCGGTTTCCTGGTTTCGTACATACCCTTCGAGAATACCGGTTGTGCCCGCATCAAGTCCCGTGAGGGGAGAGAGAAGCAGAGCGAGGATCAGTGGCAGTAATCGATTCTTCACGTGAACTCCTCAACTAAGTGTTCAGGGAAATGACCTCCGCTTAATATACGGAAAGAAATAAAAGAACACCACAAAAAAAGTTCTAAATAGGATCATGTGCCGTCGCCGCCGGCGCCGATCGCCAGCAGCAGCTGTTCCAGATGTCCGCCCGCAGCCGCCAGCCGCCGGCTCAGTTGCGTCCCCCTGAGGTCGCATACACTTTTCCCCCCGGCAAGCAGGAGAATACGGCTGCAGAGTTTTTCCGCGGTATCGAGAATGTGGGTTGAGAGCAAAACGCATCCTCCGTCCCGGACAAACGCGGTCAGAGCGTCCTTGATGGTGTACAGATTTTCAAAGTCTATATTGACGAAGGGCTCGTCCAGAAAAATGATCGCGGGACGGCCGATGAGCGCGAGCCCGAGAGCAAGCCGCCGCTTCATCCCCATGGAGAGGTCGCTGACAAGCATATGCCGCTGGTCGGACAGGGACACGATGTCGAGAACGCGATCGGCTTCCGCCTTGTCGAAACGATCAAGACCCGACTTGATCCGAACAACGAAGTGAATCATGTTTTCCACCGTCAGGTACGGGTAAAGAAAGGGATTCTCATGAACGAAACCAAGGGAGTGCTTGTAGGCAGTGTTGGCGCTGCCGTAAATTGAACAGCCGCGAAAGCGGACTTCGCCTGTGCGTGGCAGGCACTGACCGGAGAGAACCCGCATCAGGGTGGTTTTGCCGCTGCCGTTTTTCCCGGTGATACCGATGAATTCGCCGGGGCCGCAGGCAAAGCTGACGTCGTTCAGGGCCGCGGTCTCTCCGAAGCGAACCGATAGGTGAGCCGCTTCGAGCATGGGTCCGTTCATGAGCTGCATTCCTCCCGCTGAAAGAAAAACCGTTTGCTGCCGATGAATTGCTGGAACAGAGACCAGGCAAGCAGAATCGGCAGCCAGAAGGGATAGAAGATGATCATCGGGAGCGAGACCGCTCCCAGTGCTATCCAGAATGACGAGGCGGCTTTCTCCCGGTCCGGATAGCTCCGTACCGCGCACCGGGCCGCGACAGAGGTCACGGCGGCTCCGGCAGCTCCTGATACCGCCAGAAATCTCACTGCCGCGGCGGGTGACGCCCCGGTGACGACAAGCATGCAGGTGAACACCGCGGCGACGGCAAGTCCGTTGATATACACGGGAATGCCCATGCCGAAAAAGAGCATGGCGCGGGTTACCGGCAGTGTGTAGATGAGAGAGGATGGCTCATTCTGCGGGCTGAGACAGGACTGTCCGCGGTATGCCAGGATGGTGAATATCGAAACTGTTAAGAAGAGCAGCAGGGCGGTCCGGTCCGACGCGGATTGATTGTTCATGACCAGGCTGAACAGCACCGATATCAGCAGGGCGGCTGAAAAGAACGAACGCACCGCCTGTCTGCCGTGCAGGAAAAAGAGGATATTTTTCCAGGCGAAGAGCAGGGCGGGAGGCAGCCCCGTGAAACGCGGCCGTCCGGCCGCGTCCCGGGCGTAGCCGCCGCCCGCAGCGGCCGAGGACGGACGCTGTCTGTTCAGGCGCATCCGCCGGGTCGCGGCGGTGAGCAGCAGTGCCGTCAGTGAGAAAAGGAAAAACGTACCGATACCCAGTGGTTTCAATCCCGTGAGGAAAGGAGACATGGCAACGAGCATGCCGTGCAGGGCCAGGTAGGAGCCGGTCATGGCCAGAGCGGGTGCCCGGCCCCGCGGCGGACCTTCAGTTATGGAGCGGCCGGTCTCCATGAAAGACTCGGCTGCCGTGGATGCAGCCGCCGCGGTGAAATAGATACAGGCGGACAGCCAGATGATACGGGCGGTGAAGGCCGCGGAAACGGTTCGCGAACTCAGGATGAAGAGGACGGTGACGCCGGCCTCCACCCAGAATGAGCCGAACAGGGTGTGCAGATACCCGAGGCCGGTGTGGGCGGACGCGCGGAGGGGAAGCGTGTTGAGCAGCACCTGTTCACCGCTTCGGTGCCGGCGCACCTGAAAGAGTGAGACGAACCAGAAAATAATGATCAGGAGAAAGGCAGGAACGTAGTGTTCGATGTACACGTTCCAGAATCGCTCAGCCTCGGCTGACCCGCCTCCCGTGCCTGCCGCAAGGAGAAACAGCAGCAGGGCAGCCCCCGCGAAGGCCGCGGCCGCGCACGTTGAAATCAGTGACAGTGAGAGTGACAGCCCGCGGGATACCGCCGCCGAGTGAAGGCGAAGCAGGGCCAGCTGAAAGAGGCTCCGGATAGACATACAATAATATACAACAAATTGGGCAAAAGGTTACACAATTTTACCACTGAGCCGAGGCCGGTTCTCGGATCGGGCGCCGGTCCCGGCAATGCACGCCCATCGCCGTCGTGCAGGCGGTCATCCGGGGCGTGCATTTTCATTCTTCTGCTATGAAATCGATTGACTTAACGATGATTTCTTTTTACCTTTAAATCTATTTTTCATAATCAAATACAGTATAGACGGAGTCACCCGCGTATGAACAAGAGTCTCGATAAAACCTACAATCCCCTGACCGTTGAATCCAGGTGGTACGCCTACTGGTCCGAACACGGCTTTTTTCACCCTGACGCCGGTGCGGCCGAAGCGCCCTACACGATTATGATTCCCCCTCCCAACGTCACCGGCATGCTGACCATGGGGCACATTCTCAACAATACCCTTCAGGATCTGATCATCCGCTGGAAACGGATGGACGGCCGCAAGGCGCTCTGGCTTCCGGGAACCGATCATGCGGGCATCGCCACGCAGAACAAAGTCGAGGCCGCCCTGCAGGATGAAGGCGTCAGCCGCCATGACCTCGGACGTGAGAAACTGGTGGAAAAGGTGTGGGAATGGAAGGAAAAATACGGTGGCATCATTTTACAGCAGCTGAAGATGCTGGGCGCATCCTGCGACTGGGAGCGTGAGCGGTTCACCATGGATGAAGGGCTCAGCCGGGCGGTGCGGGAGGTGTTCGTGCGGCTGTATGAAAAGGGGCTCATCTACCGCGGCAGACGGCTCATCAACTGGTGTCCCCGCTGTCATACCGCCCTTTCCGATGAAGAGGCGCCGAATGACGATGTGAACGGGACATTCTGGCATATCATCTATCCGCTTGAGGGGGGCCGGGGATCGATCACCGTATCAACAACGAGACCCGAGACGATGCTCGGGGACACGGCGGTAGCCGTGCATCCCGATGACGAACGGTACCGGGATCTCGTGGGCAGGCAGGTCAGGCTGCCGCTGACCGGGCGGCTGATTCCGGTCATCGCCGACGAACACGCCGATCCGGAGAAAGGAAGCGGTGCTGTGAAAATAACCCCGGCCCACGACTTCAACGATTTCGCGGTTGCCGAACGGCACGGCCTGCCCCTGATTTCCGTCATCGACGCCAACGGCGTGATCAATGAAGCAGGCGGCGCCTATGCGGGCCTGGACCGGTTTGCGGCCAGAAAAAAGATCGTTCAGGATCTCGCCGAACTCGACCTTCTCAAGGGTGAAGAGCCCCGGCAGACACCGATACCCAAATGCTACCGGTGCGACACCGTGGTAGAGCCCCACCTGTCTGATCAGTGGTTCGTGAAGATGGCGCCCCTGGCGAAACCGGCTGTTGCAGCGGTGCGGGCAGGGCGCATCTCGTTCCACCCGAAACACTGGGAGGAAACCTATTTTCACTGGATGGAGAATATTCGCGACTGGTGCATCAGCAGGCAGATATGGTGGGGACACCGGGTACCGGTCTGGACCTGTGAGAACGGGCACAGTTTCGCTTACCGCGCCGATCCCGAATCCTGCCGTGAGTGCGGCAGCGGCAGGCTCGAGCAGGACCCGGATGTGCTCGACACCTGGTTTTCTTCCTGGCTCTGGCCGTTCAGCACCCTGGGCTGGCCTGAGGAGACCGCAGATCTGAAAGCGTTTTTCCCCACCGATTCTCTTGTCACCGGTCCGGATATCATTTTCTTCTGGGTCGCCCGCATGATCATGGCATCCCTGGAGTTCATGGGTGATATTCCCTTTCGCGACGTCTATTTTAACGGCATGATACGGGATCTCTCGGGAAGAAAAATGTCCAAATCCCTGGGCAATTCCCCTGATCCGCTCTGGCTTATTCAGGGCGCGGACAAGGAGACCGTGCGGGAGTTCGCCGCAGAAAACCCCTCCTACAAGCAGGGGGTTCCCGCCTACGGAGCGGACGCGGTCCGGATCACCATGGTCTATCTCACTCCTCTGGGCGGCGATATCTTCTTTGATCACACCCTTGTCGAGATGGGGCAGAAGTTCTGCAACAAGCTCTGGAACGCATCCCGCTTCGTGCTCATGAATATCGCGGATATGGACGGAGACGCTTCTCTCGAGCGCGCAGCCGGCGCTCTGAGCATCGCCGACCGCTGGATCCTCAGCCGCCTGCAGGAGACAATAGTCACGGCCCGCAGGGAGATGGATTCCTTCCGTTTCAACGAAGCCACCAGGTACATCTACGGGTTCGTCTGGGGCGAGTTTTGTGACTGGTACCTGGAACTGGCAAAACCCCGTCTCTATGATTCCAATGACGCGGATCAGCAGCTGGCCACAAAAACGGTGCTGCTGCACGTGCTCGAAGCCACTCTGCGGCTGCTGCATCCGATTCTGCCCTTTATCACCGAAGAGATCTGGCAGTCGCTGCCGCGCCAGGCGTCCGGGGAGAAGGCCCCATCCATCATGCTGCAGCCCTATCCCGTCGCCGATCCGGCGGCCGTTGACACCGAGGCGGAGAGGAAGATGAAGCGGATCATGGATGCGATAAGCGCCATTCGGAATATCAGGGGGGAGATGAATATTCCGGCGGAACGGAAAGCGGATCTCCACATAAAGGGTCCTTCAGCCCCTGTGGAAGAGCTGCTGGAAAACCGTCTCTATGTCGAACGTCTCGGCGGCATCGACCGGATCGTGGCCGGACCGGATATCGCAAAGCCGGAGGCGTCCGCGGCCGCGGTCCTTGGCGATTGCGAGCTCTATATTCCGCTGGGAGGACTCATCGATCTCGAGAAAGAGCGCTCCCGGATAGAGAAGGAGATCACCAGGCTGCGGACCCAGCTCGCCGCCCAGGACAAGAAACTGAGCAATCGATCCTTTGTCGAAAGGGCGCCCGCGGATGTGGTGGAGAAGGAACAGCGCAAACAGGACGATTTTCGGGAAAAACTCGTAAAACTGGAAGAGAATGTAACCACCCTCACCAATACCCGCTGATACCGTGTGTATGCAGGGAAGAGGAGGCATGCGATGAAATTGGCAACCATGGTCCCGCTGCTGCTGACTGCCGCGGCGGGGTGGGCGCAGGACATCGCCCTCACGATCTACAATCAGGACCTGGCGCTGGTGCGCGACGTGCGGACATTCAGCGTCGGACAGGGGGTCGTCCCCGTTTCCTTTACCGATGTGGCATCCAGGATAGATCCCACCTCCGTCCACTGCTCGTCATTGACCGCCCCCGGTAAATTCGAGGTGCTGGAGCAGAACTTCGAATATGACCTGGTGGATGCCGTAAAAGTGATGAGCAAGTATATCGACAATGCCATTCGGGTGGTCACGGAAAACGGCGATACCTTCCAGGGCACGCTTCTGAGCGTCTCCGGCGGCGACGTCGTACTCAGCGGCGACTCCGGTGACATTACGATACTGCGCGCGGCGGCTATCCAGCATTTTTATTTTCCGGCCCTGCCGGAGGGGCTCGTCTCCAGGCCGACACTAAACTGGCTCGTCCGCAATTCCGGTCCCGCCGTTCAGAAGACACGCATCGAATATCTCACCCGCGGCATCTTCTGGCATGCCGAATATGTAGGAGTCGTCAACGAAGGGGACGACCGGCTCGATCTTGCCGGCTGGGTGTCCATCGACAACCAGTCCGGAAAAACATACAGCAATGCAACCCTCAAGCTGATCGCCGGCGACGTGAATCTCGTGAGCGACCGGCGGACACCGGCCGTCTACAAGAACGGGGCGGTCATGATGGCGGAATCCGCGGCTCCCCAGTTCGAGGAAAAGGAGTTTTTCGAATACCACATGTACACGCTTCAGCGGACCGCCGATGTGAGGGACCGGCAGATCAAGCAGCTGTCGCTCTTTCCCTCCACCGCCTGCGCCAGCGAGAAAATATACATATATGACGGGGCACGCTACGACACCAGGGTGCGGGTCGAGATGGAAGTTGTGAACAGCACCGGGAACGGCCTCGGTATTCCCCTGCCGAGGGGAAAGGTGCGCGTGTATAAAACCGACAGTGACGGCACCCTGCAGTTCATCGGCGAAGACATGATCGACCACACGCCGAAAAATGAGAAAATCAGGCTGTTTCTCGGGAATGTGTTCGATGTCGTCGGTGAACGGGTCAGAAAAGAGGTCACGGCCGTGAGCGAACGTTCCCGGGAGGAGCTGTACGAGATCACCATTCGCAACAGAAAGCGTGGGTCCGTGGATGTCACCGTCTGTGAACACGCCTGGGGTGACTGGGATATACTGGAAAGCACGCTCCCGTTTGAAAAAAAGGATGCCACCCGGTTCGAATTCAGGGTGACCGTCCCTCCTGACAGGGAAGCGACGCTCTCCTACAAACTGTTTATTCAGTACTGATGCTGTTTTCCGGCGGGTGGGCGCTATTCAGCTGCATACGGACATACAGTTTATAAAGGGCATCGGACCGAAACGGTCGGCTCTGCTCGCGGGAGTCGGCATGCATACCGCGGAAGACCTGCTGCGGCACTATCCCCGCCGCTACCTGGACCGCTCCCGCCAGGCACCCCTCGGCAGTCTGCAGGACGATGACGATGTCACCGTTGTGGGAACGGTGGTCTCCTGCGGCATTCGCAAGGGGCGCAGGGACCGGTTCACGCTCATGCTCAGCGACGGAAGCGGGACGATTGACTGTGTCTGGTTTCAGGGCGTGTCCTATATACGCAAGGTATTCACTCCCGGGCAGACGGTGGCCTTCAGCGGCAGAATCAAGCGCTACAGGGGCGGACTGCAGCTCGTACATCCGGAATACGACCTCATCTCCGACGAATCCGACGGTGACCAGATCCATACGGGAGGGATCATCCCCATGTATTCCTCCACCGAAAAACTGTCCCGCGCCGGTCTCGACAGCCGCGGATTCAGGCGGGTCATGCAGCCGTTTCTGAAACAGATCATTCCGGAGGTCACCGATCCGCTGCCCGAGACGCAGCGCCGCGCCCTGGGCCTGCAGCCTCTGGCCGACGCCCTGGCCGCGATCCATTTTCCCTCCGACTGGGAGGCGTGCGCCCGGGCCCGGGAACGGCTCGTATTCGATGAGCTGTTTTTTATCCAGCTTTCCCTCGCCAGGGAACGGAAACGACGGGAACAGGAGCTGACCGGTCATCGTTTCACTGCGGACGGAATGCTTCACCGGCGGTTCCTGGATGGATTGCCCTTCTCCCTCACCGGTGCCCAGCGGCGGGCCGTGGAGGATATTCAGCGCGACACCTCCTCGGGCCGGCCGATGAACAGAATGCTGCAGGGCGATGTCGGTTCGGGAAAAACCCTGGTGGCCGTGATGGCTATGCTCGCGGCGGTGGAGAGCGGATATCAGGCGGCACTGATGGCGCCGACGGAAATCCTCGCGGAACAGCATTACCTCACCCTGCAGCGGATGCTCGGCGGACTCGATCTCCGCATCGTTCTCCTCAAGGGAGGGACCGCCGCCCGTGACAAGCAGGAATCGCTGACCGCCATCGAATCAGGCGCGGCCGATATCGCGGTGGGAACCCATGCCCTGGTGCAGCAGTCGGTGACATTTGACAGGCTTGCCCTGGTCATTATCGATGAACAGCATCGGTTCGGGGTCATGCAGCGGGCCGTGCTTCGCCGCAAGGGGGTCACCACCCATGCCCTCGTCATGACCGCCACACCGATACCCAGAACCCTGGCATTGACCCTTTACGGTGATCTCGACGTCTCGATCCTGGATGAACGTCCTCCGGGCCGGCTGCCGGTTCGCACGGCCTGGCGCAAGGATGAGGCCCGGGAGCGTGTCTACGAATTCATTCGCAGTGAGGCGGCCGCGGGCCGGCAGGCCTACATAGTGTATCCCCTGGTCGAGGAGTCGGAAAAACTCGATCTCGCCGACGCGACCGCCGGCTATGAGCTGCTTTCGTCATCAGTATTTCCGGAATTCCGGGTGGCGCTCCTGCACGGCCGCCTCAGCGCCGACGAGAAAGACCGGATCATGGCCGATTTTAAATCCGGAACGACCAGGATTCTCGTGAGTACAACCGTTATAGAAGTCGGCGTGGATGTGCCCAACGCTACCGTCATGCTTGTCGAGCATGCGGAACGGTTCGGGCTGCCCCAGCTGCATCAGCTGAGAGGCCGGATCGGACGCGGGCCGCAACGGTCGACCTGTATTCTCATGACCCCGTCATATATCACCGAAACGGCTCTCAGCCGCATCGAGACGATGGTGAACACCGATGACGGATTTAAAATCGCCGAGAAAGATCTCGAAATACGCGGGCCCGGGGAGCTGTTCGGAACCCGGCAGCACGGCGACCTGGGCCTGAAACTCGCCAGTCTCGCAACCGATGGACCGGTGATCGAGAGGGCGAGAAACACGGCCCATGACATCATATCGGCTGACGCGCTTCTGGAAAAAGGGGAACACCGGCCGCTGAAAGACGCCCTCGAGCGCTGGAGCGCTCATGGAAGAGGGGGGCTTCTGAAAATCGGCTGATCCGGGGACGGGCGGACGGCTTCAGGCAAAACAAACGCTTGTAATTGTATATGAATAATTGTAGATTTACATTTTAATATTAATCGGCACCTACTGGGGAGGCATTGATGGAACAGGACACCCGACTGATTAACCGGCGCTGGCTCTGGATCATGGGCGGCGTCGTCTTTGTTATATCGTATCTGACCTATCTGAGAAGCGTCGCACCGACCACCTCGTTCTGGGATTGCGGAGAATTTATCGCCTGTTCCTATCAGCTGAGCGTCATGCATCCCCCGGGAGCGCCGCTCTATCTGCTCATTGGACGGATACTCACAATGGTCCCCATTGTCGGCGATATCGGACTTCGGGTCAATCTCTTTTCCGTATTTGTCAGCGCCGCGACTATTCTTCTCACGTTTCTGGTGATCGAACAGCTGATCAGGCGCTGGCGCGGGGAAGCGAAACATCTGGAAGACCGGCTGATCATTTACGGCAGCGCCGCCTTCGGCGCCCTGGCCTTCGCTTTCACCGACAGCTTCTGGTTCAATGCCGTGGAAGCTGAAGTGTACGCGTTCTCCATGCTCTTCACCGCGCTGGTTGTCTGGCTCGCCCTGTACTGGGGAGAACACAGCCGCAGGGAGAGCGGACTGCTGCTTATCTTTTTTATTTTCTATCTGTTCGGGCTCGCTATCGGGGTTCATCTGCTGAACATCCTGGCCTTTCCCTTTGTGATCCTCATCGCCTATTTTCACGACAATATCCATGTGCGCAGGCTGCTCATGCTGATCACCGTACAGGCCCTGCTGCCCATGCTGCTCTATGTGGTCTTTTATCAGTTCGATCCCTCGAAAATGGGATATGAGCAGCTGGTCGCGCACCAGGCGAAAGCCGCCTCCTTTCTCAAGTGGTTCGGCCTTGCCTGGGTAACCGCCACGATGGTGTATATATACACGAAAGACCGCTATGTCTTCAAAGCCTGGTGGATCGTTCCCGGGCTCATTCTCATCAGCTATTCGGTATACCTTGTCATCTATCTGCGGGCCGGGCTCAACCCGCCGATCAACGAGAACAACCCCAGCACCTGGACCGCCATGCAGGACTACCTGGCGCGCAAGCAGTACGGCGAAGAGGACATGTTTCTCACCTTTTTATACCGCAAAGCCGACTTCTGGCGCTATCAGATACATTTCATGTACACCCGTTATTTCGGCTGGCAGTTTATCGGACAGGGGGTCGTGCTCGACGCGTATGACCGCGTGAGAGACGTGATCAGCTTCCGCGGGCTCATGGGCCTGCCCTTTATCGTCGGCCTCTGGGGCGCGGTGCACCATTTCTACAAGGACTGGAAACGGGCCCTGGCAGTATTTATTCTTTTCCTGGCGACCGGGTATGCCATCATCATCTATCTCGACCAGAAAGATCCCCAGCCGCGGGAGCGGGACTATTCATATGTGGGAAGTTTTTTCGCTTTCTCGATCTGGATCGGTATCGGCATGGCCGGCATACTTGAATGGATCTCCCGGGCGTTTCACAATCGTGAGGGACTGAAAAAAGCGGCCTACGCGGCGGCGGTGATCCTGCTGCTGGCAGCGGTGCCGGTAAACCTCTTTTCTTTCAATTTTCACAGCCATGACCGGCAGGGGAACTATATCGCGAGCGATTACAGTTACAACCTGCTGCAAACCTGTGAAAAAGACGCGATTATCTTCACCAACGGCGATAACGACACCTTTCCTCTCTGGTACCTCCAGGAAGTGGAAGGAGTCCGTAAAGATGTGCGGGTGGTCAACCTGTCGCTTCTCAACACGCCCTGGTATATAAAACAGCTGAAGCACGAGGAGCCGAAAGTGCCGGTGGCAATGAGCGATCAGGCCATCGAAGCGATACAGCCCATGGCCTGGAAAGCGGCGGACATCTCGGTGCCCGTTCCCGGCGAGGTGATAGACAGCCTGAAACCCCGCCTGAGTGAACGAGAGCTGGAAACGCTGCAGGAAGATATGGTATTCAATCTGCAGCCGACCTTCACCGTGGGCACTCACAAGCTGCTGAGGGTGCAGGATCTGATGCTGATGCAGATACTGAACGCGAACCGCTGGAAACGTCCCATTTATATCGCGGTGACCGTTGCCCAGGATTCAAAAGCCGGCCTGGATGAATACCTGCGAATGGACGGACTCGCCTATCGTGTCTGTCCCTATAAGCCGGAATCCATTGATCCGGAGATTCTCACGACGAATCTCATGGACAAATACCGCTACCGAAACCTCGACAATCCCTCTGTATTCATCAATCTCGGGTCGACGAAACTCCTGCAAAACTACCGTTCGGCATTTCAGCAGCTTGCCCAGCACTACATCGTCAACAATAACATCGAGGAGGCCCGCAACGTGCTCGAGGCGCTGGAGGAACGCATTCCTGAAGCGGTGGTGCCCTTCGGATCGGAGCAGAGCGCCATGTTCCTCGCGAGTTTTTATCAGAAAGTGGGCGAGGATCCCGATCTGGAGCGGCGGCTGCAGAACGTGGTCCCGGGATTCACTCCGGACCGTCGCACCCGGTTCGGTCTCGCCGACTACTACGCGCGGGTGATGCAGGAGTGGGGGAGAGCGGAAGAAATCCTCCTCGAGATCATCGACGGAAACGCTAACGATGTGGAAGCGTATTCATATCTGGCCCAGATCTATGTCTGGTCGGGCCAGTACGACAAGGCGATCGCGCTTCTGCAGGAGTGGATCGCAGGACACCCCACCGATCCCAACGCCAAGGCCGAACTGAAACGGATCATGGCCATGGCTGAAGAGGCCGCCGACAGCAGCACAGCCTCCGATTCAGGTGTACAACCTATTGGAGAAAAGAATGAACGCTAGCAATCGTCTCTGGCTCCGGGCGGGAGGGGCTATCGTCTTCATCATCGCTTTCCTGACCTATCTGCGAACGGTCGCCCCCACCACATCATTCTGGGACTGCGGCGAATTTATCGCCTGCTCCTACACCTTGAGCGTGATGCATCCTCCCGGTGCGCCCCTGTATCTGCTCATCGGACGGCTGCTCACGCTGCTGCCGCTTGCCGGGGATATCGGACTGCGGGTGAACCTGTTCTCCGTGTTTGTGAGCGCGGTAACCGTGCTTCTCACCTATCTCGTGATCGAGCAGCTCATCCGCCGCTGGCGCGGCAGCGCCCGCACACTGGAGGACCGGCTGATTCTCTATGCAAGCGCCGGATTCGGCGCCCTGGCGTTCGCCTTCAGCGACAGCTTCTGGTTCAACGCCGTGGAAGCCGAAGTGTACGCGTTTTCCATGTTCTTTACCGCCCTGGTCGTCTGGCTTGCGCTCTACTGGGGTGAGCGCGCCCGCAGAGAGGGTAATATGCTCCTGATTCTCATCATCTTTTACCTTTTCGGACTTGCCATCGGCGTTCACCTGCTGAATATTCTCGCATTCCCGGTGGTCCTGATGATCGCCCTTTTCCATGACAATCTGCAGGTGAGAAGACTGCTGCTGCTGATCACCCTCCAGGCCGCGGTGCCGCTCATCCTGTATGTGCTCTTCTTTCAGTTCAACCCGGTCGGCATGACCTACCAGCAGCTTCAGGCGCATCAGCTGCAGGCCGGCCAATTCCTGAAATGGTTCGGACTGATCTGGCTGATCGCGACCATGGCCTACATCTATTTCAAGGACCGCTATGTGTTCAAGGTCTGGTGGATCATTCCGGGCCTCATCGTCATTACCTATTCCATTTACTATGTCATCTATCTGCGGGCGGGACTGGCCCCGCCGATCAATGAGAACGATCCCAGCACCTGGGAACGGCTGCAGGATTATCTGGCCAGAAAGCAGTACGGGGAGGAGGACATGTTCCTGACCTTCCTCTACCGCAAAGCTGATTTCTGGCGTTACCAGGTGCACATGATGTTCACCCGCTACTTCGGCTGGCAGTTCATCGGCAAGGGCCTGACAGTCGATTATCTTGACCGGGTGGTCGAAATGGTGAGCCTTCGCGGTCTCTACGGACTGCCGTTCATCGTGGGGCTGTGGGGTGCCATTCACCATTTTTTCAAAGACTGGAAGCGGGCGCTAACCGTGCTCGTCCTCTTTTTCATCACCGGCTATGCGATCATTATCTATCTCAACCAGGTCGATCCCCAGCCCCGGGAACGGGACTACTCCTACGTGGGCAGTTTTTTCGCCTTCGCCCTCTGGATCGGCATCGGCATGGCCGCGCTTCTTGAAACCGTGGAAACCGCGATCCGCAGCAGAACGGCGTTGAAGCGGGTGCTGTCGGGAGCGGTGATTGTGCTGCTTTTCCTGGCCGTGCCCGTCAATATGTTCGCGTTCAATTTTCACAGCCATGACCGGTCGGGCAACTATGTGGCCTACGACTACTCCTACAACATGCTGCAGTCGTGCGAAGAGGATGCTATTCTCTTCACCAACGGCGACAACGACACGTTCCCCCTCTGGTTCCTGCAGGAAGTGTACGGTGTGCGAAAGGATGTGCGCGTCGTCTGCCTCTCCCTGCTAAATACCCCCTGGTATATCAAGCAGCTGCGGGATCAGGAACCGCGCATCGATATCGCCATGGACGACGCCAGGATCGACCAGCTTCATCCGCAGCAGTGGGAGGTCACTCCTTTTGAACTGCCTGTCTCCCGGGCCGAGCTTGACCGCGAATTGAGCCGTCTGCGGGCAAAATACGGTTCCAATTACCGCATCGCCATGCCTGATACCGTGAAATTCAACATTCCGCCGACCTACCCGGAAAACAATCCCAGCATCCTCATGGTCAAGGATCTCATGGTGCTGCGTATTATCATCGTCAACCAGTGGAGACGTCCGGTCTATTTTGCCACGACCGTTTCTCAGGAAAGCCTCCTGGGGCTGGACCGCTATTTCCGGCTCGACGGCCTCACCAACAAACTTATGCCGTACCCGGTGCCCGATGTGGAACGGGATATTCTGGAAAGAAACCTTCTGGAGAAGTTCCAGTACAGAAATCTCGGAAATCCCGATGTCTACTACAACAACAGCATTATCAGGCTCTTCATCAATCTTCGCATGGCGTTCATCGAGCTCTCCCGCAGTTACCTGCGGGCCGATATGCAGGATAAGGCGGGGGAGGTGCTTGAGACCATGGACACGCTGATCCCGGACAGCACCATTCTCTATCCGTCGCAGACCATGGCCCTGCGGGTTGCCGATCAGTTCCAGGCCGCCGGCCTCCCCGCAGAGCACAGGGAGCGCGCCGAGCGGATCATTCCCGGCAGACAGACCAGTATCGATGAACAGCGGTTTATCGCCCATTATTACTATACGGACCGTTTCAACGATTATGAAGCGGCCAAGACCATATATCGAGGGCTTCTCGAACTGAATTCCCGGGACAGATCCACCGCGTCCGCGCTTGTCTACATGCTGGAGAAGAGCGGCCAGACTGAAAAGGCGATTACGTTCCTGATGAACTGGGTGGCACTCAATCCCGGTGACCAGTATATGAAGAGCAAGCTCGATGAGCTTACGGACAATGGTCCTGAATCCTGAGTGCCGTCGATGCCTGCTGCCTTACCGGATATCAGCGTGATCATTCCCCACTGGCGGGGACACGGGCTCCTGACCGGCTGTCTCGATGCACTGGAAAAAACCCGTTATCCTTCCTTTCAGGTCATCATCGTCGACAACGGCTGTGACGACGGCAGTATTCAGGAGGCTGAAGGAAGAAGAGGCACGGTCATTGTCCGCTCCGGGACCAACCTGGGGTTTGCCTCAGGCTGCAATCTCGGCATCAGGTGCGCCCGTACGCCCTATGTCGTCCTGCTCAACAACGATGCCGAGCCGGAGCCGGACTGGCTTGCGCCCCTGGTCACCCTGGCGGAAAGCGATCCGGCAATTGCGGCCGTTCAGCCGAAAATCCTCGATTTTTACCGCCGCGACCGATTCGATTATTCAGGGGGAGCCGGGGGTGAGATCGATATCCTGGGCTACCCGTTTGCCCGGGGCCGGCTCTTCGGCCATCTTGAAGAGGATCACGGACAGTACGACCGTTCCGCACCCCTGTTCTGGGCATCGGGCGCCGCCTCGCTGTACCGTACCGCGGCGGTCAGGGAAGCCGGATTTCTGGAAGATGATTTTTTCGCCCATATGGAAGAAATCGATCTCTGCTGGCGCCTGCAGCGGGCCGGGTACCGAATCATGTCCCAGCCCGTTTCCCGCGTGTATCATCAGTCGGGAGGCACACTCGGCAGCGACAGCTACAGGAAAATGGTGTTGAATCACCGAAACAACCTCCTGATGCTGCTGCGAAACCTCTCGCTGCCCGCTCTTGTGTTACTGTTTCCCGTGCGATTGCTGTTCGAAGCCGTAACGATCGTTGCTTCGTTGGTTACGCTCGACTTCAAGCGGGCTGCGGCTGTTGTTTCCGGTTTTATCGGCGCCTGCAGAATGCCGAAAACCATCGCCAGGGGGAGAAAAGGGCCCGCACCGGCCGGCTGTAACGAGAGGGTGATCCTCCGGCGCATGTACCGGGGAAGTATTGTCGTCGCCTGCTTTTTCAAGCGGCTGCGGTCTGCCGGGCAGCTCGGATATTGATCACGCAAAAAGAGGTCTGCCATAAAACGAACGCTTACAACCCTGCTGAAAATAGTCATCAGCGCTGTTCTCGTCGCCCTCACACTGAGATCCATCGGTGTCGCTGCCATCTTTGCGCAGTTCGCACAGGCGGACCCGGCCTGGATCGCCGCGGGCATCGGCATATTTTTCCTCAGTTATCTCATCGGCGCCTGCCAGTGGTGGCTGCTGCTGGAGTACACAGGGATCGGAATCCCGTTCAGCAGGGCGCTCTCATTCTACTTCATCGGACTCTTTTTCAATAATTTTCTCCCCAGCAGTCTCGGGGGCGATGTGTTCAGAACCCTCGATGTCAGAAGGGTCAGCAGGAACGGAAGCGCCGCGTTCTCAGCCGTCTTCATCGACCGATTCGCCGGCCTGTTCATGATGTCCTTTCTGGCGGTTGCGACCTTCCCCGGACTGCTGTTCACCGGGGCGCTGACCCCCCCGCTCATCCTCCTCATGCTCGTTATTCCGGCGGGCTGGGCCGCGGCGTTGCTGCTGCTCTTCAGCAGCAGGACCGCAGTGCTCGTCCGGCGGCTCTTCGGCAGAATTGTCCCCGGCAAGATACAGGTCTCACTGCAGACCATCCATCACACCGTGGGGGAGTTCAGTCGCGATGGCGCCTTCGCTCTCCGCATTCTGGCCATTGCCTGCACGGTACAGGTGCTGCGAATTACAACAATCTATCTGCTTTCCAGGTCCGTCGGAGTCACGGTGTCGCCCCTTTATTTTCTCATATTCATACCGGTTATCGCCATAGCGGCCTCGGTTCCGGTCAGCATCGGCGGCCTGGGCGTCAGAGAACGGCTGGGCATGGTGCTTTTCGCCTCAGCGGGTGTGGGGGGGGAGCCGTCGTTCACCTTTCTGTTCATGGCCTACCTGGTCGCGGTGTTTACCTCGCTGCCGGGTGGAGTCATTTTTTCTCTGCGTTCGGTCCATCACCATGGTACAGGAGATGCATCATGAAGAAGGCGTTGCTGTTCATCGTTATTCTGGCGGTCACTGGTGCCGCCTGCGGACTACTTCCCAATTCATGGGAAACCGAAGGGGTCGTCGCTGTTATGGCCGACCAGGCTGACTGGGACCGGCTTCATCCCGATCTCTCCCGTGTATTTGAACGGGTTACCCGCACGCCGCAGAAAGAGACCGCTTACACGCTGGTCCACGTCTCGGAAGAGGATTTTACCCGCTATACCAAGTACAAATATCTCGTTCTGGTGGCAACCCTCGACTCCAGAGGCAGGGTCGGGGAGATCGTTAATAAAGTCGTTTCCAATCCGGAAATCAGGGCCCAGGTCGAGAGGGGCGACCGTTTCCTGATCACCCAGGAGGGCCAGTGGTCCAGGGACCAGTTCATGCTCATTCTCGTTGGCAAGGATGCTGAAACCCTCGGCAGGATCATGGAAGCGAACTCGGGGCTTATCTTCGATACGCTCGATGATGTGGTCACCGACAGAATTAAAAAGATCATGTACAAACGGCGCGAACAGAAGGCGCTGGCATCCAGGCTCATGTCCACCTACAACTGGTCGCTGAGAATGCAGCATGATTTTTTCATTCCCCAGGAATTTCCCGATGAAGGATTCATGTGGTTCCGCAGAATTTTTCCGGAACGGTGGATATTCATCCGCTGGATCGACGGAGGGCGGGAATCGGATCTCAATGAACGATGGGTCGTCGGTGAGCGAAACCGGGTCGGCGCCAAATACTACAGCGGTGATTACGTTGAAAGCAGCTATCTGTTCTCCTATCACGGCGAGTTTCTCGGCCGTCCGGCGATCATCACCACCGGCCTCTGGGGCAATGACGATAAAATCGCCGGCGGCCCGTTCAGGAATTACACGTTCTACGACGAGTACACCAAACGCATCTATATGATCGACCTTGCCGTGTACGCGCCGAACAGAGATAAACTTCCCTATCTGAAACGGCTTGATATCATTGCCCACTCGTTTAAAACAATATTTGACATGGAGACTGAATAATGACGAACAGGACAGGTCCGAAAGTGCTGGTCCTCATGGGCAGCACTTCGGACATGCCGGTAATGGAAAAAGCGGGACCATTTCTTGACTATTTCGGAATCACCTATGATATGCAGGTCATCTCCGCTCATCGAAATGCCGCGAAACTCGATGCAGTGGTAGCGGCCGCCGAATCGGATGGATACGATGTCATCATCGCCGGTGCAGGCATGGCCGCCGCGCTTCCCGGCGTTGTCGCGGCAAAAACGATTCTCCCCGTTATCGGTGTTCCCCTTGAGGGTTCCGCCCTGAACGGCGTTGACGCCCTGTATTCAATCGTACAGATGCCCCCCGGCATTCCGGTGGCGACCGTTGCAATCGGATCGGCAGGGGCGAAGAACAGCGCCGTGCTCGCCGCTCATATCATGGGTGCTTCCTATCCCGAAATCCGGGAAAAGCTGCGTACATTCCGCGAGCAGGGAGCAAAACTGTAACCAGCGGAGACAATGTCAGTGACACAAGCGAACCCGACAGGCGCGTCGGTCCTGATCATCATACCGACATACAATGAAGTTGACAATGTGCGCAGACTCCTTCCCATCGTGCTGGAAAAAGATGCCCGAATCTCCATCCTCATCGTCGATGATGGAAGTCCCGACGGAACGGCGGATGCGGTGCGGGCGCTCCAGCAGATCCATCCCGGACGGATTGAGCTCATGGAACGGGATGGAAAACTCGGACTGGGCACCGCCTACGTGGCGGGGTTTCGCTGGGCACTGGAACGGGAATACGAGTACATTTTCGAGATGGATGCCGATTTTTCCCATGACCCCGGCGCCGTTCCGGCGTTTTTGCGGGAGGCGGAACGGTACGACCTGGTCATCGGCTCACGCTACATTTCCGGTGTCAATGTCATTAACTGGCCGATGTCGAGGCTGCTGCTCTCCTGGTCGGCCAATCTCTACACCCGTATCGTTACCGGTATGCCTATTCAGGATGCGACCAGCGGCTTCAAATGTTTCAAGCGGCGGGTCCTCGAATCCATCGATCTCGACAAGATCAGCTCGGACGGATACTGTTTTCAGATCGAGATGAATTTCAAAGTCTATAAACAGGGGTTTTCGATCAAAGAGATCCCGATTATCTTCATGGACCGGGAGGTCGGTTCCTCCAAGATGACCTCCGGGATTATCCATGAAGCCGCATGGAAGGTCTGGAAACTCAGGATCCTCAGCCTCCTGGGAAAACTCTAGCACCTATGGCCGATTTCTCAGTCATAATCGTCAGCTACAATGTCAGGGATTATCTGCGCCAGTGCCTGCGTTCGCTGCTGCGCTCCCTCGCGGGTTTCGACGCCGAGATAATCGTCGTCGACAACAATTCCCCCGACGGAAGCGTCGTCATGGTTCAGCGGGAATTTCCGTCGGTCTCCCTGGTGACAAACCGGGAGAACCGCGGGTTCGCCCGGGCCAGCAATCAGGGCCTGGGGATGGCGTCAGGACGCTGGATCGCACTCGTCAATCCCGATACGCTCATTATGGATGACACCTTTCAGGTGTGCGTCGATTTTCTCGAGGGTCATCCCGAAGCCGGGATGGCGGGGTGTAAAATAATCAACCCGGACGGGACGCTGCAGCCGGCCTGCCGCAGAAGTTATCCCACTCCCTGGGTTGCATTCACGAAACTCGCCGGGCTCAGCGCCCTTTTCCCGAAAAGCCGCCTGTTCGGGCGGTACAATGTCACCTATCTGGACGAGAACGAGATTAGTGAAGTCGAGGCGATTTCGGGATCGTTCATGGTGGTGCGCAGAGAAGCGGCGGAGCAGGCCGGCCCTCTCGACGAGTCTTTTTTCATGTACGGTGAAGATCTGGACTGGTGCTTTCGCATTCGCGCCCGGGGCTGGAAGATTTTTTATCTGCCGGGCACGCGCATCGTTCACTACAAGGGAAAAAGCGGTTCCGGACGCTCCTTCGCCGGCCTGAAGATGTTCTATGACGCCATGTACGTCTTTGTGCGCAAGCATTTCACCAATTCCTGGTCCATTCCCAAACCGGTGATAATCGCCGGCATCTGGATAAAACAGCTGCTTGCATACCTGATCCATCCTCTGGCGATCGTTCGCTACTGGCTGGCCGACTGCCTCTTCCTGCAGGCGGGCCTGGCCGGGGCGCTTCTCATCCGGTTCGGCGACCTTCGCCACTGGACGGCATACCTGCTCATCAACGGGGTCTACACGCTCGTGTGGACCGCCGTCTTCAGCGGCGCGGGCCTTTACGGACGGCCCCGCCCCGGACATCTGACACCCGCCGCCGCCGTTCTGTCCGGTTTGATTCTCAACGCCGCCGTCACCTTCTTTTTTCCCCAGTTCGCGTTTTCCCGCCAGGTGCTGGTCACCGCGGCCGTCCTCGACACGCTCTTTATATCGGGCTGGAGGTATCTCGTGTTCCGTATCCTGCGCGAGATGAGCAAGACGATACCGGGGACTCCCGTTATTCTGGCCGGGGAGGAGGATTCCATACGGGGGGTCACCCGCTGGATCGGCGATCACCCCCGCTGCGGCCGCCGAATTCTCGGGTACACAGTCTGGAACCGAGGGGCGGAGGCAGGCCTCGACGATGTTCTGCAGCTCGGTTCCAGTGAGGATCTGCCGCGTCTCGCACGAGAGCACCGTGCCGAAGAAATCATTTTTCCTTTTGAAAAGGTGCAGGAAAAGACTATATTACTGACACTGTTCGCCTGCAGAACCGACCATATCGATACGGCCGTGGCTGTGCCCGATCCCGGGCACATTACCGGGTTCGCTCCGGCGTACATGAGCTGCGGTGGCAGGGTGCTCACCTACAGCCCGGCCCTGTACAGGGAGGTAAACGCCTGCTGCAAGCGGGTGTTCGATCTGGCAGTCGCGATCATCCTGCTGCCCGTCTGGGCCGCCGCCGCGATTCTTGCAGCACTCGATCCCCGACGGGGGCGGGAAATGGTCCGTATCTCCGACGGCGGGCGGTCTTTCATCGGCATCCGCCGGTTTTGCCGAGACGGACGTCCGGCTGAAGGGCTGTTTGAGACGCTGTCCTTTCTGCCTGCTGTATTTCGGGGAACGATGAGCGTGTGCGGTACGGCCCCGTCACTCTACACCGATGCCGCGACCGGATACGGCTGCAAGCCGGGCCTTATCGATATCTGCGCTGCGGCGGGCGTGACCGCACACGGAATGACCATACCGGCGGTTCGGTGCGTGCACGACTACGTGTATCACTACTCCATCGCAACCGATGTCAAACTGCTGCTGAAGGCGATCACACCAGGCAAGCGATAGGGGAGCGAAACGGCAATGCCCGATATTCTACTCGATTTCGAGAAACCGATCGTCAAACTGGAAAAGAAAATTTCCGAAATGAAGGCATTGGCGGAGGAAGAGAACCTCGAGCTGGCAGGCACCATTCGGAATCTCGAAAAAAAACTTGATAAACTGGTGAAAGACACCTATTCCGGGCTCAGCCGCTGGGAACGCGTTCAGCTTGCGCGGCATCCGGCCCGCCCGTTTTCCCTCGACTATATCAATCACCTGTTTACCGATTTTACAGAACTTCACGGCGATCGCCTCTTCGGTGATGATCCGGCGCTTGTCGGCGGTCCCGCTTTCTTCAACGGCCGTCCGGTCATGGTGATCGGACAGCAGAAGGGACGTAATACCAAGGAAAAACTGTTTCGCAATTTCGGCATGATGAATCCTGAAGGGTATCGCAAAGCTATTCGCCTCATGAAAATGGCCGCAAAATTCAGGCGTCCGATCATCGTTTTCGTCGACACCCCCGGCGCCTATCCGGGACTGGGTGCGGAAGAGCGGGGGCAGGGCGAGGCGATTGCCCGCAATATCTATGAGATGGCCCGGCTGCCGGTGCCTCTTGTCGTCGTCATTATCGGCGAAGGCGCCTCCGGGGGCGCCCTGGGAATCGGGCTGGGTGACCGGATCCTCATGCTTGAAAACTCATGGTATTCGGTGATCACTCCCGAGGGCTGCGCCGCCATTCTCTGGCGGGATGCCGCCAAGGCCAATCTCGCTGCCGACGCCCTCAAGCTGATTCCGGCGGATCTGATAAAACTCGGTGTGATCGACGAAATCATTTCCGAACCGGGGGGAGGCGCCCACCGTAATTTCGCCGGCACCGCCGATGCCGTCAGAACGGGGCTCCTCACTCATCTTGCCGAGCTGGACACCCTGGACGGAGAATCACTGATCAGTGCCAGACTTGAAAAATACGCAGCCATGGGATACTACCATGACCGCTGAACCGGGAACGCACTGCTATCATACCCGGGTCAGGTACGCGGATACCGATCAGATGGGCATCGCCCATCACGCCCGCTATTATGAGTGGTTCGAGTCGGCCCGTACGGACCTTATCCGCGCCATCGGCATCAGTTACCGGGACCTCGAGAAAAAGGGGTTCATGCTGCCGGTGCTGGAGACAGGCTGCAGATACATACACCCCGTTCATTATGATGATCTGCTGGCGATTTATCCGACACTGGTCTTTCATACGCGGTTGAAACTGAAAATCTCCTACCGGCTGTTTGTCGAGGGGGATCTCACGCTGCGCAGTGAAGGATTCACGCTGCACTGTTTTATGAACGATCAGGGAAGACCCGTTCGGGTCTCTCCCGAGATTCACCAATTGTTCGCGCGACTGAGCGGAAAGGATTAATGATGCTAGACCCGAGACTGGTGGAACTGCTGGCTTGTCCGCAGTGCAAAAAGGATCTCGAGTACGACACCGGGAACAACACACTTGTCTGCCGTCACTGTAAACTCAAATACCCTGTCAGGAACGATATACCGATCATGCTTATCGACCAGGCGGAAAAATTCGACTGAGAGTGTCACTTATTACGGGGAAGGTTCTATGGATTGGAAAGAAAGACTGCAGCACCTGCTCGACAACCACACACATACACTGCACAATATTCCCAGACGTGAGATGATCCGGCATGCGGTTGAGCACCGGGAAGCGATTATTTCCGAGAGCGGCGCCCTCGCCACCTGGACTCCGCCTGAATCAACGGGCCGCAGCCCCAAGGATACGGTCATTGTCCGCCGCAGTGAAAGCGAAGAGAAAATCGACTGGGACAGCCCCAACAATATCTCCATCACCGAAGAGACGATGGATATTGCCATCGGTGACGCTCTCGACCTGCTTGCCGCCAAAGCCGCCGTGTTCGTTACCGAAAGAGTGATCGGGGCCGATGCCGCCTACGCGCTGCCTGTGCGGGTCGTCACCGACAGGGCGATCACGTCGCTCTTCGCGGAAAACATGTTCCGTCCCGTGCCCGATGATATCGGCGGCAGCGTTTTCGCGGAAAAGCCGTTTACGCTCATCGTTCTGCCGTATGACAAGCTCGACACCGGGAAATACGCGGGCCGGCTGCGGGACGTCTCTTCCGGCAGACCGTCCGACATGATCGTTGCCATGGACATGGACAGGATGATCGGGGTCATCATCGGATCCGCCTACTGCGGCAGTACGAAAAAGCTCATGTTCACGGTGATGAATTATCTTCTTCCCGGTGTCGGCATCCTGCCGCTTCACTGTTCTGCCAATGAAGGCGCGAACGGTGATTGTGCACTGCTCCTCGGCCTTTCCGGCACCGGCAAGACCACCCTTTCAGCCGACCCTTCCCGCGCACTGCTGGGGGACGATGAACACGGCTGGAGCGACAACGGTATCGCCAATTTTGAATACGGGTGCTATGCCAAATTCATCGATCTCGATGCGGCGAAAGAACCGGAGATCTATCATGCGGTGATGCATCACGACGATGTGCTCGACCACGGAGCCATCGTCGAAAACGCCATGGTATACCCTGACGGCGTTTTCGATTTCAGCGACAGCCGGTTCACGCCCAATTCCCGGGCCAGCTATCCGCTGCGCTACCTGTCGAACATCAAACCCGAATCAACATCCACCCATCCCAAAACCATCCTTTTCCTTACCGCCGATGCCAATGGAGTGCTTCCGCCCGTCTCCAAACTGACCGCGGCCCAGGCCATGTTCTGGTTTCTCATGGGCTATACCAGTAAACTCGCGGGAACAGAAACGGGTGTCAAGGAACCCCAGTCGACCTTCAGCAGATTTTTCGGCCAGCCGTTTATGCCGCTCAATCCGGACATGTACGCCGAGATGCTGGGAGAGAAGATGCGGGAGCACGGCACCCAGGTGTATCTGGTGAATACCGGGTGGTGCGGCGCACCCTATGGAGAAGGAAAACGCATGGACATCACCCTTACCAGAACCATGGTGGAGGCGGCTCTCAGCGGAAAACTGGCGAATGTCGAATACGAACAGGATCCCGTTTTCAAGGTGCATATCCCGAAGACATGTCCCGGCGTCCCCTCGGAAATACTCAATCCCAGGAATGTCTGGAAAGGATCCGAATCCTATGAAAGCCGGGCCGGCAAGCTGGCCGCCGATTTTTCACGCCATTTCCGCAAAGCCTACGGCAACAAGAATATCGATCCGCTGATCGCAGCTGAATGCCCTGAACAATCAGGGATGAATCCCGAATAACAAGGAGACCTGCATGGCGAAAATACTGATAGTCGACGATGAAAAAGAGATTCGCGGATTTCTTCGCAGGGTCGTTGAACGCCTTGGACACGAGGCTGTCGAGGCCTCGGACGGCGTGGCCGCACTCGACGTGTACCACAAGGAAGAGATCGATCTCGCTTTCGTGGATATCACCATGCCGAAAATGGGCGGGATTGAATACCTTGAGAAAATCATCGCCGAAGATCCCGGCGCTATCATTATCATCATGACCGGATATCCCTCTGCCGATACGATCATCAAGACCATCGAAGATGACGGATACACCTACATCGCCAAACCGTTCACCGTCGATCTCATCGAAGATCTCATCGGAAGGGGGCTGGCCGCCAGAGAGCAGAAGCTGAAGGCCAGGAAGTAACCGCTCTGTTTTGCCAGATTCCTCTATTCCCGACGTTCCGGCAGGCTGTTCCTTCCGCCGTTCATATATGCGCCGGATGAGCCCTCCGTTCATCCGGCGCGGATTTATCTCGCCGATAAAAAAATCTTGCTTATTCAATTGATTTATCGTAAATTGAAGACTAAATTTATTCAGCGTCAAGGTGTGCGTATGCTTGACAACAGGGTACTTGTTCTCAATCAGAATTATGAGCCGACTACTGTCTGCAGCGCCCGAAAAGCCATAAAGCTGATTTTTCTTCAGAAAGCCGAAATGGTGGAGCATGACACGCGATATGTCCGGTCTCCCAGCATTTCATTTCCGCTGCCCAGCATAGTACGCCTTGACAGATATGTACATATGCACAGAAAGACGGTACTGCTCACCAGGAAAAACATCCTGAGAAGGGACCGTCATACCTGTCAGTACTGCGGCAGGAAACATATGACGATGACCGTCGATCATGTCATTCCCAAAAAGAGGGGAGGGCGGGATACCTGGGAAAACCTGGTATGCGCCTGCAACGAGTGCAATGCCCGCAAAGGGAACAGAACACCCCATGAAGCGGACATGGAGCTCCTCAGCACCCCCAGGAAACCGGGATATCTGTCACATATTCAGCACCTGGCGGGAAATCCTGACAATCGCTGGAAACCCTACCTGTACATGAGCTGAGAACAGGGTACCGTCACCGTGAGATGAGATGACTGGAACGTGATGAAAAAACGAATACTGAGCGGAATGAGGCCAACGGGGAGGATCCATCTCGGGAACTGGGTGGGCGCCCTTGAAAACTGGGTGGACCTGCAGGACCGGTACGACAGCTACCACATGGTGGCAGACTGGCACATGCTGACCACCGATCCCGGCAGTGCGGGCAGGGTCGCTGAAAACAGTGTCGAAGTCGTCATCGACTGGCTGAGCGCGGGTCTCGATCCGGACAAGAGCCCCCTTTTCATTCAGTCACATATCAAGGAGCATGCCGAGCTGCATCTGATCTTTTCCATGCTCATCAGTGTCGCCCGCCTGCAGAGAAACCCGACCGTCAAGGAACAGGCGAAAGATCTCGGAATCGAATCGACCATGTCCTACGGGCATCTCGGGTACCCCATTCTGCAGGCTGCCGATATTCTCGTCTACAACGCGGATGCCGTGCCCGTCGGCGAAGACCAGGCTCCGCATGTGGAGATCACCCGGGAACTCGCCCGTCGTTTCAACCATCTCTACGGGCCCGTGTTCAAGGAACCCGAGACCCTTTTGACCCGCTGCCCCCGACTGTCCGGGCTGGACGGGAAAAAAATGAGTAAATCACTTGACAACGCGATTTATCTCAATGAACGTCCCGACGATATCATGAAAAAAATGATGACGGCCTATACGGATCCTCGGCGGCTGCGGCTCAAGGATCCCGGCAATCCCGAACACTGCGTGATCCTCGAATATCACAAGCATTTTTTACCCGAATCGGCGGCG
Organism: bacterium; assembly: GCA_016934955.1. Taxonomy (GTDB): domain Bacteria; phylum Zhuqueibacterota; class QNDG01; order QNDG01; family JAGLOF01; genus JAFGRY01. The sequence continues at coordinate 222,540 of JAFGRY010000049.1, read as the reverse complement.
GAGGCGGAGCGTGAATGCCGGGCCGGAGAGCTTGGCTGTGTCGCTCATAAACGGCAGATGGCCGGCCATGTCGCCGATATGCTTGCGGGCTTCAGGGAAAAACGGGCCTATTATGAAGCGCATAGAAGCGAAGTGCTGGACATTATCGCCGCAGGAGACGAAAAAGCGCGTGCCACTGCACGTGAGGTCATGAATGCTGTTCGCGAGGCCATGTGTCTGGGGTAGAGACAAACGACTTCCTGGAAAAAAAGGAAGGATATGCGGTCCAGCTTTCAAATTTTGAAGGCCCTCTCGATCTGCTGCTCTATCTCATCAGGAAAGACGAAATCGACATATACGATATTCCCATCGCCGATATTACGCGTCAGTATCTCGGCTATGTAGAGCTGATGCAAGAACTCGATCTGGAAGTGGCGGGCGAATTCATCCTCATGGCCGCGACACTGATTCAGATCAAGGTACGCATGCTGCTGCCGAAACCGCCGATGGATGAAGAAGAGGAGCTGGAGGATCCCCGCGCCGAACTGGTGAGGCAGATTCTCGAATACAAACGGTTCAAGGAAGTCGCTGAAAATATGGGTGAATATGAATCACGGCAGAGCAGGCTTTTCTCCCGCCGTGATTTTCAGTGGGTGAGACAGTTCCAGGTCAAGGAGGAGGTGAGTAACGAAGAACTCCTCAAGGACGTCTCTCTTTTCGACCTTCTCAGCGCCTTCAAGCAGGTCATTGATGCAATGCCCAAGGTCAGCACCCATAATGTCGGGCTGATCGGGACGACCATCGAAGAACAGATCGAAATGATCAGGGGGATACTCGAAGAAATGGAGCGGGTGAGCTTCATCGAGGTCGTTTCCGGGTTGACCGACAGAGTGCAGGTCGTTGTCACGTTCATGGCAATGCTGGAATTGATAAAACAGCATGTCATCCGGATTCAGCAGGCTTCCATATTTGGTGAGATATGGATTATGAGGAGATCAGCGGTCAGTGAGTAAGAAAAGTTTTGAACATCTGAACCAGATCGTTGAAGCGGTCATTTTCGCCTCGGACGAGCCGATCACCGCAGAACAGGTCAGGGCTACCGTGGAGGACACCACCGTCGCCCAGGTAAAAAAATGTGTTACTGAACTGAATCATGAGTATTCGCAGCAGAACCGTTCCTTTCATATCATTGAAGTAGCGGGCGGCTACCAGATGGTGACACGGGAATCGTACGCCCAGTGGATAAAGCGGCTCTACGTGAAGAAAAACAAGGCCCGCCTGTCCCAGGCCGCGCTGGAAACGCTGTCGGTGATCGCTTTTAAGCAGCCGGTTTCCAAAACCGATATTTCCGTCATTCGCGGGGTGAATTGTGATGGCGTTGTAAAGACACTGCTGGAACGGAAACTGATCTCCATCGGCGGACGCGACGAAGGGCCCGGCAGGCCGCTGCTCTACAAGACAACCAAAGAGTTTCTCCGGTATTTCGGAATCAACTCCATCGATGATCTCCCGAAGCCGAGGGAAATAGAGGAGATGCTGAAGGAAGACGCGGTCGCGCCTGCCGGAGACGAAGATTCGGGAATCCCTATCGATGATGATCTCAGGGCGAAACTGACCGGCGCCCCGACCCAGGAAGAGCCGGAACCGGCGGAAGCGGCGGAACAGCCCGCCGCCGGAGGCGATGCAGCTGAATAAATATATCGCCCATTGCGGCGCCGCGTCCCGCAGGGGCGCGGTCACGTTCATTCAAAACAACAGGGTCACGGTAAACGGCGTTCCCGCCACCCGGCCGGAACTGCGTGTCGATCCCGATCGCGATATTGTCCGGCTTGACGGGAAGAGGCTTGATATTGAGCGGAAATATGTCTATATTCTGCTTCACAAACCGGTGAAGACGCTCACGACCGTGCGGGACGAACGCGGCAGAGCGACAGTGATCGATCTCGTGAAGGTGCGGCAGCGCGTGTATCCCGTCGGCAGGCTCGATTACAACACCACCGGAGTGCTGCTGCTGACGAATGACGGTCCGCTTGCCTACAGGCTGGCGCATCCGAAGTTTGAGATCTGCAAGCGCTATGAAGCGAGGGTGGACGGCGATTTCAGCGTGCAAGACGCGGACAGGCTTGCCGCCGGTGTGCCGATCGAACCCGGAATCACCGTTTCCGGCACAGTGGTGCAGATACGGAAAACAGGTACCGGAACGGTGGTGACGCTGGAAATACATGAGGGGAGAAAGCATCAGGTCAGGAAAATGCTCAGGGCTACCGGGCACCCGGTGCGCGCACTGGTGCGGACACGGTTTGCCGACCTGACACTGGAGGGGCTCGCACCCGGAGAGTGGCGGCCACTGAGCGTGCGCGAGGTATCCCGGCTGTACCGCAGTGCGGGGCTCGAGAACGGCTTGAGCGGCCAATGAAGACGCACTACTACAAAACAGTGACCATCGACGGTCCTGCCGCGTCGGGTAAAAGCACTACCGCCCGGCTGGTAGCCGAGAAACTGGGCTGGATATATCTCGATACGGGCGCCATGTACCGGTCGGTCGCCCTGAAAGTGCTGCGGGCGGGAATGTCGCTGGAAGATACCGCCGGTATCGCCCGTGCCGCTGAAGAAGCCGATATACGCCTCATACCTGATTCCCGGGGCACCCGGGTGATTCTCGATGGACAGGACGTCACCCACGACATTCGCACCGCGGACGTTGACAGGGCGGTCGGTCCTGTCTGCGAAGTTCCGAGAGTCCGCGAACTCATGGTGGCGCTGCAGCGTACAGCCGGAGAGCGCGGCGACCTCGTTGCCGAAGGAAGGGATATGGGAACCGTGGTGTTCCCGGATGCATTTTTGAAATTTTATATGCAGGCAACCGTCGAGGAGAGGGCGCTGCGGCGCAAACGTGAACTGGCCGGGCGGGGCATCGAGCGGCCCCTTGACGAGATCAGAGACGACATCGTCCGCAGAGATGCACGGGACAGTCAGCGAAGCAACAGTCCCCTGAAGAGGGCTGAAGATGCGTGTGACATCGATACGACACGGATGTCAATCGCTGAACAGGTTAAATTTGTCACGGAACAGATCAAATTAAAGGAACGCGACTCTGGCTGCTAGCGATTCTCTTGTGAAAGACCCTGTGCGGATTCAGATCGACCCTAAAGCGAAGGCCTGCCCCGGGGTGGCTGACGGCGTTTTGCTCACTGTCGACGCGTTGGGCAAAGTGAAGCAGCTCTACACCGTGGGCCAGCTTATCCACAACGAACGGGAAGTCGCCCGCCTGGTGAAGCTGGGGCTGAAGATCATTCAGCCGGCCTTCATTCTCGGTCTCGATCCGAAAGTGAAGCTGAAACAGACCGGATTTCTCATTCGCTGCCACGGAGAACCGGCCGAACTCATCGGGCTCGCCAAGGATGCGGGAATGAAGGTCTACGACGCCACCTGCTCCATCGTCAAGCGGTCCCAGAAAATCGTCAGGGAACATGCCAGGGAAGCCTATCGCATTCTGATTGCGGGCAAACCGGGACATGCGGAAGTAGTGGGGCTGCTGGACGCTTCCATGGGCACGGGAATCGTCGTCAGCGGTCCGGGGGATATTGAAACTCTGGAGATTGAAAACCGTACGCTACTGATAGCGCAAACGACTATCGATCCCGCCTCCTTTGCCGAGATCACCGAAGCGGCCAGAAACCGTATCCCCGGCGTCAAGATCATCGACACGACCTGCCGGTTCATCACCAACAGGTTGGAGGATATGCGCGATTTCGGACAGCGGCACGATGTGGTGCTGCTTGTCGGCGGAAAGAAATCGTCCAATTGCCGGCTTCTGTATGAGCAGCTGATGAACGTGAACCGGCGGTCCTATAAAGTCGCTTCCCCGGAAGATGTCGATCCCGCGTGGTTAGGGGGAGCGTCATCAATCGGTATTACCGGGGCCGCGTCAACCCCGAGCTGGCAGCTCGAGGAGATGCACGATTTTATTGAAAATATAGTAAATAACCCGAAAGGGTTAAATAATAGAAAAGGAGGAAAACGTACATGGCGGATCTGGAAAAGCCAGAAAAAAACGGTATGACGGATACCGAAAATCCGGAAACACCCGTGAAAGGAGGTGATACAGACCAGGCGGTTCCCGAGAAGGAGTCCCCAAAGGACAAAAAGACTGAAAAAGCACAGCCGGTCCCGGTCGAAGACCTTGAGCTTGAGGAGTCTGAATACTCGGAAACCGAATTTCAGCGTTTTGCCGAACTCTATGACAGGACACTGAGCGATATCAAAGAAGGTGAAATCGTTCTCGGTCGCATTCTGGCGGTCAACAACCAGGATGTGATGATCGATATCGGATTCAAATCCGAAGGCAGTGTGCCTCTTGAAGAATTCGGCGGCATTGAAAATGTCAAAATTGGTGAAGAAGTCGAAGTTTTTCTTGATACATTGGAAGATGGAGACGGCCAGCTCGGGCTTTCAAAACGAAAAGCGAATTTTATCCGCTTGTGGGACAGGGTAGTCGATGTCTATGAGCAGGACGGTGTCATTGAAGGAACCTGTGTGCGCAGAATAAAGGGAGGGATGGTCGTTGACCTCATGGGCGTCGACGCGTTTCTTCCCGGTTCTCAGATAGATGTCAAACCGATTCGCGATTTCGATTCGCTTATCGGAAAAACATTCACGTTTAAAGTCGTGAAAGTAAATCGTCTGCGTAAAAACATCGTCGTGTCCAGGCGGGTGCTCCTGGAAGAATCGATGGCCGAACAGCGTGGCAAGGTACTTGAGAATCTCGAGAAAGGGCAGATTCTGGAAGGAACCGTTAAAAACATCACCGATTTCGGCGTCTTTGTCGATCTTGGCGGCGTTGACGGCCTGCTCCATATCAACGATCTGTCCTGGGGCCGTATAAACCATCCATCTTCAGTAGTTAAACTCGATCAGGAAATCAAGGTCGTCGTTCTCGATTTCAATGACGCCAAAGACCGCATTTCCCTCGGGTACAAACAGCTGCAGCCCCATCCCTGGGAAAGTATTGAAGAAAAATATCCCGAAGGAGCGGTTGTGGAAGGCAAGGTCGTTTCCATCGCCGATTACGGCGCCTTCGTCGAGCTGGAGCGGGGCGTTGAAGGTCTGGTGCATGTATCGGAAATGTCCTGGATCCATCACGGTATCCATCCCTCGAAGATTGTCAATGTGGGGGATATCATCGATGTCAAAGTGCTCAATGTTGATAAAGAGCGGAAAAGAATTTCCCTCGGCATCAAACAGCTCACCCCCGATCCCTGGGAGGACATCGATACACGGTACCCGATCGGGTCGACCATCAAGGGAATCGTCCGCAATATGACCAATTTCGGCGCTTTCGTCGAAATGGAGGAAGGGATCGACGGACTCGTCCATATTTCGGATCTCTCCTGGACGAAAAAGGTCAAGCACCCCACCGAGATACTGAAGAAAGGCGAAGAGATCGAGGTGGTCGTCCTCGAAATCAACAAGGAAGACCGCAGAATCTCCCTCGGCCTGAAACAGCTGAGCGAAGATCCCTGGCCGTCGTACGAAGATACGCTGAAGGAAGGGACTATCGTTCACCCGAAAATCAGCCGGTTTGTTGACAAGGGCATTATCGTGGAACTGGAAGACCAGCTTGAGGGGTTCGTTCCGCTCTCACAGATGCCCGACTCGGCCAAGGAAAAATCCGCGCTGAAAGAGGGCGATGAACTCGAGCTGGTTATTCTCGAGTTCGACAGAGAGAACAAGAGGATCGTTCTTTCCCACAAGAAAGTCGCTGACGGTAAAGCCGGGAAAGAAAAGGCCGGTGAAGAAGCGGATATGAAAAAGTATATGAAGGAAGAAACACCGGCTCCCACACTTGGCGAAATCGCCGGTCTTTCGGATGACGGCGGAGAAGGGACCGCGGAAGCCGCGGACGATGAACCCGCTGAAGAAAAGTAGGAGCAGGATTACCTGACCGCTGAGAGCCGGGTTATCCAGGATAACCCGGCTCTTTTTATTATGCCGAACGTACTCTTTAAAACATACGGATGCAGGCTGAATCAGGCCGAAACCGCCGCGATGTCCGCCTCATTCCGGGAGCGGGGATACCAGGTAACCGATGATATTCTCGAGGCAGATGTGTACGTGCTCAACACCTGCGTGGTCACTGCCCGCAGCGCCGCCAAATGCCTGAAAGACATACGGCAGGCGATCCGTGCCAACCCTCGGACAACCGTGATTCTCACGGGATGCTACGCGCATCTCGATGACGAAAGGCTTTCAGCCATCGGCGGCATCGATTATATCGTCGATAACCGCATGAAATACAGTCTGTTCGACGTGTTCGCCGGCCCGGGGAAGCAGCCCGGAACCATCCGGATCGGTGATGATGCGCCGGAGAACGCAGCCGGAGCGCTGAGCAGAGCAGGCGACTTTTCCCATAAAACGCGGGCGGCCGTGAAAGTACAGACAGGGTGCGACAACCGCTGTGCCTACTGCATCGTACCCTACACGAGAGGGCCCAGCCGCAGTGTGCCGCTTTCCCGCGTCCTGTCCGATGTCGGGGAGCTCGCTTCCAGGGGATACCGCGAAATCGTCATCACCGGTGTGCATATCGGTGATTACGGCAGAGACATGCATCCGCCGTCCTCGCTGAGCCTGCTGCTTGAGTCCCTGCTGGCGCTCCCGTACACCGGCCGGTTCCGGCTCAGTTCTCTCAACGGCGCAGACTGCACCGATCAGGTGATCGAATTCATAGCCGGAAACGAGAGAGTCTGCTCCCACGTGCATCTGTCGCTGCAGAGCGGGTGCGATGCCATACTTCGAACAATGAACCGTTCCTATACCACCGATTCGATCAGGCGGGTCGTGGAGCGGCTGGAACGGAGACTCGGCTTTTTCGGACTGGGAGCCGATCTGATAACGGGATTTCCCGGAGAGTCTGAAGTGCAGGCGCTGGAAACGGAACGATTCGTCAGGGAGCTGCCGTTCACCTACCTGCATGTGTTCCCCTATTCGGTACGGCCCGGAACTCCTGCGGCCTCCCTGCCGGACCAGATCGCACCGGGGATAAAGCAGGAGCGGGCTGCCCGTTTACGCGGGCTGGCAGAGGAGAAACAGGCGGCTTTCCTCCAAAAGAACCTTCATCGTACCGTTTCAGTGCTGCTGGAGGGCAAAAAACGTAAAGGACTCCTTTCAGGACTCTCTTCCGAGTATGTCAGAGTGAGCATCCCCGCAGATGCCGGGAGGGCGAACGAACTGACGAAGGTGAAAATCACTGCCGCCGGATCCTCGGAGCTGTACGGCCTGCCGGGTTCCTCCTGATGTACCGTTTCCGATCTGTCCGAGGCCTTAAGGCTTGCAGGCATAACCGGACGAACCTCACGTTCCTGTTCCAGCCCCGCGGTTTTTAATGCTGAATGCAACTTTTTTATTGGCAGCATACCTCCATTTTCGTATATTGTACTCACCAGTACCGGTAAGGGAGTCGGTCGTGCCTGTTCAGAATCTGTCAGCAATCTTCAATCCCCGCAGAGTCGCGCTTCTGGGGATCACCAACAACCCCAAGAGCGTCGGCGGTATTGTGTTGAGCAATCTCGTCAGCTGCGGGTTTCGCGGCGTCGTCTACCCGGTGACTCCGCTTCACGAGTCGGTCATGGGCATACAGTGTTATCCCTCACTGGAAGATTTGCCGAACCGGCCCGATCTGGCGATCGTCACCGCTCCGGCCCAGCAGGTGCCGGATATCGTCGAGTCCTGCGGACGCTACGGTATACCGGGAGTGATCATCATGTCGGCGGGATTCAAGGAGGCGGGAGAGGAGGGGAAGCAGCGTGAACTGGAGATAAAAACCATCGCGGCGGGTTTTCCCGGCATGCGGGTGCTCGGCCCGAATTGTCTCGGTGTCATCGCTCCCGGTATCGGTTTCAACGCCAGTTTCGCCGCCAGCATGCCCGACGCCGGCCACATCGCCTTCATCAGCCAGTCCGGCGCTCTCTGCACCTCGGTGCTCGACTGGGCCATGGATGAAAAGATAGGGTTTTCCTATTTCATTTCCATCGGAAACGCGATGGATGTCGACTTTGCCGATATCATCGATTTTCTGGGGGAGGATGAGAGCACCAAATACATCATTCTTTACATCGAATCGGTGAGCCGGGCCCGGGAATTCATGACCGCGGCCAGGGCGTTTGCCCGTTCAAAACCGATCATCGTTTACAAAGCGGGGCGGTTTCCCCGCTCCGCCGAAGTCGCCGCCTCACACACCGGTGCACTGGTCTCGGCAGACAATGTCTACGAAGCCGCCTTCAGGCGGATCGGAATCGCCAGAGTCTACGATATCGGCGATATTTTCAACTGCGCCGAACTAATCGGCAGGCAGCAAATCCCCTCTGGTCCGCGCCTCGGTATCGTCACCAATGCCGGCGGTCCCGGTGTCATGGCCGCGGATGCGCTCATCCAGCGTTCCGGTGAGCTTGCCGAACTGTCCGCCGCGTCGCTTTCCGCCCTGAATGAGATACTCCCTCCCATGTGGTCACACGGTAATCCCGTGGATGTTCTGGGCGATGCCCGTTCCAAACGGATCGCCAAAGCGGTCGCTGTTGTGCAGAATGATCCCGGCGTTGACGGAGTACTGGTCATCCTCACCCCCCAGGCCATGACCGATCCGGTGCTTATCGCTAGGGCCGTCGCCGCGCTTAAAGAGGGGGGGACAAAACCGCTTCTGGCGGCCTGGATCGGAGGAAGCCGGATGCGGGAGGGAATGCGAATACTCGCCGGCGCGGGTGTTGCCGTCTACAGCACTCCGGAAGAGGCGGTGAACAGTTTTATGACACTCGTCAACTACGCGCGAAACCTGAAGAGCCTCTATGAAACACCAAAAGCGATGCTGCTGTCCCATTCCCTCGACCGAAAAGCGCTCAGGGAGCGATTCAGGGACCGGTTCGCGGCCGGTCCCGGTATGCTCTCAGAAGAAGCATCCAAGACACTGCTGCAGGCGTACGGGATTCCCGCATCCATGCCCCTGCCCGCCTCCACGGCCGAAGCCGCCGTGTCCTGCGCCGAACAGCTGGGATTTCCCGTGGTCCTGAAAATCGATTCTCCCGACATCTCCCATAAAAGCGATGTCGGCGGGGTTATCCTCGATGTCGATTCCGGTGCCGCTGTTCGGCGGGCCTATAAAGCGATGCTCACCAGGGTGCGGGAACAGGCGCCCGAAGCGGCGGTACGAGGGATAACCGTCCAGAAGATGGTGAGTGCCGGAGACAGTGTAGAGATGATTCTGGGCATCAAGCAGGATCCGGTGTTCGGCACTACCATTATGGCCGGCTACGGCGGCACCACCGCCGAACTGTTTTCCGATATCACCATCGGATTTCCGCCTCTGAATGAACGTCTCGCCCGGCAAATGCTCGAATCCCTCACCATATGGCCCCTGCTGCGGGGGTATCGCGGCGCTCCCGCTCTGGCGGTCGATAGCCTGGTGGAGGCCCTGATTCGGCTCTCCTACATTGCCGCCGATTTTCCGGAGATACAGGAACTCGATATCAATCCGCTCCTGGTCGGAACCGACAGGGTGACCGCGCTCGACGCCCGACTGCTTCTCCGCGAATACAGCACGGATCATGATTCCCGTCCCTACAGCCATTTCGCCCTCAGACCCTATCCGGAAGAACTCGTGAGCGCTCACCGGGTCGGGGGAGATACCGAAGTGACGCTGCGGCCCATCCGTCCCGAGGATGAACCTGAATGGATGGAGCTGCTTGCCAGCTGTTCCCGGGAATCGATCTACATGCGTTTCCGGTATTTTTTCCAGTGGAAGTCACACGAAGTGGCGACCCGGTACTGCTACATCGACTATGACCGGGAACTCGCGATTGTCGCGGAGATTGAAGAAAACGGCCGCAGGCGCCTGATCGGCGTCGGCCGGATCGTCGCAGATCCGGATCATGATACCGCTGAATATGCCGTTCTGGTCGCCGACAGCTGGCAGGACAGGGGGGTGGGAAGCCTGCTCACCGACACCTGTATCGCCATTGCCGCGGATTGGGGTGTCAAACGGATGTATGCCCAGACGACCACCGACAATCACCGCATGATCGCGATGTTCAAAAATCGCGGATTCGATATCAGAACCGACCGGTCTTCATCCACCGTGGATGTCGAGCTCGCGCTCTAGAGGCTGATCGGCGCATTTATTCGTCCCGCCTGCGGAGAGAGGATCCCGCCGGCATCCGCTTTCCCTTGCCCCTGGATGCCTTTCTACCATCATTATGGTATAATAATTGCTGATTTTTCATCCACCCGGCCGGGCAGCCGTTTTTGTCTCCCTGAACCATCCAGGGACACGCGGGCTGTTAAATTATGGAACGATTCCATCTCCGCTTCATTTCAATCTGAAGGAATTGAGATGACGTTGAATCCACAGCATATACTCGATTTAAAGGCGATTATCAGGTTCTGGATGATCGCAATCAAGAACAGTATCTTTTACAAACCGGACCATCAGATCAATGTTCATTCGCTGCAGCAGCTGAACAGCGCCCTGCAAAAGTGGTTTCAGCATACCGACACCCTTGACCTCGGGTTTACCACCGACGATCTCTATTACCAGGGCAAGTCCCTCGGATTCGACGACTCCCAGACCCTCGAGCTGGTCATCTATATGCACTCCCGGGGCATTCTCAGCATACTCATGACCAAGCACATTACGGAAGCCGAACTGTCGGAGCTGATGCAGGTCCTCAGTCTCGACAGTGACGCGATCCGGGAAAAGGGCGGAGTGCAAAGCAGCCTTGCGTCCCTGAATCACGTGCAGATCAAGGAAGTCGATTTCAGCCAGATCCTTGAAAGCGAAGGTGACGGCGCCGCCCCCAAAATGGAACAGATCTGGGAACATCTGATGCTGAACACGGGGGGGGGCACTATTGACCTCCCTCAATCGAAGATCGACTTCTTCACCTCCTGTTTCAAGGACACCGGCGAATCGTCACAGATCCTGAACAAGATTTATAAACGGGCGGTGAGCAAGCAGAGCGACGAAATGATGATCGATTCTCTTCGTTCCACGATCTATTCCATCATTTCCGCGCTGGATAATCAGAACCTGGCCGAAGATGCGAAAAATTTCAGAATAGACAGTCTCAATGTCATTTCCAAGCTGCCTGTTGACATGATCAAGAAACTGTTTTCTGACTTCAACCACAGCGGGGCAACGGTCAATCTCGCCGACATCATTCTCGACGATCTCTCTGAAGATATGCTGCTTCACTTCATCCAGTCCCTTCTCGCAAGCGAAGGATCACTCCACAGCAACCTCCTCAGCATATTCAGCAAACTGGTGCCGGGCCCCGCTGAATCGAAACGGCTGGTGCCCTCCCTGGCCGAGAATCTCTTCCAGAAACAGCTGATCAAACCGAACAATCTGACACGGCTGCAGCTCTCCGTCAAAGAGCTGTTCAGTATGAAGCCGGATAACAGTTTCCTGGAGGAGATGTATACGATCACCGTGGACGCGGTTATCAATCACAAGCTCGAATCCCTGCGGTATATCCCCAAGCTGCAGCCGCTCGTCCAGCAGTTTATCTGGTCCGCCCAGGAAAACAACTACCTCAACGAGTCGGTGGATCTCATCCTCAATATGCTCTGGCATGAAAAAAATCCGGATGAGTTCAAGCAGCTCATCGCCAATCTCGTGGTGCAGGTGCCGGCCCTGGTCGACCACGGCAATCTGCCCGCGCTCGCGAATATTTTTTCATTTCTGACGACCGATATCTCCGAAGAGCACAAGATAGACCATCAGATCATGGGGTACCGCAAAGGCGCCCTGAACTCCATACTGAAACAGGATATCACCGCGCAGCTCATCAGCAGAATCGACCGGGTATCATCCGAGAATCTCAAGGAATTCGCGGCCATAATGAAGGGACTTTCTCCCGATTCCGTGACAAAACTGATGGAGTGCTATTTTTCCACGAACAGCAACAAGGACCGCGCCCGCATCAAGCATATTTTCCGGCACCTGCGCAAACCGGTCACCCAGTTCATTCTCAAAGACATGGAACGGTGTGAACCGATTATGGTGAGGGAATATTTCGCCATTCTCAATGAAGTGGCGCCCGATTACATGCAGAATGCCGCATCGTCTCTCATGTCCCATGACAGTCAGCTGAAGATGTGGGAAGCCCTGGGATATCTGAAGCCTTCCTCCACAGCCGAATTCGATACGCTTTTCAAGATGATCAACAAGGAGAAGAACGAGGGATTCAGAAAGCGCATAGCCGCCGCGCTGGTCAGGTCGGGAAATCTGGAGGTTATCGGGCAGCTGTTCGATTACGTGGAAAACAACCGCAGAGGCAAACCCCTGTTCAAGGATCTCATCGTCATGTGCGGCCAGATGAAATGCAAACAGTCTTTTCCGTATCTGCGGCGCATGCTGGAAAAATCGGAGAAAAAGGCGAATCCGCTCTACCAGGAGCACATCACGCTTGCGGCCAGAAGCCTGATGCAGATCCACCGGGATGCAGGCGAAGAAATCATCCTCACATTCATCAAGGAGAGCGATACCTCCCTTTCGCAGGCGGACAGGCGGTTTCTGAAGATGCTTCTCTCTTCCGAGGTGCCCAATGACTAGCACGGGAAACATAATCCGGGATGTGGAACAGTTCCTCATGGCCTGGGTAAATGCCATTCAGCAGTCGTCGCTGTATGGAAAGAATCACGCGCTCACTGAAAAAGCCCTGAAGAAGATGCATTCGCTTCTGACCGATATACTGGCCGGAAGGGACGGCATCACCCTGGGGATCATCGACCAGGAAATGGTATTTGAAAAAGAGCCGCTCTACGAATTCAGCAGAAAACGGGTCAATTTCATTGCGCATCTGACAAAGATGGGAATCAGCCGCATCAGGTTTTTCCCGGGAATCACCCTCGATGAAATATCGATCTTCATCGTGCTCATGACCTTTCATATACATTCGGCGGGCGATGTCAAACTGCTCAAGGATGTATTTGACAAAAAGCAGATAAAACATATAGACATCAGTAACATACAGGTCGAAGAAGAAGAGCGGTTCACCGATGATGTTGACAATGTCGACGCATTCACGAAAGCGAGCGTGAAGAAGGGCCTCGAATTTCTCGAGAAGACCGTGGAGGACATCCGCAAGGACAAACCGGTCAACGGCGGGACCCTGAAACAGATAGCGGCCGGCCTGGTCAACAGCCTGCTCATGAACAAACAGTTGCTGCTCATGATGTCGTCCATAAAGATGCAGGATGAGGATCTGTTTATGCACAATATGCACGTCTGCATTCTCACCATGGTGCAGGCGGAACTGCTTGGGCTTGAACATCGTCATCTGGTCGATATCGCCGGAGCGGCACTCATGCATAACATCGGCTATATCGTTTCCGGATCCGATTGCCTTTCCGGGCATTTCAAGGCCGGCTACACCCTTGCTGAGAGTACGGCCGGCGCCAGGACGCTGCTGAGAATGAAAGAGAGCGCCCTGCTCTCTCCAATCGTCGCCTTTGAAAACAACATGCCCTACAACAATGCCGATATCGCTTCCAAGGTATACGGCGATTCGCTCAATATCATCAGCATGATGATCACCATCGCCTGCAACTATGACGCGATGAGACGGGACAAATCCTTTTACATGGAAAAGGGCGCGGAAAGCATCTATGAACGCATGATGGAGGACGCGCCGGCCGTGTATCACCCCGATCTCCTCAACAACTTTTTCAGTGTGCTGGGAAAATACCCGCCCGGGACACTGGTGGAGCTGGATACCGGTGAAGTCGGCATGGTAATCCAGGCTGGTGTGCAGGATGTCAACAGGCCCCAGGTCGAGCTGCTTTACGACGGCGGCGGCAGACCGCTGGAAGAGACGACATCGGTCAATCTCATCGAAAAGGACCGTCACGGACGCTACCGCCGGAGCATCGTCAAGTCCATCAATCCCGCGAACGTGAGTATCGACCACTCGGACACATTAGCTTCGGTTCAGACGGTATGAAAATCGCAAGAATTCCCGCCGCCCTGCCCGTGCTGCCGGTGATCCTTTTCTTCAGCGGGGGAGTGCTGATCGGCCTTGTGTCGGCCGCGGTACATATGAACGGATTCGGATTCGGAGCGGCCCTGGCCGCCGATGTTCTTCTCTCCGCGGTAATCGCCGTTTTGCTCACGGTGTACATCAAGCGGATTTCCGCCGGCATGCTTTCCGAACTGCGGTTCATGATCGAGAGCGGAGGGACGTACACGATCACCGAGAACACCAGCCACCTGCCCTCCTTCCTGGTGTCGGGGTTGAACGAGATAGGGGGATCGCTGCAGAGAACGAACCGTGTGGCCTCCGCCATGGAGGATACGCACGAGGCCCTTCATGAGCGGGTGGATCGTTCGGAATCAAAAGCCGACGACTATTATCGCAGATTCATGAATTCCGGCCACGCGTCGATTGTGTTCGACCGCAGCGGTGAAATCCTCGATGTCAATATCCGGGCCTGTACCCTGTTCGGATATATCCGTTCGGATTTCATCGGACGGAGCTACTGGTCCCTCTATCCCGATAAGGAGCTGACCAGTCCCCACGACACACTGCTCATCAACGATCGCCCCGACGAGATCACCTATGAAGCGCGCATGGTCGATAAATACGACAAGAGCATTCCCGTTGAGATCAACACCAGTATCGTGGATGAATATCTGGGAGTATACCAGAGCATTGTCACCGACATCACCCTTCGTAAAGAGATGCAGGAGGCCCTGGAACAGTCGGAAGAAAAATTCCGTTCCTTCATTGAGACCGCCAGCGACCTCATGTTTATCACCGACGCCTCCGGGCGGCTGATCTACTGCAACCCGGTCATGCAGTATACAACCGGGTATACCATTGACGAGCTTCGCTCGATGCACCTCTCCGCGCTTATGGAAATCGATCGGGAACAGCCGTTTTCGGAAGCGTATCACGATCTGATCGAAGACGAGGATAAACCCCGGGACTGCCAGTGGCATGACAAGGATGGAAAAACCATTTACGGTGAGCTGAACGGATGCGGCATCTATAATGACAGCAACCAGTTTCTCGGATTTCGAGGTATCTTGCGCGATGTCACCTACCGGAAGCGGCTCGAGGAATCACAGCGGCTCGTGCAGCTGGGAAAACTGTCCGCCGATGTCGCCCATGATATAAAAAATCAGCTGACCGTGCTCTATTCCATATCGGAAATTTCACTCATGGAGGGCACGACAAAGGAAGAGCTCGCAGGCAATATGCAGATGATTCAGGAGGAGTGTCAGCGTATTAACGACGTGGTCAGGCGTCTGCTCCAGTTTTCGCGCCCCAGCCAGAAAACCCAGGAAATCCTCGACATCCATTCCGTTATCGATTTCGTGCTAAAACTTCTCGAAAAACTCTTCTACCAGGAAGACATCACCCTGGTCAAGGAATTCGGGGACGATGTTCCCGGCGTGAGGATAGACAAGACCCAGATGCGGGAAGTGTTCATGAATCTGTTTCAGAACGCGGTCGAGGCTACTCCCGGCAGCGGTACCCTTACGGTGAAAACAGGCTTTGAAGAGGGATTCGTGATGGTCCGGATAATCGACACCGGAGAGGGCATACCAGAGGAGATCATTACAAGAATATTCGACCCCTTCTTCACCACCAAGGAAAAGGGGACAGGTCTCGGCGTATCCGCATGCTACGGCATTATCACCGCCCATGGCGGGGACCTCGTGTACACCAGCAGTCCCGGTGAAGGCACAACAGTCACCGTTTCTCTTCCTCCAGCACAGACGGCCGCCGCACCATGATGCGGTCGCAATCCCCGGTCCGCTCTTTTCCCGTTTCCCTCGACTCCTCCCGAAATCCGTTTGTAATGCGTACATATCCCTTTAAAAAACTTGATTTTAAAATTTGATTTCTGTATATTCGTGCGTAACCGGCTTTACACCATTGAATAGTGATACGGAACGCGCGTGTCGACGGAAGAATTACTGAAAATCCTCATCGATATTCCCTCGGTTACCGGGGAGGAACAGCGTGTCTGCGGGTTCCTGGCGTCACACCTCGAATCCGACGGGTGGCAGGTGACACGGCAGCCTCTCGACAACGGCCGCTTCAATATTTTTGCCGCAGCCGGCGATCCTGTGGTGACCTTCAGCACCCACATGGATACCGTCCCCCCGCATTTCGCCTGCCGGGAGGAGGGAGATCGCATTTTCGGACGGGGCGCCTGTGATGCGAAGGGCAGCCTGGCCGCCCAGGTCAGCGCGGCGGCCATCCTGCGGGAAGAAGGGGCACGGATCGGATTGCTGTTCGTTGTCGGTGAAGAGCGCGGCAGCGACGGCGCGGTCAGGGCGAATACACTCCCGAACCGATCGCGCTACCTGATCAACGGAGAACCGACGGGGAACCGGCCCGCGTCGGGTACCAAAGGGGTGCTCCGCGTGCGGCTTGCCGCGAAAGGTGTCGCAGCCCACTCCGCCTATCCCGAGGAGGGGGAATCGGCAATCCTGACCCTGATCAACGTGCTCGACGCACTGCAGCGAACCCACTGGCCCTCGGACCCGGTGCTGGGACATACCACGCTCAACATCGGCACCATTGCGGGAGGGGCCGCCGCCAATATCGTTCCCTCCCACGCTGAATCTGAAATCATGTTTCGCAGTGTGTGCGGAGCGGAGGAGATGCTGCGGATCACCTCCGGTCTTGTTGACGGGCGGGTCGACGTCGAGGAGCTTTACCGCTGCGATCCCGTGCGCACGTTCTGTCCGGACGGATACGACTGTGAACCGGTGTCCTTCGCGACGGATATCACTTCCCTGGGCAACTGGGGAACTCCGCTGCTGCTGGGTCCGGGTTCCATCAGGGACGCGCACACCATGCACGAACATATCAGCAGGCGGGAGCTGAATGAAGCGGTTGATACCTATGTTCAGATCGGACGGGAACTGGAGCGGTCATGACAGGAACAAAGCCGATAATCGTCATGAAATACGGCGGCGTTTCGCTGGCGACCGCGGCGTCTGTCGGACGCATCGTCTCCGAACTGGCGAAGAGACGGGATTCCGTCAGTCCGGTTCTCGTTCTTTCCGCCGCGGATAAAACCACCCGGCAGCTGTTAACCTGCGCCCGGGAGGCCGCAGAAGGTGCCGCCGGCTGTTTCGAACCCCTGCTGCAGTCGATCTTCGCCCGGCATCGCGAGCTGGCGGCCGCATTTCCTCCTGCCGGGGAGATCGCCGCCGGCACACCGCTGCTGGACCTCTATTACGAGGATCTCTCCCGCATCATGCACGGCCTTTCCGAAATCGGCGAGCTTTCCCCGCGACTGCAGGACCAGATACTCTCCTACGGCGAATTGATATCGACCGGTGTGATGTCCGCCGTTCTCACCGCCTGCGGTATCCGGAACAGGCTGCTGAACGCGCAGGATCTGATCATCACCGATGACACGCACTCAGCCGCCGTACCGATCACGGATATCAGTTATCCCCGCATCAGAGATGCCGTAACCGCCGCACTCGGTGAAGGAGATGTTCCGGTAATCCAGGGATTCATCGGCAGCACCAGAGACGGCACGCCGACGACACTGGGATTTGAAGGGTCCGACTATACCGCCGCGCTCGTTGCGGAGGCCTGTTCGGCGTCGGCCCTCGAAGTCTGGAAAAATGTCGACGGGATCATGAGCGCGGATCCGGATATCTGCCCGGCAGCCGAAATCATCCCCGTTCTCCACTATGATCGGGCCGCGCTGCTCTCCAGGCTCGGCGCCCGCGTCCTGCACCCCAAAACCCTCGCACCGGTGCGGAACTCTTCCATTCCGATGCGTGTTAAATCTCTTGACAGCCCCGCGGCGTCGGGCACCATGATTGGAGCGGAGGCTTCCCGGGGTAAAGAACGCGTTATGGCCGTGACCCATCGCACCCACGTCTCGCTGCTGCGGCTCGGGATAGGGGAGGGAATCGCGCCCGAGGCCGCTGTCAGGGCCGTCGGCGAATGGCTGGAACACGCTCATCTGGCGCCCCTGTACATGTCCACGGACGGCATCACTGTTCTCGCGGCCGCGGACACGGAGACGGCGCTGCTGCCGCACCGGTACGCCCTGGACCATATCGGAACAGCGGAAGCCGTCGATCCCATCGGTACCGTCTCCATAATCGGTGACGGTCTGATGCATGCCGGTATACTGGCACGGCTGTTTCAGGCGCTGCCCTGTTCCCGTATCTATTTCGTGTTTCAGGATGCGCATTCAGAATCGGTCACCATCGGTGTTGAACGATCCGATGTTGAAAAGACCGTTATCGCTCTTCATGACGCTCTCGTGACGGAAAACAGGAGTACCGCATGAACGTTGCACTGATCGGATCGGGGAAAATGGGACGTATGATCCGGGGAATGGCGGCTGATTACGATATGACCGTTACGGCAGTCTTTGATATCGACGATCCCCTGCGGGACGACGATGAAACGAAAAGGCGTCTTGATGCGGTTCCGGTTCTCATCGATTTTACCGTACCGGACGCCGCGCTGCCCAACGTGCGAACCGCGGCGCTGCTGGGGAAAAACCTTGTGGTGGGCACCACGGGCTGGCATGACTCGCTTCCGGCTGTCGGTGAGATTGTCCGGAGCGCGGGTATCGGAGTGGTGTATGCGGCCAATTTTTCCCTGGGCGTCAATCTCTTTTACAAAATCGCGGATTACGCCGGAGCGCTCTTTGCCGCCTGCAGCCGGTATGAGCCCTACCTGCTCGAATCACATCACAAGGCGAAAAAAGACGCTCCTTCCGGAACGGCGCTTGCCCTCGCCTCGATCCTCGGCTCGGCGATGAACCGTTCCGATATACCGGTGACCAGCCTCAGAGCCGGCTATATTCCGGGAATGCATGAGATCGGATTCGATTCCCGTTCGGATACCGTCCGGCTGGTGCATTCGGCCCGTTCACGGGAAGGCTTCGCCGACGGCTCGCTGCTGGCCGCCCGGTGGATAAACGGCAGGACCGGTCTTTACCGGTTCGCCGATGTTTTGGACGACGTGCTTTCCGGCACATAAGATTAAAGGCCGATATATGAACGATATTCATGAATTGCAGGGCGCAGGCACCGCCCTGGTCACCCCGTTCAGACGGAACGGGGAAATCGATGACGAGTCCCTGAAAAAGCTGGTCGATTTTCAGATAGCAGAGGGGATCGATTTTCTCGTTCCCTGCGGGACGACCGGCGAATCCGCCACCATGACTCAGGAGGAGCATCTGCATGTCGTTGACCTCGTGGTAAAACAGTCCGCCGGAAGAGTCCCGGTAATCGCCGGCGCTGGCGGCAACGACACCCGGAAAACCGCAGACCTCGCCCGGCGTGTCGCCGGCCTTGGCGTGGACGGCATTCTCTCCGTCACGCCCTATTACAACAAGCCGACCCAGGAGGGGCTGTTTCTGCACTTTTCGGCGGTTGCCGAAGCCGCGAACATACCGGTCATTCTCTACAACGTCCCCGGCAGGACCCAGTGCAACATGCTTCCGGATACGGTGATCAGGCTCGCCGCAATTCCCAATATCGCGGGCCTGAAGGCGGCCTCGGGTGACATCGCGCAGATAGGAGAAGTGGCGATACGGAAACCGGATGATTTTATCATCCTCTCCGGAGACGATCCAAACACCCTTCCCATCATGGCGCTCGGCGGCAAGGGGGTCATTTCGGTGGTCTCCAACCAGGCGCCGGCACTGGTGCACCAGCTGGCCGAATATTGTCTCAGGGGTATGTTCAAAGAGGCGCTGCAGATTCACGCCAGGCTGTTTGACCTCATGCGGGATAATTTCCTCGAGACCAATCCCATACCCGTAAAGGCGGGCCTGGAAATGATGGGCCGTATCGAAGCCAATTACCGCCTGCCGCTGGTCCCCATGACGGCCGCGAACAAGGCAAAATTGAGAACCACCATGATAAGGGCCGGGATCCTTGAAAACTGACAGCTCTTCCGGTTTCGACACTCTGAGATCAGGCATTCTCGATCTCTGGGAACGGACATCCGGTGAAGCCGATGCCGCTGAAGCGCTTGCCCTGTTCCGGACTCTCAAAGACGGCCTCAACCGCGGTGAAATCCGGGCAGCGGAACCGGTCAACGGCGTCTGGACCGTAAACGAGTGGGTCAAAAAAGGCATCCTTCTCGGATTCCGTTTCGGTTCCGTGCAGGATATGTCCCTGAACGACAGCCAGCCTTTTTTCGACAAACAGACGTTCCCGCTAAAACGGATAACCCTGGAAAACGGTATCCGCATCGTACCCGGGGGATCCTCCATCCGGGACGGCGCCTATGTCGCCCCCCGGGTCACCTGTATGCCGCCCATGTATATCAACACGGGCGCCTACGTTGACCAGGGAACCATGATCGATTCCCACGCGCTGGTCGGGTCATGCGCCCAGGTCGGGAAACGGGTGCATGTCAGCGCGGCCGCCCAGATCGGAGGAGTCCTCGAACCGGTCGGATCACTGCCGGTTATCATCGAGGACGATGTGCTCATCGGCGGCAACTCAGGTATCTACGAAGGCACCATCGTCCGCAGCCGGGCGATCATCGGTGCCGGTGTGATCCTGACCGCATCCACTCCGGTCTACGATCTCGTCGCAGGCGCTGTCTATTCCGCCGCACCGGGCAGTCCTCTGGAAATTCCGGAAGGCGCAGTGGTGATCCCCGGTACCCGTCCCGTTTCCCGGGGTGCCGGACAGGAGTGGGGGATATCCATCTATACGCCGGTCATTGTCAAGTACCGGGATGACAAAACCGAAACAGCCGTCACTCTGGAGGAACTGCTTCGCTGAAAAAACCGATACATCGGGCTCTGTCCCGGCCGCTTCTTTTCCTTGTTCTGGTCTTTTCAATCAGCCGGCCGATGGTGCTGCGCGGCCAGTATGTAAAATACAGCGGTGAATTTCTCGCGACCGGTGCGGGGGCGAGAGCCCTGGCCATGGGGGGTGCGTTTACCGCCGTCAGCGGCGATGTCACATCGGTGTACTGGAATCCCGCCGGGCTGGTCACTGCCGGAGGCATTCAGATACATGCGATGCACAGTGAACGGTTCGCCGGCGCCGTCAACCGGGATTTCATCGGCACGGCTGTGTCCCTTTCCGACATGGGTGTATTCGCGGCCGCCTATTACCGGCTCGGCGTGGACGGCATACCCCTGACAAGGCTGCAGAATCCCGATATACCGCTCGGAGCCGTCTATATCGATGAGGACGGCCGTAAAACCATCAATGACCCCTATGTGTACCGGAGGATCGATAACGTCGACCACTGTTTCGTCTTTTCCTACGGCAAGCGCATCGGATCGTGGATGGCGTTCGGCGCCAGCGCCAAGATCATCAGGAGAACGGCGGAAATCGCCGGCGCCTGGGGGATCGGGTTTGATGCCGGCCTGATCTGCAGCAGCAGGTCAGGACTGAGTGCCGGACTGATGATCCGCGATCTCACCACCACCGCCGTCGCCTGGGAAGGAAGTGTGCGAGAGGTGATCCTCCCGACGCTTTCCACCGGGTGCGCCTACACCTTCAGGCTGCGTAATATGACCGTACTCGCCGCCCTGGACGCGGGCCTGAACATTGAAAACCGCGATACGGACGCTCAGCTCCGCCTGGGCAGAGCCGGCGTCGAGATCAATGCCGGGCTGGAATGGGTCTACAGCGATGTCTTCGCCCTGCGGGCCGGAATGACCCGTTCCTCGCTCACCGCGGGCGCCGGATTTTCATTCTCCCGCTTTACCGTCGACTACGGATTTTCCCCGCATGCCGACCTCGGAAACACCCACAGAGTGTCCGCCACCATCCATCTTCGCTCCAATTAGCCCTAACTCACGTAAAAACATAACAAAAACAAAAAAATCTTGTTGACTTGCATCGATTTATTTTGTAAACTTTAACTTTAGTATTCTTTACAGGTTATTGCCGTTTATAGGTGAATGTATGGTTTACAGTATGACAGGATTGGGAACAGGGGAAACACAGACCAGCTCCCATATCATCAGAGTGGAAATAAAATCGGTAAACAACCGGTTTCTCGAGGTCTCATGCCGGCTGCCCTCCAAGCTGAATCAGAGGGAAACGGCTATCAGGGATCTGCTCAGAAAATCGCTCGATCGCGGTAAAATTTACGTACAGGTTTCTATTCAGTACCTGACCCGGCAGGATATGCCTTTCACGGTCAACAGTGAGGCGGTTACTTCCATTTACTCAGTCCTCGACGCCCTTCGCGTCCAGGCCGGTATCGAAGCGCCGGTATCCCTCGATCATCTGCTCAAATTCACCGAGATATTCGACTCGCCTCTGGAAGACAGCACCGGGGACGAGCTTTGGCCCGATCTCGAGAAGGCGGTGCTGGAAGCGCTTGAGGGGCTGAAAAAGATGCGCCATATGGAAGGGCTGGAACTGGCGGCCGATATCCGTTCCCGGGTCGAACTGCTTGAAAAGAATCTTGCCGCCATTGAAAAAATCGCCGCCGACAATCCGGAAAGAATATTCGGCAGATTACGGGAGCGGGTCGCCCGGCTCCTCAAAGACAGTGATCTCGATCAGGACCGGCTGAGAATGGAAGTGGCGATGCTCGCCGAGAAATCGGACATTACGGAAGAGTGTGTCCGTCTGCGCAGTCACTTCCAGCTTCTCGAGCACACATTGGCGAGCCCTGAGGCGACCGGAAAAAAACTCAACTTTCTCGTACAGGAACTCAACCGGGAAGTGAACACCATCACCTCCAAGGCGAATGACGCGGAAGTGAGCCACCTCTGTGTAGATATGAAAGGGGAGATAGAAAAAATCAGGGAACAGGTTCAGAATTTGGAGTAGGGGTGATGCCGGGTCGATTATTCGTTATTTCATCGCCGTCGGGTGGCGGAAAAAATTCAATTATCAGCCGTGTGATGCGGGAGACACCGGATCTTGTCTATTCCGTATCCGTTACGACCCGGCCGCCGCGAAACGGTGAAGTACACGGGAACCACTATTTTTTTGTCACCCGGGACGAATTCAGGGAGCATATCGAAAACGGCGCATTCCTGGAATGGGCCGAAGTTCACGGCGAGTATTACGGAACACTGCGGTCGCAGGTCGAAGGGCAGATAGCGGCCGGGAAACGGGTGATTCTGGACATCGATGTCCAGGGCGCACGTTCCGTGAAGGGGAATATGCCCGCAGCGGTAACCATTTTCATCCTGCCTCCGAGCCTCGAGGAACTGCGGGCCCGCCTGATCAAACGGGGCACCGAGACGCCCGATCTCATTGAAAAAAGGCTGACAATCGCCGGAAAGGAAATGGAGGCCGCCTCCGGGTATGATTATATTGTGATAAACAACATTCTGGACAACGCGGTCCGGGATGTAAAAACGATACTGGATGTTCATTGATACAACAGGAGAACCAGATGACACAGATTTCTTTTGACGCATTCTTGGAGAAGAACGAAAATGTCTATGAAGCCGTTGTGGCCATGTCGAAACGGGCCAGGCAGATCACTGACCGGCAGAAACGCGAGATAGAACGGGAAATGGAGATGAATCCCCTGAGTGAGTCCCGGGATGTCACCGATGATTTCGATGAAATCGAAATCGATCGGGAAGCGCTGAAGCGCAAACGCACCAAGTTTCCCAAACCGACCACACTCGCCATGGTCGAAATGATCGAGCAGGGCATATCCTACGATTTTCGCCGGGATGAAGAAACCGGCGCATCGGACGAATCATAAAAGGCGTTTGATGTGACCCTTCCACTGCAGGATAAAAAAATCGTTCTCGGCGTGACCGGCGGTATCGCGGCTTACAAGGCGTGCGGTGTCCTGAGACGTTTTCAGAAAGCCGGGTGCGAGGTACGGGTGGTGATGACCGCATCGGCACAGAAATTCGTTGCCCCGCTCACGTTCGAGACCCTCTCCGGCCACGAGGTGGTGACCGACATGTTCCCCCCCCGGCGAACCGTGAAAACCCGTCACGTCCGCTGGGCTGAATGGGCGGATGCGATTCTCATTTGTCCGGCAACCGCGAATATCATCGGCAAAGCGGCCGCCGGCATAGCGGACGATTTTCTCTCGACCCTCATCCTCGCCTCGCGGCGCCCGCTCATTTTCGCTCCGGCCATGGATTACGAGATGATCGAGAATCCCATATACAGGGAAAACCGGAAAAAACTCGAATCATTCGGGCATCATTTCATCGACAGTGAAACCGGTCATCTGGCCAGCGGCGCGGTGGGGCCCGGCCGGCTGGCCGACGAATCGGTTATTTACAGCGCCGTTGAGTCGATACTGCACCCATCCGGCGCCCTGTCGGGTGTTCGTGTTCTCATTACGGCCGGTCCTACGAGAGAGCCTATCGATCCGGTCAGGTATCTTTCAAATAATTCCAGCGGGAAAATGGGGTTCGCCCTTGCCGAGGCCGCGGCTTCCAGAGGCGCATCCGTGACACTCGTTACCGGACCGGTATCGCTGGAAACCATGCCGCCCGTCGATCGCATCGATGTCAGCACAGCGGCGGAAATGAACGATGCGGTTCTCGCCCGGTTTCCCGATCACGATGTCCTGATCATGGCCGCCGCGGTCGCCGATTTCACTCCCCTGCACCCATCCGGTTCCAAATTGAAAAAGCAGGGGGAGGCGGTGGGGCTCAAGCTTCGCAGAACGGGGGATATTCTGAAAAACGTGGCCGCGGTCAACGACGGCAAGATCGTAGTGGGGTTTGCCCTCGAAACCGATGATGTTCTCGAAAACGGCAAAAGAAAATTGAAAGAAAAACGGCTGACCTTCATTTGCGTCAATGACGCCACGGAACCCGGCGCCGGCTTTGAAACCGACACGAACCATGTCACCCTTCTTTTTCCCGACGGTGAGACCGACGATCTGGGTATGCTGAGCAAAAGCGCGACTGCGGAAAAAATACTCGATCGCATTGAAATTATCAGGGGAGGCGCATGAGTACCACTGATGTACTGCACAGCGTCAAATCCTATCTCGAGCAGCAGCGCTCCCTCTACGGAAACGCCGTGTACGGATTGACCCGTACGATGCCCGACCAATTCAGCATAGCCCCGGCGGAACCCGATTTCAGCGTCGATTCCTACCGGGTCACGGTTGACGCGTGCCGGGCCTGCAGTCTGACAGGAAATGACACCGTTTCCGTGTTCGGATACGGTAATCCCCGGGCCCGCCTGATGATTGTCGGCGGTGTTCCCGGAGCGGCCGATATACAGATGCGCCGTCCCTTCACGGGTCAGGCCGGAACGATGCTCAAGGACATTCTCAACGCCGTTGATTTCAGCACCGACGAAGTCTACCTGACAAATGTCATGAAATGCCGGACGCCACGGGGACGTCTTCCGCTCGTACAGGAGACGGAAGCCTGCCTCCGCCACCTCGAAAAACAGGTCGAACTGATCAGGCCAAGGATTATCCTGGCCCTGGGAAACGTCGCCGCCGCGGCCCTGACCGGAACCGGCGATAAAATTGAAGAGCTCAGAACCAGAGATTTCACGTTCATGGAGGCGGCGCTTCTGGTCACCTACCATCCGGGCGCCCTGCTTCAGGATCCGAATCTGAAATATCCTGTCTGGCAGGATGTGCAGCGGATGCGTGCGCTCTATGACACTTTAGTGGGAGACAAGGAACGATGGCACCCGCACCGGCCGTAGGGAAGCAGAGGGAGAAACCTCCCGGTAACATTTTTGACCGTGTACCGCCCCAGTCTCTGGACGCGGAGATGGCCGTGCTCGGCTCAATCATGATCGACAATGACGCCTTCGGCAAAGTGATCGAAATCCTCGAACCCGCCTGCTTTTACCGTACCGCGCACCGGCGCATTTACGCCGCCGCTCTGACCCTCTATGAACGGAACGAGCCCATCGACCTGGTCACTCTCTCGGAAGAATTGAAACGGGTGAAACTGCTTGAAGAGGTAGGGGGCACCTATTATCTCACGGAACTTACCGAAACGGTTCCCTCGGCCGCGAATGTGGAACACCACGCGAATATCGTGTTCGCCCGTTTTCTGCTCCGGAAACTGATCGAAGAATCAGCGGCAATCGCCAGGGACTGTTACGAAGCGGAAGAGGATGTCTATGATATTCTCGACCGTTCCGAACAGCGCATCTTCAATCTCTCCGAACGGCGGCTTCGCAACACCTATGAGCCCATGTCCTCGATCATGCACGACACGTTCAACACCATTGAAAAGCTGCACCATGGCGACCCTTCCGTCAAGGGCGCTCCCAGCGGCTTTTACATGCTTGACGAACTTACTTCAGGATTCAAGGCCGCGGAACTGATCGTCATCGCGGGACGCCCCTCGATGGGTAAAACCGCCTTCTGTCTCAATATTGCCAGAAACGCTGCCATAGACGGCGGTAAATCCGTTGGATTTTTCAGCCTCGAAATGTCCAAGGAGCAGCTGGCCATGCGTCTTCTCTGCGCGGAGGCCCGCATCGACGCGCACGCGCTTCGCACCGGGAAGCTGGTTGACGAAGATCTGCAGAAGCTCAGCATGCGGGCCGGCATCCTGGCAGACGCTCCGATCTTTATCGACGACACGCCCGGTATTTCCGTCCTGGAACTGAGAGCGAAGGCCCGCCGGATGCGCAAGGAACAGGGCATCGGTATGATTGTCATCGATTATCTGCAGCTGATGCAGGGACCGGGCAGCGCTGAAAGCCGCCAGCAGGAGATATCTCACATTTCGCGGTCGCTGAAGTCTCTGGCCAAGGAGCTGGATGTCCCCGTGCTTGCGCTTTCCCAGCTGTCACGCGCCGTCGAGATCAGGGGCGGGGACAAGCGCCCCATGCTTTCGGATCTGCGTGAATCGGGAGCGATCGAGCAGGACGCTGATGTGGTTATCTTTATTTACCGGCCTGAATTTTATCTGAAGGCCGAAGAGGTGGAGGCCAAGGGACTGGAAGGTAAGGCCGAAGTGATTATCGGCAAACAGCGAAGCGGCCCGGTAGGCACGATCCACCTCAACTTCATTAAGCGGTACGCGAGATTTGAGAATCCGGCCATGGACGATGAGTTATAAGAATCGGCAGTGATCCTATGGAAGCATCATCCACATCACGAACGACGGACAAAAAGAAGCGCTCCAGGCAGGGAAGAGTGCTTGCCTTCGATGTCAACATCCGTGAACATTACCGCACGGTATTCGACGAACTCTGCACCGAGATAGCGACATACTGTAAAAGGAAGGATTTTTCTCTTCTGAGAAGGGCCTATATCTTCGCCTATCGCGCTCATAAAAATCAGCTGCGGCGGTCAGGTGTCCCCTATATAGAACACTGTCTGGAGACAGCCCGGCTGCTGGTGGAAATGAAGATGGATATCACCACCATCGCCGCGGGGCTGCTGCATGACGTCGTGGAAGATACCGGCATCACCATTGACGAGGTGCGGGATACATTCGGGGAAGAGATCGCGCAGCTCGTTGACGGTGTCACAAAAATCAGTGAACTTAAATTTCAGAGCCAGGAGGAACAGCAGGCCGAGACGTTCCGGAAAATGCTGTTTTCCATGGCAAAGGATCTTCGGGTACTCCTGATCAAACTCTCCGACCGGCTCCACAACATGCGCACGATCGAATACCTTCCCAAAACCAAGGCGAGAAGGATCGCCCTCGAAACCCGCGATGTCTACGCACCCCTGGCCAACCGTTTCGGTATCGCGAGGATCAAATGGGAACTTGAGGATCTTGCCTTCAAAACGCTGGATCCGGCCGAATACAACAGGATATCCAAACAGATAAGCGACCGGAGAGAGGAACGGGAAGCCTATATTCAGGAGATCGTTGAACCGATCAAGCACGCACTGGCCAAGCACGGTATTTCCGCGGAGGTGACCGGCAGGGCGAAGAGTCTTTTCTCCATTCACAATAAAATGATCAAACGGAACAAGCCCTTTGAACAGATTTTTGATCTTCTCGCGATCCGCGTCATCGTTCACAAACTCGACGAGTGTTACTTCGTTCTCGGTATCCTGCATACCATTTTTACTCCTGTCCAGGAACGGTTCAAGGATTATATCGCCACCCCGAAATCCAATATGTACCAGTCACTGCACACAACCGTAATCGGTCCGGGCGGACGTATGATTGAAATTCAGGTGCGTGATGAAGAGATGCACCGTATTGCTGAAATGGGCATCGCGGCTCACTGGAAATACAAGGAAGATCGTCAGCACGAGAATGAACTCGACCGCTACAGCGCCTGGGTGAGGGAGATGATCGACTGGCAGAATGATCAGCTCGATCCGCAGGAATACATGGATATTCTCAAAACCGACCTCTTTACCAATGAGGTATTCGTATTCACTCCCCGGGGCGATCTTTTGAAACTCCCGGCCAA
Source organism: bacterium (assembly GCA_016934955.1). Taxonomy (GTDB): domain Bacteria; phylum Zhuqueibacterota; class QNDG01; order QNDG01; family JAGLOF01; genus JAFGRY01. Next base: position 194,228 of record JAFGRY010000049.1, on the reverse strand, counting down.
TTCGACGCCGGTCGATTTCGCCTTCTCCGTGCACACCGATATCGGCATGCAGTGTATCGGAGCGAAGGTGAACGGCCGTATCGTTTCCCTGAACACGATCCTCAACAACGGCGACTCCGTGGAAATCATCACGTCCGCCAATCAGCGGCCGAACAGGGACTGGCTCTCTTTTGTCCAGACCTCAAAAGCGAAGACCAAAATAAAACACTGGCTCAAGGAAACACAGCTCAAGGAATCCATCGCCCTGGGGGAAGAAATACTCACGAAGGGATGTAAACGGTACCACATCAAGGTCAAAAAAGGGCAGCTCAAACAGATTGTGCAGGAGTGGCTCAATATTCCCCTGGACAAGTTTTATGCACAATTGGGACGCGGTGAACTTTCCTTTCGAAAGGTGCTGGAAAAACTCGATCCGGAAAAAATCAGCGCTAAAGAACAGCCCGATTCCGCGGGCATCCTGGAAAAATTCGTTTCCCGGGCGCGCAAAACTGCCAAGGGAATCAGCGTGCAGGGCGTCGACAATCTCATGATCAGGTTTGCCAGATGCTGTCACCCCGTTCCCGGCGATCCCATCATAGGATTTATCAGCAAGGGGAGAGGTATTGTGGTTCACCGGCGCGACTGTAAAAACGCCATCAATCTCATGACCGATCCGGAACGCTCCATCGATGTCTCCTGGGATGTGGACGGAAAGGAGAATTTTCTTGTGCAGCTCAAACTCCTCTCCGACAGCAGAAAAGCCTTTCTTAAAGATGTCGCAGAAGCGCTCAGCTCCATGGACGTCACAATTGTAAAGATAGACATGAATACCGAAGACACGCTGATCACCTCTTACCTGATCATCGAAGTCGAAGACCTGGCACACCTGACGAAGGTGATGCAGCGACTCTACAATATTGAAGGGGTCTTTGCTGTTGAACGGGGAGACAATGTTGCAGTAGCAGGGGCATTACATTAAATATAATCGAATCCAATTATTAACCAGAGGAGTCCTCGATGAGCAAGATGGTGACGATTACCAAAAAAGACGTGGCCAAGCGCACCGCGAAACTCGTCAACGAACGTATCTACGTGACCGAAAAAATCGTTGACGGCGTGTTCACGGCATTACGTCAGTTCATGGCTGAAGCTGATCCTGAAGTTCGAATTGAGATTCGTGATTTTGGTGTATTCGAAGTCAAAAAGACAAAACCAAAACCAAAAGCGAGGAATCCCAAGACCGGAGAGATCATTTACGTACCCGCCCGGCGAAAGACACATTTCAAGGCCGGAAAGCTATTAAAAGAAGTCCTCAAGAATCCTATCGATTAGATGAAACGAGTCATCGGAGTAGACTACGGCAGAAAGCGTATCGGGATCTCGGTTACGGATCCCCTCGGGATGACGGCCCAGCCCCTGGAGACGCTTCATTCCGGTTCCTGGAAGGAGACGGCCGACCATCTTGGCGGGCTGGTAACCCGGTTCGATGCCGGCGAAGTGGTTATCGGGCATCCGCTGCTGCTGAGCGGTGAACGGGGCAGCATGGCAAAAGAATCCGAAAGATTTGCCGGATATCTGCGAAACGTCCTCCCGATCCCGGTCATACTCTGGGATGAACGGCTCTCTTCAACCGAAACCCGCCGAACACTTCAGGCGATGGGCGAAAAAACAGGAAAAGACAAGGGAAGAATAGACCGAATGGCTGCAGCACTTTTTCTTCAGACATATCTCGATTCACACCGGGGACCCGGGTATGGAGGCAGTGAGTGACACGTCAGGACTATCTTTACATTATCCTGGCCGCCGCCGGCCTGGTGTTTTCACTTCCGCCCTTTCCGACGGGACTCCTCTCGTTTATCGCCCTGATACCCGTTTTTCTGTTTGTCAGGGGAAAAACGGTCAGAACGGCGTTCGCGGGAGGGATCATCACCGGCATACTCGTCGCCTGCGGTACCGTTTACTGGCTGAGCTGGGCGACCATTCCCGGTTTTCTGGGATCGATCATTGTCGTCGCCCCTTTCCACGGAGCGTTCTACGCCCTGATGGCGGCAGTGCACCGACGCTGGGGTGACAGGGGACTGGCAGCCGCGCCCGTGTTCTGGACGGGACTGGAAATTCTCTCTTCCTGGGGAGAACTCGCATTTCCCTGGAATCTTCTCGGATATTCCCTCGGCTCGTTTCCGGAATTGATTCAGCCGGCTGCCATCGTCGGCGTCTGGGGGATCAGTTTCTGGATAGCCCTTGTCAACGTATTATTCTTTTTTCTTTTTACCGGCGACGGACTGCTCCGAAAATCGGTCTGGACCGGCCTGATTCTGCTCTCGTTTTCATCGGTGTATTTGTACGGTAAACGGGTGATCCCCGAAAAGCGGCCGCCGGAGAAACCGGTGCGCATTTCGATCGTCCAGGGAAATATCGATCCCTATCAGCGCTGGACCAGGGCGTTCATTGATTCCAACTTTGCGGTGTACAGGCAGCTTACCGCCGGGACAGCGTCTTTCGGCCCCGATATCGTCGTCTGGCCTGAGACAGCCGCTCCCTGTTATCTGCGGTACCGGAGAGACTATGCCCGTCCCATCCGAACGCTCCTCGACTCCATGGGCAGTGTGCTCATCACGGGAAGCGCCGATTACGATTACCGCAGCAGGGATCAATACAACTGCTCCTTCTTCATCGATCCGGCGAAACAGACCATGGATGTGTATTACAAGCGCCATCTCGTGCCTTTTTCGGAACGAGTTCCCTTTTCATCACTGTTTCCCGGTGCATATAAATTCACCCGCACCATTTTTATCACCGTCGGCAATTACACCGCCGGCGATTCAGCCGTGGTCTTTACATCCTGGGCGCCATCCATCGGTGACAGTGTCCGGACGGCCCCGGTTATCTGCTATGATTCCGTTTTTCCCTTTCTTGTCAGAGATGCGGTTAACGCAGGATCCGACGTACTGATCATCCAGACGAATGACGGGTGGTTTGGACGCACCTCCGGTCCCTACCAGCACGCCCAGATGGCCGTTTTCAGGGCCGTCGAAAACAGAATCTGGGTGGCCAGAAGCGCCAATACCGGCATCTCTTCCTGCGTCGATCCCTGGGGACGGGTGATCAGCCGCAGCCGTCTGTATGAAACGGCGGTGCTCAATTGTGAAGTCGCGACCCGGTCGCGGACCACCCGGTTCGGCCGTTCAGGCAATACGGTTCCGGCCGTTATCTACGCAGGATCTATCGCCATACTGGCTATCTGTCTCATTCCCCGCAGAAAATCGCAACGCAGCGGGTCCGCCGCATGATCCGCCTTGCCGTACTTTGCGCCGTGGCCGCCGCCGCGGCTTCCGCATTGCAGGCACAGACACCTTATTATGTCACGGTCAGTACCCAGAAAGCCCGTCCGCTCGCCATGGGAGGCGCATATACGGCGGTCACCGATCATCTCGGATCCCTCTCCTTCAATCCCGCCGGATACACTCATCCCGGTTCCCGTCGCGCTGTTGACGCACGGATGGTTGTTAATCCCCTGGCCCTGTTTACCCTCGTTTCCACCGACAGGGAGGCAATGAAAGAGGACTGGTGCCTGCCGCTCGCTGCGCTGTTTCAGGGTGTGAGCGGCGCTGTCGGAAGAGTCTCCTTTGGTATCGTATTCTGGGAGGAATCACTGAACAATCTCTTCAGCCACCGCCGTCCCGAGGTCTTCGACGGTTCGCATGTCATGCGGCAGGGAAACAGCACCGCGGGCCTGTCGATTGCCCTGGCCCCGAAAGTTTCAATTGGTGTGTCGGGGACGCTTTTCAGGAAAAAGGAAGAGAACCGAGTTGTCTCGGGCCTGGGATACCAGTACGGCATTCATATCGCCGTAAAGGAGTATGTGGACGTGGGGGTGAGTTTCTCCAATTTTCAGAACCGCTTCAGTGAACAGCGGTTGACAATAGAACGGTTCTCGGATGAAGCCGTGAACATCGGCCTCGATTTTCATCCCCGGGACTGCTGCAGAATCTGTGTTGACATACGTAATGTCAGTGATGAGGGGCAAAGCACCGTACGGGAACCGCACCTCGGCCTGGAACTGACGCCGCTGGCCAAGTTTTCCCTCCGCGGGGGATATTATCTGGAAGACAATGTCAGACCCTGTATGTCACTGGGTATCGGGCTGAACAGGGGCGACACGACCCGCGGTTTCTCATTCGTATACCTGCTCGATGCCGTTTCAATCGATGCGGCGCTTCTTCTGAAAAAAGAACGGAACACGATAGACAGATGGTTTATTCTCACTGCAAATATGATGCTCTAGGATTTTCGCCGGCTCGCTTTCGCGCGTTGGCGATACTGTGCCTGCTCGCTGCCATTGGAAACCGGAACAACGCGGCGGGGCAGGAGATCCGAGGCGCATCGACACATTTAGAATTTTTAACGCATGCGGCCGATTCGGCGTTTCAGCGGCTTACCGGCGGCCTCATGGTGGAAAAAAACAGTCCGGTGCTGATAAAAACGGCCGGGAATACGGAACCGGTCTTCAATCTGCTCGTTCAACGTTTTGAACATGTACTTGTCAACCAGGGCTTTCTGCTTGCGGGAAGCGACAGCAGCGCCTCCTCAACAGAGGTACGCATCGGCATCAACGACCTGCGGCTTCGGTACGACGGATTGAGAAGCAGGGGGCTGTTCGGCCGCCGCATGATGCATCGTACTCTCTCGTTCTCCCTGTTTCTCCAGACGCGGGATCTGCCGGACCGCCGTCTGCGGGCGAGCATCGATACGACAGTTACCGCTGAAAACTGGTTTCCGGCAGATGAACTGACATCAATCGAAGAGAACGGGTACGGGCTGAAGGCTGAAGGATATCCTGAACAGCCCCTGTCCGCCTGGGCGGAGTTCGGCGTCTACCTGCTGACATTCACCGCATTGTCGTACCTCCTTTATTCGGTAAGAAGTCAATAACATCAGGAGTGTCTATGAAGAAAATCGTATTACTGGCTGTTGTATCGATTCTGGCGGCAGCCGCTGCCTCGTGCAGACGGGAAATTGTCAGTTTCCGGGATATGTCGCCCCAGGATCAGTTCGCCCATGCCAAGACATTTTACGATAAAAAGGATTATTACCGGGCCAAACAGCAGTTTACGAGGGTCATGATGAACAATCCCGGTGACCCGGTTATCGAAGGAACCCAATTCTATCTCGCCGAGTCCTATTTCTATTCCGATGAATTCATTCTGGCCATCGAAGAATATCAGAAACTGATAAACAGTATGCCTCAGAGCGAATTCGTCGACGACGCTGAATACAAAATCGCCCTTTGCTACTACCGGCTTTCACCCAAATATTCTCTGGACCAGGAATACACGGCCAAGGCGGTGAGTCAGCTGCAGTATTTTCTCGACGAATATCCCCTTTCCGAATTTGTCGGCGAAGCCAGAGAAAAACTGCGCGAGTGCAGGAACAAGCTCGGGATGAAGGAATTCAAGACCGGCGAACTCTACAAGAAAATGGGCTATCCGCGGGCCGCGCTCATCTCGTTCAAATCGGTCATCGACAATTACTATGATACGGATGTCGTCGACGACGCGCTCTTCATGATGGGCGAATGTCAGCTGCTCATGGGAAATCTGGAAGACGCTGAATTGGCGTACCAGCGTCTGCTCGATGATTTTCCCGCCTCCCATTTCCGGGAGAAGGCCGGTGAAAAACTGCAGAAGATCCGGGAAGAACTTTCACGGTATCAAATCGGGAAATAGGGGACCATGATCAGCGGTTTGTTTGGAGGCACATTTGATCCGATCCATTACGGCCACCTCATTACCGTAGAGTGGGTGCGCAGCGAACTGGCGCTCGATCGGATCATTCTGGTTCCGGCCGGCCTTCCTCCGCACAAGGATTCCACGGATATCAGCGGTGCGGCCCACCGTCTTTCCATGACGCGGGCGGCGATTTCATCGTATGTCCGCTATCACTGCTCCGATATCGAGATACGTGCCGAAGCGGTTTCCTACACGGAGCTGATGGTCCGCCATTTTCTCACGCAGACGGACGGTACCCATTCCTTCCGTCTGATCATCGGTGCGGACAGTCTGCGGGAGATGCACACCTGGCGTAATCCCGGTCGTATTCTGGAAGCCATTCAGGTAATCGTGATGCGCCGGCCGGGATACCCTCTGGACGGAGTCGATCCCGAGCTGCTGCGACGAGTGTCGGTCGTTGAAACGCCGCTGATATCGCTGTCATCCTCCCTGATACGGAGCAGGGTCAAAGCCGGCAAATCGATCACCTACATGGTTCCGCCCGCAGTTGAAGCCTACATCGAGGCAGCAGGGCTGTACCGATGAACAGATTCTGGCTGCTGAGAAGAACGGGGGCGCAGTGCCTCGATATCCTGCGGGAAACGGGGCGCTGGTCTCTGCTGCTTGCCGGTATCCTGGGAAGCGGTCTTTCACTGCTGAAACACCGGCGGCTCGTCCTGGAGCAGATGCTCAAGATCGGCGTCAATTCCATACCGCTGGTGTCAGTGGTAAGTATCTTCACCGGCGCGGTATCGGCCTGGCAGGCGGCCTACCAGTTCGAAGGGATCATGAGCCGCAATATGGCGATGAATTTTCTTGGTGCCGCGGTGAGTGCGGCCATATTCATTGAACTCGCCCCGGTGCTTACCGGCCTCGTTATCGCCGGACGGGTGGGCGCTTCTCTTGCCGCTGAGCTCGGTTCCATGAAGGTGACGGAACAGATCGACGCCCTCGAGACGCTGGCGATCGATCCGGTGCGGTATCTGGCCGCGCCGCGCTTTACCGCCGGCCTCACCATGATGCCGGTGCTTGTTGTATATGCCGACCTGGTCGCCCATTTCGGCGCCTTCGTTGTCGCCCATTTTCTTCTGGGTGTGTCGGCAGCCACTTTCTTTGACGGCGTTCGTAACCATTTTATCGTGCATAATGTATTTTCCGGGCTTGTCAAGGCCCTGGTCTTCGGCGGAGGGACCGCGCTTATCGGCTGTTCCATCGGTCTGCACACGAGCGGCGGCGCCGAAGGAGTCGGTTCCTCGACGATTAAGGCCTTTGTCTATTCATCGGGCTTTATTCTCGTGTTCGATTACATTCTTGCCATGCTGCTTTTTTAGTGTGAAGAGATGATAGAAATTACGGGATTGCAGAAACTGTTTGACGACCGCATCGTTCTGCGGGACGTCAACCTCACCATACCCGAAGGACGGTCGATCGTCATCGTCGGCAGAAGCGGCTACGGGAAAAGCGTGCTGCTGAAATCGATCATCGGACTGGTGCGCCCGGACCGGGGCACCATTACCGTGGACGGCGTCACGATCACCGGGCTGGGACGAAAGCAACTGTTCTCCATCAGAAAAAAAATGGGGATGCTTTTTCAGAGCGCCGCGCTTTTCGATTCCATGTCGGTATATGACAATGTGGCGCTGCCGCTGAGAGAGCATACAGCATACGGCGCAAAAGAGATTGAACGCCGCGTCCTGGAAAAACTCTCTCTTGTCGGGCTCGCGACCGCAGCGGCTCAGCCCCCGTCGGAACTGTCCGGAGGAATGAAAAAACGGGTGGGACTTGCCCGCGCACTCATTATGGAACCGAAAGTAATGCTCTACGACGAACCAACCACCGGTCTCGATCCCATAACGGCCGGGGAAATAAATCTCCTCATTCGGGAAACCCAGTCCCGGCTGCGAATAACGTCCGTAATCGTCACCCATGAGCTTGACAGCGCCTATGTCACCGCGGACAGCATTGCCATGCTCCATGACGGGGTGATCTCGTTTCACGGCAGTGTCGATGCATTTCGCGGCACATCCGATCCGGTGGTGACCGGATTTCGGGACGGGCTCAGGCGGGGGGAAGGAGGGCTTTCGTGAGTAAAAAGCCGAAGACAGCTTATGTCTGCCAGGCCTGCGGGTATTCGTCTCCCCGCTGGATGGGAAAATGCCCCGAATGCGAATCGTGGAACACGCTTATCGAAGAGACAGCCGCTGCTGTTCCGGCCGCTTTCACCCGGACCGCTCTGCGGCAGAAACCGACGTCGCTTGCCGGCGTCACCACCCGCACCGGCCCCAGAGACACCATCGGTATTTCTGAATTCGACCGGGTGCTGGGCGGCGGAGTCGTTCCCGGGGGCGTTTTTCTCATCGGAGGAGCTCCCGGCATGGGAAAATCGACGTTGCTGCTGCAGGCCTGCAACGCGGTCGCTTCCTCCGGAAAATCCGTTCTCTATGTCTCCGGCGAAGAATCGCTTCCCCAGATAAAGCTGCGGGCAAACCGGCTGGGCATCTCCGCCGAACACGTGCTGCTGCTGGCCGAGACCGATGTGGAACAGATTGCAGGGCACATAGAGCAGGTACGGCCGGCAGTGACCGTGGTCGACTCGGTGCAGACCGTCTCTTCCGCAGCCCTGGAAAGCCTTCCCGGCAACATCAGTCAGGTGAGGCATTGCGGACAGGTGCTTACCGGTGCGGCAAAGAACAGCGGCACTACCATGTTTCTCGTCGGGCACGTGACAAAGGACGGCACCATCGCCGGCCCCCGGGTACTGGAGCACCTGGTTGACGGCCTCATACTGCTCGAGGGAGACAGGCAGCACCAGTACCGGCTCCTGCGCGCGGTCAAGAACCGGTTCGGATCGACCAACGAAATCGGTATTTTTGAAATGTCCGACCGCGGCATGGTGGAGGTTGAAAATCCTTCCGAGTTTCTGGTCAGCCTGGAGCAGCCGCCTGCTCCGGGCACTGCGCTGACCGTGTGTGTAGAAGGAACCCGCCCGCTTCTCGTGGAAGTACAGGCCCTGGTAACACAGTCCTATTACGGTGTACCCCAGCGCACGGTCACCGGTATTCCCCCACGACGAGTTTCCATACTGCTGGCGGTGCTTGAAAAACGGCTGGGGCTCCGTTTCGGATCACAGGATGTGTTCGTAAACACCGCGGGAGGAATGCAGATCCAGGAGCCCTCCACCGACCTTGCGGTAATCGCCGCGCTTATGTCCAGCTTAAAAAACAAACCGGTGCCGCGTAACACCGCCTATATAGGTGAGGTGGGGCTCACCGGCGAAGTTCGCGGTATCTCCTATATCGAAAAACGAATGTCGGAAGCGGCGCGACTCGGGTGCGCAGCCATTGTCGTTCCGGCTATCAATGCAAAAAAAACGATCAGGAAGGACGGGCCCGCTGTCATCGGCATCAAGAGCGTCGGCGACCTTGCGGACCATCTCTAGCATTACCATGAGCGTTCCGTTTACACTTCACAAGACGTGCGGAACATCCGCGGCCAGGGCAGGCGTTCTTTCAACCGCCCACGGCAGCGTCGAGACACCGATTTTCATGCCGGTGGGCACACGGGCATCCGTAAAATCGGTCTCTCCGGTGCAGCTCAGGGAGCTCGGCGCGCGGATCATCCTCGCCAACACCTACCATCTCGCGCTTCGGCCCGGTTCCGAATTGATCAGAGACGCGGGCGGTCTGCACGCATTCTCCGCCTGGGATCGGCCCATTCTGACGGACAGCGGCGGATACCAGGTGTTCAGTCTCGCCGATTTGCGGAAAATCAGCGATGAGGGGGTTCGGTTTCAATCGCATATCGATGGTTCCACCCATACGTTTACCCCCGAATCGGTGATCGACATACAGCGTAATCTCGGCCCTGACATCCTCATGGTCCTGGATGAATGCTCACCCTACCCCTGCACCAGGGAAGAGGCCCTCATCGCCCATGAACGCACGGTCGGCTGGGCCGAACGCAGCAGGACCCGTTTTCGGGAAACGGAACCGCTCTTCGGATACGAACAGTATCCTTTTGCCATCGTCCAGGGAAGTGTGTATGAACAGGTTCGGAGCGCCAGCGCCAGGTCGCTTGCCGATCTCGACTTTCCCGGCTATGCCATCGGCGGGCTCGCGGTGGGCGAGCCCCGGGAAGCGATGCTCGAGATGACCGGTTTTACCGCGGATCTGCTGCCGGAGGAAAAACCCCGTTATCTCATGGGAGTGGGAAAGCCCGAAGATATCGTTGACGCCATCTCTCTCGGCATCGACATGTTCGACTGTGTCATCCCGACCAGAAACGGTCGCAACGGCACTTTCTACACGCATACAGGCAGAGTCGTCATTAAAAATCAGCAGTACGCCCGGGACATGGGTCCGGTCAGTGACCGCTGCGACTGCTACACCTGCCGACATTTCAGCAGGTCCTATCTGCGTCATCTATTTCAGAGCGGTGAAATTCTCGGTCTCACCCTGGCAACGATTCACAATCTTCATTTCTACCTTGCCCTGGTTGCAGAGGCGCGGACCGCTATATTGGACGACCGCTTTCCCGCGTGGAAAAAACAGTTTTTTCGTGACTATACACCCTGACACAAATAAAAAAAGGAGAAAACATGAATCAGTTACTATTAATGATGGGTGCTTCCGGCCAACAGCAGCAGGGAGGATCGCTGCTCGCCTTTCTGCCCCTGATCGCGATCATCGTTGTTATGTATTTCTTTATGATCCGCCCCCAGGCAAAAAAACAGAAAGAGCATCAGAAGATGCTCAGCGAGATTGTCAAGGGCGACCGCATACTCACCGCGGGCGGCATAGTCGGGACCATTGCCGGTATAAAGGAACAGGAGAACCTGCTGATCGTTAAAATCGCCGATAACGTAAAAATTGAAGTGTCCCGCAATTCAATCGCCCAGGTGCTGAAGAAAAACGGCTGATGCGTATCGTTTTTATGGGGACGCCTGAATTTGCCGTCCCCAGCTTACATTCACTCGCGACAGCCGGCCATGACATCGCCGCGGTCGTAACCAGGCCCGACACACTGCGGGGGAGGGGACAAAAAATCTCGTCCACGCCGGTGAAGCGTGAGGCCCTCGATCTGGGGCTGCCGGTTCTCGAACCGGAAAGCCTTTCCGATCCGCGCTTCATCGACGCCCTTTCCGCCTGTGAAGCCGACTGTTTCGTGGTCGTCGCGTTCAGAATACTCCCTGAGGCCGTTTTTTCACTGCCTCCCAGGGGGGCATTCAATCTCCATGCCTCGCTTCTTCCGGCATACCGGGGGGCGGCACCTATACAATGGGCGATTATCAACGGTGAGACCAGGACGGGCGTCACCACCTTTTTTCTTGAAAAAACGGTGGATACCGGGGGCATCATCCTGCAGCGGGAAACAGAGATATTCCCCGGTGATACGGCCGGAACGCTGCATGACCGGCTGATGGCGATCGGAAGCGAGGCTGTCACCGAAACGGCCTCCCTGATTGAACGGGGAGCGGCTCTCTCCCTGCCGCAGTCGGGCACGGCTTCCCGGGCCCCGAAAATAGACAAAGAGCATTGTCTGATAGACTGGCGCCTCCCGACGGAGCGTATCCGCAATCACATTCGCGGACTCTCTCCCTGCCCGGGGGCGTTCACCTACTGGAACTGTTTCAGAATAAAGCTGTATGAGTCCGAGCAGGCGGGGGATCACCCTGATGTCGAAGGAGGCCGGCCTCCCGGGACCGTGCTCTGCGCGGGCAGGGGAGGGCTGATCGTACAAACAGGCGACGGCGCCCTGAGCATCGGTTCACTGCAGCTGCAGGGGAAGAGCCGTCTCCCCGCCGGTGATTTTATCAGGGGCAGCGCGCTTCAGGCAGGAGACTGTTTTACTTCGGAGCCCGTGTTCGGGAAATAGTATGCGACGTGAGAAAACCGTTAGAGACGCAGCGGTGGATATCTGTCTCCGGGTGTTCCGTTCCGGCAGTTACAGTGACATGCTGCTCGAGGGCCAGGCCGCGTCAGGACGCTGGTCGCGGGAAGATCTCTCCCTGCTCTATGAACTGGTAAACGGTTCAATCCGCAGAAAACGGACTCTCGCGCACTGGCTCGCCTCAGTGTACCACGGCAAATGGGACAGTCTGCCGCTGAGGGTGCAGTGGATACTGATAACCGCCCTCTACCAGATCCGGTATCTCGATCGTATTCCCGGTTTCGCGGCGGTGAGTGAGGCGGTGGCTATGGCCGGTGATACCGGTAACGGGCATTTTCGCGGTACGGTCAACGCGGTACTGCGCACCCTGATTCGAAATCCGGCCCTCTGCTCATACCCGGAAAAACAGGATGATGCCGACTATCTTGCGATCCGCTGGTCCTTTCCGGACTGGCTGGTCCGGCGGCTGATAAGGGAGACAGGCTATGAGATGACAGCCGGTATCTGCGAGGCGGCCAACCGTCGTCCAGCATACGGTGTGCGGGTCAGACGCGGACGCCTCGATACGGCCGAGGCGGTTGCAGCCGCGGAATCTCTGGGGTGCAGGGCCGTTCCCGCTTCACTGCTTCCCGAATTTTTCGTCACCGACAAATCGTCGCCGGTACTCTCCTCGTCGCTGTTCACCGACGGTCTCGTTTCCCTGCAGGATGTGAGTGCCGGGCTGGCGTCACATCTGCTTGACCCGAAACCGGGAGAAACGATTCTCGATGCCGCGGCCGCCCCCGGCGGTAAATCAACCCATATCGCCGAATTGAGCGGCGACTCCTGTGCCGTGCTTTCGATGGACAAAAATTTGACCCGGCTGCGTAAAGTGATTTCCTATCGAAATCGTTTGGGAATAAAGAAACTATTTCCTATTTTAGGAGACGGTGCAACGTCGTATCCGGTGCGCGCTCCCGACGGGATCATGGTGGATGCTCCCTGCTCGGGATTCGGAGTTCTGGCAAAACGCGCTGAACTGCGCTGGCACCGGCAGGAGGAGGATATCGATCAGCTGATATCGGTGCAGCGGGCCATGATACTGCGGGCTGCGGAGAGCCTCGCCCCCGGCGGCAGGCTTGTCTACAGCACCTGCACGGTGCTGCCGTCTGAAAATGAAGAGATCGTTGCCTGGCTCCTTGATCTGCGCAGCGACATGGTCGTGGAGCCGGCTGCGGAATATGTTCCCCCGGAAGTTGTCACTGCCGCGGGATATATACGAACCTGGCCTCATGTGCACGGGTGCGACGGCGTGTTCGCCGCCAGACTCAAAAAGACATAATATTATCAGAGAAACGAGATGAGAAATTGTATCGACTGGTTCCGTGAAAAAAAGAATATGTTCATTGGGCTCGCCGCCACGGTGGTGATTCTCTTTGCGCTGGCCATAGTCTTCGACTATGTTTTCATGCCGCTGTACACGCACCACGGCGCCGAAAAGGAGCTTCCGGATGTCACGGAACTCTCCTTTGACGAAGCCAAAGAAGTGCTGGAAAAAAGCGGATTCAAGATCGTCAAAGAGCAGGAAATGTGGGAATCGACCTATCCTGAAAGCACTATCATCCAGCAGCATCCGCTGCCCTATTCGCTGGTCAAAAAAGGCAGGCGCATCTACGTGAGTGTCAGTGCCGGAGAGCGTCCGGTGGAAGTGCCGGACGTTACCGGTATTTCCGAACGTGACGCATTCTACAAACTTCGCGAGAGCGGTCTCGATCCGGAAGAGCCGCCCTATTATGAGTACGACAATTACCGACCCAGAGGAGTGGTGTGCAAACAGTCCGTCCCCCCCGGCACCAATGTAATGGAAAACACGAAAATAAGCATAACGGTGAGCAACGGACCGCTGCCCACTGAATTCATCGTGCCGGATCTTGTCGGCAGAAGCCTGGAAACTGCCCAAAAAATGCTCCGGCAGAACGGCCTTATCCTCGGCATTGTCGAGTATCGGGTCAAAAAGGACCTGATCCCCAATACGGTGATCGAGCAGAGCAGGAAAGCCGGCATGCATGTTGAAAAGGGGCAGTCGGTGAATATCGTTCTCAGTAAACTGGAAGATGATACATGGGAATGATAGAGATAAGCCCCTCGATTCTTGCCGCTGATTTCGGCCGCCTGGCTGATGAGATCGCCGTGGTTGAGAGGGCCGGAGCCGACTCAATCCACCTCGATGTCATGGACGGACACTTCGTTCCCAACATTTCTTTCGGGCCTCCGGTGATCAGGTCGGTACGGAATGTCACAACGCTTCCCCTCTGGGCGCATCTGATGATCGATAATCCGGAATCCTATATAGAGACATTTGCCGCTGCCGGTGCCGATGGGATTATCGTTCATCTGGAGGTTCAGGCGGATGCCTCAGACCTGTGCGCGGCGATACACTCGCTGGGGGTGAAGGCGGGTATCGCCATCAACCCCGACACCGGCGTTACCGGGCTGCAGGAAACTTTGCGTCGCTTCGACCGTATTCTGGTCATGACCGTCTATCCCGGATTCGGCGGTCAGGCATTCATGCCGGGACCTCTCGAAACGATCGGTACCGTCGTCTCCTGGTCAGGCATGCCGCCGGTTGAAGTCGATGGCGGCGTTGATTTGAAAACGGCGCCCCGAATCATCAGGGCGGGGGCGAGAATTCTTGTCGCAGGATCGGCCATATTCAGGGCTCCGGATCCGGCAGGCGCGCTGAAAACGCTGAGAACAGTTGCGGAGCAGGCACTCGACTGAACGCGTATGACCCTGAAAAACGAATTGCTGCGAAAATCGATTCACCTGCTCCTTCTCGTCATTCCCCTGGCGATACGCATGCTCTCCCGGGGGGAGATGCTGACCATTCTCGGCACGCTCCTGTTCGTCGCCGCCGCTGTCGAGCTGCTGCGCCGGTACAACGCGCGATTCGGACGTCTGTTTCTGGCAGTTACGGGGACCATGCTGCGCGAGCATGAAAAGGAGCATCTCACCGGTGCCACCTATCTGCTGCTCAGTTCGTTTGTCTGTGTTCTCGTATTCAGCAGCTGGATCGCCCAGGTCGCGCTGCTCTTCGTTGTCGTTTCCGACGGACTCAGCGCACTTGCCGGCAAATTCTGGGGAAAGCACCCGTGGATCGGGGGGAAAACGTGGGAAGGCAATGCAGTGTTCATCCTGACCGCCGTGGCAATCGTGCTGCTGCATCCTGACTGTCCTTCGGCTGTCGGCCTGGCGGGAGGAGCGGCGGCATTCGTGTGTGATGTCTTCATCACCGGTATCGACGACAACCTGACCATTCCCCTCTGTTCGGGTGTCATGATGCAGGTAATCTCGGTTCTCATGTAAAACAGGGATGTGAACAATGTCCGTTACGTTCAACAAGCAGGTTCTCGACCAAATCGCCCGTACACTGGAGGGAACGTTTTTTCAGGAAGACCGGTGTTACCGGATGGTCCTGGAAAACAGGGAAGAGAATCGCAAACTCTCATTGGAAATATATCCTGATATCAGCATCGGCGATAAAACCGGAAACCTCGTCTCCGTGTATACCGCCTGCTCACATCTGCAGCTCCATTTCTGCAGCGGGTACGTGATCAGCGACATGCTGGGGGAAGTAACCTTCATCAATGAACATCACGGCCGGGTCTCCGGATTGATCATCGAGAAGGGTGCGGGCTGTTCCCTTTATGCGGATGTCGATGCCGCAATTCTTTCCGGAGATTTTACCCAGCTTGGTCCGGAAGTGATGCTGTCGGGAATCGCACTCTCACTGGCCGAGGATCTTCTGCCGGATCCGGATAAAGAGGAGTGACATCGTTTCTTGCCCGGCACCCCGACCGGAAGTGCCGATCAGTGAATGAGTGATGGAAAGGCGATATTACACGTTCAGACAGTACCTCGCCGGCCGTTTCGGCGGAAGCGTCTGGAAGATACCGGTGCATGCGGGTTTTACCTGTCCGAATCGGGACGGCGCCATCGGTTCCGGCGGCTGTATTTACTGCAACAACACCGCCTTTTTTTATGACGCTCATCTGGACCCTGTCCCGATCGCCAGGCAGATAAGGGAGACCCGCGACCGTCTGATTGAAAAAAGGGGTGCACGCCGGTTCCTTGTCTATTTTCAGCCGTACACCAATACCTACGCCCCCCTTGATACGTTACAATCCTGCTATGACCAGGCCACCGCGTTCCCCGACGTTGTGGGCCTGGTTGTGGGAACGCGGCCTGACTGCGTTAATGAAGAGATACTGGCACTGCTCGATTCCTATGCTGATACACGGGATGTATGGATAGAATACGGCCTGCAGTCGATTCATGAAAAGACACTGGCGCTGATCAACCGGGGACACGGGTTCGGTGACTTTCAGCACGCCCTGGAAATGACCGGGCGATACCGTCTGCATGTCTGTGTGCACATCATTCTCGGCCTCCCCGGGGAAAGCAGAGCGGATATGATGCGGACCCTCAGGGCCGTCTCGCGCATGAATATCCAGAGTGTCAAGTTTCACCCGTTGCAGATTTTGGAAGGCACGGAGCTTGCGCGAATGCATCGCCGGTTCACCGTACCGACCTTCAGTCTGGATGATTATGTTGAGCTCGTATGCGACGCGATCGAGATGATGCCGCAGAAGATGATCATTCAGCGGCTTGTCGCTGAATCGCGACCGGAGCTCGTTATCGCTCCCGCCTGGCGGGTCAAAAAGCCGGTGATTCTGGATAAAATCGACAGGACACTGGAACGGCGTGACACATATCAGGGTATTCACTACACACCGGAGTGACGTTTCATGCGAATGAAGAATCTCGATATCGAAATCCTGCAGCTTGGCATGCTCGAGACCAACTGCTATATCGTATCCGACACCGAAGGCGGTGAATGTGCCGTTGTCGATCCCGCCGATGATGCCGCATATATTGTTTCAGTAGCCGAAAAGTCGGGTATGAGGATCGCGACCATTATTCTCACCCACGGACATTATGATCATATCGGAGCGCTTGCTTCACTGGCCGGGGCAACAGGGTGCCGGGCGCACATTCATCCGCGGGACGCCGCCAAGCTGACCGACACCGGCAGGAATTTTTCAAGCCTGCTGGGAAGCCCGGCTGTGTATACCGGTGAGATCACTCCCGTAGAGGATGGCGACCTGATTTCCGTCGGTACACGAAATCTGAGGGTAATTCACACTCCCGGCCACTCTCCCGGCAGCATCTGCCTGTCCGGCGATGATTTTATCCTTTCCGGTGACACACTCTTCGCTTCTGGAGTGGGGCGCACCGACCTGCCGGGCGGTTCTCCTGAACAGCTTACCCGGTCCATTCGCGACAAACTGTTCGCGTTGCCCGACGCGACTGTGGTGTTTCCGGGGCACGGATCCCCCACGACCATCGGCAAGGAAAAAGCGGAGAATCCGTTTTTTCACTGAACGGCGCTGATTATGGATCTCACTCCTGAATACACGGTTCTCCTGGATCGGTTCATTCAGCATCTCGCACTGGAGCGGGGATTGAGCGGCCATACGCAGGAAGCCTATGAACATGACTGTACCCGGTATCTCCTGTTTCTTCAGGACCGGGGGATCGGCCGCATCACCGATTGCGGAGAGGCCGATATCCGCGGCCTGCTTGTGGATATGGCGGGTCTCGGTCTTTCCGAAGCGACCCTGGCCCGCACGATCAGCAGCATACGGACATTTCATACATTTCTCATGACGGAAAGGTATAGTGACACCGACCCTTCGAGCCGGATCGATCTTCCCAAGTCCCGGCGGCGGCTCCCTGCCTGTCTAACGGTGGCGGAAATCGAATCGCTGCTGGAGCAGCCGGATCTCGGTCAGCCCCGCGGTATCCGGGACAGAGCCCTGCTGGAGCTCCTCTACGCATCCGGTCTGCGTGTTTCCGAAGCCGTAACACTGGACCGGTCTTCGCTGCTTGTTGAAGAACAATTGATCCGTGTTTTCGGGAAGGGCATGAAAGAGCGTATCGTCCCGGTAGGCGAGACCGCACTCTACTATCTTCGGCGCTATTTTGAAGAAACGCGTCCCCTTCTGGCTGCGGGGAGACGGGGTGGAGACGTTGTATTTCTCAACATGCGGGGCCGTCCTCTCAGCCGGGTCGCCGTGTGGAAAATCATCAAGACCTACGCCGCGCAAGCGGGTATTGATAAAAATATCAGCCCTCACACACTCCGTCACACCTTTGCCACCCATCTCCTGGAGGGAGGGGCCAGTTTGCGGGCCGTTCAGGAGATGCTCGGTCATGCCGACATTTCCACCACTCAGATCTACACCCATCTTGACCGCGCCTATCTTCAGGAAGTGATCCAGTCATGCCATCCCCGGGAAACCCAGGCGGGATTCAGCAGGGAGGAGGGTCCATGAGATTTCGGCCTTTCGCCGCTGCAGGAGCCTTCGTCACCCTGCTGGTTCTGATCCTGTCAGAATCCGCGGCCGTCGCTTGCTGCCGGGAACACCGGACAGACGGATCCGGCGACGGCGGCAGCACAGTGGACGCCTCATCCCGGCACCGGAAAACGGCCGTTCCTGTTCGCCGCGCCCGGACACGCTGTCTTCCGATGCTGGATGTCAGTCTTCCGGCTGTTTACGCCGACCAGGTGCATGCCGGAGTGCAGGGAACGGTGCTGACAGGGGAGGGGGTGCTCGTCGGAATTATCGATTCAGGGATCGACTGGCGTCACGCCGATTTTATCACCTCCTCGGGCCGCACCCGGATTCTCAGGATCTGGGACCAGACGGATGACGAGGGTCCCGCACCGGCTTCCTTCACGTATGGATCGGAATACACACAGACGGATATCCAGAATGAACTGGACGGCGTGACAGACGGGTCGGTGAGAGAGGCGGACATCTGGGGTCACGGCACCCACATTGCCGGAATAGCCGCCGGAAACGGCGGTGCGGAAGCACGGTATGTGGGCGTTGCACCGGACGCGGAACTCATTGTGGTGAAATCCGGAAATTATCAATTCGAGAAAGAAACCATTCTCGATGCCCTCGATTATATCTTCGCCTGTGCAGACTATCTGGATCGTCCGGTGGCGGTCAACATTTCCGTGGGGAGCACCCATTACGGCCCCCACGACGGTTCCAGCGCCTTCGAATCGGGAATCGATGACCGCCTCTGGCGGCCCGGACGCGCGGTAGTGGTCGCGGCCGGCAACTCAGGAGACGATCCTGTCCATTTCAAGGAAGATCTGGTGCCTGCGGAGTCGGCGGATATCACCTTCACCACCAGCGGAAATCAGGCCGGAGTCGAAGATTATCTCAGCTGGGATATCTGGTCCGCCGCTGATGATGACATCCGCTTTACCCTTATCACTCCGGACGGACACCGTCTGGGACCGGTGAACAGAGGCGAGATCGGGATCCTCGACAGTGATAACGGCTATCTCTACATCAGCAACGGCGCGGCCGGACCGGATGCAGGGAACGGACTGCTCGAGACTGAAATTCTGGTCTCCGATTCCCGTTCCGGGGGAGCGGTCATCGACAATCTGTCCCCGGGCGCATGGACGCTCCGCTGCCTCAACGGTGACCCCGCCCGCTCAACCAGCTGGTTTCACGGATGGCTGTACGATGCATCGATGAACGCCTCACTGAGCAGCGGAGCAGATTACAGCTGCCTGCTTCCCGAACCGGCAAACGCCCGACTGTGTATCTCCGTCGGATCCTTCGTTACCAGGGACAGGTGGCCGGCCATCGCCGCTGATCCCTGGGGACCCTACGTACTCGACATCGGCGGTCTTTCAGATTTTTCCAGTCCCGGACCAACCCGGGACGGCCGGCAGAAACCGGAAATCGTCGCTCCCGGAGAATTTATTCTTTCCGCTCGCTCCTCGTCCATGGCGTGGCCCGACGATTATTATACCGCTTCAGACAGTCTGCACCGGGCCTGGAGCGGCACCAGCATGTCGGCGCCGCATGTCACGGGCACCATCGCACTCATGCTGCAGAAAAATCCCGGGCTCACCTCCTCGCAAATAAAAAGCGTGCTTATCGGCACCGCTCTCAGGGATGAATTCACCGGCAGCGAACTCTGGACAGGAAAGAGAGGATTTGGCAAGCTCAACAGTCTCGACGCGGTTCTGCACACCGATTCCGCCGTGCCGGTGCTGCCAGGGAATGATCTTCGCGGCTCGATCCCGGCGCTCACCTGCTATCCCAATCCCTGCAACGCCACTGCTCATATCACCTGGTCGGCACCAGCCGGCCGGCGTGTGACACTGCGCCTCTATACGATCCGGGGCAGGGAAGTCGCCACACTCGCCGATGCCCGGATGGAGGAGGGGGTGCATTCCCTTGTCTGGGAACCGGGCGGATCTGACCGCACCCTGCCCAGCGGGCTCTATATATGCATCCTTTTTCTGGACGGTTCGATCACGGAATCGTGTAAAATACTGCTGCTTAAATAACCCGGGCACACCTGCCGCGGCTGCCGCTCAAACCGGAGATGACACGTGCTGGATAGCATAAAACGACTGACGAAGCATTCCTTTATCTACGGACTGGGTCACATTTTTACCCGATCCATCGGTTTCCTGCTTCTCCCGATCCACACCAACTACCTGGACACGGATATCATGGGAGTTGCCGCGCTTCTTTTCTCCTCTCTCGCTCTCGCCAATGTCCTGTTCGGATATGGGATGGATACGGCCTTCCTGCGTTATTTCATCCTCGAGGAAAGCAGAAACGGGAAGCAGAAAATTTTCAGCACCGCCTTTCTGATGGTGCTGTCCACCGGGGTGCTGTTCTCGCTTGTTATTTTTCTTTTTCCGGCAGACATATCCAGAATGATATTCAGAACACCGGCCTATCCTCATCTTATCCGCCTTGCCGCCGGTATTCTGCTCGCCGATGCGCTCGCGCTCCTGCCGTTTCTGGTGCTCCGGGGGGAAGAAAAATCGATTCAGTTCGGAGCGCTTAAATTCGTCAACGTGCTCGCGAACCTGCTTATGAATATATGGCTCGTCGCCGGAAAAAAGTGGGGGCTGACGGGAGTGTTCACCGCAAATTTCGTGGCGTCGTTCGTGTCACTGCTCACCGTGCTTCCGGTAATCGCCGCCTGGCTGCGACCCCGCTTCAGCGCGAAAACCCTCAAAGATCTTCTGCGTTTCGGGCTTCCCTACATACCCTCGATGCTGTCGGTGCTGATCATGGACCAGATCAGCCGGTTTTTCCTCGACCGCATGATGGGAAAGGACGCCACCGGGATTTTCAGCGCCAGTTACAAGCTCGGCATGTTCATGGCTCTGGTGGTGGCCGCCTTCAGATTCGCCTGGCATCCGTTTTTCCTTTCAACATCGAAACAGAAGGACGCCCGGAAGGTGTTTGCCCGTATTCTCACCTATTTCATTCTCGTCACCGGCGGGTTCTATATCATCATCTCGTTTTTCATCAATGAGATCGTCACGCTGAAACTGTTCGGGTTCACCATAATCGGTGCCGAATACACACCGGGGATACCGATTGTCCCTGTTGTGATGCTTGCCTATATCTGCTACGGGGTGTACGTCAACTTTATCGTCGGTATCTACCTGAAGAAAAAGACCGCCTCCCTGCCGATCGTCACTGGAATAGGGGCCGCGGTCAGCCTTGCGGGCAACTATTTTCTCATTCCCTCGTTCGGGATCATGGGAGCGGCCTGGTCCGCTTTTCTGGCCTATGCCGCCATGGCGGCATCGCTCTATCTGTACAGCAGGAGACTCTATCCCGTACCCTATGAATGGGTCCGTATCGGGAAACTGGTCGCCATTCTCGGCCTGCTCTTCTATGCGGGGACGGTGGTTTTCGCCGATTCTCGGGTGCTTGTGCGAGCCGCCCTGCTGCTCCTGTTCCCGGTGCTTCTCTATCTCAGCCGGTTTTTCACCGCTGATGAAAAGCGACGAATTATCAGGATATTCCGGCATGCAAAACCGTGAACGCACACTCCTGGTTTTTTCCTACTACTTTCCCCCGCTGGGAATGGGGGGCGTGCAGCGAGTCAGTAAGTTCATTAAATACCTGCCGCAGTTCGGCTGGCATCCGGCCGCCGTCACCGTTAAACCGGTCAGCTACTATGCAGTCGATCCGTCGCTGCTGCGGGAAATACACCACTGCCCCGTGCACCGGACCGGTTCCCTCGATCCCGCCAGGATCACCCGCCTGCTCTCAGGGAACAGCGTGATCCCCGACACCCGCACGACCCCTTCCGCCGGATTCCCGGCACTCCTCAAGCGAGTGATTGACCGTGCCTCCATTCCCGATACGAAGACGGGATGGGTCCCATTTGCGGCGCTGAAAGGGTGCCACCTGTTAAAAAACAGGGGCTTTTCGGCGATTTTAACCACTTCTCCGCCACTTTCCGGCCATCTTCCGGGATTGGTGCTGGCCCGCATGCTGCATTTTCCCTGGGTGGCCGATTTTCGCGACCACTGGCTCACCGAATCCCTTGTTGGGGGAAAGGCGGGGGAGGTACACCGAACGGCACGACGTCAGCTTGCCAGGTGGATCGTTGAGTCAGCGGATGCGGTCATTGCCGTTTCGGACCCCATTCGCAGCTCCCTGGCATCCCTCTCCCGCACCGGTGCTGCCCGCATGATCACTATTCCCAATGGATTCGATCCCGACGATTTTGAGGGCAAAACCGCCGCGGCACATGCACGGTTCACCATCACCTACTGCGGCACCATGAGCTCACTGCTCGATCCCGAACCCTTTTTCAGGGCCTTTGCTCTGGCCCTGGAGCGCCGGCCGGACATCAGAGAGCGGATCAGCATCAGGCTAGTAGGGAGAGCCACGGATATCGATCCGGGTGCCGTTGTCCGGCGCTGGGGCGCCGACTGCTGTACTGAGCTGCGCGGGTACGTCAGTCATGACGAGGCGGTTTCCGAAATGATATCGGCGGACCTGCTGCTCTTTATGCTGCCCGATACCTGCAGCAGCGGCATGGCAACGGGCAAGGTGTATGAATATCTCGCGTCGGGAAGACCGATCCTCGCATTCAGCGGCGCCTGTGAAGCACGCAGAATACTGGCGGAACATCCGGGATGCAGTCTGGTGACATCCCGGCAGACGGAAGCGGCCGCCGGCATCATTATTCAGCGCTTCGATGAGTGGGCAGGCGGCGGCAACACCGCAGTCCCGCTGGTTTTTCCCGATTTACAGCGCTTTGACCGGCGGGAGCACACACGGATGCTTTCCCGCGTCCTGGAAGAATTGCTCTACCCATCACTGTGAGGATATATGGTATTCACCTTGACCGACAATTACATAGAGCTGATTAAACTGCTGAAAGTGTGCGGCATCGCGGCAACCGGAGGGACCGCGAAAATCATGGTGGAGCAGGGGATGGTGTCGGTGGACGGCATCGTGGAAACGCGAAAACGGAGAAAGATCTATTCAGGCAGCAGCATCACCTGCGGAGATCTCGTGATCGACGTTCGCTGACCCGTCAGGCGAGTGCCCTGGCCAGGGCCGCTTCCGCATGGATGATCGCGGTATCGAACAGGGGGAGAGCGGTATCGTCCGGCCGAATGAGCAGGGGGATTTCCGTACATCCGAGGATAACGCCCTCGGCGCCTCTTTCCGCCAGGGTGCCGATTATGCCGAGATACTGTTCCCGTGAGCGGTCGTTCAGCACCCCTCTGCCAAGCTCGGAAAAAATGACCTCGTTGATCAGCTGCTGATCATCCTCATCGGGTACAAGTGTCGCGATACCGTGCCGCTTGAGTCCTTCCTGGTAGAAAGTGCCGGACATCGTGAATTTTGTACCCAGAAGAGCAACGGTTTTTAAGCGGTTGGCAGCCACCGCATCGGCAACGGCATCGATGATGCTGAGAAGGGGAATGCCGGACCGTTTCAAGAGCGCGGGAAACACCTTGTGCATGGTATTGGTGGCGATAACGGCAAAGTCGGCTCCAGCCCGCTCGAGACGGGCCAGTGCCTGGACAAGAGATTCCGTAATCGCCGGCCAGCTGTCGCTGTTCATCCAGTCGACATACTGCTGAAATGAGACGCTCTCTATAACGATTTCAGGAAACCCATAGTCACCGAACCGCTGCAAATAGGAGTGAATGATGGTTGTGTAGTAGATGACGGTTGACTCAGGTGTCATGCCTCCGAGAATGCCTATTCTGTTGGCCATGGTTCCTTCATTTTTTACTGTTGCACTTTGATTTTTCTTGACTTTGTTGCCAATTTTTATTAAACTTATGCTCAATAAAACGCGCCCGTAGCTCAATTGGATAGAGCGTTGGATTCCGGTTCCAAAGGCTGGGGGTTCGATTCCCTTCGGGCGTACACGCAAACGGGGCTGCCGTCACGGCAGTCCCGTTTCGTATATGGTCAGCCTCCTGTTTCCTCTTTGCAGTCCTCATCTTCTTCTTCCTCTATTTTTTTCCTTTGCACGATCACCGAGATCCAGATACTTACTTCATACAGCAGCAGCAGGGGCGCCGCCATCAGTATCTGGCTCATCGGATCTGGGGGAGTGAGAATAGCGGAAACAAGAAAAATAAGGACAATGCCGTAGCGGCGGTACCGTTTGAGGAACGAGGGAGAGAGAATGCCGATTCTGGTGAGGAACAGGGAGAGCACCGGCAGTTCGAATACAAGGCCCGCTACCAGGATCAGCCTGATAACGAAACTCATGTATTCCGTGATGTTGATCGTCGCTTCAATCGTATCCGTTCCCATGCCGAAGAGAAACGGAAGCACGGTGGGAATGATAACGAAATAGGAAAAAACGGCGCCGGCGAGAAAACAGACCGTTGTGAAAAGCAGGGCGGGGAGAAAATACCGTCGTTCGTGCGCGTGCAGCCCCGGCATGAGAAATTTCCAGAGCTGATAAAAAATGACCGGTATGGATACGATCACGCCGACTGCAATGGCGATTTCAATGCGGACAACGAGCATCCCCGTCGGTTTGAGAAATATAAGCTTCGCCGGTTCGGCGAGATGATTGTTGGGCAGGGTGAGCACTGTCAGCATGATCCCGGTGAAGGGAAAGGCGGCGATCATGGCGATAAAGACGGAGAGGACGCTTTTGAGAATACACCATCTCAGTTCTTCGAGATGGGCGAGGAACGGCATCTCCTTGGTGTCGATCTCTTTCTGTTTTTTTTCCCTGCGCATGGGCAATTAACCGAGTTTGAGCCCCGCAAATCCGAAGAATGCCAGTGACATCAGTCCCGCCATGATAAAAGCGATCGGGGCGCCTTTCATCGCTTTTGGAACGTTCGCGAGCTCGAGCTTTTCTCTCAGTCCGGCCATAAGGACAAGGGCAAGAGTGAAACCGACACCGGACATGAATCCGTTGACCAGGCTTTCAATAAACGAGTAGCTGCTGTCGATATTCAGGAGCGATACGCCGAGAACCGCGCAGTTCGTAGTGATCAGGGGCAGATAGATGCCGAGCGAACGGTAGAGGCCGGGGCTCAGTTTCTGGATAACCATTTCAACGAACTGGACGAGGGTCGCGATCACGAGAATAAAGGATATCGTGCGCAGATACGTAAGATCCGGAGGGGAACCGCTGCCCTTCATGAAGATAAGATACAGAACATTGGCCTGGGTGGGGGCGAGGAAAAATGTATAGATGGACCAGGTAACCACCGAAGCCATACTCATGACAAAAATGACGGCCATTCCCATTCCGAGGGCAGAATCGAGCTGTTTGGACACGCCGATATAGGGGCAGATACCGAGAAATCGGGATAAAACGAAATTGGAAACGAAGATCGCCCCAATTGAAATGACAAAAAGTGATTGGAAATCCATAGGTACAATCCTTTTTTAAGCCGTTATTTGCCGGCGAGCCGGCGGGATTCAAACCAGTTGAAGAATCCGATGAGATACCCGATGGTCAGAAAAGCGCCGGGCGAGAGAATGAAGATCGTTATCGGATTGAAAGATTCTCCGAGTACCGGAATACCCAGCCAGGTGCCGTTTCCCAGAATTTCCCTGAACGTCGCAATAATGATCATCGCCAGAGCGAATCCCAGTCCCATGCCCAGCCCGTCAAGAATGGATCTGAAAACTGAATTTTTACTCGCGAAGGCTTCGGCCCGTCCGAGAATGATGCAGTTGACAACGATCAATGAGATGAAGTTGCCCAGCGATTTGCTCAGGGCGGGAAAGAAGCCGGCCATCACCATCTCGACGATCGTGACGAATGTGGCGATTACGATGATGAATACGGGAATACGAATTTTCCCGGGAACGGCCTTTCTGATCAGAGAAACCACGATATTCGAGGACAGAAGCACGAAAAGCGTGGCGGATCCCATGCCGATGGCATTGTTCACTGACGTGGATGTTGCCAGTACCGGACACAAACCCAGCATCAGGCGGAAGACGGGGTTCTCTTTATAAAGCCCCTTGAGAAATTCTTTAGTCAGGGTCATGGTGCCTCCAAATCGATCAGTTGATCATTGTGTTCGGAATATCCAGCTCATCACGCAGCAGCTCCATCCTGGACGCAACACCGAGCATAATGGCGCGGGAAGTGATGGTCGCACCGGTAATCGATTCGATGGTCCCACCGTCCTTATCGAGAATCAGGTCTGCATACGGCTTGTTTCTGAACTGTTCCTGAAACCAGGGAGCGGTCTCACCGGACCTGATCTCCTCACATTTTGTGCCCAGTCCCGGCGTCTCTTTCTGGGAAAGGACCTTTATTGAGAGCACCCGGGAACAGGATGAATCGATACCGACAATGGTGCGTATGTTACTGGAATATCCCTGGGGGGCGATGAGAAAGGCATATCCGATAAGTGATGTGGAATCGGCGTTGCGGTACCCTTTGTAAAACGAGACGGTCCCGTCGTTTTCGACGGCCTTGATCACGCCGTTTTCCGAACCGGGAAGCACCTGCATGATTCCCGCGTCCAGTTCCTGCTGCTGCTGGGCGATGATCCTGGGCCTCGTTATTGTATTGAGCCAGGCGAGTGAGCCGGCTGAAAAGCAGGCCACCACGGTTAACACCAGCGCGAAATGAGGAATATCTTTCATCTACTCTTTCCCTCCGAAAGGTGTTGGTTTTGTAAATCTGTCCAGCAGCGGCGTGGTCAGATTCATCAGGAGAATGGAATAGGATACGCCTTCCGGGTATCCTCCCCACAGCCTGATCACGACCGTCAGCACGCCGCATCCGATACCGAAGATAATTCTGCCCTTGAAGGTGACCGGTGAGGTCACCATATCGGTGGCCATGAAAAATGCGCCGAGAATCAGTCCTCCGGAAAGAATATGGAAGAGCGGATTGCCCGAGAAGAGTCCTTCCGTGCCCCCGAAAATCCAAGTCAGTATGATAACGGTTCCGATGTAGGAGAAGGGGATCTTCCATCCGATGACCCGTTTATACATAAGGAAGACGGCGCCGATGAGAAGCAGCAGTACCGACGTTTCTCCGATACAGCCCCCGACTTTGCCGAAAAAGAGGGCGGCGTTGGCGTTGTACAGTTCTGATATGGTCTGGGTGGCCTGGGTCACTTCCTCGGCAGTGTGGGCGCCGCTGTTCGCGAGTATCTCTCTTGACGCCTTGAACACATTCAGGGGAGTGGCAGAGGTCACCACATCGATTCCCGAGAGAGACAGGCCTGCGGGGGCGGTTTTAAAAATGGTCATACTTGCCGGCCAGGATGCCATGAGAAAGGCGCGTCCGACCAGCGCCGGGTTAAGGGGGTTGTACCCGAGTCCGCCGAACGTCATTTTTCCGATGCCGACACCGACAACGGCGCCGATCGCCGGAAGCCAGAGGGGCACTTCCGCGGGAACGTTATAGGCGAGCAGGATTCCGGTTATCACGGCGCTTCCGTCGAACACTCGTACCGGGCGCTTCATCATTTTCGCGAAGAGAAACTCGGATCCCATGGCGGCAAGAATGGACACGACGATTACCCAGAGTGCCTGTGTTCCGAATATATAGACCCCCCAGACACCGGCAGGGATGAGGGCAAGGACAACCATGTACATGATCCGGGTGACCGATTCAGCATCCTTGATGTGGGGAGAAGGAGATATGCGCAACGATCTTTCCATTTGATTTATTCCTCCATTACCGGCGCGCCTGTTCAGCCGGTTTTCTTCTGCGCTTCATTCCAGAGGGCTTTGCCAAGTTTTATGTAGTGCACGAGATTCCGTTTCGCTGGACAGATAAAACTGCAGGTGCTGCATTCCATGCAGTCGAACAAGCCCATCTTTTGAGCATCTTCGACCCGGTTGTGCTCGATGAAGGCCGCGATGTGATTGGGAAGCAGGTTCATCGGACAAACATCGACGCAGCGGGCGCAGGATATGCAGGGGAGCTCGTCGCTGCCGGCGGCCGTCCGTTCATCGAGGACGAGAATGCCAGAGGTGCCCTTGATGACGGGAACGGCGATGGTGGTCTGGGCGATTCCCATCATGGGGCCGCCGTTGATCACTTTGGCCGCTTTCTGGGTGTAGCCGCCGCAGAATTCGATCAGATCGGCGAAGGGAGTCCCGATCCTGGCCTTGATATTTCTGGGTTTCCGCACCCCCGGTCCCGTCACGGAGACGATCCGCTCGATGAGGGGCTTGCCCATGGCCACCGCTTCATAGATGGCGGCGGCGGTTCCGACATTGTGCACCAGGCATCCGACGTCCATGGGCAGACCGCCGCTGGGCACGCTGCGGCCGCTGACCGCTTTTATCAGCTGTTTTTCCGCCCCCTGGGGGTATTTAACGGCCAGAGGGACGATGGCGATATTCTTTTTTTCGGCGCATTTTTCCCTGAGCAGTGCAATCGCCCTGGGTTTGTTCGCTTCGATGCCGATGAAGGCCTTGGTCAGACCCAGAATTTTCATAATAATCTGCAGACCTGCCAGAATATCATCGGGCCGTTCGAGCATGAGTCGGTAATCTGAAGTAAGGTATGGTTCGCACTCCACACCGTTCAGAATGAGCGTGTCGACCGGTTTATCGGCCGGAGGGGAGAGTTTTACGTGACTGGGGAAGGCGGCGCCCCCCATGCCCGCAATACCCGCCTCGCCGATTATCTGCACCATCTTGTCAGTGCCGAGGGAAAGATAGTCGGGATTCATGACCGGTTCGGCGGCCCATGCATCGTTTCCATCACTCTCGATGACGATCGAGGTCAGGTCGGTACCGAAGGGGTGGGGACGTTTCTCGACCGCGGCAACCGTGCCTGAAATGGATGCGTGCACCGGAACCGATACAAATTTCGATGTTTTGGTGAGCGGCTGACCTTTTTTTACTGCGTCTCCTTTCTCAACGATGATGTCAGCGGGGGCTCCGATGTGCTGCTGCACAGGGATAATCACCGTGCCCGGCAGCGGCATTTCCTGAATTGCCATATCTGCTGACCAGCGTTTCTCGTCATGCGGATGGGCGCCGCCCCTGAAACTTTTTTTGCGAAACATGCACTCTCCAATATGTTTGTGTACAGGCGTCAGTTGGTTTTCAATTCATTCAGTTCCTTGAGAAACTCATCTTTATCCTTGAAGTTTCGGTACACGGAAGCGAAACGGACATACGCCACTTCATCGATCTCCCGTAAACGGCGGGAGACCATTTCCCCGATCTTTCTGCTTCGCACTTCCTTGACAAACTCGGCCTGAATGCTTATTTCGATCTCCGTCGCGAGCTGCTCCAGGCGTTCTATAGATACGGGCCGCTTGCTGCAGGCTATTTTCAAACCCCGCATCAGCTTGTTGCGATCGTACTCTTCCCTCCGGTTATCGGACTTGATCACATATAACGTTTTGTCCTCGATCTCTTCGATGGTGCTGAACCGCTGACCGCAGGCGAGACAGAGGCGTCTGCGACGGACAACGCGCCCGTCCTCACGGGAACGGGAGTCAACTACCTTGTCTTCATCATGGGCGCAGAAAGGACAGCGCATGGGGAATACCCCTCTACACTAATTTGATCAGTTCCATACCGGCTTCTGCGGCCAGTTCCTTGGCCAGATCATCGGGATAGCCTTCCCGGAAATAGACGCGTTTGATACCTGCGTTTATCAGCATCTTTGTGCATAATGAACAGGGATGATGGGTGGAATAGAGAATTCCATCCTCAATGGAGGTGCTGCTCGCCGCTGCCTGAATGATCGCATTCTGCTCGGCATGGGTGCCGCGGCAGAGCTCATGCCTCTCTCCGGACCTGACCTTCAGTTTGTCGCGAAGACAGCCTATATCGGTACAGTGGGGAGTCCCTCTGGGCGCCCCGTTGTATCCGGTGGCGAGTATGCGCTTGTTGCGGACGATTACTGCTCCTACATTGCGCCGGATGCAGGTGGAACGGGTCGCAACAAGCGAGGCGATTTCCATGAAATAATCATCCCAGGGTGGCCGGGAACGGCCGCTCTCCATCACCATCGTCAATCCAAGAGGTAGTTCTTGCCGAATTCGCGGATCTCGTTTCTCACGGACGAGAGCAGTGCTTCATCTTTATGATCGGAAAGAACGCGGTGGATGAGGCCGGCGATATAGACCATCTCATCTTCCTTCATGCCGCGTGTCGTGAGTGCGGCTGTTCCCACGCGTATGCCGCTGGTAACGAAGGGACTCTTCTGGTCGAACGGCACCATGTTTTTATTGACGGTGATTCCCGCCGCCTCGAGGGCGTTTTCAGCGGCTTTGCCGGAAAATTCTTTATCGGAAAGATCAACCAGTATAAGATGGTTGTCGGTGCCGCCGGATACGAGGCGGTATCCCAGCCCGGTCATCTTTTCCGCCAGCGCGGACGCATTGCGGATTACCTGCTTGCAGTAGTCGGTGAAACCCGGTTCGAGGTTTTCCTTGAATCCCACGGCTTTTGCCGCGATCACATGCATCAGGGGACCGCCCTGAATACCCGGCATGACGGTACTGTCGATCAGTTCGGACATCATCCGGACCCGGCCTGATTTTTTGGCCACGATACCGAAGGGATTTTCCCGGTCTTTCCCCATGAGGATCATGCCACCCCTGGGGCCTCTCAATGTTTTATGAGTGGTGGTGGTTACCACATCACAATAGGGAAGAGGGTCGGGGTGCTGCCCGGTGGCGATCAGCCCGGCCGGGTGAGCGATGTCGGCAATCAGGAAGGCGCCGATTTCATCCGCGATTTCACGGAATGCTGCATAGTCGATGAAGCGGGGATAGGCGCTCGCGCCGGTGACGATCATTTTCGGTTTGTGTTCCCGGGCCTGTTTCCAGACCGTGTCAAAATCGATGGTGCCGGTTTCCCTGTCCACACCGTAGGAAACGAAATTGTAGAGCTTTCCGGAGAAATTTACCGGACTTCCATGGGTGAGATGGCCGCCGTGAGCCAGGTCCATTCCCAGAACCGTGTCACCAGGCTGGAGATAGGTCATATAGACCGCCATATTCGCCTGTGAGCCGGAATGGGGCTGCACATTGGCATAGTCGCAGGAAAAAAGCTGTTTCGCGCGGTCTCTTGCCAGATCTTCCGCGCTGTCGACAAAAGTGCAGCCGCCGTAGTACCGGTTACCCGGATATCCCTCGGCGTATTTGTTGGTCATGACACTGCCAAGCGCCTGCAGCACCGCTTTGCTGACGAAATTCTCGGAAGCGATCATCTCCAGAGTGAAATTCTCACGGTCGTGTTCACCGCTGATGGCCTGAAATATCTCGGGATCGAAAGACTTGAGCGTATCCATGAAAACTCCGTAAAATGAAATGGTGGTTGTCAGCAGCCGGTCAGCCGGTGAATTTTATCAATACGTCGCTGATGCCGACCGCCTTCGAACTCCGTACGTAAAAAAGTATCGACGATATCGACCGCCGCGTCGGGATCGGTATACCGTTCTCCCAGGGTCAGAATATTGGCGTCGTTATGCAGCCTGCCCATACGCGCGTGGGTGACGGAGGTACAGAGAGCCGCACGGATACCCGCTACTTTATTGGCGGTTATGGACATTCCTATGCCGCTTCCGCAGATCAGAACGCCGTATGTGTGCTTCCGATCCCTGACGGAATGTGATACCCGGACAGCGGTGTCCGGGTAGTCAACGGAATCCTGGGAATGGGTGCCGAAATCTTCAAAAGGAATTTTTTGCGCGGTTAAATACTCTTTTATGCGCTCTTTCAGCTGATATCCGGCATGATCAGAACCCAATGCGACTGAACATGACGAACCCATGGCTACTTGATCCAGTTATAGCAGTCCCCTTCAGGACGAGTCTGCTTCTTATGCATGAACCGGTCACCCGTGGTCGGAATCTGATCCTGAAGATAGGTCAGATGACGGCTCGCGTCCTGACGCTGGGACAGGTCGTTCTGGGCTTTCTCAAATTCGTCGTAGGCCATTTGGAAAACGAGCTTGTCACTGTAGTCGATCTTGCCGCTTTTCTTTTCGATACATTTTTGCGCAGCGGTCTCATAGACGATGCCCTTGGTCAGGTATGCCAGGCCGTAGTTCCTGTCGATGCTCAGCGCCTTGTCGGCCTGCCGGAGCGCCTGCGTGTATCTGCCGAGATCGACATACACCAGGGCCAGCTGGCACATATTTTTCTTGTCTTGGGGATTTAGTTTGATAAGACGATTGTAGATGACCACTGCCTCATCATACTGTTTCAGAACCTTATGGCAGTCCGCCAGTTTTTCCAGCGAGACAACATCGTCTGCATCGATGCTGATGATGAACTCGAGCTGTTCGATGGCGTTGTCGTACTGGGCCTCATTGTAGTAGGTCTCGGCGAGTGTCCGGCGGTAATTGAGGTTCATTGAATCCTGTTCCACCAGATGGCGCTGCTGGGCGATGATCGCCTCCACATCGCCGGTGGTGCGGAGAAGCTCGCTCAATTTTTCCCGGGCCGACAGGTTTTCAGGTTCCTTGTCAACCAGTTTCCGGAGCCATGCGATTGCCTGTTCATTATTCCCGGCATCCCGGTAAAGATCGGCGAGTACATTGTAGGTGTCGAGTTCGTCGGGTCTCAATTCGGCGTATTTCTCGTACATGTCGATCGCCTCTTCGGTTTCGCCGCTTCTGCGAAGGATATATCCGAGGCCGTTGTAGAAGTAGGCGTGTTCGGGATAGCGTTTGATCCCTTCCCGGAAAATGATTGTGGCGCTGTCGGGCTTGGAGAGGTTGACATAGCAGTGCGCCAGATTCTGATATTTCACGGTGGTATATGCGCCGATGGTATCCGCTTTTAATACGATGTTATAGTAATGGGCCGCTTTTTCCCATTCGCCGTTCTGGAACGCGATCATGGCGATACTCATGTTCTTTTGAAGATCCCACACAAGCACCTGCCGCAGGGAATCGCGAATCGCCTGCTCACGCTCAGGGCTGATCTGGCTGCCGGATCCGGCACAGCCGTAAAACTGCAGCTGACCTGCAATGATTACGACAAACAGCAGGAGACTGAAAACGCTTAATTTAATTTTATTGTGCACCGGGTATCCCTCCTATGCGTTCAAACCTGTGGATTGCTTCTTGCTGAATCTTAAATCTTAATAAAAATAGCGCTTAAAATCAAGAAAATAATTTTCCCCCATCAATATCTACGGGTAAACCACTTTTCACCCCCGGTTATTGATGCCCCGACACGGATCATCGTCTCAGAAAGTCCGTTATCCGCCAGGTTTCCCCGTTTTCCAATGGCGACCGAGAGATCGATATGGGAAATGTCGAAAAAGGCCGGCAGGCCTATGCCGAACGTGAGCCAGCGTTCGTCGATGGTGTTCCCGTCCAGGTCGGTGTAGGCAAAGGGTTCAGTGGTGAATCCAAAACGATACGCCATGCGTTTCCAGAACGGATCGTCGACGTCCCCGCTGTTGAACAGTTCAACACCTCCGGAAATTCGTTTCGTGTTTCTGACACCGGCAAGGGATTCGCCGTCATAGGCGAGATCGGACCAGTTGCGCGCATGGTAGTCTGCTCCGAGCAGCAGGTGAGGATACGCCCGGTAAGAGGCGCCGACGCCCCATTCCGAGGGGAATGTCAATGTTCCCGTTGACCTGGTATGTTCGTGAGTGAAGATCGTATACAGGTCGTTCCGGCTTTTCAGTTCGGCGGCCGGTGTGTACAGGGCGCCGATTTCCAGCCCTGGAGCCGGGTGCACCATGGCTGCGAGCGTCAGACCTACACCGCGATATTTATAATAGTAGACATCCCGGCTGGTGGCGATGCTGCTGCTGCTGTAGTCGACTTTCCAGGTTTCCTTGAGCAGGCCGAAATTAAATGAAGTTGTCACGCCCAGTGATATCCATTTCTGCACCGCCCAGTAAAAGGAAAGAGAAAACTGATTGATACCTCCTGATCCTTCGACGGACTTCAGATAGGACTCTCCGGCAATCTCCTGATCCGACTGGAGAAAAAAGTCCATGCGGGTGAGCGGGTGCATGGAAACCATGAAGCCGGTGCCGCTGCCCAGCGGCACGGCCAGGGAAAATCCGTCAAAATTCGTGTACATGGACGAAGCCGATGCAAACTGATCCTTTACCGTATTGTAGTCGGAATAGAGCTGAAGGGTGATGCGTGTATTGGCGATCGCATAGAGACTCGCCGGATTCACGGAACAGATACGGGTGGGACTGCTGAGGCCGATGGAGACTCCTCCCATGCCCATTCCCCGGACATTGCCAAAGCGGGCGTAAAAACCGACCCCGCGGGAGGTGAAAATACTTCCGGCCTCCGCGCCGGGAACCAGTAACGAACCGGTGATGAGAGCGGCAATGGCGATGATTGTAACCTGTCTTATCTTCATGTGCAATTCTCCACGGGTTAGAAGCGGCTTCCGGCGGGAAGACTGTAGTAAATTTCGAGTTTCGGCTTCAGCAGCGCGTCCGCTGTGCTGCTGTAGATCGCCCGCTTGCCGATATTCTGATCTTCGTAGAGGCCGGCGACAATCAGACCGTTGTTTTCGATAAAATCGGTTGACCACGACTGGACGAATTCCGAAATATTCAGCAGCACCGAATCGGCGGTCACCAGTGCCGAACTCACCGGATCGAGCACTGTTGCCAGATCGGGCGGAAGGTGAAACGGTTCATCGAGGGCAAGCGCCATCAGGCTGAAGGATGTGCTTGAATTCGGCCAGGACCGCAGCGTGTCGTATGTGAGAGTGAGCATGGCCAGGTTTATCGATGCGCCATCCGGCAGGGTGTCCGTATCAAAATAGAGGTGGGAGCGGTAGGCCGTGCAGTTTGACACCCAGAGCCGGTCGGACTCCGGTGCGATGGGCTGATCGGCAATGAACGCGTCATCTGAATTGGTCAGCGTAAAACTGATATCCAAAGTGTCGACCCAGGAGTGGAACCAGAGTCCCGGACGTGACGCATAGTCATCATGCTCATCACTGTAGAATTGCAGGATGAATCCCGTGTCCGGAGCGGCATAGGAGATACAGATCCCGTAATTGTCGGCGGCGGTTGTGGAATCGATCCAGGATTGCATCAGGTCGTTGGGAAGCGTAATCGTGATCCCCTTGGATGTCGCCTTGAAGTCGACAAGATCAACCGCTTCACCCAGCAGGTTTCCGGATTCGAAATTATCCCAGGTGATATCGTCCTCGCTCCAGTCCCCGGTGATCTTATGCACGGTGGGTGCCGGTATGTTCGATGTGTCGCCGTGGGTCCTGTAAAAAAACAACGAGAGCCTGGCAGTGTCGATGGTCCCTGCGGTAGGCAGATCTTCCGGTCGCCATCTGAAAAGCGTGCGTGTGGTGAGATCGTCCATTGCACCCAGGTAAAGAGTGCTGCCGGCACCGCCGACGCCGGGATCGCGATAAAACGTATCACTCGCTGCGGGATAGAGTACCATATACTGTTCACTTCCCCGCTCACCTCTGTCAAAATAGTCGCTGCCTACCATGGTTTTATCGGTTGTGGTGCATTGGGAAAGAAGCAGAGCGGCCAGTACCGCTGCTGCGGTTTTTACTGCGTTGGAAGAATGCATAAACAATCCCTGTTTAACTATACCATGTTCCGCAATTTTGAATGACTTACAGTTTACAATATTTTACGGAAGAAGTCAAGCTGTGAAACTTTCTGCATGACTTTTCAAAAAGAAAACGATGGCAGGCTTGACAATGTTCCGGAAAATTCGCACATTACCGCCCTGATTATGGGATAACTGGACATACAGGAGAACCGGCACATGGATAAACAACCTCTGCACATTGCCGTGATCGGAGCGGGCCCCGGGGGATACCCGGCCGCCTTCTACGCCGCGGATCTCGGTATGACGGTGACGCTGATCGACCCCGAGGAACATCCGGGCGGCGTCTGTCTTCACCGCGGCTGCATACCAACGA
The DNA here is from genome assembly GCA_016934955.1 of bacterium. Classification (GTDB taxonomy): domain Bacteria; phylum Zhuqueibacterota; class QNDG01; order QNDG01; family JAGLOF01; genus JAFGRY01. The sequence goes on along the minus strand of JAFGRY010000049.1, from coordinate 158,352 downwards.
AAACCCTGCTGCACGGCATCGCTGTCATTCACGAAGCCGCTTCCGCCGCCGAATTCGGGATCACATTCAGTGAACCGGCCATCGACATCGTGAGGATGAGAAGGAAAAAAGACGAAGTGGTCACCTCATTGACATCCGGCCTCATGCAGCTGGCAAAACAGCGGGGGGTTACCTATCTCCGGGGCAGAGCCGTTTTCAGGGAATCACGCGTACTTGAAGTGACCGGAACAGACGGTTCTCAACATGAGATCACCCCGGACTACACGATCATCGCCAGCGGCAGCAGGCCGGCCGTCATCCCGTCACTGCATCTCGATTCAGAAAGGCTGATCTATTCCGCCGAGGCGCTGAATATCACGGATATTCCTGAATCGCTCCTGGTTGTCGGGGGAGGATATATCGGTCTTGAAATGGGAACTATTTACGCGGCCCTGGGCAGCCGGGTCTCAATCGTCGAACTCATGGACACGATTCTCCCCGGAGCCGACGGTGACCTCGTGAGGACCTATGTGCGTTCCGCCGGGCCGTCGTTTGCGGAAATCCTGACCGGAGCGAGAGTGGAAACCATCGTCGAAACCGCTGACGGCTGCGAGGTCACTGTTCGCACGAAAAAGGATGAACGGCTCACCCGTTCCTACGCGAAAGTGCTGATGACCGTCGGCAGGACACCCAATTCGGATACACTGGGTCTGGAAAGAACCGGTGTCCTCTGCGATGAACGGGGTTTCATTAAAACAGACGCCTCCCTGCGTACCAATGATCCGGCCATATATGCCATAGGAGACGTCGTGGGAGGGGCGATGCTGGCTCACAAGGCGACAGCCGAAGGAAAAGCGGCCGTCAACAGCATTGCAGGCAGGAAAGGCGGTTATGCACCGAAAACGATTCCGGCGGTGCTTTTCACCGATCCCGAGATCACCTGGTGCGGCCTCACCGAACAGGATGCGCGCAGGGAGAACATACCGGTGAAAACGGCCCGGTTCATGTGGGGTGCGTCAGGAAGAGCGGCCAGCATCGGACGATCCGACGGCATGACCAAGATTATCGTCGATCCGGACAGCGACCGCGTGCTCGGGGTCGGGATTGTCGGCCCCGGCGCCGGAGAACTGATTGCGGAAGCCGTGCTCGCCATTGAAAACGGTCTCACGGCCGCTGATATTGCCGCCGCCATCCATCCTCATCCCACTCTTTCCGAAACGATGATGGAAGCGGCGGAAGCGGTGCACGGATACTGCACCCACCTGTATCAACCCAGGCGGTAAGCGCCGATTCCGGAGTGATTCCCGCGGAATGTTTCCCTTCTCTAATATTCCGCGGGAAAAATCGGCCATTTGACTGTTGACAAAATCGAATATATATCGTACATTCTCACCATCATTTTCATCACAAACCCCGAAAATGGGGTTTTTTTTTGGATCAAGTGGAGCTTTCGATAGTAGTGAAAACACGACACCCGCTGCTGGTGCTGACAACCGCCGTTCTCCTCAGTGCCATATTCTCACTGGTGATACTGTTCGTTCCGCCGCACCATGCACCCGCCGCTGAAGAAACGATCGTGATCCGGCAGGGAATGACAACCGCACACATAGCCGGGCTTCTGCGCGAACATCGCGTTATCGGCAATACCGATATCTTTCTCGCCGTCCTGAAAATAACCGGCAAAACCCGCAAGGTACAGGCGGGAGCCTACCGTTTTGATACGGCGATGAGCCTTTCGGAAGTGATTCGTACCCTGGTGGCGGGAAAAGTGATGCTTCGCAAGGTCACTGTCCCCGAGGGCGTGCGGGTTGAACGAATCGCCGCTATTCTCGAGGCGTCGCTTTCAGTCGATTCGGCCGCCGTCATGAGCGCCGTCACCGATTCTCTTCTCTGTGACTCCCTGAACATACCCACGGGCACACTGGAGGGCTACCTCTATCCCGACACCTATTTTTTCCCCCTGGGAGTGGATGCTGAAACGGTTGTCTCGACCATGCTTGGCCGATTTTTCTCCGTGATCACCGATTCGCTCCATTTCGAGCCCGACAGCTCGGCTCTCTCCCTGCACGAACTGGTGACGCTTGCCTCGATCATCGAAGGGGAGGTAATGCTCGATTCCGAGAGACGCATTGTCTCAGCCCTCTACCATAACCGGCTCGCGAAACGCATGTATCTGGAGTCCTGTCCGACGATCCAGTACATAATCCCGGACGGTCCCCGCAGAATATACGAACGGGATTTGCACATTGAATCACCCTACAATACCTATCGCCACTTCGGCCTTCCGCCGGGACCCGTTGGAAACCCCGGTCTGAAATCACTCTATGCCGCGATGCATCCCGCCAGCACCGATGTGCTCTTCATGGTTGCCGCCGGTGACGGATCCCACACGTTTTCCCGAACACTGTCAGGCCATTTGAAGGCGAAACGGCAGCTTGACAGACTACGCCGCAGAATCGCTGAGAAGGAAAGGATGTCCGAGTGACCGAAGAACGACTCCCGTATCTGAAGCATCTCAACGAGGCACAGGTCAACGCTGTTACCGCCGTCGAAGGGCCGGTACTGGTTCTCGCCGGGGCCGGGAGCGGGAAAACCAGGGTGCTCACGACGCGCATCACCTATATGATCGACCATCTCGGCATCGATCCTTCCGCAATTCTCGCGATGACGTTCACCAATAAAGCCGCCCGGGAGATGCGTACCCGCGTCGAATCATCAATCAGCAGCGCCGACAGAATCTGGATCGGCACATTCCATTCTGTTTTCGCCAGAATCCTCAGATACGAAGCCGGGTCCTTCGGCTACGAGAGCAATTTCGTCATTTATGACGCGGATGACCAGCTGCGGCTGATCAAATCGATCATGTCCGACTTCGGCATCTCTGTGCAGCTCTACCAGCCCAGGGCGATCGCCGCCCTCATCAGCGGTGCCAAAAATCAGCTGGTAACTCCGGACTCCTTCATGCGGCAGGCGGACACTCCGGTCAAGGATATTACGGCGAAGATCTATCCGGAATACGAGAACCGGCTGCGAATGAGCCAGGCATTCGATTTCGACGACCTGATCACCGTGCCCATCGAACTGTTTGACCGTGACGCGGCGGTGCTGCAGAAATACCGTCACCGCTTCTCCTATCTTCTCGTAGATGAATACCAGGATACGAACCGCGCCCAGTACATGCTGCTCAAGCGGCTCACCGGCGGGAACAGAAATATTTTCGCCGTCGGTGACGATGATCAATCCATCTACCGCTGGCGGGGCGCCGACATACGCAACATACTGGAATTTGAAAAGGATTTTCCCGACGCCCAGGTGCACCGCCTGGAACAGAATTACCGCTCCACCGAACAGATCCTCGCCGCCGCAAACTCGGTGGTGGCCAACAACAGCGGCAGAAAAGGAAAAACACTCTGGACGGCGGGGGAGCGCGGAGAGCCGGTAGAGGTGATTGAAGTTGAAAACGAACGAATGGAAGCGCAAAAAATCGTCGACACCATTCACCGCCAGGTACTGCAGCGAAAGCGGTCGTTTTCGGATTTCGTGATTCTTTACCGGACCAACGCCCAGTCGCGCGCGATCGAAGAAGGGCTGCGGCGAAACGGACTCGCCTATACGATCGTCGGCGGCATGCGGTTCTACGAGCGCAAAGAGATCAAGGACATCCTGGCCTATCTGAAAGTGATCTCCAATCCCCGTGACACCATCAGCCTCAAGCGGATCATCAATTTCCCTCTTCGCGGCATCGGCGCCCAGTCGATCAGCAAGCTGGAACAGTTCGCGGCCTCCGGAAGCAGCAGCCTCTTCGAGGCGGCGGAAGAGGTCGATGACATACCGGACATGAGCGAACGGATGAAAAAGAGCATCAGGGGATTTTACGATTTCATCGCAAAATACGTGCAGCTGAAAGATAAAATTTCACTCAGTGAGCTCATTCGGACGCTGGTTGACGAGGCCGGTCTGCTACTGATGTACAAGGAAGATACCAGCATTGAAGGGCAGGGGAAAGCCGAGAACGTGCGAGAGCTTCTGGCAGCGGTGGATGACTATGCAGCCCAGCACGACGACTGCACCCTTGCCGGATTTCTCGAAGAAGTGAGCCTTGTGTCCGATGTGGATCTCTGGAACGACGGCACTAACGTCATCACCCTCATGACTCTGCACTGCGCCAAGGGGCTGGAATTCCCGGTTGTTTTTATCGCGGGGCTCGAGGACGGTCTTTTCCCGGGGTACAGAAGCCTGGACGATCCGGTGGCCATGGAAGAAGAGAGGCGGCTCATGTATGTCGGCATGACCCGGGCGATGGAGCGGCTCTATCTTTTTCACGCCCGCTCCCGCCGCCTTTACAACGATACCCGGCCGTCGATGCCATCCCGGTTTATCGATGAAATCGACAATGCATGTGTTCTGAGACAGAGTATGGGCACGCGGGACGCCCAGCGATCCTTTTCGGGGGGAACAGGGAGCGACAGGATCCGACCCGCCCGGAATGCGGGGGTGCACCCTGATTACGAATCGTTCTCCCAGGAGCAGTTTTCAATCGAGAAGGGAATGTGGATCTCGCACCAGAAATATGGTCGCGGCTGTATCGCAAAGGTCTCCGGGAAGGGGCCCAAACAGGTCGTGCACGTTCAGTTCGAGAGCGGGGGCATTAAAAAATTCATCGCTCAGTATGCAAAATTCGATATCATCGGATAACGTTCAGCGCCCGCAGGGCGTTTTCAAATTCTCCCAGCTCGACCGTCGTATTCTTGCACGGACCCTGGGGACGTTTGTTTGGAATGGCGATCACGGGAATGGTGTCGCGAATGTCGCTGATCCCGCTGAGAAGATCCCGTTCACAGGCCACGCCGATCACCGCATCAGGTCTGTTTTCATAGATAACCGCACGCGCCTTTGACCCTCCCGATACGACAAACACGGGAATGCCGAACGTCTCGGCTTTTTCCTTGATGGCGGTGATGTATTCTTTCTGCAGGCAGCGGGGCAGGAGGATGAGTATCTTTTCCGGTTTGATCCGTTTCAATTTCAGTTTGATAAGCAGGTTGCTGACCTTGACCAGGGAGTTGCCCATTCTGTCCCGGGATATGCCGAGCCGGCTGCCGAATTTCAGCGCTATGGGAATGAGAAAGGTGATTGATATTTCCCAGCGGCCGATCCGGAGAAGAAAATCTTTTCCGGAAATGATCGAAAGGACCATGAGACCGAACCAGAGTGCAATCAGCAGCCAGAACGCGAGCAGCAGCAGTCCGATGTAGAGCGGCAGCCCCGGGAGAAACTGCTCCAGCCGCGGCTGAATCATATACCAGATAACATAGAGAAATGCCCCGAAGAGCATCAGGGCGATGAGCAGTACGCCGATGAACAGCCGTTTGCCGGTAGTGGAATCGGTTTGTCCGTTTTCCACCGAACCGGCCCAGTCGGTCCACTCATCTCCCAGGGTGCGGTCTTTTACCTGAAAAAACTGTTTCATGATGGCACTCCGCCCGCACGGGGCGGCTGCCGCGCATTCAGCCTGAGCGTCGCGGCAGCAATGGAGAAGGGCCTAGCCGCAGTGGGAATAGCCGCAGTTGTGGCAGACACTGCAGCCGCCTTCCGTTTCCATTGTCGAATAGCAGTCGGGACATTCGGGGCCGGTCTGCGGTGCGATTGTCCTTGCAGGTCTGCTGTCTGCCGCCGGGGAATGGTGCGCACCCGGGGCCGCCTTGTCCCCGAACATCTGCATCAGGATCTGACCGATGCCGTCAGGAACGGATTTTACGAGCCTTCCATCATTCCAGATCGGCCTTGAACCGGTGATCCCGATGAGTGTTTTGCTTACATCGGTAACATCGACGTTGTTCTGAAGCGCGATGGATATGAGACGTCCGATCGCCTCTGAAAGAGCGGATGTGTCGCCGCCGCTCTTCCCGATATTGGCGAATACTTCCACCGGACGGTTCCGGGTGTCCGTATTGACCGTTACGTAGAGGCTGCCCTGGCCGGTATTGAGTTTAGAAGTGAAGCCCTGGAGGGTCACCGGCCGTTCATGGGATACCGGCTTCGCCTGCGGCGGCGCTGATGATGCAGCGGCCTGCTCCTGTTTTTTCCCTTTGTTCAGTACCTGCTCGCTGCGGCTGCCGTCACGGTAGATGGTAACCCCTTTACAGCCAAGGTCGTGGGCCAGGGTATACACGTCGGCAACATCTTCCCTGGTGGCCTCATTTTTGAAATTGACTGTTTTCGACACCGCGTTGTCCGTGTGCTCCTGGAAGGCGGCCTGCATTTTTATGTGCCATTCCGGTGTAATGTCGTGAGACGTCTGGAACGCCCCTTTCAGATCGTCGGGAATTTCATCCAGGTGCTGAATGGAACCCTCTTCGACCACTTTTTCAATTATGTCATCCGAGTAGAGCCCGTATTCCTCAAGTTTGCGGCAGAATATGGGATGAATTTCAGTGAGTTTATCGTCATCCATCACGTGCCGGGTGAACGCGAGGGCGAAGAGGGGCTCGATGCCGCTGGAGCAGCCCGAGATGATACTGATGGTTCCGGTGGGGGCGATGGTCGTCCTGGTTGCGTTCCGGATGGGCGGCTCCCCGTTTTCGCCGTATACACTGCCGGCAAAGGCAGGGAACGGTCCCCGCCGCACTGCGAGCTCTTCCGATTTGCACCGTGCTTCCCGGTTGATGAAGGACATGAGTTCGCTGGCGAGATCGATGGCCTGAACCGACATGTAGGAGATGTTCATCATGCTGAGAAGATCGGCGAATCCCATGACGCCGAGCCCGATCTTGCGGGTCGATTTCGTCTGCTTTTCTATCGTTTCCAGGGGATACCGGTTCACATCTATGACATTGTCGAGAAAATGCACGGCTGTGCGGACCGTCTCTCTCAATTTGTCGTAATCCACGGACACGGCGCCGCCGTCGGTTCTCACCATGCGTGACAGATTGATGGATCCGAGGTTACATGATTCATAGGGAAGGAGCGGCTGCTCACCGCAGGGATTGGTCGATTCAATTTCGCCCAGATGCGGGGTGGGATTATCGCTGTTCACCCGGTCGATAAAGATGATTCCGGGCTCACCGTTTTTCCAGGCATGATCGACGATTTTTTCGAACACTTCTTTCGCGTTCAGGGTGCCGGCGCACTCCTTCGAATGGGGATTGATCAGTTCATAGTCGCCGTTTTTCTGCAGCGCGGTCCAGAACGGTTCGGTCACCGCCACTGATATGTTGAAATTATTGAGTTTGTTTTCTTTTTCCTTGCAGGTAATGAACTCGAGAATATCAGGGTGGTCGACCCTCATGATAGCCATATTGGCGCCGCGCCGGGTTCCGCCCTGTTTTACGGTCTCGGTGGCCGCATCGAACACATTGAGAAAACTGATAGGGCCGGAAGCGATCCCCTGTGTCGACCGTACGATATCGTTCTGGGGTCTGATGCGGGAAAAGGAGAACCCCGTACCGCCTCCGGATTTGTGGATCAGGGCCGTGTTTTTCACCGCGTTGAAAATCGATTCCATGGAATCCTCGACGGGAAGCACGAAACAGGCGGAAAGCTGTCCCAGTTCCCGTCCGGCATTCATGAGCGTGGGGGAGTTGGGCATGAATTCAAGCCTGGCCATCATACCGTAAAATGTATCCGCCAGCCTGCCGATGTCCGTCTTTTTATCATAGGCCCTGTCTGCAGCCGCGATGCACTCGGCCACCCGCCTGAACATGTCCTCGGGCTCTTCGATGACGTTTCCGTCACCGTCCTTTTTGAGATAGCGCCGCCGCAGAACGGTCATAGCGTTGCTGCTGAGTTCCAGTTCAACGGAACCGGTGGTCTGTTCGGATGGAGAATACTCAGCAGGTTCCGGTGCAATCATCTCAGCGTGTTCAGCGCCCGTTACCCCTGCCGGGTCATCGGAAATTTTTTCATACACAATCGACTCAGTCTCTTTTCCGTGGCCGTTTCCATCAATTTTGAACAAATCACCGGTGGCCTCCGCATGATCGTCGGCGAAATCAATCATATCCGTCCCTATATAATAATTTGTATGAAAGGAGTGAATTACCAGACATAACATAGAAACTTCAAACTAAAAAGTCAAGTAAAATCACAACATATTGTTGATTTTTTTTTAACAACACAACAGATTGTAAGACCATTGTTAATTTTAGACTTGATTTTCGCAGCGGGAATCCCTATATTGTCAGCGCAAACAGATCTTCAGGGGAGGGTGGAATTCCTCACCGGTGGTACAGCCCACGAGTCCAGCTGCTGGACAGAACCAGTGAAATTCTGGTGCCGACGGTCACAGTCCGGATGAAAGAAGATGAAAACAATGCGTCTTTGTTTTCTGCACGCCCCTGATCCCATTTCAGGGGTTTTTCAATGAATGCCCATGCACTGATGAAACGAGCGTTGACACTCGCCCGCAAAGGCTGCTGCAGGGTGAGTCCCAATCCCATGGTGGGGGCGGTCATCGTCCGGCACGGACGCGTCATCGCGGAGGGGTACCATCACCGCTACGGCGGTGACCATGCGGAGATCGATGCCATGAAAAAATGCGATCCCGGACAGCTCCGCAACGCCGACATGTATGTGACCCTGGAACCGTGCAGTCATTACGGGAAAACCCCGCCCTGCGCGGACGCAATCGCCGCGGCGGGTATAAGCCGCGTCTTTATCGGGATGGAGGATCCCAATCCCCGGGTGCAGGGCCGCGGTATCGCCCGTCTCAGGGAAGCGGGCATCACCGTTGTCACCGGCATCGAAGAATCCGCCTGCCGCGAACTCAATTACGTCTACTGCACCTTCATAGCCCGCGGCACCCCCTACATCACGCTTAAATCGGCCCAGACCCTGGACGGCTTCATCGCTGCGCCGGACGGCCGGTCGCACTGGATCACTGGAGAATCCTCGCGCGCCCGCGTCCATCGCATGCGGGCTGAACACGATGCCGTGCTTGTCGGCATCAACACCGTGCTGCAGGATGACTGCAGATTGACCGTCCGGAGCGTCAGGCTGCCGGATCCCAAGCGACTGGTGCTCGATGCCAGGCTCCGTTTCCCCCTTGCCTCGGCCATGGCCCATTCGGGCGATCCCCGGCACATCATCATCGCCGCTTCCGAAACGGCTCCAGAAGAACGGGCGCATATTCTGGAAGATGCCGGTCTCACCGTCTGGAGGCTTCCCGAGTCGGGCGACGGACTGATCGATCTGGAGCGGCTCCTTGAACGGGCGGGCAGGGAAAAGATCGCGTCCATCCTGGTGGAAGGGGGGAACGGCGTTTTCTCATCGTTTCTCCGCGGCAGGTTCTGCGACCGGCTTGCGGTCTTTATCGCCCCGAAACTGTTCGGGGACGGCATCCCGCCGTTTTCACATCTGGGGCTTGACTGCCCCGGGAATCCGCTGCAATTCTCCGCTCACACCTGGAAATCCCTGGGGGACGATATGCTGTTTGAAGGACGGCTCTGATGTTTACGGGTCTGATAGAAGAAACCGGCACCATCCGACAGGTGCGGCCCCTTGCGGGCGGCAGGCTGTTTATCATCGGCTGTCAGCACATCCTGGACGATCTGGCAGTCGACGACTCGGTCGCCGTCAACGGGGCCTGCCTCACCGTCTCGGCGCTGAGCAGCGGCGGATTCGAGGCCACGGCCGTGAAGGAAACCCTCCAGTCGACGACTCTGGGCGATCTGAAACAGGGTTCCAGGGTCAATCTCGAACGAGCGGCCCGGCTTGACCGCAGAATGGGGGGGCACCTTGTGCAGGGACACGTGGACTGCACCACCAGGGTGCTATCGATCGTCACATCCGGGGCGGAAACCCGCCTGACTCTCGAGATTCCGTCGCAGCTGCGGCCCTATATCATCAGAAAAGGGTCGATCACCATCGACGGTGTCAGCCTCACGGTTGCTTTCCTGGATCACCGGCGTTTCGAGATCGCTGTCATTCCCCATACCTGGAGCCGGACGACGCTTGCACTGCTGAAGCCGGGAAGCAGAGTAAATATCGAAGCCGATATGATCGCACGATATATCGAACAGTTCATTCATCAACCAAACAGAAACAGGTAGATCCGTCATGACACAGCAGAATGATTATCATTTCAGCACCATAGACGACGCCATCGCCGATTTCCGGGCCGGGAAAATACTCATCGTCGTCGATGATGAAGACCGGGAAAACGAAGGCGATTTCGTTGCCGCCGCCGGGCTCACCACGCCCGACATCGTCAATTTTATGGCCATTCACGGCCGCGGCCTCATCTGCGTGGCCATGGAGGGGGAAGACCTGGACCGGCTGGAACTCGATCCCATGGTCGAGGACAACACCGCCATCCATCACACCTCTTTCACGGTATCGGTGGATGCCGTGGAGGGAACCACGAGCGGCATTTCGGCCCACGACCGCGCCAAAACCGTACAGGTGCTCATCGACCCCTCAACACGGCCGGACCAGCTGGGGCGTCCCGGTCATATATTCCCCCTGCGAGCGGAACCGGGGGGGGTGCTCACACGGGCGGGGCACACGGAAGCGGTTGTCGACCTGGCGCGACTGGCCGGTCTTCATCCTGCAGGGGTGCTCTGCGAAATTCTGAACGAAGACGGTACCATGGCCAGGGTTCCCCAGCTCGCGGAGATCGCCCGCAAACGGGGAGTTAAAATGATCACCATCCGGGATCTGATCGCCTACCGGAGCAGAAACGACCACCTGATCAGAAAAGTGGTCAAAACGGCGTTTCCCACAAAATTCGGCGAATTCGTTCTCCATCTCTATGAAAGCTCCGTTGACGATCATCATCACCTGGCCCTGGTCAAGGGCGATATCTCGGGAGATGAACCAGTAATCGTCCGGGTGCACTCCGAATGTCTGACCGGCGACGTGTTCGGGTCAATGCGGTGCGACTGCGGCGACCAGCTTGCCGACGCCCTGACCCACATCAACAATGCGGGCCGGGGTGTGCTGCTCTATATGCGGCAGGAGGGCCGGGGGATCGGCCTTGAGAACAAGATAAAGGCCTACCAGCTTCAGGACACGGGAAAAGACACGGTGGAAGCGAACGAAGCACTGGGATTCCCCGCCGATCTGAGAGATTACGGTATCGGGGCCCAGATCCTGGCGGATCTGGGGCTGAAAAAAATCAGGCTTCTCACCAATAATCCCAAGAAGATCATCGGTCTCAAGGGATACGGACTTGAGATCGTGGAACGAATTCCCATCGAAATCTGTCCCAACGCGGTCAATGCGCAGTACCTGGAGACAAAACGGGATAAACTTGGTCATCTGATTCTCAAGGACTGGATCATTCGGGAAAACGATAAGAAAAAATAAACGAGAGGTAGCGGCATGAAACACGTCACCAACGGCCAGCTTTCAGCCCGTGGCCAGAAATTCGCCATCGTAGTGAGCCGGTTCAATGAATTCATCACCACCAAGCTGCTCGACGGCGCCCTTGACTGCATTACCAGGCATGAGGGCGATCCCGACAACGTGCATATCGTCTGGGTTCCGGGATCCTTCGAGCTGCCCGTAGTCGCCCAGAAACTGGCGAAAAGCGGATCCTATGATGCGGTCATCTGCCTTGCCGCCGTAATCAGGGGCGGGACGGTCCATTTCGATTATATCGCATCGGAAGTCACCAAGGGAATCGCCCAGACCGCTCTCGCCACCGGAGTGCCCGCCATCTTCGGTGTGCTCACCTGCGATACGATCGAAGAGGCCATCGAACGGGCCGGCACGAAAAACGGCAACAAGGGCTGGCAGGCGGCGCTCAGCGGCATCGAGATGGCCGACCTGATGAAGCAGCTGGGATGAAGGTGCGGCGCACAGCGGTCTTCCTGCTTGTTCTGACTGCCGCCTGCCTCCGGGGACAGACCGGACAGTTCACCTGGCAGAGCGAGACCCCGCTTCTCGATGTCTCCTGCACCGCCGCAGCGTCCGGGCGCATCTGGTTCGGCACCGCGGGAGGGCTGCTCATATTCGATCCCCGGGACGATTCATTCTCGGAGATAACCAATACGGACGGCCTTTCCGGGTCGGATGTCACCGCTTTGGCGCCCTCGCAGGACGGCGTCCGGGCGGGGTATGACAACGGCATGATCGACCGCATCTCACCCGCCGGATCGGTTTCGGACCGGATCGGGGATTTTGCCGGGTACCGCATCAACCGTATTGCCGTTACCGGCGATTCCCTCTGGGTGGCGCATGATATCGGTATCAGTCTTTACATACTCTCGAAATCGGAGGTGAAGGAGACCTACCGGCAGCTCGGCCCGTCCATGAACCGGGATCAGCCGGTCGTCGATATTCTCATTTCCGGGGGCGTTATCTGGGCCGCAACAGCCGAAGGGCTGTGCCGGGCGCCGCTCAGCAGCATCAATCTTCTCGACCCCGGTGCCTGGACGCGGTTCACCACGGCCGACGGGCTCCCGGGAAACGCGGTCCGTACGCTCGCCATGCACTCGGGCGTCCTGTACGCCGCCACTTCCGGAGGGGTCTGCCGGTATGATTCCGCGTTTACGACTGTGCTCAATGCCGGCATAGAGGCACTGCTCAGCGACAGTGACGGCATCTACGCCGGCGGCGCCGGATGTCTCTACCGCAGCGTCCAGGGCGGATCGTTCGCCGCTGTGCCGGGGTGCAGCGGACACATCACCGCGCTCACCCTCGAAACCGGGACACTCTACGCGGGAACCACCTCCGGTATTCTCATCCTGGCCGGGTCGGTGTTCAGTTCGCTGCAGCCGGACTGTATCGGGGGAACGCTCATTTCGGGATTCTCCCCCGATCCCGAAAACGGGCTCTGGGTCACGACCAGGGACAACGGGTTCTATCTCTACCGTAACGGGTCGTGGAGCGCCTTCAGACCCGCCACCCTTGCCGGCCTTCGCTCCCGGGATCAGTACACGGCCTTTACCGACAGCCGGAACCGTACCTGGATCGGCAGCTGGGGGGGAGGCCTCACTCAAATAGCCGGAGACGGCAGCATCTCCTTCTTTCATCCGGACAGCGGCTATCTCTCCGGTATCCCCAACGATGCATCCTACTCGGTGATCAGCGATATCGCTGAAGATGGGACGGGCACGGTCTGGTTTCTCAACTACTATGCCGCATCGGCCCGGCCGCTGGCCGCAGTCACGCCGGAAGGGACATGGGTCTATTTCGGGCAGAATGAAGGACTCACCTCACCATTTGTCAGTGCGCTCGTCATCGACGAGTTCGGTCGAAAATACATCGGCACCCGCACCAGCGGCCTCTTTATCTTTGATGACTCGGGAACACCTGAAGACAAGAGCGATGATCTTCCGGTCGATCGGCTGACCACCTCTTCCGGACTGCTGTCCGATGAGATCACGGACCTTGCCGTCGGCCCCGACGGGACGGTCTGGATCGGCACTCCCCTCGGTCTCAACTATCTCTACGGGGGACAGGTGCAGCAGGTGTACGGACTGCCGTCGACAGCTGTCACCGCACTGGTCATCGATCCCGCCAACAATATATGGGCCGGCTCCCGGAACGGACTGAATCTCTTCACCGCCTCCGAGTACCGCTGGAATCTGTACACAAAATCGGATTCCTACCTGCTCGACGATGAAATCACCGCATTAAGTATGGACTATGCCGCCGGAATTTTGTATATTGGCACCAACAGAGGCATTTCTCTGCTGAAAACACCGTACACACTCCCGGCGGAACGGCCGGAACAGCTGAAAACCTATCCGAATCCGTTCAGGCCCGACGAGGACGACGCGCTGCTCATCGACGGGCTTACCGAAGGCGTTTCCGTCGACATCATGACCGCAGGCGGATATCTGGTTCGCCGGTTCGAAAAAGAAACGGTATACGGCAGGCAGCTCTGGTGGGACGGACGCACGTCCCGCGGCGCTCCCGCCGCAGCCGGTGTGTATGTCATCGTTGCTGTCAATGAGAACGGCAGCATCCAGAGAGGAAAATGCGTGTTAATCCGCTGATATCCGTATGCTGCGATCACTCATCATCGAAAATATCGCCCTTATAGACCGCATCGAGGTCACGTTCGGAAGCGGGCTCAATATTCTCACCGGAGAGACCGGCGCCGGGAAATCGATCATTGTCGGCGCTCTGGGCCTGGTGCTGGGAGAACGGATAAGCGGAGATGTTGTCCGGAACGGCGCTGAACGGGCGGTGATCGAAGCGGAGTTCACCAGGCCCGATTCACCTGCCCTCGCGGAATTCAGCGACTATATCGATGGTGAAGACGGCGCTCTTGTACTGCGCCGGATCATCACCGCCAATGGCCGCAGCAGGGCGTTCATCAACGATGCCCCGGTGCCGATCGGCGTGCTTGCATCCGTCGGGGATCTGCTTGTCGATCTTCACGGCCAGCACGACCATCAGGCGCTGCTCAGGCAGCCCCGGCACATTGCCTATCTCGACAATTTCGGCGTCGATGACGGGCTGCTCTCGGCCACTGCCGCGGCTTTTGGTGAATGCCGGACGCTGGAACAGCATCTGGCCGGCCTGAAAAAAAGAAAAACCGGCATAAACGAACGCAGGGATCTCCTCTCCTTTCATATTCGGGAAATAGAGGCAGTGAATCCCCTTCCCGGGGAAGAGGAGGAACTGGAACAGTCGGAACGGCTGCAAAAAGCCGGTGAGCGTATCCATGCGCTGGCGGAACAGCTCAATCAGACCCTGTATGAAGGAGATGGGTCGGTCGCTGAACGCCTTGCCGGCGCCGACGAGGCGCTGTCCGCCCTTTCAGGAGTGGATTCAATTTTCCGGGAATTGGCCGAACAGTGCCGGACCGCCCGCATCGCGGCGGAGGATGTTGTGGATTCCCTCCAGAAGTTCGTTTCCAGACATGAATTCGATCCCGCCCAGCTGGAATTCGCCAGGGAACGGCTGGGAAAATTCAGTCTTCTCAAGAAAAAATACGGCGGCTCCATCGAGGCGGTGCTGCAGTATCTCGGTGACGGGAAATCCGAGCTCGCCACTATCGAAACCCTCGACGGGGAAATAGAATCGGTCAGCCGGCAGATCACGGAAGCCGCTGCCCGTCTGCGCCGGAACGCCGGTGATCTCTCCGCCCGCCGCAGGGAACGGGCCGCCGTGCTGGAGCGGGAAACGGTCGCCGTACTCTCAGAACTCGGACTGCCCAATGCATCATTCAGCATCGATATCTGTTCATCAGAGGACCATATAAGCCGTGACGGAATGGACCGAGTGGAATTTTTCATTTCCCTCAACCCCGGGGAGCCGCTCAAACCGCTGAAAGATGTCGCCTCCGGGGGAGAGATTTCCCGGATTATGCTCGCGCTTAAAACCGTGCTTGCTGAATCCGATGACATTCCGGTGATGATTTTCGATGAAATCGACAACGGGGTGTCAGGACGCATCGCCCGGGTCATCGGCCGGAACCTGCTTGCCAATGCCGCCGGACGCCAGATTATCTGTATAACCCATCTGCCCCAGATCGCTTCCATGGGGGAACGGCACTACCAGGTGGTGAAAACGGTGGAAGGCGAACACACCAGAACCGGCATACAGCCGCTGACACAGGAAGAGCGGGTGAGGGAAATCGCGAAACTGCTGGGCGGCGAAACCATTACAGAAACAGCCGTGCGAAGCGCACGGGAACTGCTGGAAACTGAACCATGATTAAAATGGATAAATTCATTATCAACGGCGGCAATCAGCTGAACGGTTCGGTCCGTATAGGCGGTGCCAAAAACGCGGTACTGCCCATCATGGCCTGTACACTCCTGGCGGACGGCACCTATTCCATTACCAATGTCCCGGATCTCAGGGACGTGCGCACCATGAAAAAGCTGCTGGAGAGCATCGGGGCGGGGGTGGAGACCGATGGCGGCACCTTGACCGTTAACACACGGAACTGCGTCAATTACGAAGCTCCCTACGATCTCGTCAAAACCATGCGGGCGTCCATTTATGTGCTGGGCCCGCTGATCAGCAGGTTCGGATATGCGAAGGTATCCCTTCCCGGCGGCTGCGCCTGGGGGCCCCGGCCCGTAAATCTGCACATCGAAGGGCTGAGGAAGATGGGCGCCCGTATCGCCATTGAAAACGGATACATCATCGCCCGGGCCGATACACTGAAAGGAGCGCATATTTCATTTGATTTGCCCAGTGTGGGGGCTACCGGCAATCTCATGATGGCGGCTGCCCTGGCCGAAGGGACGACCGTACTCGAAAACGCCGCCAGAGAGCCTGAAATCACCGCCACCGCGCAATTCCTCACCTCCATGGGCGCCCGGATTGAAGGCACGGGGACCGATCACCTCGTCATTCGGGGTGTTCCCTCGCTGCATCCGGCCGATACGCTCATCATTCCGGACAGAATCGAAGCCGGCACCTTTATGGTCGCCGCGCACATGACAGGGGGAGAGGTCGTTCTCGAGCATGCGGAACCGGCCCATCTCGCGGCGGTTATCGACAAGATCGAGGAAAGCGGCGCGCGCGTAACCATCGAAGACAGGAGAATTACGGTTGCTTCCGACGGAGTTGTCTCTCCCGTGAATATAACTACCGCGGTCTATCCGGGATTTCCTACCGACATGCAGGCCCAGTGGATGAGCCTCATGAGCGTCGCCGGCGGTTCGTCCGTGCTAACCGATACCATCTATCCGGACCGGTTCACCCACGTGGCCGAGCTGCGGCGATTCGGCGCCGATATCACCCTCGATCACAATGTCGCTATTGTTAAAGGGGTGGCCGCTCTTTCCGGCGCACCGGTGATGTCGACCGATCTGCGGGCGAGCGCTTCCCTGATCATCGCCGGGCTGGTGGCGCGGGGACAAACCGATGTCTCCCGCATTTACCATATCGACCGCGGATATGAACACATTGAGAAAAAACTGGGCGCCCTGGGAGCGGATATCAGGCGTGAGCTGGAAACGCTGATCACCTGAGATCGGGTGTCGAACGCGGGAAAACAACCGAATGTCATTCGTTCATCTTCACAATCATACAAAGTACAGTCTGCTTGACGGCGCCTGCCGGATCGGCGATCTTGTCGATCAGTGCAGGAAACACGACATGCCCGCGGTGGCTATTACCGACCACGGCAACATGTTCGGAGCCATCGTGTTTCATCAGAAAGTCATTAAAGCCGGCATCCGGCCGATCATCGGATTCGAAGCCTATGTGGCTCCTGGATCGCGCAAGGACCGCACCACCGGGTCGAAAAGGGGAGAACTGTCCGCCCACCACCTCATCCTGCTGGCAAAAAACATGACAGGCTACAAAAATCTGATGAAACTCTCCTCCATCGGGTACCTGGAGGGGTTTTACTATAAACCGAGAATCGACAAGGACGTTCTCGCCGCCCATGCCGATGGTCTCATCTGTCTCAGCGCCTGTATCAAAGGTGAGATCGCTCACCGCATTATCGACAATGATATTGAAGGCGCCCGCAGGGACGCCCTTTTTTTTCGTGACATCTTCGGCGACGACTATTTTCTGGAAATTCAGAACCACGGCATACCCGAAGAGGATATCGCCCGCAAGGGCCTGGTAGAGCTCTCGAAGGACCTGAGTATCCCGGTTGTCGCCACCAATGACACCCACTATCTTCTTAAAGAGCATGCACCGGCCCATGATGCGCTGCTCTGCATTCAGACCGGGCGGGTGATCGATGATGAAAGCCGCATGCGTTTCTCGTCGGACCAGATGTATTTCAAAACGCCGGACGAGATGAGGCGCACCTTCAGCGAGTATCCGGAATCGGTCGATATCACCCTCGAGATCGCGGAAAAATGTAATCTGGTTTTTGAATACGGCACCTATCACCTGCCCAAATTTGAAATGCCCCCGGGCGAAGCGTCCGGTACCCTTGACAGCTACCTTGAAACAGTGTCACGGCAGGGGCTGAAGAAGCGATACGGTACACCGGCCCCTGCCATGACCGAACGCCTCGAATTCGAGCTGTCCGTTATTCGGGAGATGGGCTTCGCCGGCTACTTTCTCATCGTCATGGATTTCATCCGGCAGGCGAAGCGGCTCGGCATTCCCGTCGGTCCCGGCCGCGGATCGGCCGCGGGCAGCATCGTCAGCTACTCTCTCGGTATCACCAATCTCGATCCGCTGCGGTACGGCCTTCTGTTTGAACGGTTTCTCAACCCGAAACGCGTTTCCATGCCCGATATCGATATCGATTTCTGCTATGAACAGCGGGAAAAGGTCATTGACTACGTAAAGCAGAAATATGGAGCGCAAAACGTCACCCAGATCATCACGTTCGGGAGCATGAATGCCCGGGCGGTCATCAGAGATGTGGGGAGGGTGCTCAATATTCCCTACGGGGAAGTGGACACGATCGCCAAACTCATTCCATCCACGCCCGGAATGACCCTCACCCGGGCGCACAAGGACATAAAGGAATTCCGCGAGAAGTGCGAGGAAAATGAAACGAACCGAACCCTGTTCGAATACGCGGTGGTGCTCGAGGGTCTGTCGCGTCACGCCTCGACCCATGCCGCCGGCGTGGTGATCGCTCCGGGTGAGCTGACGGAATATATTCCGCTCTTCAAATCTCCCCAGGGCGACATCACTACCCAGTATGATATGACGATCGTGGAGAAAATCGGCCTCCTGAAGATGGATTTTCTCGGGCTTCGCACCCTTACGGTCATCGATCACACGGTCAAAGCCCTCGCGGAAAAGGGGATTACCGTCGATATCGACGCCATCCCCCTGAATGATCAGGAGACATACGACATTTTCGCCCGGGGCGAAACCATCGGCATTTTTCAGTTCGAGAGCAGCGGCATGCGGGAATATCTGAAGAAATTGAACCCCTCCTGCATCGAGGACCTGATCGCCATGAACGCGCTCTACCGTCCCGGCCCCATGGAGTGGATCGACGACTTTATCGCCTGCAAGCAGGGGCGCTCACCGGTCGAATATCCCCATCCTCTCGTCGAACCGATACTGAAAGAAACCTACGGATTTATCGTGTATCAGGAACAGGTCATGCAGATCGCCGCTGTTCTGGGCGGATTCGACCTTGGAAAAGCCGATCTGCTGCGAAAGGCGATGGGAAAGAAAAACGTTGACCTCATGCGTGAACAGCAGACCGAGTTTCTTGAAGGCGCCCGCGCCAACGGGGTGGACAGGGAGAAAGCGGAACAGATCTTCGAATTGATCAATAAATTCGCCGGATACGGATTCAACAAGTCACATGCCGCCTGCTATTCGGTGGTCGCCTATCAAACCGCCTACCTCAAGGCGCACTATCCCGCCGAATTCATGGCAGCCAACCTGACCAGCGAAATGGGGAACAGTGACCGCGTCACGCTGCTCATCGACGAGTGCCGAAGAATGGGAATAGAGGTGCTTCCCCCTGACGTCAACGCCAGTGTGGCTGCGTTCAGAGCAACCGACGAGGGCATCCGGTTCGGTCTCGGCGCCGTGAAAAACGTGGGCAGCGGGGCCATCGTGGCGATCATGGACGGACTAAAGCGCTCCGGCCCCTTCAAGACGCTCTTTGATTTTTGCAAAAACGTCAATCTTCGTCCGGTCAATAAAAAGGTGCTGGAGAGTCTTATTCAGGTCGGGGCCCTCGATTCCCTGGAAGGATACCGCTCCCAGAAAATGGTTGTTCTCGAAAAAGCCATCGCCCTGGGACAGGCCGCACAGCTTCAGGAGGGTATGGGACAGACCTCCATATTCGGGGACGAGGTGGCAGAAGCGCAGTACTACCCGAAACTTCCCGACATCGAAGACTGGTCCCAGACGGAAAAATTGCGCCGGGAGAAGGAACTTGTGGGCATGTACATTTCCGGACATCCGCTGATGAAATTCAAGGATGACATAGACGCGTTTTCCTACCCCCACATCGGCCGCCTTTCGGAAACACGCAGCTGCCAGCCCGTGCGCATATGCGGCCTGATAAACGGTCTCATGACCCGCCCGGACCGGAAAAACAACATGATGGCCTTCTTCACACTCGAGGACCTCACGGGAAGTGTGCGCGTGATCGTTTTCTCGGGTGTCTATGAACAGTACAAATCCGTCATCGGGCCCGAACAGATGGTCCTGATCAAAGGAAAACTGGACCGGAAGGAGGGCGGTGACGAGTGCGCGGTGCTGGCGGAAGAGATCATGCCGCTGGAGAATGCGCGAAGAACATACGCCAAAAGTCTCACGCTTTCCATGTATGCCGATGCACTGCACGGACAGGACATTGACCGTATCAACGTGCTCCTGAACCGGTACCCTGGATCGTGTGACATCTTCTTCAACATAAAATCAAACGGAGGCCAGGAAGTCCTGGTTAAATCCACCAGCAGATCGGTCTACCCCGATCCCGAACTTGTGTCTGACCTGCGGACGCTGCTGGGCAAGGAGAATGTATGGATAGAAGGATGATACGCACTGTATTGATATAAACGCCAACCTGAAAGGAGACCCGGTACGATGGAAAATCTGATGTATTTGGACAATGCAGCCACTACGTATCCCAAACCGAAGTCAGTCTACGATTTCATGCACGAATTCTACATGCACCACGGCATCAATCCCGGACGATCCGGCTATGATGCCACCCTCGAAACGGAAGAGGTCGTTCACGGCACGCGTAAAATGCTTACGGAATTTTTCAACGGTATCAACCCCAACTATCTCACCTTCAGCTATAACGCTTCCGATTCGCTTAACATGATTATCCAGGGAATGGTCGAAAAAGGCGACCATGTGATCTCGACCAACCTCGAGCACAACTCCGTGCTGCGTCCGCTGAACGTATTTCAGCGTGACGGCTGGTCGGACGTCACCTATGTCCCGTTCGATGATCGTGGATATATGGATCCCGATGAGATCAAAAGGGCAATCAGGCCGAATACGAAAATGGTGATCATGAACCACGGTTCCAACGTGATCGGGACGGTGCAGCCGATTGCCGAAGTGGGAAAGATCTGCCGGGAAAAAGGGATCTGGTTCGCCGTTGATGCCAGCCAGACGGCCGGCGCCCAGCCGATCGATATTCAGGCAATGTGTATCGACCTGCTTGCCTTCACCGGCCACAAATGTCTCATGGGGCCGACAGGAATCGGTGGATCCTATATCGGAGAGAACGTACCTATAAAAGGGACGCGTCACGGCGGCACCGGCGTCCGTTCCGCCTATCCGTACCACCTGGATGAGTTTCCCTACAGAATGGAATGCGGCACGCTCAATGTCATGGGCGTCGCAGGTCTGCATGCCGGACAAAAATGGATTGCCGAACAGGGGCTTGACGCCATCCATGCACGGGAAATGGCTCTCTGGCAGAAACTGAGGGACGGACTTGCCGGAATCGACAAGGTGACACTCTACTGCGCCGACTCGGCCGAACATCACAATGCCGTGCTCAGTTTCAACATCGAAGGCTGGGAAGCAGGGGACGTGGGGACCATGCTCGATGTCGACTACCACATCGCCTGCAGGACCGGGCTGCAGTGCGCTCCGCTGGTACACCGGCAGATGGGCACGGAGGAGATCCACGGTACCGTGCGGTTCAGCCTCGGGCCCTTCAATACCGAGGAGCATATCGATGCGGCCATCGAAGCCGTCACGGAGATTGCCGCCATCAAACGCTGAGCACCGCTTTTTCGACAATAAAAAACCCGGTATCGCGCGATACCGGGTTTTTACGTTCATATACGGCACCTACCGCAGAACCAGGGCGTCCGCCACCACTTCGGCCATAGTCTTGATTTTGACGCCCAGCTGATATTCCTTGTTGACCTCCATAAGCTGATCGATGCAGTTATGGCAGGGGGTGACCACGATCTTCGCCCCCGTGCGGCGAATCTGGTCCGCCTTCAGTTCGGCGACCCGCAGGCGCCGCTCGGCGAATTCACCCATCGCCAGCTGACCCCCGCCTCCGCCGCAGCAGTAGTTGTTCTCCCGGTTTGGTGTCATTTCAATGAAATTCGCCGCCGCATGCTTCAGGATAAACCTCGGTTCTTCGATCACTCCTCCGTCTCTCGCCAGATTGCAGGGATCGTGGAGTGTCATCGTCTCCCGGTTTTTTGCCGGATCGAGAGTAATTCGCCCCTGTCTGATATACTCGGCCATCAGCTCCACAACAGTCAGCGCCCGGAAAGGATAGGGGGTCTGTATCCAGCGGGGACCTTCCCAGCGGATCGCCCGCGGTCCGTGACCGCACTCGGCAAGAACAAGCGTTTTCGCTTCGAGCTTGCCCGCCTCATTGAACAGCCGCTGTACCAGTTCGGCGGCGATGCCGTCGTCTCCGGAGTAATAGGCATAGTTCGTGACGTCGTAATAATCGGTGGAAAGCGTCCATGACTCATCCGCGGCATGAAACACCATGGCCATGGCGCTGATCGACATGGGAAAAAATTTGGGTTCCCGGGGATTCAGCGTGTAGAGCACATTGACACCTTTACGGTTCAGGGGGATCTCGGCATGTTCAAATCCCGGCTCCATGTGCAGATCTTCTTCGAGCCACAGCAGGGTGTCCACGAGGTCCTTTTGGGGGATCCCCATATTGTTGCCGGTGGTGACCGCGGCGTCCACGGTTGACTGCAGGCTCGCAGGCACAAGATCCATGGCGGCAAGCATCGATCTGGCGGTCCTGACGAGAAAAGAGATGTCGACACCCACCGAACAGTGCAGGGTGCAGCGTCCGCACATGGCGCAGCCGCCGTAGATGACATCGATCATCTCGTCGATGCGCTCATCGTCCAGATCATGAGCGCCGATCCAGGAGGGTGCGACCCTGCCCATGAGCGTGTGGTAGCGGCGGTAGATCCCGGCGATAAGATCGACCTTGTGCCCGGGAAGGTACTTGTCCTCGCCGTAGGTGAGGTAGTAGTGACAGGACTCTCCGCAGAGACCGCAATGCACGCAGCTGTTCAGATGGGTGCGGAGTTTCCCGGTCATTTTTTCAGAAAGCAGATCGAGGCCCTGCCGCTTCCTTTCATCGGAAATAGTCATAGACCGCTCCTCTCGGGTGGAGGCCAGACGCCCCGCCTGCCGTAGTGAAGTGCAAGATAGAATCGTGTAAGAGGAAAAAAGACGGCATGTCTGAGTTTACTCACCGGTATGTAAAGGAAAAGCAGCGATGCGTAGAAAAAGAGCACCGCAGTTCCGCTTCCGGAAAGCAGCGTCACCGCGGTGACGACCTGGAATCCGGTGCTCAGGATATTGCTGAGATAGTCATCGGGATGCGACAGGGCGCGCATCTTTCTGCTGACGGCCCGTTTCAGAAGAATGGCGAGGCCGCAGAGGGCCGTCGAGGCGAGCAGCACGCCGGAGGGACGATTGAGAACGGCGGGAAGCCCGATCCCGGTTGCCAGAATCAGCAGCCAGAAAAACGAGAAAAAGATGCCCGCGTGATAGAGCATACCGGCTGTGTAGGTGGGCCAGTGCCTGTTGGCAGTCTCTTTCTTCAGCGGCGACATCGCTCCCGTATACGCATAGAGGACGGCGGGAGGAATGCTCCCTTTCGGTTCCGAAGGGTCATAGTCGTCCCGCATTGCCACTGTTTTCAGGAACAGGGTCAGGGAAGAGACCGCTGAAATGAGAAATGCGGTCAGAAGAACAGCGTTCCAAACGGTCATGCACGCACCCCGCAGGTTAATTTAGACGCATCCGTCCGGCTTGGGAAGACCGGCGATTTTACAGGCGCCTTTCGCAGGGCCCATGGGAAACAATTCATATACTTCCCGCAGCCGGATACCGGCCGCCTGGCAGAGTGCGCGCACCATGGGTGCCATATCATTCTCGAGCCAGTATTCGCGAATGAAATTGATTACCTTCCAGTGCACATCATTGAGTTCGCCGGTCCCGTCATGGCTGGCAAGCAGCTGCGCTACCTCTTTATCCCAGATATGAGGATCCTGGAGAAACCCGTCTCCGTCAACTTCAAATTCCCGTTCGTCGATGATGATTGTTCCCATTATCGCTCCTTACTGTCTCTATACCGAAAAATATCATATAATATACAGAAATAAATTCCCATTGAAAAGTGCTTTTTTCTTGAGTATTAGATAAAATTTAGTTGATTATCGTGGGAGAAATTGTTAGTTTAAAAGACTTGAATGCAGCATCAGGATGCGATAACGACCAGTCCGGAGGTATCGATGGCAGAACCGCTTCTCTTTGAAATCAGCTCTCAGGGCCGCAGAGGCTATTCTCTCTCAGACCTGGATGTACCGCGCAAACCGCTGGACGAAATGATACCGGCTTCCTTCCTGCGCCGGGAAGACGCACCCCTGCCCGAGGTCAGCGAAATGGACGTCATGCGCCATTTCCACCGCCTGTCCGCGAAAAATCATCACGTGGACAAAGGATTCTATCCCCTCGGATCATGCACCATGAAATACAACCCGAAAATAAATGAAACACTGGCGCGGCTGGACGGCCTCGCATCACTGCATCCGTTCCAGCCCGAAGAGGATATTGCCGGAGCACTGCAGCTGATGGGCGAACTGGGCGATTATCTCTGCGAAATATCGGGCATGGCAGCCGTCACACTGCAGCCGGCAGCAGGCGCCCACGGGGAGATGACCGGGATCAAAATCATGCGGGCCTTTCACGAGTGGCAGGGCAACCCGAGAAAGACCATCATTCTGCCCGATTCGGCACACGGCACCAATCCCGCCAGCGCCACCATCACCGGGTACGACACCGTTCAGATACAATCAACTGAAGCGGGACTTGTCGACATCGCCGACCTGAAGGCTCACCTCAACGAGGACGTGGCCGGGTTCATGCTGACCAACCCCAATACGCTGGGGCTTTTTGAAACACAGATCGAGGAAATCGCACGCCTGGTCCACGATGCCGGCGCCCTCCTGTATATGGACGGAGCCAATTTAAACGCGCTGATGGGCCTGGTGCAACCGGGAAAGATCGGGTTCGACATCCTCCATTTCAATCTGCACAAAACCTTTTCCACGCCCCACGGGGGAGGCGGGCCCGGAAGCGGTCCGGTGGGTGTCGTTTCACGGCTGGAACAGTTTCTTCCCAGCCCCGTCATCGTTAAACGCGACGGAGCCTATGCCTGCGATTACGACAGACCCGATTCCATCGGGAAAATTCAGAGTTTCTATGGAAATTTCGGCGTAATGGTTCGCGCCTATGTGTATCTCCGTACCCTGGGCGGGGAAGGGGTAAAGCGCGTGAGCAAAAACGCGATCATAAATGCCAACTACCTGATGCGCCGGCTCGAGCCCTATTTCGATCTTCCGCACACGCAGCACGCCATGCATGAATTCGTTCTCTCCGGAGACCGGCAGAAAGAACTGGGGGTGAAAACCCTGGACATGGCCAAAAGGCTCCTCGATTACGGGTTTCACGCTCCGACGATCTATTTCCCGCTGATTGTGCATGAAGCGCTGATGATCGAACCAACGGAAACCGAATCCAAGGAGACGCTCGACGCGTTTGCCGAGGCCATGATCGCCATTGCGCGCGAGGCGGAAACAGATCCGGAACGGCTTCATGAAGCACCGCTGACCACACCGGTGGGCCGGCTTGATGAAGGGCTCGCCGCGAGACAGCTGGACGTAAACTATATGAAAAAAGCATAAGCCCGGCCCTTAACCCGACCTGTTCGGTACCGGTCCGTTAGCTGCAGATGGCGGCATTATTAATTAGGGGGATCTGCACGTTAATAGAGACACCGCACATACGCGGGGCGTGATCTTCGTCGTGGATGATGAAGCGAACAACCGCCTCCTTCTCAAGACCTATCTCACCGCCGAGGGCTACGATGTCAGGTTCGCCCGGAACGGGCAGGAAGCACTGCGGACCGTCAGCGATATTCAGCCCGATGTCATCGTCCTCGATGTCATGCTCCCGAATATGGACGGATACGATGTCTGCAGAGAACTGAAAGCATCGGAAGAGTTCAAATATATCCCCATCATTCTTGCCACTGCGCTCAGGGGAAATGAAGAACGGATCCGTGGCATCGAGGCAGGCGCCGACGACTTTATCAGCAAGCCCTACAACAAGGTCGAGCTTACAACCCGCATCAAATCACTGGTTCGTATCGGGACACTCTACCGCGCCCTGGCGGAAAAAGTTGAAGAGCTGGAAATAGCCAAAAAAAAACTGAACAAACTGGCCGTTACAGACGGTCTCACCGACCTGTTCAACTATCGGGCGTTTCAGCACCGCCTGCACCTCGAGATACAGCGATCCAAACGGTTCGGACTGCCGCTTTCCCTGCTGATGATAGATATCGACCACTTCAAACGATACAACGACACCTTCGGCCATCCTGCCGGGGACACGCTGTTACGGGAGTTCGCGGAAATGCTTCGCACCCACGTCAGGGAAGTGGACTGTCCTGCCCGGTACGGCGGCGAAGAATTCGTTCTGATCCTGCCGGGAACAGCGAAACAGTCAGCGCTGATCGTGGGGGAAAAAATTCGCAATCTCATTCAGGAAACGGATTTTTCCGGCACCCGCGTTACCGTGAGCATCGGTATTGCTTCCTATCCCGAGGACACGGATACACGGGATATGCTCATCACCCTGGCGGATCAGGCGCTCTACCGGGCGAAGGAAGAGGGGCGAAACCGAACCATTCTCTGCCCCGATACTGGTGTACAAAAGTGACGATCAGGCTCTGCCCATGAAAAAGACATCCATATTTCGGGAACGCTCGTTCATCATCTGCTGGATCGGATTATTTCTTTCCGGCGCACTTGTTCTGCTGCTGGCCGGGCTGCTCGAAGGACGAAGGGCTCCGGTCCGCCGCACTCCGGCGCCTCCGCCGGTTTCTCTGAAACAGCGCGCCGAGGAGATCTCCCGGAATATCACCCTGCACTGGACCGACCCCCGGCTTCAGCAGCTTACTGCCCTCGGGGCGGCTCTCGATTCATCCGGGGGAAACGATGAGAGTATGATCAAGCGCTGGCTGGACCGGAGGAGGGATATCTTCAGCGCTGTCGTCTGGTACAGGAACAGAGATAATCCGCTGCGGGTGCTGCGCAGCACCGTGCCGGAGGAACTGGCGGCACACGGCATAACCGGCATGCCCCAGGCCAGAATCATTCAATTCGTCTATTCCGGCCCCTTGGACCGTCCGGCCGGTGCGACTGAGCTCTACGCGAGAAGGCAGCTGTCCGGTGCCGGCACGGAAGCGCCCATTGTTTCGCTGGGTATTTTCCTGCCCGACAGCCGGACGCGCCAGGCTCTGGAACTGTTTTTGTCCCTCGATTCCCTCTCCCTGCTGACCGGGTCCCTGGAGAAGAAAGGTGAATCAATCGCAATCGTCGATACGGCCGGATTTCTTCTTGCCGGCTCTCCGCCCTCCGGCAGTGCCGTTTCCCTGAAAAACAAGGCCGAACTGACCGACGGCCGTATACGTGCAGCCAGACTGGAACTGCCGAATCTTCCCTGGTCCGTCATCATCACCGTCCCGGTGGAATCGGCGGCAGCCGGTTCGGGCGGCCCCACGGGCGGCGGGCGCATCCGCTGGCCCGGACCGCTCCACCTGGTTCTGCTGCTTCTCGTTTCCGGTCTCTTTGCCCGTTTTCTCTCGCCCCGGCTCGACAGACCCGTGCGGGCGCTGATCGATACGGCATCCGAGATCGCCAGGGGTAATTTCGACGAAATGATCCCGGAGTCGAAAGACAGGGAATTGAACCGCCTGGTGAAGGTGTTCAATTACATGTCCTCGGAGATGGTGCGATTCAGGGAGATCGATGTTCACGGCATCGTCAACCGGAAAAACAAGGTCGAAACGATTCTCAAAAACATTGCCGACGGCATCATCGTCACCGATTCGGACGACTGCGTTCTCATGCTGAATCCCGTCACGGAAAAATGGTTTGCCGTTCAGGAACCGGCCTCCATCGACAAGCCGCTGAAAGATATTCTGAAGATCCCCGAGCTCACAAGACTCGTGAAATCGGTGCGAAAGGGAAGCACGGTGAATCACGCCGAGTTCCAGTTCAACGTCGCCGGATTTCGAAAACCGAAGGTGTTCCTTGCCCACGCGGCAAATGTCATCAGCGATGAAGGGCTCGCGTCAGGTGTTGTCACCATCATTCGCGACATCACCAAAGAAAAAGAAGCCGATACGATCAAGACCGAACTCATTTCCATGGTTGCCCATGAATTGAAATCACCGCTTACGTCCATTTACGGTTTCAGTGAACTGCTTCTCGATTCACATGTGCTCGAGGATCAGGCAAAAGAATATGCCCAGGTGATTCTCAATGAATCGAGCAGATTGACAGAGCTGGTCAATAAATTCCTCGATCTTTCCCGCCTCGAAGCCGGAAAGACGGAAATCAACATGCTGCCGTTCGACATGAAACAGCTGGTTGAGAAAATCACCCTCTTCCACAACGGGATGGCAAAGCAGAAAAATATCAAGGTGATCACGGAGATCCCTGAGAAACTGCCCCTCGCCTCCGGCGACCAGGACTTCATCGAACAGGTCATTCTGAACCTGTTCAGCAACGCGGTCAAATACAGTCCGGTCAATTCAAAGATCGGCATTGAACTGAAAGTGGAGGAGAACCGCATCCAGGTCAGCATTATCGATAATGGATACGGAATCCCCAAAGAATCGCTGCCCTATATTTTCAACAAGTTTTACCGCGTTGCCGAAAGCGAAGAGAGCGACCAGGCCACTGAAGGGTCGGGTCTCGGCCTCGCTCTCGCCCGGGAGATAGTGGAACAGCACGGGGGCACCATCAGAGTCAACAGCAAACTGGGAGTCGGATCCGTATTTTCCTTCAGTATTCCCGTAGCGACGATTGCATAAGATTATGGTACAACTGAAAAAGAAAAAGGTGATCCTGGTTATCGATCCCGATCCGGGAACGGAAACGCTGCTGCACTACGCGCTGCAGGGGACGGGACTCTCCATCGTGAGGGCGGCATCTGGAACCGACGGCCTGCGGGAGATCGTTCGCACCAATCCCAAACTCATCATCAGCGAATTCATCACCAAGGATCTCGACGGCAAAACAATCTTCACCCGTTTTTCCGAAGATCCGCGCTACGCGCGATACATGTCGACTCCCTTCATTTTTTTCTCCAACGAGCAGTACAAGCGTATCTACAAGGATACATTGATCGAAATGGGGCTCTGGGGCTGGTTTACCAAGCCCTTCGGAGCCCATGAGATGCGGGAAGTGATCGAAAACATCTTTCTCGATGTTGAGATCATCAAGAAAAACCAGGAACTGCGCCAGGAAGTGAAACGATCGGAATACCGGTACCGTGATCTCCTGGAGAATGCCGACGACCTCATCTTCACCCTGGACAGCGACGGCACGTTTGTCTACATCAACAACCGGTTTTCAGCGCTTACGGACAAGCACAAAGAGAACTGGATCGGCCATTCGTTCCTTTCGCTCATCGCTCCCGAAGACCGTCAACTCACCTGGAACCACTACGAAATGGCACACCAGGGCAGGGCCCGGGTGTTCGAGGCGCGGGTGGACGGTGACCCGGAAAAGGAGAAGGTGCTTTCATTCAATATCACGCCCATTGTCGAACGCGGCCGAATCGTCGGTTCGATGGGTATTGCCCGGGACGTCACCGATCAGAAACGGATGGAAAAAGAGATTCTCGATCTCAAAAATTTCAACGAAAGCATTATTCAGAGCATGGAAGCGGGCCTCCTGACCGTGGATCTGGAAGGGATGGTGACCTCGCTGAACGCCGGTGCGGTGAAGATACTGGAATACAGCCCCGAAGAAGCGGTGGGAAAGCACATCAATGACATCCTCAATCCGGAACAGGCGCAAAAAATACTCTCCATGCCCCAGAAGTCTGGCACCCTCAATTACAGCCGGGAAACGGAACTGACAACAAAAACCGGCCGCACCATCTCCATCGGATTCACGTCCACCAACAGAATCGACAATCTCAATCATAAGGTCGGCACCATTGTGTCCTTTCGCGACATCAGCCTGCTCAAACAGATGCAGACGGAAGTCATCCGGATGGACCGGCTCGTATCCCTGGGCGTCCTCGCTTCCGGAATCGCCCATGAAATTAAAAATCCCCTCGCCGGCATCAAGGCCCTCGCCCAGGCATGTGACGAAGAGTTCGAGCAATCGGACGATCCCCGCAAGGAGTACCTCAACCGGATCGTGCGGCAGGTTAACAGGCTCGATGAACTGCTTAAGACCTTCTTCGCCTACGCCAGGCCGAAACCGCCCGACCGCAGACTTCACGACCTTCCTGAAATACTCAGAGAAGTGTACAATCTCATCCATAAGAAAATGTCGCTCACGGGAGTCGAGTACAGTGAAATCGTTCATGACGATATAGAACCGGTGATGGTGGACGGACAGCAGGTACAGCAGGTCTTTCTGAATCTGCTGCTCAATGCCATTGAAGCGATGGAAAACGGCGGCAGACTGACCATTGAATTCTGGCCCGACGCGGAGGCGGTCATTCCCGAATCCGCAAAATCGGGCCGCCGTTACGTACGGGTAGATGTGACCGATACCGGGGAGGGTATTGACCGGGACCATCTCGAAACCATATTCGACCCCTTTTTCACGACAAAACCCAGCGGACTTGGTCTGGGCCTTTCCATCGTATACCGTATCATCAAGGAGCATGGGGGGGAACTCACCGTAAAGAGTGAAAAAGGAAAAGGCACCAAATTTACCATGTTATTACCCACCAGGAGCGTGTAATGAAGAACGCGAAGATTCTCATTGTCGAAGATAACGACGATCTGCTGTTCACCCTAAACCAGGTTCTGAAAAAAGAGGGATACAAACTCTATTCAGCAGCCAGCGGGGAAGAGGCGGTGAAATTAATCAATAATGAACTCATCGACCTCGTTCTGCTCGACCTGCGTCTTCCTAAAATGAACGGCATCGAAGTGCTGCAGAAAATAAAGGAACGGGATCCGGATATTCTTGTACTCATGATGACCGCATCAACCGATCCAAAGCCGGCGATTGAAGCGATGAAAAAAGGCGCCTACGATTATCTCATGAAGCCCTTCGAACTCGATGAGGTCAAATTCGTCGTTGCCAAGGCGCTTGAAACATTTGAATTGAAACGGGAAGTTGCGAGGCTGAAAAGGAAGCGGGACAAGAGCGATCCCTGTGATGCCATGTTTGGAAACAGCACCAAAATCAAGGAAGTCAAACATCTCGTGAGCGTTGTCGCCGCCACGCCGAAGACGTCCGTCCTTATACAGGGAGACAGCGGCACGGGCAAGGAACTCGTCGCCAATGCCATCCATTATTCGAGCCAGCGCGCGGAGCAGCCGTTTATCAAGCTCAACTGCAGCGCCCTGCCAGACAACCTGTTGGAAAGTGAGCTCTTCGGTTTCGAGAAAGGAGCCTTTACCGATGCGAAAACAATGAAGAAGGGGCTGTTCGAACTGGCCAATAGCGGCACCATTTTTCTCGATGAGATATCGAGTATGAAATTAAGCCTGCAGCCGAAACTTCTCAGAGTCATCGAATCCCAGACATTCAGACGCATCGGAGGCGTGTCGGATATTAAAATAGACGTGAGAGTGATCGCCGCGACAAATGAAGATCTGGCCGCCTGCGTAAAGCGGGGTGAGTTCAGAGACGATCTCTATTACCGTCTGAAAGTGATGGAGATAACAATCCCGCCCCTGGTGGAACGGATAGAGGATACAATGATTCTGGCCAAAGTCTTTCTTCAGGAATACAACAAGGAATTCAACCGAAACGTCACCAATATCGATCCCGAAGTCGAAGAGCTGTTTCAGGGGTACGGATGGCCGGGTAATATCCGCGAGCTGAAAAACGTCATCGAGCGGGGCGTCATTCTCTGTCAGGGAGACACCCTGCTTCCGGAACATCTCCCCATTGAGCTTCACGATAAAGGAGATACGAAGGAGGCCGTCAGATCCTCACTGGGCCGGGTCTCACTGCAGGAAATGGAAAAGGAGCACATCCTGGAAGTACTCAACACGGTTGACGGAAACAAGTCCAAAGCCGCTCGCATTCTCAATATCTCCCGCTCGACACTGCGTGAAAAGCTCAAGGCCTATGGAATGATGTAGTGGTCCGATTTTGACCACATGATAAAAAACGGATGAGCGATCATCCTGAAACACGGAAAGCGGCCGCTTTCCGTGTTTTTTATAACATATTGATTAAAATTGATTTATCTGCATCAAAACATTCGACAATCTCCCCGCCGGTCACCACCGTCTCCATGGTATGGTATTTGCTTGAGTATTGGTCCTGGTAAATAATTTTGAAACAGGTTACGAATGTCTGACCGGAAAAAGCGTATTCTCATCGTCGACGACGAAGAAGATCTCACATGGAGCCTCTCCCGCAAACTGAAGCGGGACAAGTCGGATCTTGAAGTGTTCTGCGCCAACACGGGCACCGGAGCTCTCCAGTTTCTCGCCGACAACAGTGTCGATCTCGTGCTCACGGATCTGCGCATGCCGGGTTTGAGCGGACTGCAGCTTCTCAACGAGATTCGTGCCAAGTATCCGCTGATCAACGTCATCGTCATGACGGCCTACGGGTCGGCGGAGGTGCGGGAAGCCATCGACCGCTGGGGCGATACCGAGTACATCGAAAAACCGTTTGAAATCCAGGAACTGCGTTCCATGGTGTTCAAGCTGCTGAACAATACCAACAGTCATATTGAAGTCGGAAATCGGCATGATGACATCTCCTGAAAGAAACAAGATGGATCTCGACGCGCAGATTGACGAGATCCGGCCCTATCAGACCAGAATAAAGGTAATCGGTATCGGCGGTGCCGGTAACAATACCATCGACAGGCTCGCCCGGGAGAACATCAAGGGCATCGAGACCATTGCCGTGAATACCGATGCCCAGGATCTTCTGGCCATAACCTGCGACAGGCGTATCCTCATCGGGCACAATATAACCGCCGGGCTTGGATCGGGCGGTGATCCCCAGATCGGGGAGCATTCCGCCCTCGAGAACCGGGATTCGATCAAGTCGCTCATTGCCGATACCGACCTGCTCATCATGACCTGCGGACTCGGCGGCGGCACCGGAACCGGCGCCATCCCCGTTATCAGCCATATTGCCAGAGATCTCGGCATTCTGACGGTCGCGGTGGTCACCATGCCTTTTTCAGAAGAGGGGCTGATCCGCTGGGAGAACGCCCAGATCGGTCTCGATAAAATCCGCAGGAAAGTTGACACACTGGTTGTTCTCAGAAACGACCGGCTGGCAGAGCTGTATACCGACCTGGCCCTCGGCGATGCGTTTCAGGAGGGAGACAGAATTCTTCAGAATATCGTCGTCAGTATGTCAAGCCTGATTCTGGAAACCGGTGTCATCAACCTCGATTTTGCCGATATTTCCATGGTGCTCAGGGACGGACCCAATACGGTGATCGGCATTGGGGAAAGCGATTCGGAGAACCGGGTCGAGGAAGCGGTCCGCAGGGCGGTTTCCCACCCCATGATGGATCAGAATATACGGGGCGCTCAAAGCGCCATCGTGCATGTGACCGGGGGGGCCGGACTGACATTGAGCGAAGCGCGTAACGTCATCTCAAGTATTGCCCGGATGCTCGATCCTCATGCCCGCATCATCTGGGGCGTGGACATTAAAAAACATCTGCGACAGCATCTGAAGGTCATCATCATCGCCAGCGGTCTGAAGGATCCGGAGACCCCGAAACGGGTTCAGATGGAATCCGCGGGAGCGGTGATATTCGCGGACACGTCGGCCGCGGAGGAGGCGGCTGCAGCCCGGAACAGTATTTTCGATATCAAAGACTCGATCATGGCCACCGGTACGGAAATTACCGCCCCCAAGAAGAGACAGGGATATCAGGATCAGATATCACCGGTTTTCTATAAAATACTCAAGGAGGAAGCTGCCGGCGACCTGAAAAAATTCGATCGGGCGCTGCATGTGCTGAGGCAGGACGGGGAAAACAGGAAGGCGCTCATCGATGCCAAACAGGCCTGCAAGCTCCTGCTGGCTTCGGCCCAGATGTTCGGATTCGATGAAATAAAGGCGCTGCTGGAGGCGATCGACGACATTATCACCGCCGTACAGGCGCGGGAATTAAAAATCTCCAAAACCGTGCTCGATTCGGTTACCCTGGCAATGGAAATGGTCATCGACCTCATCGACAACCAGAGTGACGGCCGGGGAGAGACAGGATATATCGCCGACAGGCTGCGTGAGCTCAAGGAGCAGACCGCCTAGAGCCCTTGCCGGCAAACCGGTTTTTACCCGTAATAAGGCATCCTATCTTCCA
Organism: bacterium; assembly: GCA_016934955.1. Taxonomy (GTDB): domain Bacteria; phylum Zhuqueibacterota; class QNDG01; order QNDG01; family JAGLOF01; genus JAFGRY01. Next base: position 124,200 of record JAFGRY010000049.1, on the reverse strand, counting down.
AATTTTTCTTGACTTTTAACGAAATTCATCTTACCTTTTTAGCGTGAATTTGGGGCGATTAGCTCAGATGGTTAGAGTGCTTGCTTGACATGCAAGAGGTCACTGGTTCAATTCCAGTATCGCCCACAAATCCTTTTTTTTTTCGGTACTCGGGCCACTTAAATAAATTCGAGCTGTTGTGAAAAAAATAAAAGTTACAGTAAATAAAAACAATGAGATAGCCACTGATTCCAACATAGTTATACATGATTTACTGAGAACCGAACTTCCCAAAGTCCACAAGAAGGCAGTTGCAGTAAAAATCAACGGAAAGCTGGCTGGTTTATATGAAAGGCTGTCGGAAGACACCGATCTCGAGATCGTGACGTTTGATGATCCCGAGGGGAGGGAGGTCTTCTGGCACAGTGCGTCTCATATTATGGCAGCCGCTGTCAAGGAACTGTACGGGGATGTTCAGCTCGGAATCGGTCCCGCCATTTCCAACGGGTTTTACTACGATTTCTCCATGCCCGACAAACTCTCCAACGATGATCTGCCGCGCATTGAAGAAAAAATGCGGGAGATCATCGAACGGGATATTCCCTTTACAAAAACCGTACTGCCCAGGGAAGAGGCTGAGGCTCTCTTTACGAATCTGCATGAATCATTCAAGCTGGAACTGATTCGGGATCTCGGGGACGAGACCATTTCCACATTCAGTAACGACGGTCTGTTCACCGACCTCTGCCGCGGACCTCATGTTTTTTCCACCGGAGTCGTTCAGCACATCACCCTGCTCAGTGTGGCGGGAGCCTACTGGCACGGCAATGAAAACAATCCGGTAATGCAGCGAATCTACGGCACCGCCTACCCCGATGCAAAGCAGCTGAAGCAGTATCTGCACGCACTGGAAGAGGCGAAGAAACGCGACCACCGGAAACTGGGGAAAGAGCTTGACCTCTTCAGTTTTCAGCAGGAAGGCCCGGGATTTCCCTTCTGGCACCCGGACGGCATGGTCATCTACAACGGCATCATGGACTATATGCGGACCACTCTGATCAGACACGGGTACGGAGAAGTGAAGACTCCGATGATTCTCAACGAACGTCTCTGGCATCGAAGCGGTCATTGGGATAATTATAAAGAAAACATGTATTTTACATCTATTGACGAGCAGACCTACGCAGTGAAACCGATGAACTGTCCGGGCAGTCTGCTCATTTATAAAAACTCCCTGCACTCGTACCGGGATCTTCCGCTCAAGCTCTCGGAAATGGGGGGCGTTCACCGTCATGAAAAATCCGGAGTGCTCCACGGTCTGTTTCGTGTCCGCTATTTCACCCAGGATGATGCGCACGTGTTCTGCACGCCCGATCAGATGGAAGACGAGATAGTCAAGCTGATCGATCTTGTGAGTGAGGTGTATGCCACATTCGGATTCACCTCTATCAGTCTCGAAATGTCGACGAGACCCGCGAAATCCATCGGCAGTGACGATATGTGGGAGCGGGCGGAAAACGCTCTGGCAAACGCCCTCAACCGTAAAGGAGTCTCTTTCCAGGTCAATGCCGGCGACGGTGCCTTCTACGGGCCCAAGATCGATTTTCATATCGAGGATTCCGTGGGCAGGTCCTGGCAGTGCGGCACGATCCAGGTCGATTTCTCCATGCCGGAACGGTTCGAACTGGAATACGTGGGCGCCGATGGCGAACGGCATGTGCCGGTGATGATCCACCGGGCGATTCTCGGATCGGTGGAACGGTTTTTCGGCATTCTCGTTGAGCATTACGGCGGCGCCTTTCCGATATGGCTGGCCCCGGTACAGTGCCTGCTGATGCCGATCACCGACCGCCACCATGAGTATGCGCTGAACGTGATGCAGCAGCTGACCGGCTCGGGAATACGCTGCCGGCTCGATGACCGCAATGAAAAGGTTGGTTTTAAAATACGGGAAGCGGAAAAAAAGAAAATACCCTTTGTCTGCGTCATAGGTGACGAGGAGGTCGAGGGGGGAACGGTATCCGTGCGCAGACGAAAACAGGGAAATCTCGGGTCCATGGAAACGGCTGCGTTCCTGGACTGGATTCTTGAACTTATTGTAAGGAGGGATAACAATTAAAAAGGATGACGTTAGAATCAACGAAGAAATAGTCGCCAAAGAGGTGCGGCTGATCGATGTCGATGGTTCTCAGATAGGGGTGGTCAGTCTCGACAAGGCACTCGAGGAAGCAGAAAAGAAAGATCTTGACCTTGTGGAGATCGCCGCCAATGCCAGTCCTCCTGTATGCCGGATCATGAATTACGGCAAATTCAAGTACCAGCAGAGCAAGAAAGATAAAGAAAGCAAAAAGAAACAGCACGTTATCCATATAAAAGAGATTCGTTTGCGTCCGACCATTGATGAGCACGACATCGAGTTCAAGATGAACCATGCCAAGAAATTCATCAGTGCCGGAAATCATTTAAAAATTCGTATACTGTTCCGGGGGCGGCAGATAGCGCATCCCGAACTTGGAGAAGCAGTATTGAAAAGAGTACAGCAGGAACTTGAAGAGATCGCCAAACTGGAAGGGATGCCTTCCCGGGAAGGACGCAGTCTGGTGGCCTTTTTTGTTCCCAAATAAGGAGCACCTATGCCTAAAATTCGTACTAAAAGAGGCGCGGCGAAACGGTTCAGGCTGACCGCCAAGAAAAAGATAAAGCGGAACAAGGCCTACAAGAGCCACATTCTGACGAAGAAATCGCCAAAGCGGAAAAGAAAATTGAGAAAAGCCGATCTGGTTTCCGAAACCCAGGAAAGACGTGTTAAACGGATGCTCGGCATCGGCTGAACGGTTCTGTGAGTAAGAAAAGAGGGTATACATGCCAAGAGCAAAAAATGCCGTAGCGTCCAGAAAGCGACGCAAAAAAATATTACATGCAGCAAAAGGATACCGGGGAGGGAAGAGCAAACTCCTGAAAACCGCCAAAGAAACAGTCGAGCGGTCGATGCGGTACGCCTACCGGGACAGGCGCGTTAAAAAACGTGAGTTCCGCAAGCTCTGGATCACGAGAATAAACGCGGCCGTTCGTGTACACGGCCTCAACTATTCCCGGTTCATCAATCTGCTTGATCAGAAGAACATCAGACTCGACCGCAAAGTGCTTGCGGATCTGGCGGTTTCCGATCCGGTCGCCTTCGATGAAATTGTCAAGGCCTGCAAATAATCAATGCGGCCGAGCCCATGACTGAGAACAGCCTACAGGAATCGGTGCGAACGATCCGGCGGGATCTCGAGTCGGCGATTGCTGCCGCTGATTCGACGCAGGAAATAGAAGCCCTGCGTGTCCGTTTTCTCGGCCGCAAAGGCGCTGTCAGCGCTCTGTTCAAACAGTTGGGATCCGTGCCTCCGGATCAGCGCAAGGCGGCGGGACAGGCTATCAATGACCTCAAGCAGTTTGGCGAGGACGAGATCAGCAGACTGATCTCCCGTCATGCGGCAACCACCACGACGGAAGCCGCGCCGGACCTCACCCTTCCGGGCAACTGGCCGCAGGCCGGCAGCCTGCACCCTCTGACACTGGTGCAGCGCCGGATAAAAACCATATTTCAGAATATGGGGTTCGCGATCGCCGACGGTCCGGAAATTGAAACCGAGTACTACAATTTTGAAGCGCTGAACATTCCCAAAGGGCATCCGGCCCGGGAAATGCAGGATACGCTGTTCGTTGATAACGGGTTCGTTCTTCGCACACATACATCCAATGTGCAGATACGGGTGATGGAGCGGCAGCGGCCTCCTGTTCGGATCATTTCCCCCGGCCGCTGTTTTCGACGGGACACTCCCGACGCCACCCACTCACCGGTGTTTCACCAGATAGAGGGATTGTGCGTGGACGAGGGGATCACCTTCGCCGATCTCCGGGGGGTGATTCTCAATTTCGCCCGCCAGATGTTCGGGCCCGATATGAAAATCCGGTTCAGGCCAAGTTATTTTCCCTTTGTGGAGCCGGGCGCCGAATACGATTTTACCTGTTTCATCTGCATGGGAAGAGGATGCCGTGTCTGCAAAGGGTCGGGATGGATAGAGATTTCCGGTGCCGGCATGGTCAACCCGGTGGTTTTTGAAACAATCGGGTATGACAGCGAACGGTACACCGGGTATGCCTTCGGCATGGGCGTGGAACGCATCGCCATGGCGCTCTATCAGGTGGAAGACATCCGCATGTTCTTCGAAAACGATCTGCGGTTTTTGCAGCAATTCTAGGAATCGATGATGAATATCAGTCTCGCATGGCTCAAAACATATGTCGATTTTGACCTCACCGCCGCAGAGCTTGCCCATGCATTGACGATGGCCGGCCTGGAAGTCGAAGAGATCGGCCAGGGGACAAAGACGACATTCTCGGGTGTCGTCATTGGCGAGATTCTCAGCGTGGAACGACATCCGAATGCGGACAAACTCTCGGTCTGCAGCGTACGAGCCGGCGATGACGTTGTCCAGGTGGTCTGCGGCGCGCCGAATGTGCAGGCCGGAGTCAAGGCTCCCTTCGCCCCGGTAGGTGCGGTGCTCAACGGCAATGAAATACGCCCGGTCACACTGCGGGGTGTCCAGTCCCAGGGCATGATCTGCTCGGCCAGAGAGCTGGGACTGAGCAAAGACCATACCGGCATCATGATCCTCGATACGAAAACCGCCGGTGCGGCCGGCGACCCCTTCACCGCCGCGAACGGTTCTGATGACACCACCCTTTCCATCGATATCACTCCCAACAGGCCTGATTGCCTCAGCCATATCGGAGTGGCCAGGGAAGTGAGCGTCATAACCGGCAATCCGCTTACACTGCCGCCCTCGGGCTGCAGAGAAACGGACCGGTCCGTGGACGAATATATCAGCATCGGCATCGAAGACAGTGACGCCTGCCCGCGCTACAGCGCCCGTTATATCAGCGGGGTTACTGTCGCGGAATCACCGGAGTGGCTGCAGAACCGGCTCTCTTCCGTAGGCATTCGTCCCATAAACAATATCGTCGACATCACCAATTTCGTGCTTATGGAGACCGGACATCCCCTCCATGCGTTCGATTACCGCGAGATTGCCGGGAAACAGATCATCGTCCGAAAGGCGAAGCCGGGTGAGATATTCACCACGCTCGATGATATCAGCAGGGAACTCACTTCCGACGATCTGCTCATTTGTGACGGCGAACGCCCGGTGGCCCTGGCCGGGATCATGGGAGGTAAAAACTCTGAAATCGGTGACGACACCACGGCCGTGCTTCTGGAAAGCGCCTTTTTCGATCCGCTGACGATCAGAAAAACGGCCAAACGCCTGGGGCTCTCAACCGAGGCCTCCCAGCGGTTCGAACGGGGGGCTGATCCGAACAACACGGTATACGCCGTGGACCGGGCGGCCCGGCTGATACAGGAACTTGCCGGCGGTACCATCGCCGGGGGAGTGGCGGACGCCTATCCGGCTCCGGTACAGCCGCTTGCCGTCTCCCTGCGCCTGAAGCGGCTGGAAGCGATCACCGGAATCAGCATTCCGGCGGATCGAGTCCGGGACATACTCACCCGGCTGCAGCTGGCGCCCTCGGGATCCGATCCGCTTACCGTGACGGTGCCCACCTTCCGTCCGGATATCAAACGGGAAATCGACCTCATCGAAGAAGTGCTCCGCCACTTCGGATACAATACGGTTCCGGCGGCCGAGACTATCCTTCTTCCCCTCGGCGACACTCGAAATCCGCTGCGGGACTACACCGAGACGCTGAAAGACGCTGCCGCGGGTGCCGGACTTCACGAAGTCGTGAACAGCAGTCTCGTTCCCTCCCGTTACACGGAACTGTACGTTCCGGAAGGCAATGTCCCGGCCGGGGTGAAAAATCCCCTCAATCCGGAGACGGCGTTTCTGCGCACCAGTCTCATTCCGGGATTGCTCACCGCCGTGAGCTGGAACATCAACCGTTCCCACGACACCTGCCGGCTGTTTGAAACGGGAAATGTGTTCTCTTTCCGCGACACCGTTTCCCTGCCGGATGAGACACTCACCTTTGCGGGCGTACTCTACGGACGGTCGGGATCGTCCGAATTCTGGAGTGACGAAAAAGAACAGGTGACATTTTTCCATTTGAAAGGCCTTGTCGAGACACTGCTTTCCCGCAGTTATCTGCGGGAGTGCCGGTTTACCGCCGAGGATCACCCGCTTTTCGCCTACGGGTACACTATTACCGCGGGGGACACGCGGCTGGGGCACTTCGGCCCGGTCGCCCAATCGATTCGCGAGCAGTGGGATATTCCCGAAGCGGCGTTCTGTTTCGAGCTTTCCGTGGAACACATGCTCGCCGCATCAGTCCCGCCGGTATCCAGGCCGATATCCCGTTTCCCGGCAGTCAAAAGGGACGTGGCCTTTATCGTCCCCGGGGAGATACCTGCCGGTGATATCCGGGCCTGCATACTGCGTGCCGGCGGTGCATTCCTCAAAGAAGCGGCGCTGTTCGACCAGTACACCGGTGATTCCATTCCCGCCGGGAAAAAGAGCCTCGCATTTTCCCTGCAGTTCATATCCCCGGAACGGACACTGCGTGAACAAGACGTGGACCCTGCTGTCAAACAGATCATTGAGTCAGTAGGCGGCACATTCGGTGCCACCCTGCGCTCCTGAATGAACTGTCGAGGAGAGGTGTAACCATGGATCATCAGAGCCTTGACGCACTTGAAGAAAAAATCACCAGAATGATTTCCAAAATGAACAAGCTGAAAGTTGAAAATCAGGAATTACGGCAGGAAAACAAAACCCTGCAGACGGCTTTGAACGAAAAAGAACAGACGATTCAGCAATTGCACAATAAAGCTGAAGAGATAAGCAGGGTGCAGGGGGATATTGAAACCTACAAGCAAAACCAGGATCGCATCCGTTCAAAAGTGGAAGTGCTCCTGCATAAACTAAAGGAATTCGAAGAATAATATAATCGTACATATGGGTTTGAAGGGATCAAACCGAACCGTGAAAATTAATTCAGATAACAGGACCTCCCATACAGGGTCCGACAGTAATGTCCTCAACGTACGTATATACGGCGCTGATTACGCTGTACGCGGTCAGACCGATATAGATAAAATCAAAGCCGTTGCCGAGTATCTCGACGGCAAGATGCGGGAAGTCGATAAAAATGTCCGGGTCGACTCATCCTTGAAGATCGCAATTCTCGCTTCCCTGAATATCACCTATGAACTGTTCAGCGAGAAACAGGATAATCAGACCCTGAGACAGGAAATCGACGCATTGCGCCAAAAACTCGAGGACAAAGTAGAAGAATTAAACAGGTTGATTGACAGACAGCTGTAATATCGCTGCATTTAGTATAGCTGCTCCCGCCCGGTAAAAGATCCCTTCCTGACGCGCCCGTTTTCACGGTGTGCATCTTTTATCTGTGCGGGATTTTTATATGGAGGAAACACATGGAAACCATGACTGTTGTGCTGCTTATTGTTACGAGTCTCATCATGTTTTTTGTCGGCTGGATATTGAGTACCCGTATTGGTCAGGGCAAAGTCGCCAGCGCCGAGAAACTCGCTGAAAAAATCGTATCGGAAGCGGAGAAAGAGTCCCTCGCTATCAAGAATCAGAAAATACTCGAAGCCAAGGAGGAGTGGTACAATCAGAAACAGAATTTTGAAAAAGAAACAAGGCGCACCCGGCAGGAGATTGATAAACAGCGCTCCAAACTGCAGAACAAGGAACTTGAAATAGACCGCAGGCTCGGGCATCTGAGCCAGAAGGAAAAAGATATAAAGAACAGTGAGCAATCGATTCGGGACAAGTCCGAGCACCTGAAGCACCGGCAGGAAGAGCTGGAAAAAATCATCGAGGTACAGAATCAGCGGCTGGAAAAAATTTCAGGCATGTCGAATGAAGAGGCGCTCAAGGAACTGAAGGAAAACCTTCTCTCGAAAGCCAAACAGGAATCGGCCCAAATCATCAAGGATATCAAGGACCAGGCACGGCTCACCGCCAACAAGGAAGCGAAGGAGATCGTGATCTCAGCCATCCAGCGGACCGCCGCCGACCACTCCGTGGAGACCACCGTATCCGTCGTCCACCTGCCCAGCGAGGAAATGAAGGGACGTATCATCGGCAGGGAAGGGCGCAATATCAGATCGTTTGAAAACGCCACGGGCATTGATGTCATCGTTGACGACACTCCTGAAGCGGTGATTCTTTCCGGATTCGATCCCTATCGCAGGGAAATCGCCAGACGTGCGCTCGAGACGCTTATCACCGATGGACGCATTCATCCCGGACGTATCGAGGAAATCGTCAATAAATCGCGCAAGGAAATGCAGGAAGTGATCGTTGAGCTGGGTGAACAGGCAATGCTGGAGACAGGAGTGCACGGCCTTCATCCCGAACTGCTCAAGCTGCTCGGAAAGCTTAATTACCGTACCAGTTACGGCCAGAACGTGCTTCAGCACTCCATCGAGTCCGCACATCTGGCGGGATTGATGGCTGCAGAGCTTCAGCTGGATGCGGTCATCGCCAAACGGGCCGGTCTGCTCCACGATATCGGCAAGGCGGTCGACCGGGAAACCGAAGGCACTCATTTCGCACTGGGTGCCGAACTGGCGAAAAAATACGGTGAAGGGCCGATTGTCCAGAATGCCATCGCCGCCCATCACGGCGAGGTGGAAATGATCTCGCCGATCTCGGCGCTGGTACAGTCTGCGGACGCCATTTCCGGCTCCCGCCCGGGAGCGCGGCGTGAGACGCTGGAAGGGTACATCAAGCGGCTCGAGAAGCTGGAAGGCATCGCCGAGTCCTTCCAGGGAGTGTCGAAAACATACGCCATTCAGGCCGGCCGTGAAATCCGGGTGCTGGTACAGCCGGAAAAAGTGGATGACGCGCTATCCGATCAGATGGCCACGGACATCGCCGAGAAGATCATGGCCGAGATGGAATATCCGGGACAGATCAAAGTGACGGTAATCCGTGAGTACCGTTCCGTTGACTACGCCAAATAAAAGACGGATCCGAACGTGCCCTCAGAGACCCTGAATATTCTTTTTATCGCCGATATCGTCGGCAGACCGGGACTGAAAGCGGTGGAACATGTCTATCCCCGCATTCGGGATGAAGAGAGTATAGACATCACGATTGCCAATGGAGAGAATGCAGCCGCGGGCAAGGGACTTCTGCCCGCGGACGCAGATTTTCTTTTCGATATGGGGATCGATGTCATCACCAGCGGCAACCATATCTGGAACAAACAGAAGCTGTTCGAATACTTTGAATCGCGGCCGGCACTCCTGCGCCCCGCCAACTACCCGGCCTCCTGTCCCGGCCGGGGATTTTGCCTTGTGGAGGCCGGCGGTGTCACCATCGGGATTCTCAACCTCCAGGGAAGAAGTTTTCTGCAGCCTATCGACTGTCCCTTCCTGTGCGCCGATGCGGCCATCGACACCCTCAGGAACGCCGGCGCAGGAATCATTGTCACCGATTTTCATGCCGAGGCCACCGCGGAAAAAATAGCCCTGGGATACTACCTGGACGGCCGGGCAAGCGCGGTTATCGGCACCCACACCCACGTTCAAACGGCGGATGAACGCATTCTTCCAAACGGGACCGCGTTCATCACCGATGCCGGAATGACCGGTCCCATGGATTCGGTTATCGGCATGGACAGGGAGGTGGCGATCAAGCGGTTTCTCACCCAGATGCCGCAGTATTACAAGGTCGCCGCCAATGATGTCGTTTTTTCCGGCGTTGTCATCTCAATCGATCCGATCACCGGAAAAGCGAACTCGATACGGCGTGTTTCCCTTCCCCTGTAGGACGGTTCTGAGCCGCCGCGGCGAATACTGATTCAGAAAGGAGCGTTGACTGTGAAATTGTCACAAGCCTACATTCCCACGCAAAAAGAGATTCCTTCCGATGCGGTTATTCCCAGTCATCAGCTGATGATCCGGGCCGGCCTGGTCAGGCCGCTTGCCGCCGGTATCTACACCTATCTTCCGCTGGGGTGGCGCGTCATGCGCAAGGCTATCGACATTATCAGAGAAGAGATGGACGCCATCGGCGGGCAGGAATTGCTCATGCCGATGCTCAATCCTATAGAAATCTGGGATGAAACCGGCAGAAACAGGGATTTCGGCGACGAGATGTTCAGGCTCAAAGACAGAAAAAACCGGGCCCTGAATCTCGCTCCGACCCATGAAGAGGTCATCTGCGACCTGGCGCGAAAATTCGTGAATTCATACAAGGATCTGCCCCAGATATGGTATCAGATTCAAACCAAATTCCGGGATGAGCCGCGGCCCCGATCAGGCGTCCTGCGAACACGGCAGTTTATCATGAAAGACTCGTATACGCTCGATGTCGACCAGGAGGCCCTGAATACAGGCTACGACCTGCACGCAAAGGCCTATCACTCTATTTTCAGACGCTGCGGTCTGCGCTATGTAGTGGTCGGTGCCGCTTCGGGGCTGATGGGGGGGAGCGGCTCCCAGGAATTCATGGCTGAATCGGACGCCGGCGAAGATACCCTTATTCTGTGTGAACAGTGCGGATACGCGGCCAATACGGAAGTGGCCGAGTCCACGATCGAACCACTGGAGACTGCGGCATCTGCGGCTCTTGAGAAGGTTGCCACGCCCGGCGCTTACACGATCGAGGAAGTAGCGGCATTCCTGCAGAGAGAAAAGAAGGAACTGATCAAGACCCTCGTGTACATCAGGCAGCCCGAAACACCGGTAATGATCCTGCTGCGGGGGGATCATGATCTCAATGAAAATAAATTGCAGACACTACTCGGGCATGTCATCAGACCCGCCCATCCCAATGAGATAAAACAGATCTGCGGAGCCGACGCGGGATCCGTCGGTCCGGTCGGCGTATCACAGAAACTGACCATCCTCGCAGATAACGCCATCAGGGACCAGAAGAATATGGTTGCGGGAGCGAATGAAAATGATTATCATGTAACAGGCGTCGATATTGGCCGGGATGCGGCCGTGGACACCTTCGCGGATCTGCGCAACGCCAGCTCCGGCGATGCCTGCATACAGTGCGGAGCCCCGCTTATCATGACCAACGCCATTGAACTCGGCCACATATTCAAACTGGGCACCAAATACTCGGAGAGCATGGGCGCCACCTATCTGGATGAGCACGGCAAGGACCGTTCGATCGTCATGGGCAGCTACGGCATCGGTGTTGAACGGATCGTTGCCTCTTTTATAGAGCAGAACAATGACGATAACGGCATTATCTGGAATTACGCCCTCGCTCCCTACGCTGTCCACATCATTCCGGTCAATTACGGAGATGAGGATATACGCGAATGCGCGGACGCGCTCTACCGCGGTTTCGCCGGCCGGTCCGTGGCCGCACTGCTGGATGATCGCCAGGTTTCGCCGGGATTCAAGTTCAAGGACGCCGATCTGCTCGGTTTGCCCCTGCAGGTGATCATCGGTAAAAAATCGCTTGCCCAGGGGAAAGTGGAGCTCAAACATCGGAATACCTGCACCTCGGAGCTGATCGACGCCGGCGAAGCCGTTGTAAAAATCACTGCCATTATAGAGCAGGAGAGCACCCAATGAATACGGTCAATCGAAAAAAGATATCCGTATCATTAAAAATCGCGGACATCCAGGAGTATCCGGAGCATTTCTCAATCTACGAGACAGAGGACACCGAACAGCTCAAGAGCGCCCTTCTGGCACGCTACAAACCCGGCCACGGATCCCTCGGTATCGCGTTTCGCGCCGACACCGTTTTTCTCGAATGGAGCCCTGAGACGGTCAGCAAGGAAGGGGAGGCCTACCACTACGCTGCCCTGGAATTTACCAAGCAGAAGCTCTACGACAAGGCGATCAGGACCTGGGAAAAGGCCCTCGATCAGCAGCCGCATGACGTTGATTACCTCTATAAACTGGCGATCCTCTATTTTGAGAGGAAAAAATACACTGAATCGATTCTCCAGCTTGAAAAAGCCGTGGAAATCTGTCCCATCCACGATCGGGCCCTTCTGTTGCTGGGGATCAACTGGATCAAATTGAGAAAATTCGAGAAAGCGCTCACTTATGTCACGGAAAGCCACTTTCTCAACAAGAAAAGCATGCTGACCTATCTCAATCTTGGTGCCATTTACAGCGTAAAAAAGGATTTTCCCCGGGCGATCGAGATGTACGAACGCTGTATCGATCTCTCCCCGCGGGAGGCACGGGCCTATCTCGGACTTGCCCGTATATATAGTGTCCTCAACGATCCCACCAAAGCAAACGACTATTTCACCAAGGTCATTAAACTGGCTCCCGGGACCCGCATGGCCGAATATGCGAAACGGTCCGTGAGAGTGGAGCAGACGGCCCCGGCAGACCATGCCGCTGTACCGGCTTCCGCAGCAGGAGGGACGGCCGGGGGCAGCGCGGCCCGGGACGACTCCTTCTCAATCGGTATGGGGCAGTACCTCAGCGGAAAATACAGACAGTCGGCGACAACCTATAAGGCCTATCTTCAGGCCCATCCATCCGACGATTACGGCTGGTACCTGCTGGGTGAGACCATGCTGCGTACCGGGGAGTATGAGGAGTCGGCGGATTGCCTGAAACGCGCCATCCGCATTAACGGAAAAAGAGGGCTCTACTACAAGACCCTGGGCATATCTCTTCATTTTCTCGGCAAACCGAAAGAGACCATTCAGGTACTGAAAAAAGCGATCGAACTCGGCAAGCGTGATGCGCTCTGTCTGACGCTCTACGGCATCAATCTCATGTATGAAAAAGCCACTGAAGACGGCATGAACTATCTTCAGATGTCGATGAAAAAGAATCCCAACAACCCGCTGGCCATGTACAATCTGGCACTTGCCCATGTAAAAATGCACGATCCCGAAAAGGCACAGACCCTTCTCAACCGCATCCTGAATTTCGACTACTATACGCCCGCCAAGGAACAGGCAGGGACGCTCCTGGCAACCCTGCAATCCCCCTGACAGATACCGAAAGCGGCTTTGTCATGGGATGCACAACCGACGTGTTGACGATATTTAACGCTGCCGTCGACTATGTGCGTCCCGAAGCTGTCTGTATGCGTACTCTTGCGTGGGCCAAGAGACGGCTTTTCGTGACGGACCAGCTTGGACGCCGTTTTCAGTACGATCTTTCCCCGTACCGGAGAATCGTTATCCTCGGGGCCGGCAAGGCAGCCCGCGGCATGGCTGCGGGGGTTGCCTCCATCATCCCTTCGGAACTCCCCTGCACGGGCGCCGTAATTTCCCCGCTCCCCGGGTCAGCAACCACCGGTGGTGTACGCATACTGCCCGGAGCGCACCCCTGCCCCGACGATTCCAGCCTGGCAGGGGGGAGGGTCCTCCTGGAGGAGGCCGCCCGGGTGCAGACTGACGATTTTGTCATCTTCCTTCTCTCAGGCGGCGCATCTTCACTCTTTACCGCTCTTGTTCCCGGTATCCCGATCTCCCGGTACAACCGAATCATCGCTGCGCTTTCGGCGAAAGGGGCGAATATCAGGGAGATCAATGCGGTCCGAACCATTTTTTCACAGGTAAAAGGCGGCAAATTCGCCGATCTGCTGGGTGACGCACCGGTACTGACACTGGCGATCTCCGATGTACCGGGAGACGACCCCGCGGTAATCGGATCCGGCCCTACGGTCCACTCCCGGAACCATGAACAGGGAATCAAAATACTTGATAAATACCGATTATACAATAGATTAACAAAAGAAATGCTTAACAGGGCCGGCATCAATGCCCTGGCCCGTGAAGAACGTGCCGGAAAACCCCCTCAAAATCGCTATTACCATATACTCGCGGGGAATCGCACCGCGCTTCAGGGAGCCGCCATCGCCGCCGCGCATCTTGGGTACACGGTTTCGGATGACCATAAGCCCTGGAATTGCCGGGTGGATCATGCCGCCGCATTTTTTGTGCGAAAAATCGCCGCATTGCAAGCGGGCAGACAAACAAAAATCTGTTTGCTTACCGGCGGTGAAACCACCGTCAGAGTGAGCGGAAACGGTATCGGCGGTCGAAATCAGGAACTTTCTCTTCGCGTTCTCACTGATGCGCCGTCCCTGGACGGGATCGGTTTTCTCAGTGCCGGAACCGACGGAATCGACGGCAACAGTGACGCCGCCGGCGCGTCGATCGATGCATCCGTGAAAGCAAACGCCCTGAAAACGGGACTTGATCCGCGGCAGTTTCTTTCCGAAAACAATTCCAACGGGTTCTTCAGGAAAGCGGGAGGCCTGGTGCTTACAGGACCTACCGGAACCAATGTTATGGATATTCAGATCCTGCTCTCCTGCTAGGGCTTTTTAACTTCGCATAAGATATATTATGTTAACTTGACGCTCAGAGAACCATTCCCATACCCTGAGGCTAAAAGAAGGCTCTCACTTCCACCTGTCCCGCGTGAAATACGGCATTTCTCCAGGGTTCATTCCGGCCGCGATACGACAGTGTAGCCATTACATGTGTATTTATCCGGTAGCTGAGATAGATGTTCCATCGCTGGGTGGTCCCGGGCTGATCGCCGCGAAACATTTCATACGGCAGGCCCGATTTCGTCTCCTCAGATGTGATTTTGCCCAATTCATAGTCCGCGCGCAGTCTGCCTTTTTCGAGAATTTCATAGCTGATGCCGCTCTGAATAAATAAGGCGGTGGCCGCGATATCGGGATCAGGGGTCCGGTCAGCACCGCGCTGAACACTGGTGCGGGCGGTAAGCTCGAGGGTTCGCCGGGGCCTGTACGATACCTGCAGATCTCCTCCAAGCACATCGATATCGCGGTCACTGCGGCCCTGATCATCGTAATCTTTCTCTTCGCTCCGGCCGGCGGCCCGCGCCTCCAGCGCGAAACGGCTGTTAAGGGCTGTTTTGCAGCGGATCGCGCCTTCGCTGTACGACCGAACCAGTCCCGCATACAGCAGTTCATGGTTCGCGGAAAGATCTCCCTTGTATTCGATCCGCAGGGAAAAATCCCTGTTCTCCGGAGTGTATTCCGTGTAATGCCGCAGGGAAAGCAGCTGGGACACGACAGCGCTGTCCCGCACGCCTGAAGTGGAAAACGCATGGCGGTTAACACCGGCAAATCCGTTCTCCTTGTCCTGGCGTTCGATCCTGAACACCGTCTGGGACTGCAAACGGGAAACCAGCCGCTGCAGCGGTGTTTCCCCATTCCGGCCGATCCGCCTGCCGCTGAAGGAACAGTCGAGGCTGAATTTAAGCTGATTTACCGGGAGAAAAACACCGGTTTGAATGCTGCGGATGAGCAGATCACCGTCGCTGTCGGGCACGATCTCTCCCAGTACCTCATCATAACGGTAATTCCCGAGCCCTTGTCCCACCTGTATCGTATCGCGAACCATCTCCGAGGCCTGAGTGCTGGAAAAGGCGTACTGACCGGTCACGCCCAGGGGCCGGCGCGGACTCCCGTATCGGAGGATGAGGTCAGCGAGCGCGGAACGGTTGTTTTCCGTATCAGGGGCATTGTAAGCACGCGTCCTGCTGGTAAACAGCAGGGATGATGAGAATGCGTCCGATACGGCAAGAGTGAGACTTGTCTGTCCGGTGCCGGCAGTCGATTCATTATTGAGAACCGTGCTGTTTTCGTAGCGGTCACTGACACGGTGTGTTCGGGCATGCGAGAGCAGAAACATCCCCCTGCGAAGAGCGATTTTTCCGGTGTATTCAGCGAACCTGAATCCAGCTGCGGTCGTATCGCTGAGATCCTGCCGCTGATGTTCGCCCTGGTAGAGCACCGAAGCGGTAAGTATCGATAGCGGGACGGTTATGGCTCCGTTGCGCCGGTTCCAGTATCCCTTTCCGGTCCCCGAATTTTCCATACCGATGGATTCGGAGAGAAATTCGATCCGGGGAAGCCGCGGCCTGTTCACATCGATGCTGAGGGAAGAGCGGCTGGAAGAAAACCGGTCGGCCTGGTCCATACCGCCCCATCCGCCGGCCAGTCGCACCTGTTCCACCGGTTCCCAGGCCCCGGTAACCTCCTGAATCGATTCTCCCTGGTAATCGGTCTCATCTTTTCCCCATTTTCTGCCGTGCTCAACGGGGGTTACCCTGGCCAGCGGCACGAACCGTACGCCGGACCGCTTGAGGCGGGCGCTCACATCGATGACCCCCGCCTGTTTTCCGAATGGTCTCAGGGGAGAACGGTCGATCGCCAGCGAGGCCTGCCACTCAGCGCCGCTGTTGTCTCCGTCGCCGATGTCTGAATAGGTGTTATTGTCCCGCGTGCTCACCGCCCAGGATCCAGTCAGACTGATGTGTCTGGAGAGATCCAGTTCTGAAACGAGTCCGGCGACCTGATGGGACCGGGCGACAGGAAGATAGATCACCGGGGCGTAACTCCCCTCTCCGTCACCGGCAAAGCGGTAGATGCCGTACCCCTGAAAGATATAGTCGCCCTTGCCTTCGCCCACATAGGAAAAACGAACGATGTGGTCCCCCCTGCCGGCGCCGGAATAGACGTAGATGGTCCGGCCCAGGCTGTCCTTTTTCGTATAGCTGCCCTGACGTTCTCCCACATACTCGGCACCGGGGGCGACTGCCGCGTCGGGATCGTCTCCTGCGTTATTCAGAACGTCCCGGTAGGTATCGGAAAGAACGATATCCAGGGGATTCTCCCGGTCATCAGCTTCGTAGAGCAGACTCCCCCCCACCCTCAGGCGGCCGCCGAAAAGCGGCACCGATCCCTCGGCCCCATAGACCTGTTTTTGAAACTTCTGGTCTGAATACTCGAAATCAACGGTGATTCGGGAGTCGGCGGTTATCAGTTTCTTCCTGGTAAACGTGATCTGCCCGCTTCCGTATTCGATAGTGTAGTCGTTGTCTTCTCCCCGGACGAGACGCTGTCCGTCGATGAACACTTTTTCCGTGCCGGCGAGAACTATAATCTCACGCTGCCCCGCAGTGCCGGTCAGCTGGTAGGGCCCCTGCTTTCCTTCGACGCCGCTGAAATACATGCTTTTATAGGTGCCCTTGCTTGCGGCGGCGATCAGTTTCAGTGATTTTCCACGATCGCTGATCTCACTCATTGCCCCCTGCAGTTTTCGATCATATGATCCCACCGCGTCATTCTGCATGGAAACCACAAAATCTCCCAGTGTCGCCTTGAAATGAGGAGAACTGACGCTGATGAATATTTTATCGATCTCCTGCAGCGTCTGGGTGTTTCCCTCGGGCTGAATGGGTGTGCTCTGATCGGTGAGGGAAGCGACGAGATCGACTCCGCTGGCGATCGAACCGGAAATCTGAAGCCTCAGGCCGGACTGGAGACGCATCCCCTGATCACTGCCCAGAGAAATGCCGCGAAAAATCGATCCGCTTCGCTGCAGCGCGCCGGTTTCCGGAAATCTGTTTGTTCCTGCGGCGCGGCCGCCTTCACGAAAGCCAGGAGAGGGGACACCGGCGCTGTCCGGTGCCGATGAACGGTTCCAGAGGAGATAATATGTCTGAAGGGTCAGCGGCAGGTAGCGATAGGAAATGGTCACCGTATCCGCAGGAGGGACCGGACGATCGAACAGCACAACCCCGTTCACGTAATCGAGACGGTAGGAATCACCGGCCGTCAGTTTTGTCCCGTTGCGATAGAGGAGCTCCGTTCCCTTCATGATGAACCGGTGCGGAAGATACCAGACGTGCGCGGCCTCTGTCCTGTCCCATTGCGAGACATGGAAGGTGAGCCCGCTTTCTCGCCCCGGCGTCTGCGCTCTCGCCGCAGACGCAGAAAGGAGCAGGCAGAACAGCAGCGCCGGTATCCGGTCAGGGCGCATGGCCGCTCACTCTCCGGCATCCGCAATTGTAAACAGGTAGACCGTATCGGTGCCGGCGTCGAGCACCGCGAGGAACCGCTGATACACGGCAATATCGGCAATGACGAGACCGGGGATCCCTGTATCGAGAATTCCTGCGTAGACTCCTGCACCGCTGAACAGCCGTATCGTCGGTGCCATATGATCGGCGCAGATGATATAGTCGGATGCAATCGTGGTCACCGTTCCCGGATCCATATCCGCGTCCCTGCCGATATCATGGAGATAATTGCCGTACATATCATAGACTTTCAGGCAATGCTCCCCGCGGTCGGCGATGAGCACCTTTCCGGACCCGTCGACATGGAGATCAGCGGGATCCCTCAATCTCCCCTCTCCCCCTCCGAAATCCCCAAACACGACAACAGGCATCCCGGTACGGTCGTACTTCACCGCCTTTTTGTTGATCGAATCGAGAATATAGAGTTCACCCAGGGGATTGATATCCACGGCTTCGGGGTATTCGATGCCGGCATCACCGTCGTCGGTATCGGCAGGGGAAAAAACGGAAATAAAGTGACAATCCTTGTCGTAGCGAAGAATACGGTTGGTATTGACATCGGCGACATAGACATCGAGCCCGTTACGGGCGGTGATGGAAACGGGACGGTCGAACTGATCCTCCCCCCATCCGAATCCGCCGGCATGCACGATGAACCGGCCGTACAGACTGAATTTCTGAATACGGTGATTTCCGGTGTCGCAGATAAAGACGTCACCCGCAGGATCGACGGCGATTGCGCGGGCCTGATGCAGCCGGCCTTTCTCACTGCCTGTCCCTCCCCAGGATCCGGTATACCGAAGCTGCAGCGGTACCCTGCTCTCCTGCGCGGAGAGCGCGCCTGCACAGAAAAACCATGCTATGACCAACACGGCCGAAACCGAACGGGAATGATCTCCCATACGCCCTCCCTCAAAAAAAAAGCCGCGAGAGGTGACATCGCGGCCGGAAAACGTGATGGAATAAATGCTAAATTTCCATCAGCTCTTTTTCTTTGGCAGCGACCGCCTCGTCGATGATTTTGACATAGGTGTCGGTCAGCTCCTGAATATCGATGCCGCCGTTGTACTGTTCATCTTCGGAAATTTTACTCTCTTTTTCAAGCTTTTTCAGATGGTCGATGGCATCCCGCCGAATATTTCTGATCGCGATTTTTCCATCTTCACCCAGCTGGTGAATGAGCTTGACAAAATCCTTGCGCCGTTCCTCGGTCAGCTGCGGAATGGGCAGCCTGATCACGTTGCCGTCATTGTTGGGAGTGATCCCGATATCCGCCTTGAGAATCGCTTTCTCGATTTCCCCGAGCATCGGTTTTTCCCAGGGCTGAATGACGATCAGGCGGGGTTCGGGAATGCCGAGATTCGCCACCTGATTAACGGGCACGCTGCTTCCGTAATAATTGACTTTGATACTGTCGAGCAAAGAGAGGTTCGCCCGGCCGGTCCTGATTTTTCCGAGCTCCGATTTCGTAGTAGTGACTGATTTAGTCATCCGCTCTTCTGCGTCAAGAAGAATATCATCAACCATGAGTCTCTCCTTTGACTATTGTTCCCACAGATTCGCCGTGAATGATCCGTTTCATGTTGCCGGGTTCCAGCAGCTTGAACACGACGATCGGAATACGATTTTCCCGGCAGAGGGTCACTGCGGTCGCATCCATGACTTTCAGCTTTTTTTCAATAACCTCGCTGTACGTAATGGCACTGTATTTTTCTGCATGCTCATTTGTAACGGGATCGGAACAGTATACACCGTCGACCTTGGTGCCTTTCATGATGACATTGGCTCCGATCTCGATGGCGCGAAGCGCCGCCGCCGTATCGGTGGTGAAATAGGGATTGCCCGTGCCGGCGGCGAAGATCACTACCCGCCCTTTTTCCAGATGTCTGATTGCCCGTCTGCGGATATAGGGTTCGGCCATCGATTCAATACGGATGGCGGACATGACGCGGGTCGGTACCTGTTCCCTCTCGAGAAAGTCCTGCATGGCCAGAGAGTTGATGATTGTGGCGAGCATTCCCATATGATCGGCAGCCACCCGGTCCATTCCCCTGGCGCTGGCCGAGAGACCTCTGAAAATATTACCGCCGCCGATAACGATGCCGATTTCGACACCGCTCCTGGTCAAAGCATGAATCTCGGAGGCGATACGCCGAACCACTTCCGGATCGATCTCAAGCTCACGGCTGGATCGCAGCGCTTCTCCGCTAAGTTTGATCAGCACCCGTTTGTAGCGCAGTTCTTTCGGCATGACAGCGGTCTCTCGAATGGTGACGGTGGGCCCGGAAGACGCGGTCTACAGTTCTTCACCGAGCTGATAGCGCTCGAAACGACGGACGGAGAGCTTTTCCCCCAGTTTTCCGGATTGTTCAAGCAGATACTCTTTTACCGTTTTATCGGTGTCTTTCACAAAATTCTGCTCGTAGAGGACGATCTCCTGAATATATTTTTCTATCTTGCCGTCGACGATCTTGTCGACAATCTTCTCGGGTTTGCCCTCATTGAGCACCTGGGCACGATAGATTTCTTTTTCTTTTTCAATAATTTCCGCCGGGATATTCTCCCGTTCCACTGCGAGCGGATTAGCTGCGGCAATGTGCATGGCCAGATCCCGGGCGAGCTGCTGAAAATCATTGGTTTTTGCGACAAAATCTGTTTCGCAGTTCAATTCAAGCATTACACCGATTCTGTTGCCGGGGTGAATGTAGCTCATGATCGCCCCTTCGTTGGCGTCTTTGCTGTCCCGTTTCTGGGCTGAGGCGATCCCTTTTTTCCGCAAAAATTCAATGGCCTTTTCCACATCTCCGTCGGTCTCGACCAGAGCCTTTTTACAGTCCATCATGCCCGCGCCGGTTTTGTCGCGAAGCTTTTTAACATCTGCTGCCGAAATACTCATGGATACTCCTCGGATGCGCTTAATTGTTCTCGTCTTCTTCGAATTCATTCTCTGCATCGGCGGTGACCGGCGTTTTCTCGGCCGCCTCTTCGGGCTCATCGGTTTTGTCTTTCACCGCGTGCTCGGTCTTCATCCTGCTTTCCAGGACCGCATCGGCCGTCGTGTGGACGATGAGACTGATCGATTTGAATGCATCGTCGTTTGCCGGAATGGGATAATCGATACTGTCAGGATCGCTGTTGGTATCGATCATGCCGATCACGGGAATATTAAGCTTCCGGGCCTCGGCGATGGCGATGGCCTCTTTTTTGGTGTCGACGACAAACAGAGCACCGGGAATACGGTTCATCTCACGAATACCGCCGAGGTTTTTCTCGAGTTTTTCCTTCTGGCGTTCGATCTGCAGAATCTCTTTCTTGCTGATCTGGTCATAGGTGCCGTCTGTTGCTTTCTTCTCGAGGTTTTTAAGGTATTTGATACTCTTGCGGATCGTCACGAAATTGGTGAGCATGCCGCCCAGCCAGCGCTCCGACACAAAGGGCATACCGCACCGTTCCGCCTCGATCTTGATGATGTCCTTCGCCTGTTTCTTGGTACCCAGGAAGAGGATATTTTCGCCTTCGGCGGCAATTTTTCTGACCACATCAAGCGCTTTTTCGAGGCATTGTACTGTTTTGTTGAGATCGATGATGTAAATCCCGTTGCGCTCCATGAAAATATAGGGCTTCATCTTGGGATTCCATCGGCGGGTCATATGTCCGAAATGCGCTCCGGACATCAGCAGCTGCTGCAGTGTTACTTTAGGCATGGTGTCTCCTTGCAACAAGGGTTATTCTTCCATTTCCGTCCTCTTTTCAGAAAACCGGTCCCGTTATCGGGACCGGCACCCTTCTGAAAATCGGGAAATGTGCGAATTTGTAACCGGTACAAACGGTAACGATTACCGCTTGGAGAACTGGAACCGTTTTCTGGCGCCAGGCTGTCCGTATTTTTTCCGCTCTTTTTCCCTGGGATCCCGGGTGAGAAATCCCGCGTCCCTCAGAGGTTTCTTGAAATCTTCATTCGCCTTCACCAGCGCCCGGGAAATGCCAAGGAGCATGGCACCCGCCTGACCGGTGAGTCCGCCGCCTTTGACGGTCACTCGTACATCATACTGGTTCTCGGTCTCAGTGACTTTGAAAGGCTGCCTGATGATCATGTCCAGCGTGGGGCGCCTGAAATGATCGAGCAATTGCTTTTTATTCACTTCGAAAGCACCGGTTCCGGGAGCGATCCAGACCCGTGCGACCGATTCCTTGCGTCTCCCAGTGGCGTAATAGTGTGTCCCTTTCATGCTCTCCTCAAGTGTTCGGGTAATTCTACGGGTTTCTGGGCCTGGTGCGGATGCTCCGGTCCCGTATAGATTTTCAGTTTTTTGATCATTTTCCTTCCGAGACGGTTTTTGGGAAGCATTCCCTTGACCGCATGTGTCAGGACCCGCTCCGGGTGTTTGTTCAGCATCTCCTGGAGCGACTGCTTCTTCAATCCGCCCGGATACCCGCTGTATCTGGTATAGATCTTCTGATCGGTCTTGTTACCGGTCACCTTGACTTTCTCGGCGTTGATGATCACAACGTGATCGCCTAAGTCGAGATGAGGAGTATATGCGGGTTTATGTTTGCCGCGCAGGAGAACGGCAGCCTGGGTCGCCAGCCGGCCCAGCACCTGGTCGTTTCCGTCGAGAATGTACCAGCTGCGTTCTACGCTGTCTTTTTTGGGTACAACAGTTTTCACGGTTCTTTACTCCTTCAACTTACACTTCCAAAGTCTCACAAGGTAATAAAAATGTATTTTTTTGTCAAGTTATTTATTCATTCTAACCGAACTATTTTACAAATACCTGGTGATTGTTGACCACCCCCCAGGCTCCTCCGCTGAGTTCCCTGCCGTTAAACGGCGTATTCACCGATCTGGACATAAAGGCGGCGCTGTCGACGGTCCACTTCATCCCGAGATCGAGAATCGTCAGGCTGGCCGTCTGATCCTGCTGAATGGAAATGGCCGGGACACGGGTAATCCTGCGGGGATTGGCGGACATCAGCTCGATTATCTGAACAAGACTGAACTGATGGTTGCCCATCAGCTCCGTGAGCACTATGCCCAGGGATGTCTCCAGGCCGACAATGCCGAAGGCTGCCGCGCTGAACTCGAGATCCTTGTCATCTGCGTGATGAGGAGCATGGTCGGAGGCGATGACGTCGATGGTGCCGTCCTTGAGCCCGGCGATGAGGGCGGCCTGATCTTTCGCGGACCTGAGCGGGGGGTTCATTTTGTAGTTGGTGTCATAGGTTCGTACCGCTTCATCGGTCAGGACAAGATAGTGGGGACAGGTTTCCGCGGTGACCGCGATCTTGCGGGCCTTGGCATTGCGGATGATCCGCACCGATTCTTCCGTAGATACATGGGCGATGTGAACCGGACATCCGGTGTATTCGGATATCAGCACATCCCGGGCGACCTGCACTGCTTCACTGATCGATGGAATGGCTTTCAGCCCTGCATAGGTGGACTGGAGGCTCTCGTTCATGTGACCGCCCCCTGCAAGGTCGGGATCTTCACAGTGGTCAATGACACAGCGCCCCACCATGGCCGCGTATTCCATGGCATTGCGCATCAGTCCGCTGTTGAGCACAGGGCTGCCGTCATCGGAAAATCCGACCGCGCCGGCCGCGGCCAGTTCGCCCATTTCCGTAAGCTCCTTCCCTTCTCTGCCCTTGGTGACGGCGGCGATGGGATGAAGATCGGTGAGCATGCCCCCGGAAAGCTTGCGGAGCAGCTCGATCTGGCTCAGGGAATCGATGGCGGGCTTGGTGTTCGGCATGGAGCATACGGCGGTGAATCCTCCGTTCATGGCGGCACGCAGACCGCTCTCGACCGTCTCCTTGTGCTCCTCACCCGGTTCCCGCAAATGCACATGCATGTCCATGAGCCCTGGAATGATAGTCTTTCCCGTACAGTCGATCACCTTGCCTGAAAAAGACGAGGCGTCGATGGTCCCCACCTGCCTGATTGTATCACCGTCGACGATGATGTCCGCTTTTTCGTTCCGGTTTGAGGAAGGATCGACAACGGTGCCCCCCTTGAGCAGGAGCGTTTCAAAGAATTCGGGTTTGTTACTGGGCATTGCTGTCTCCCTCCATTTTTGATCTGCCGCCCGCCAGCAGGTAGAGTACCGCCATACGGACCGCCAGTCCATTGGTCACCTGATCGAGGATGACCGACGCGTTACCGTCGGCCACATCACTGTCGATTTCCACGCCCCGGTTCATGGGACCGGGATGCAGCACCGTGATTCCCTTTTTCGCATGCTGCAACCGTTCGCCGGTGATACCGAACAGGGTGCGGTACTCCCGCAGTGAAGGAAACTGGCCGCCCTTCTGGCGTTCGAGCTGTATTCGCAGTACGTTGATCACATCTGAATCGGCCAGCGCGTCTTCAAGGGACGGATACACCGTCACGCCCAGTTCCCTGATATCGCGGGGAAGCAGGGTTGCCGGGCCGCAGACCCCCACATGCGCTCCCATGGAGATGAGGCCGTGAATATTTGAACGGGCGACGCGGCTGTGCTTGATATCGCCGATAATGGTCACGTTCAGCCCTTCGATTCTGCCGACCTTCTCCCTGATCGTCATCATATCCAGCAGTCCCTGGGTTGGATGCTCATGGGCGCCGTCACCCGCGTTGATCACGGAGGCGTTGACACATTCGGAGAGATATTTCGCGGATCCGGGAGCCCCGTGCCGCATAACGACGAAATCAATGCGCATGGCTTCGATGTTTTTGATGGTATCTTTGAGGGTCTCGCCCTTGAGCACGCTTGAGCTCGACGCCGAAAAATTTACCGTATCGGCGGAAAGACGCTTTTCCGCCAGTTCAAAGGAGAACCGGGTTCTCGTAGACGGTTCGAAGAAAAGGTTGACGATAGTCTTCCCCTTCATGGTTGGCACCTTGGGTATGGGACGTTTCAAAACGTTTTTAAAGGTATCCGCGGTATCGAGAATCGTCGTAATATCCTGTTTTGAAACGCCCTCAAGCCCGAGCAAATGGGTAAGAGTGATCTTCATAATTGAACACCTTTCAAATTAAACGGTATATGTCGGCTATTCCGGCTGCAGGAGTACAACGCCCTCTTCCTTGTCGGTTTCGAACAGCTGAACGGCAATCTCTTCACCTGGGGCGGTGGGAACGTTCTTGCCTACGTAATCGGCCTTGATGGGCAGCTCCCGGTGTCCCCGGTCAACGAGTACGGCAAGCTGAATGAGCGAGGGACGGCCGAAGTCGGTCAGTGCGTCCAGGGCCGCCCGGATTGTCCGTCCGGTATAGAGGACGTCGTCAACGAGAATGATTTTTTTGTCGGTGATATCGATGGGAATTTCCGTCTCCTGGACAACGGCCGTTTCCGAGAAACGCTGAAAATCGTCCCGGTAGAGGGTAATGTCAAGAATGCCGAGCGGCACCTCTCTCCCCTCAATTTCGGCGATGGCCTGAATAATGCGTCGTGCCAGGATGTCTCCCCGGTTGCGGATGCCGATAATCACGAGATTCTCGATACCGTGGTTTTTCTCGAGTATTTCGTGGGTGAGCCGAAGCAATGTCCGGGTTATCGCCTCGGCACTCATCAGTTCTGCTTTTACTTTCATCGGGCTGTGCTCCCTGAGTTAATAAAAAAAAACCTCCCGGCCTGCTGCCGAAGAGGTACTGTAATCCTTCTCTGAAAGTGCCCCTTTCGGATCTCGCCGGATTCGATTAAAGGGATGGGAATATGTTTGCACATCGATGCTGTCTGTTTCTACAGTATACAGACTATTTTTACCATTGTCAAGGAGTTTGCACGCTGTTTTTCTTATGGTGATGATGCGGAGATCGCCCGTTTGTAGAGTGTCCGTATCCGCAGCAGGGGTTCGTTATAGCGTCCGGAGGTAAAGTCAGGAAAGGTCCAGGGATAGGCCTCGAAACGGCCCTTCCGGTACTGCAGGGTGAGATCGGCCCAGATACCGTGATCGAGATATATCTTCTGTCCGTTGTATTTCGCCGATGCGAGCACAAGCTTGTCAAAATCGAGATAGCCGGGATCGAGATTCACCAGGCGATTTCCCTCCCCTGCCAGGGAGTCTTCGATTTCATTGCAGGAGATCTTGACCGATGCGAGCATGTTCGGCTGAATGAGCTGCGTGAAGGATATAAAACGCCGGGAAATCGGTTTTCCCATCTCCGGTACATAATAATCGGACACATCGAAGAGGAAATCGCCGCTGACAAAATCGATCGCCCCCCAGCACCGTTCCATGATCCGGCAGGCTTCCTGCATACGCTCCGGAGAACTGTAGAGAATACCGCAGAGCAGTTTCACCGGAGCAGGTTCGGCGGGCTTCACGTGTTCCTCCCGTACCCCTGCATGGCAAGTACGGCCTCCGCCTCTTCCACGAACCGGGGGGCGATGCCGAAATGCTCCTGAACCAGCGCATGCACACGGACAGATGCGTCCGTTTTTGAAACCGTCCCCCCGTCGGTCCGCCGGAGAGTATGCCGGTGCAGGTAGGTCATGACACCGCCGTGCATCCTGTTGAGGCAGAGCGCATGCATCGAGTTGAGGGTAAAGGAGTGCAGCCAGTTGCGCATAAACCGGTCGTAGGGCAGGGGAATGTCGCTGAACCGGTAGCGCCACTTCTCTCCCCGCCGATCGAAGGTGAAAAGGTCGATGCTCTCACCGGCGGAGAACTGCAGCCGGATGCCGCTGGAAGGCGTCCGGTAATACACGGGGGCGTTTCTGTCGAGCGGGAGCGGCGCTGTAATACAGTATCCGGGGTCGACGAGATAATGGCGACGGTCCACCACCGCCACAAGAGCGCAATGAATCCCGACGCCGTAGCGCATGTCCGCGGAAACCGGATAACAGTTAAATCCGCGGTGCTTGAGTATGCAATCCAGCAGGTAGGTGAGAGAAAAACAGGTGCCGCCGAGACCATATTCAAAGTGATCGGCAAGGATCTCCCCGGGAAGCCTGATTTTTTCATACTCACGCTCTACCTGGCTGTTTTTGATAATTTTACTGATATTTTCGTAGGGAAATGCGGAAAATGCGTCGAGTATGGCGCAAAGCAGGGAAAGTTCCGGGCTGCTCGCGGGAATGGCGAAACGGCGGCTGAATTCAGAAGCGGCACAGCCGTCCCGCCGGGGATCAAGTCCCTGGAATTCTCCGTCCTGTGTCATGATTGCTTCACATTGAAAGATGCCTTAAACGGCGTTAATATATCTTTTACGGTGCGAAGCAGCTCGTTCACACTGTAAGGTTTCTGAAGATACCGATACCCTTTCTGCTGGATGACGGTCCACTGGGATTTCTGGTCGGTATAGCCGCTGCAGAGCAGTACGGGGATTTCCGGACGAACCCGTAACACTCGCTCAACCAGTTCGATGCCGTTGTGACCGGGCAGCACCACATCACTGATAATCAGGTGATATCCGGATGGGTCACGGCCAAAGAGATCCAGCGCCTCTTCAGCCGTTGCCGCGCCGGTGACCTCGTATCCGTGGGACCTGAGCGCCCGCATCGCGAAATGACGCACCCCCTCCTCATCCTCGACCAGCAGGACATTCTCACTGTCACCCGAAAGAGAGGCCAGCGTTGCCATTCCCGCATCTTTCTGCCGCTGATCCTGCAGAAGCGCGGGAAAATAGAGACGAAACGTCGTTCCCTTTCCCACCGTACTCTCCACATCCAGCCAGCCCTGGTGCTGTTTCACTATCCCGTATACGACCGAGAGCCCGAGACCGGTTCCCTTTCCAGTGCCTTTTGTGCTGTAAAACGGTTCAAATATGTGCTTCAGGGCCGCTTCATCGATGCCGGTTCCCTCGTCAGCGATGGTCAGGCAGACATAACTTCCGGGGATTGGGCCCTTGGGCGCGGCTGCCGTGTCCGATTCAGTGAGCGTGAGATTCTTCGAGGTGATGGTTACCTCTCCCCCTTCGGGCATGGCATCCCGGGCATTGACCACAATATTCATGATCACCTGTTCCATGTTGCTGCGGTCCGCCGATATGGTCCAGAGATCGTCAGCCAGGTGCGTGATGATCCCCACATCTTCCCCGATGAGCCGGTGCAGCATCTTCAGGAGATCCTCGACAATGCGATTGAGATTGAGGGGGACGCTCCGCATGGATTTTTTACGGCTGAATAGCAGCAGCTGGCTGGTCAGCTCGGCTGCGCGTATCGCGGCTTTATGTATTTCATAGAGATCGATGTATACGGGATCGTCTTCCTGAACCTGCATCATGAGCAGATCGGTCGAACCCTGGATTACGGTGAGCAGATTGTTGAAATCGTGCGCCACTCCTCCTGCGAGTATCCCGATCGCCTCCATTTTCTGCGCTTGCAGGAACTGTTCCCGCATCAGTTCCTTCTCCTTTTCAGCGATCTTCCGTTTTGTAATATCATGGGCGACGCCGATAATGCCGGCACGGGTGCCGTCCTCGGCCCGAAAGACCGAGGAGGAGACATTGACCCACACTGTTCCTCCGTCCGCCTTCTTGAGTTCGAGCTCTATGTTCACCTGTTTGTCGCCGGCATCGTCGTTGTTCGGAACGAATGTTGAAAAATATTCGGCCGCGCTGGGATAGGATTCGTGCGTGCAGAGCCGTTCGAGATCGAGTGTCAGAAACTCGGCGGCATTATACCCGAGTATATCGCTGACCGATGGCGTCACGTAGGTGAAATTCAGGTCTTCATCCATGGTCCAGATAATATCCACGATATTTTCGGCGAGGAGCCGATAGCGGGTCTCACTCTGCTTCAGCGCCTCTTCCGATCGTTTTTTCTCGGTGATGTCGCGAAGAATACCCTGATAACCGAGAATCTCACCGGTTCCGGAACGCCGCAGACTGGCGGTAATGAGGCAGTCGATAACAGTGCTCCTGCCGGTCACCATTTTTGACTGGTAGTCTCTGACCGAACCGTTCTTTTCAATTCGCCGCTGCATGTCGGGCCAGGCCGCTGCATCCTGAAAGAGCTGTCCCAGGGCATAATCGACCAGTTCATTCTCCTCAAACCCGAACAGATGCTGCATGGCACGATTGGCCGTGATAAAATCACCGTTTCGGTTGAGGATAAAAATGGCATCGTTTGATTCCTCGAACAGCGAGCGGTACCGGTTCTCACTCTCCTTGAGAGCGATCTCGGTAAGCTTGCGGTCAAGGGTGTCGTGAAACACGAGCACAATGCCGGTGGTTTCGCCGGTATCGCCTTTTACGGGAGCGATGCTGGTGTCAACGGGCAGATTGCCTCCCTCGCGCGAGACGAGTACCATTCTGTTTACGAATTCGGCGGGTTGTTCCTTCTTCAGCACCGTCCTCGCCACATGGGAGATCGGTTTGTCGGTGGATTCGTCCTTCACGAGGAAGACGGTATCGAGATCATTCCCCACGGCTTCCGAATCGGTCCATCCGGTCATCATTACCGCATAGGGATTGATATAGGTGACCTTCAACCCCCTGTCGGCAACGATTACCCCGTCACCGAGGCTGCGGAAGGTTGAACTAAGGAAATGTTCGCTTTCCCTGACCTGTTTATCAATGGAGAATTTGTGCAGGGCCATTTCGATCGAGGTCTGCAGTTCGATCTCCTGAAACGGCTTGACGATAAAACCGAACGGCGTGGTTGTCTTTGCTTCGGTAATGGTGTGCCCGTCGGTATGGGCGGTCAGATAGATAACCGGAACGTCCAACACCGTGTTGATCCGGCGGACGGTGTCGATACCGGACAGCTGGCCCTTCAGCTGAATATCCATCAGAATGAGATCGGGCCGCTTCTGTTTTGCCAGAAGAACCGCATCTTCACCGGTAGACACGACACCCACGATCTTGTATCCCGCCGACTGAAGACTGGATTTTATATCGGCAGCGACGACCGGCTCATCTTCAACGATGAGTATGGTGGCTTTGTCTTTCATATGCGGATAGCCATTCTCCCTGATGGTGAGCAAACAGTTCCGCCCCATTACTGCAAAATCCAAGCCAGAAAACTAAAACGGAGCCCCGGCTGGTATTGTTTCAGAGAATACCCATTGTGTGCGCCGTTTCAAGAAAATCGGCGTTGTTCCTGAAATGAATAACGGGCATGCCGAGAGAAGCGGCTGCCGCAGTGTTTGCTTCACTGTCATCGATAAACAGTGTCTGCGCCGGAGTGCTTCCAAGGGCGCGGAGCGCTTCCCGGAAAATGGCGGTGTCCGGTTTCAGCAACTGCATTTCGTAACTCAGGAAACGGTGATGGAACAGGTGAACGACGGGGAAGGCGGTTCCGATATAATCCATATGCGGTTTGTTGGTATTTGAGAGCAGGGCAAGCCGGTATCTCTGCCTGAGCGCGGGAATGAGCGCGGATATATCCCGGTTCTCGCTGAAGATGTCGGTCCAGAAGTCGGCAAACAGCACCGGATCGATATGCAGGCCGAGACGGCGTCCCGCGCCGTCGAGAAACCGCCGGGGGGAAATTCGGCCGGATTCGAGCAGATCTTTTTCAGGAGAATCAAAAAAGGCCCCCCGCAGACGTTCCGGATCGCTGTCCGGGAACATTCGAAGGATTTTTTGCTCGAAACGGTGCTGATGCACGTTGATCAGCACACCGCCGAGATCAAAAATAAGCGTTGTAATCACTTTACCGCCTGCATCCCGTTTCACCCCGGTAATATGGGAACATACGACTAAAAAAACAAGGAATATTCTTCCGGGTGAAAAGGCTTGGAAAAACGGCTGAAAAAGTGTACGTTATGCGGGTATTTGGACAGGCTCAGCTGAATAGGCGGTTTTATGCACCCGGCACTCGCGCTATTACTTCTCTTTACCGTCGGTTCCATCGCCGGCTTTATCAATGTCAACGCAGGCGGCGGGTCGACCCTCACCCTTCCCGTGCTGCTCTTCCTCGGCCTGGATGCGGCAGCGGCCAACGGCACGAATCGCATCGCCATCGTCGTTCAGAACATTTTTGCCGTATCGTCTTTCAGGCGCAACAATGTCAGTGAATTCAAAAAAAGCCTCTCTCTCTCCCTCATCACCCTTCCCGGGGCCATCGCCGGTTCTCTCCTGGCTGTACGCATCGAGCATCAGTGGTTCGAACGGATGCTGGGAGTGGTGATGATCGGCATCGTTGTCTCGATGATATTCAAGCCGCGGTACCAGACCGACCGGGAAGACGCGTCGCCGTCCGGCCGTAAACGGCTGTTTGTCTACCCCGCACTGTTTCTTGCCGGGCTGTATGGAGGATTCATTCAGGTAGGCGTCGGTTTCATCATGATGGCGATTCTCTATCATCTGCTGCACCTTTCCCTGATCAGAGTCAACATGCACAAGGTCTTCATCGTGCTGGTCTATACCCTGCCGACACTGGTCGTATTCATGCTCACCAACAATATCGTCTGGGGGTACGGGCTCTGCCTTGCCGCCGGCAACGGATTCGGCGCCTGGTGGGGCGCACATGCAGCGGTAAAAACCGGAGAGAAAACGATACGGAGGGTGCTGGCCGCGGCGATCCTGATCATGGCGGCAAAGCTGCTGGGCCTGTTCGACCTGCTGCTCGGATAGCCTGACCGCAGGGGCCGTCACTCCCCCGGGTTCGTTTCGATGAGCAGGTTGTCGATGAGCCGGGTTTTTCCCACATATACAGCGACGGCGATGAGTACATGGTCGCCGATGACGGCGACCGGCTCCAGTGTCAGAGGGTCGCTTACCGCAATATAATCGATGGTCACCCCGTGTCCCTCGATTCGCTTCCGTATGGCCGCGACCACTGCTTCACCCCGTCTTTCCCCCCGTCGTATCGCCGCTTCCGCTTCCCGCAGTGAGGCAGAAAGCCTGAGAGCGCGCTCCCGTTCGTCAGCGGAGAGATACTTGTTCCGGGAACTCATGGCCAGTCCGTCCGCTTCCCGTACGATGGGTGCGGTGATGATTTCCAGATCGAGATCGAGATCCTTTACCATGGTGCGAATCACCAGGGACTGCTGGTAATCTTTCCGCCCGAATACGGCGATGTGGGGCCGTACGATCTGAAAGAGCTTCATGCAGACAGTGGTGACGCCGTCAAAATGGCCCGGACGGCTTTTCCCGCACATCACGCGGGTTATCCGGTCCACCGAAACGGTGGTGAGAAACCCGCGGGGATACATCTCCTCGGCGGAAGGGGCGAATATGATATCCGTACCGGCCGCTTCAGCCAGGATTTTGTCCCGCTCCATGTCCCTGGGGTAACGCTCGAAATCCTCGCCCGGACCGAACTGGGCGGGATTCACGAAGATGGACATAATGATGACATCGGCACGGCCTCGGGCTTCCCGAACGAGGCTGAGATGCCCTTCGTGCAGGTATCCCATGGTCGGTATGAAGCCGATCCGTCTGCCGGCGGCGCGGAGTTCCCGCGTCCGATTCTGCATGGAGGTGATTCCGGTGATGATTTCCATAGCGATCGCCCGTTTTCCTCTGCCTACTCCCTCTCGCCGGTCAGTTCGGTCGCGACGACGAGTTTTTCAATACCGGCGTTGCGGGCCGCGTCCATGACCTTGACAACGATACCATACCGGACCCCTTCATCTCCCTTGAGAACGAGTCCCTTCTCGTCCACCCTGGGTGCGATCTCTTCAAGCGCTTTCGGAAGCGAATCCATGGTGAGGGGGTCCTCGTTGAGAAACAGGGAGCCGTCCGCGGTGATGTAGATGGTGAAGCCTTCCACCTTCACCGATTCGACGCCGCTGCTTTCCGGCAGATCGAGCTTCATGCCCGGCTGTTCCAGAAATGTGGATGAGACGATAAAGAAAATGAGCAGCAGGAAAAGCACATCGACAAGCGAGGTGATATTGATCGAAATTCGTTTCTTCGGTTTGACACTGAATTGCATGCTTACCCCTTGACGACGCCCAGCGGCATCATCTGAATGATTTTTCGGGCGAGGCCGGCGCTTTCCACAACATCGACCACCGAATGGATATTTTTATACGCTTCCGGCGCCTCTTCGAGAAGGGTGCGGTGCCCGCGGCTCTGCACATGCACGCCTTTGCGTGCGAGTTCAGCAGCGATGTCGCGGTTTTTCCCGGCCCTGACGGCTGCCTTTCTGCTCATCACCCGTCCGGCCCCGTGACAGCAGGAACCCCAGGATGCGGTCATGGCCTTTTCCGTCCCGGCCAGCACGTAGGAGGCGGTACCCATATCCCCGGGAATGAGCACCGGCTGTCCGGTACTCCTGTAACGAGCGGGCAGGGCGGGATGTTCCGGCGCAAAGGCCCGGGTGGCGCCCTTGCGGTGAACGAGCAGCTCGCGCTCCCTGCCGGCATCGGTATATCGCTCGAATTTGGCGATATTATGAGCGACATCGTAGAGGAGCGTCATGTCCAGGGATGCCGGGGACGCGCCGAGGATCCGCTCAAAGGACCTTCTCACCCAGTGCATGATAATCTGCCGGTTCGCCCAGGCGTAGTTTGCGGCCGCCGCCATGGCCGCGAAATAGGCGCGTCCCTCAAGCGAGCGGACCGGTGCGCAGCAGAGCTGCCGGTCGGGTACGGAGATGCCGTACGTATCCATCGCCTTCACCATCGTGTCCAGGCTGTCGTCACAGACCTGGTACCCGAGCCCCCGGGAGCCGCTGTGGATCATCACCACAATCTGGTTTTCCCGCAGTCCCCAGAGGGCGGCGATATCCGGATCGTACACGCGGGACACCGCCTGAATCTCCAGGAAATGGTTCCCCGAACCGAGGGTTCCCAGCTGGGGCAGCCCCCGCAGAAGGGCGCGGTCCGTGAGAAGGGCCGGATCCGCTCCCTCCATGCAGCCGCCTTCTTCAGTGTGCAGCAGATCATCATCACGACCGTATCCTTCGGCGACAGCCCAGCCGGATCCCTCCCTGAGGACCCGGAACAGCTGCTTGCGGGTAAGAGTGATCCGCCCTTTTTCCCCCACGCCGCAGGGAATATCACGGAACAGCGCTTCGGTCAGGGAGCGTATGCGCGGCAGCAGTTCCTTTTTCTCCAGGTTTGTGCGAAC
Organism: bacterium; assembly: GCA_016934955.1. Classification (GTDB taxonomy): domain Bacteria; phylum Zhuqueibacterota; class QNDG01; order QNDG01; family JAGLOF01; genus JAFGRY01. The sequence goes on along the minus strand of JAFGRY010000049.1, from coordinate 90,436 downwards.
CAGCCGCACACCGCAGTTTATATCATACCCGACGCCGCCCGGGGAAATAACGCCGTTATCCTGATCCATGGCCGCGACACCGCCGATAGGGAATCCGTATCCCCAGTGTATATCGGGCATTGCGACCACGGGACCGGCGAGTCCGGGCAGATGCGCGACATTGACGAGCTGCTGCGGCGCCTGATCGGCTCGCACCTGTCCTATCAGCTCATCACTGGCGTAGATGATCCCCGGCACCCGCATGCCCGGCATGAAGGTTTCCGGTATTCGCCAGGTGCATTCGGCGATTTTCTCAAGGGTTCCTGTCCACGACGACGCCATAGCTCTTCCTTCACCGGAGAGTATACCGGTCCGGTTTCCTGTCCTCGAAAAGGCTGTTTCCGACCGTAATCCGCTTGTTCCGGGATATCAGCGGGTCGAATTCCACTGTCTGCACGCCTTCAGTGTCTCGCCCCATGCGAAAGAGTATGCCACCCGAGGGATCGACGATCTGGCTGGCACCGGTGAATACCAGTTCCGATGCGTCACCTCTCTGCTCCGATCCGACACGGTTTGCGGTAATGCTGAAAACACGGTTCTCCAGGCTCCTGGTGAGCATGGCCTGCTGACACCAGGGGAGCACGAGGTTAACGGGATGGAGAATGATGTCCGCTCCCTGAAGGGCAAGGCTGCGGGCAGCTTCGGGATAAATCCAGTCGAAGCAGATCATCATGCCGGCCCGTACTTCTCCCAGCCGCCACACGGGAAAGCCCAGATCACCCGGGGCGAACCACTTTTTTTCGTCGAGGAAAAGATGGGTCTTGCGGTAGACGCCGATGTATCCCTCCGGGCCGGTGAGCACCGATGCATTGTAAAGGGTATCGCCGGCCTTTTCGGCCATGCCCCAGCAGATGTACATGTTTCGTTTTCGGGCGAGAGCGGTCATCCGCTCCACAGCGGGGCCGTCAGGTATGGGTTCACTCAACGAAGCGGCTTCGTCCCTGGAAAGGAACTGATACCCGCTGATACAGAGCTCGGGAAGCACCGCGAGATCGGCTTCGACCCCGTCAAGCATCTCTTCCATACGGGCCAGATTGGCATCGGTATCCCCGAAATGCGGAGAAAACTGCAGAACGGCTGCTTTCATGGTCAGATCCGGAAACGGTTAACGGCGAAAATCAACGTGCGGTGTAATATACATATCCGCATCCGGACCTGAAAGAAAAAAGTGAAAAAACCGATCACCAGCGGTAATCACGCGTATCCGAACCGTTCACGCATCAGGTCGTTGATCTCCGGCAGGGGGAATACATCCATCGGACTCGCTTCCCGCCTCAGCTGCACATGGGGCCAGTCCTTGAATGAATGCCAGGTGCCTCCGGCATTCAGTCCCATGTCGGCGGCTGTCTGGGTGTAGTGACGATAGCCGTTGACTCCGTCGATCTTTTTGCGAACGGACCATTCGGCCTCATGCCCGACCAGCCAGAAGCAGTCGACCGCCTCTCCCCACTGGTGCCAGGAAAGACCGGGCAGGGCGTTGGTAACGTGCCGCCCGGACTGCGGCCCGACGCTTTCGAGGCAGCGGGCAAGAAAGCCGGCTCCTCCCCCTCTCAGCCATTGCATACGGTCCTCTATCTCTTCCCGGGTGCGGGACTGCCGCCAGAGGCGGGCCTGTTCGAACGGATCCCGCAGGGTGCAGAACGGCTGCATGGGATAGCCCGACCGCTCACAGGCATACAGCAGCTCCTCAATGGTTCTTCTGAAAACCGGGGTGAGATCTTCCAGGTCTCGAGACATGGGCGTTCCCTCCTTGAACGTTTGGTATGAATGGTACTGGAGAGTGCCGGGGGCACTCCTGTTCCCTTCTGTGTGCCTGATGATCACCGCAGCAGGTTCACGGGTATGCAGGCGGCTACAGCTGCGAAATTGCCGGGAAGGAACCGGCTGATCACCGCAGCAGCATCAGTTTTCGTGAGAAGACCGCTGTTCCTGATCGATACAGGACAATATAGGTTCCCGACGCTGCGGGCATACCGGTATCGTCTCTTCCGTCCCATGAAACCGCATGGAAACCTGCGGCCCGCCACTCATCGACAAGAGACGTCACCCGCCGGCCGAGCAGCGTATGGATGGTGATCGTGACATGCCCGTCGTGGGGAAGCGTGTAAGGGATCGTTGTACGGGGATTGAAGGGGTTGGGATAGTTCCGTCCCAGACGCCCCTTTTCCGGAAGTGTGCGACGATATACGGGAACTGAGGTTCCCTGAAACTCATAGGCGCCGATATCATAGCCCGAACCCCGGGGACGGGGATTCCCCGCGAAATCGAGGGCAGTGGCATGGGCGGATGTGCCGGCATCGACGGCAATGCTGTTCTCGTGCAGGCGCAGGTCATAGCCGGACGGGTCCTGAAAAAGCGCGGAAGGATCTCCGGCGGTGAAAGAATGGCTGTCCTGGCCACTGTAGGCGGTCCACTCACCCCCCCCGATCCGGCTCAGGGAAAATTCATCCTCGTAGCCGGCGGTAATACCCCTCTCCGTATTGTCATTATGAAAAATATTGTAATCTCCGCTGTAATTGCCCGCATCCCGCTGTTCAAAAGCGAGGCCGATATTGTCCCCCCCGGAGATAATACAGTTGTACATACGCAGGCTGTCCGCGCTGTTTTCCACCCAGACCGTGAAGACGCCGGAGTCGAAAAAAGTGCAGTTGTACATGGCGGTCAGTCCGGGATCGCCGTCCCAGTCGAGCTCCGCGACGGAGATGCCGCAGCGGTAGCCGATGCAGTTGGAGAGCACCACCCGGTCCTGCCAGAGTTTATAGCCGCCGTTCCAGCAGTCATGGGCGCAGCATCCGTTCAGGACGGTGCTGCGGGCGCTGATATCGAACCCGTCGTACACGTCATGGACGGTACAGCGGGTAAAGCTGAAACCGTACTGGCTTCCGTGGCCGAGGGCGAACCCGTCCACGTTCTGTTGGGGATCGCGCCCGCTGTGGGCGCTGCAGCCGCTGAATTCGATATCGTGACAGGGAGCTCCCCCTGAGGGAGAGACATCGAACCCGTAGAGGTCGAAATCAAACGCGGTGACATTGGTGAACCGGATATCATGGCTGCCGTCGGCGACACCGACACCGTAGGTTGCGCCATGGACGGTGCAGTCGCTGATATCGAGATGGGACGACTGTTCGATCCAGACGGCGTTCCCGGGCCAGCTGCGGAATTCAAGGCCGCGGATCGTTATCCGGGAGGCGCTGATGACAAGACCGTTGCCGGAGGCGGTGACACCGGTCCCGTCCAGCACAGGCGTTTCTCCGGGCCAGGCCAGGTAGGCGACCGGGGAGCCTTCCGCACCGGATTGTTCCATGTAGACATGTTCATGGTAGGTGCCGGTGTGGATATAGACGGTATCACCGGGCGCGGCGGTCCCGGCGGCGTGCTGAATGGTGCGCCAGGGCAGCGACGCCGTGCCGGGATTCCCGTCCGATGCCTGCGGATGACCGGCATTCACGTGCCGGACGGATGCCCCGCACAGGGCCGGTCCCAGGCACAGCATCAGACAGATCACTGAGCGTTGACACCGTATTGTGTGCAGCATAGTGTACATACCCGGCGCATGCAGATCTATTTGAGCACCGCTCCGATAATGACACAGATGAGAGCGACATTCATGCAGACGATATAGGAGTAGAACCAGAACCCCGGTTTCCCGTTTTCGGTCTTCGTCAGCTCACAGTACGTGTGTATGTAGCGGTAAATGTAGAGCCGGAAAAGGAATACATTGATCTTGTGTCCCCGTTTGGAAATATAGTCGGTCATCACCAGGGCGGACACCACGCCCCAGATAACGAAAACGATGGCGATGATGAAAAAAAGCATGCTCATAGCGGTTCACTCCTTCCTGACGTTTTTAAAGATCCGACAGGCCCACCCAGACCTTGCTGTCCCAATCGGTGCTCCAGCTCTGCAGGCGGTAACTCAGCCCCTCGGCAGCGGTCTGTTCCACAGAGAAGGCGACGATGGCATCCGCCGCCGACTCACCCTGTATCTGCAAGATGGAAGTGCCGGAGTACGAATAGTCCAGGGGGATGTTCCGTCCGCTGAATGTGATGGTTTTCGTATATGTCGGAAAGCTATAGTTCTCGATCCAGCTGATACTGACGATCATCTGTCTGTCGCCGCTGAACACGGCACTGATTGTGCTGCTTATGGTTCCGGTGCCGACCTGCTGCGAACCGTACCCGGTAAAGGTGTTGCCGCTAAAACCGCCTGGGCAATCACCGTTCGTGGAATAGGAGACTCCTTCGGAATCATATTCATAACTGTATGTTTCATCAGGATTGACCACGGTGGCGAGATAGTGGCCGTCTATTTTCACGACAACACCGATGTCATGGGTTTTTTCGACGTCTCTCCAGAGGGCCATATCTTTTGACTTGGCCTGGGTTCGCAGTATATGCACGGTGCGGTTGTCTTTTTCATTCCAGTAGTCATGGGACACAGTCGCATCGCCGAACCATTGGTTTATGGTAACAGGTGCTGCTGCTGTCTTATCGGTCAGATAATAAAACAGGCTTCGGGCCCAGAAGGCGTTCCAGTTTGTATAAACCGACCAGTCGAATCCTATGTAGGCTGCTGCGCCAGCGCCGCCGACGATCTCCGCGGACCAGCTTCCAAGATTGCTGAAGCAGAATCCGCCGTAAACGATGGTATTGCTCCCGCTGAAGTCATTATATTTGCCGATAAATCTGGGAGAAACGAAATAGTGGTGGTCCTTGCCGTGCCAGAGCACGACTGGAATTTTTCCTGAATGGACATCGGCGCTGTATTTCGCGGTGGTTACATCGTTGGCGCTCTCACCGGTCAGGAGATAGACCTCCTGAATCTCGCCATCTTTTTTGTAGGGAGCCCCGTGGGAATAGATATGGACGATCCCGTAGATATCAAGTTCAGCAAGCAGGTCCAGCGTGCCCTCGTCATTGACAAGCACATCGGGACGGCTGAATCCGAGTGTCGGGAAACGACTGTTGTATAAAGCGAGAATTTCGTCGGCATATTGCTTTCGTTCCCAATAACTGGGATTGACGAACAGGGTTCTGAAGGACGTGGGCAGCTCTCCGGTCATCGGTTTCAGCAGCGGGTCTCTGTCCGGCACGTCCGCCATGCCCGGAACAGTTCCTGCGGGATCATCTGCATCATCGATGAAGATACCTCCGATTACTCCGTTTTTATACTCGATAAAGAGGCCGTATGCGCTTGCCCCGCCCGTTTCCACGGCAGGGTCCCGTAGGGCAGCCCTGAGAAGGGAATCCAGGGCCGTCTCCTGATCCAGCTCACCGAGAAGGGTGTCGAGAACGATGTCCAGGGAGTCCTGAAATGCCGTCACTTCATGTACGTCCTCTATCACTTCATTATCCGAGGGAGGATTGGTGCCCTTGTCACCGGAACAGCCGATAAGGAGTGTAAGGAAGATGGCAAGCAGGGGTTTTCCTGCCAGTTTCTTAAAAGTGTTCATGGAATGATTCCTCCTAAACGACAGTGGACATGATCCGGATATCTCTGATCCGCTTCCACAATACCATGTGCAAAAGCTGCGGTGCTACCGGGCAGCACACGAGCTCGAACGAACGGCGATAATCACGGATTGTATGTGCATTCAGAAATACAGGGAAAGATACAACGTAAATTCAGATAATGCCAGAAAAAATTCAGCAGATTGCCGGTGGTTGAACAGGATCGAAAAGCAATCAGGGACCGGGGGTACCGGTATTACCATCTCGATATAATTTGGCAATGATAACTACTTATTAACAGTCACAATCTCCCACTCCCCTCCTCCCAGTTCGCACCTGCATGAACCGTCCACGGCGTCGGGGAAGAGATGGACGGCGTCATTTCCGCGTTTGCGGACGGCCATCCGCTCTCCCTCCCCCACGGGGAGCCGCACCATGGCCGTGCTGCCCGGCGGCACCTCTATCTCGAACCCCGGACGGTTCTGTTCGTCCTTTTTCCAGGCGGAGACGATCGGGCCGTGCGGAGAACGGTATACACAGCGCATGTGCGACAGACCATCCGGGATGACGGGGGTGATAAAAAACCGGGTGAACCCCGGATAGTCCGGATCGGGCCGGATCCCTCCCAGCCACTGATAGAACCATCCCGAAACGGACCCGAACATGGGATGACAGTTGGAGTAGGTGTTGTCACTCTCCTTCCAGGTCTCCCAGATGGTGGTCGCCCCCCGGTCGATCATGTATCCCCAGCCGGGGAACTCACGGCTGTTGACGATGTCGAACACCATGTCACCGTGGCCGTTCGCGGAGAGCGCCTCCAGTATGTATTTAGTGCCGAAAATGCCGGTGATAAAATGCCCCGCGGGAGCCGACCGCACCGCGGCCAGGAGCGAATCCACGGCAATGCCCTTTTCAGGTTCAGGGACGATATCGTTGTACAGCAGGGTTGCGAACAGCGTCTGGCGGTTGATTGGACCGGGTACGGGAGTGTCCCAGAACTTCTCCCTCAGAATGGATCGTAATGTGTCAGCGAGGGACTGGAATCTTGCACGGTTCTTTCTGTCTCCCTGCAATCCGGCGAAACGGGCCATGATCTCGGCGCACTGCAGGTAGTGGGCGGTGCCGGTCAGTTCCACGGGCACCGGCTGCAGCGACTCATGGTCGCTCAGCCCTTCCACAACGAGCCCCAGGGGATGGATGCGGGCCGCTTTGTCCATCCAGGCCAGGTCCCGGTCATAGAGTTCATCCACGAGCTCCCGGTCATTGTAGTAAAGCCAGAGATAGTACTGGGTGATGAGAAAGGCCGACTCCCAGCTGACCCCGCAGTAGCGAATGCCCACATAGGGAGCCGTATCCACGAAGACCGAATCGTTCATCGCATCCAGCCAGTCATACACGGTCTTCCGGTAAAAGGACTGCATATCGAAGCTGCAGATGAACGCCTCGCCGGTGGCGTTGAGGTCGCCGCCGTAGCCGAACTTCTCCCGGGCAGGACAGTCGGATTGCACCCCGATACAATTGGCCAGAAAGGTGCGTTTGCAGGCGTCCTGAATATCGTTGATCAGGCCGGCGGAGCAGGAAAATTCGTTTTTCTGATCCACGTCGCTGTGAATGATCCGCCCCTCAATATCCCCTGGAGCCGGACGGCAGGAAAGGCCGGAAATCTCCAAATACCTGAAGGTATGAAAGGTGAATTCCGGGGCGTACCATATATTCGTATTTTCCCCAAATATATACGTGTCGGTCTGCCAGGCGATGTCCGGGGCGCCGGGCCCGCCCACACCGGCCCGTTTGATCTGCCCGGCCACCGTGGTCATGGGATTGAGCGAGCCGTCCGCGTAGAGCCGTTCACCGAAACGAAAGGTCACCGTGTCGCCCGGTTCTCCCCGCAGGTGGATCCTGTACAGTCCCGTGTGGTTCACGCCCATGTCCGCGATCCAGACATGTCCGGCGGCGGGTGAGACCGATACAGGCGTGATCGTTGCCGTGGTGCGGATCGGGGGAAAGAAGGCCGGCTGCAGTACACCTCCGGGTCCTGCGGACTGCAGAACCGGACGCCAGCCCGTCGTGTCCATTCCGGGACGGTCCCAGCCGGGGATCTCCCAGCGGCCGTCGTACACCTCCCCCAGGTAGACGCTGTTCTTCAGCACCGGGCCCGGCGCCCAGCGCCAGGTCGTGTCGCTGCGGACTTCCTGAACCCTGCCGTCCCTGTATTCGATCCGCAGGCGGGCGATGAAGGCGGGAGGGCCGACGGGCAGCACCTTCCGCAGATTACGGCTGCCCCACATGCGCAGGGGCAGCGGATTGTAGAAGCCGTTTCCCAGGGTGACGCCGAGACAGTTCGCTCCCCGCCTGAGCGCGCCGGTGACATCGTACACGGCATAATAGATCCGTTTGCTGAAACCGGTCCAGGCGGGATCGAGCAGGCGGTCTCCGATACGTGATCCGTTAAGGGACGCGCGATAGTAGCCGGCGGCCGTGATGAAAAGGGTGGCGCTCCGCAGCGAATCTAATATCGTAAACTCCCGGCGGAACAGCGGTGCGGGCTGATCCCTATAAAAATCCGCGTCACATGACGGAAGCGGTCTGCCGTCTCCTATCCAGGCGGCGGCCCCGAAATCCGATGGTGATGTCCGGTTTCCGCCGCAGGAGAGAACAAGCACTATGAGCAGCCCGGCCGCGGCCGCTGATCTTACGAATCGTATCCGTCGTGCGCACTGCATTGTCTCACTCTCCCTTGTTTAGGATCTCAGGCCCCATGTGCGGCGGATGTATAGCGGGCCTTCAGTTCATCGCAGCGGGCGCGCATGCCTGTGAGAATGTCCCGGTACGCGGGATTATGGGCCTCGTTCCGAAGTTCATCCGGATCGGTGTCGAGATCATGCAGAAACTCATGGACCGGATTCTGTTCGTAGTAGCGGGCGTACACATAGCGGGTATCGCGTACCCCTTCCCACTTGGGGATGTCCGGATGGTCCATGCGGTGCTCGCAGAAGAAGTCTTCCCGCCAGGCGCGAGGACGGTTTCCCCGTGTCGGGGACACGAGACTCACTCCCTGACACGAGGCCGGAACGTTTACACCGGCAAGATCCAGAATCGTGGGAGTGATATCCACATTCAGCGCCATGCATCGCGGAAGGATGCCGTGCTCTTTTCCGGGCCGGCGGGGATCATACATAATCAGCGGCACCCGCCGCGCCTCTTCGTAATGGGACCATTTACCGGCGAATCCCCGGTCGCCCATGTAGTAGCCGTTATCGCCCATGTAGATGATGATCGTGTTGCCGGCCAGGCCCAGCCGCCCCAGTTCGTCGCGAATGCGGCCGACAACCCGGTCGATGCCGCTGACCATGCGGAAATAGGCGCGCATGTTCTTCTGATATTTTTCGGGCGTGTCCCAGCGCCAGTACCAGCGGATGCGGTTCATGGATGTTTTGAGAAAATCGGGCTGACTCTCACATATAGCCGGATCGGCAAGCCGGGGCGGCGGTATTTCCACATCCTCATACATCCCGTCCACCGCTTTCGGCCAGGGATAGTGGTGCTCCATGTCCCAGTCGGCGGCATGGGGAGCGTTGAAGCTGACCAAAAGGCAAAAGGGCTCCTTCCCCGGAAGCGAGTTCAGGAATTCCACGGCCTTGTCACCGCAGATCTCCGTTTCGTGACGCAGGCTGCCGTCCGGCTGCGGTTTGAGATAGGGATAGCTGCTGTGGGGAGAGAAGTAATCGAACATCGCGTTCTCCGTCTCCCCTTCTCCTTGTGTTTGCACACCGTACTTGCCGATGAAACCGGTCCGGTATCCCGCCTGCCGCAGGAGAGCCGGATAACTTACCGCCATCCGGGCTGCGCTCAGCGGGGGCGTACCGAACGTATAGCCGTGCGTGCATTCATACAGCCCGGTGAGAATGGAAGCCCTGCTGGCCGCGCAGATCGCCGTGGTGACGAACGCGTTCACGAAGCGGGCGCCGCCCGCAGCCAGGCTGTCGATGGCCGGTGTTTTCAGAATGGGATGCCCGGCGCAGCCGAGCATGTCGTTTCGCTGATCGTCGGCCAGTAAAAAGAGAATATTTGGTTTCCGTGAAGGAGTCGAGCACTTGATCCCTCCAAAAGCCAAAGCTGCAGTTGTGTGACCTATATAATGCAAAAAATCTCTACGACTGACGCGGGAAAGAGTCACTGGCTATTCCATTTTTTTATGCATTACTGTTTTCCTGCAGATCGCCTGATTATTGTCAGGTACTGTAATTCCATAGTAAGGTTATACTTCCGGGTATGTCCTGGTTGAAATATACCGTTTTAACCTTCAGCCTTACGACAGAGAGGAAAAATGTTGATTATGTAATCTGTCTTTTCTCCCTGACAAAGTACACCGCCAGGACTGCTAAAAAATAGCAGAGACATCCCAGATAAAGCATTTGGAGATAGCCAAACATCATTGCTACGCTCATAGCAAAGATTGAACCCATCACAGAAGCGCCTCCGTTTAATGCCCACACCCACGGCACAGAATCGGTTTGCTTTGGTCCGAGCAACCGAATGCCTGTTGGAAACATCATACCCATAAAAAATGCAACAACTGCTACCAGGGCAATAAAAATAGTAAATTTAAGCGGTAACGGCAGCTCAATAGTGTTGGTGCAAACCCATTTCATTGCAGGCCCCATCAGGATCAGCAGACCAAACAGGACAGCCCCTGTGCGCATCAGCTCTACCCGTAACTGGTTCTCCTTAAAACGACCGCTGAAAAAACTCCCCAACCCTGCAGCTGTCAACATCGAAAACAGGACAGCCGTGAGACTGAAAGTAGGATGTCCCAGATATAGCGATCCTTTTTGAATCAGGTACACCTCAACAAGCATAAAACCAAGTCCAATAGAGATGAAGAAAAGACCGAAAAGAGACGGAAGCCGCTTCGATTTACGGGAAAGGGACAAGGGTAAAAAATAGAAAAGTGCCACCATAAGCCCTGAAATTATCATTAAATTTGTCAACACTAATGGTGCAACATAATTGAAACGCTGACCAACAATTTCTTTGTTTTTAAAAATAATATCAAATGCATTAGAGAAGTACAGCATCTGGAAAAAAAACGGCCAATTATCTGTAGGTGGCCTGAAATCATAATAGGATGATTCGATATATTCATCTAAATCGTCAGCGGTCAGGGCATTATAAAAATCCTGATCAGAACCGGCCATACCGGGTAGATATAATACATCAAATCCAATTGAATCGGCCTTTGTACGAATTTTTTCAAGCTGGTGTTGAGAAAACGGCTTTTTACCAATCAAGGTTGTTGCCATGCCGTCACCCCGCTTTGTTCCGACCACGGCAATTGCTTTCGAGGGGTCGGTTACTCCATATTCAGCCAGAGCCTCTCTGGCGAGTATAGCTATACGCAATGTCTGATTGCGCGGTTTAAATAAAAACCGTGTCAATGACAACATCCCGTCGTCATCAAGGTGATTGAAATAATCCTGAAAAGCCTCAACAGTGTAAAGATTATTCTCAGCCAGACTGAAAGCACCTGCAAGAGTGGCAACCCAGCTGTCGATCAGAGAAATTTGAATGATATCATAATCATTCTTTTGTCTTCTGAGGTAGCTTCTCCCCTCGGCCACTTCTACATCAACATTTGGAAGGTGGTATATATCTCCGCAGAACTCGCGGTAGGTATCCTTAACGAGATGTATGGTAATGGGATTTATATCACAAGATTTTATTTGTTTTACATCAAAGGCCAGTGCTGATAATATATCCCGCCCTCCACCGGCACCAATGATAAAAACATCTTCAATTTTTGGAAATAAATGGTAGGCGAATGTAGTTACATCATATTTTAGATAATCAAGTTCCTCTTTGTTACCGCTGTAGCGAGTGATCGGTGTCCCGGCATTTGCATCTTGTTCAACCCAAAGTTGATCACGTTTTTCATCGGACTTATATTTGGAACTCATCCCCCAGCCAAAAGGGCTTTCGGCATTTTCCCGCCAGAAGACTTTCGGATATACGGTAATCCGGGCCAGCGGCGACCATTTCTCAAATAGTATATCTTTACGTTCCTTATACGTTTTGGTATAGCGGACAGTAAAAATATTGGTATATGAATCAACTGTAAAAAGAGTGGCTGCAGTAATAATCAGTATGAAAATTCTGGTCCTGATTGCATTCTTTTTATTCCTCTCGACAAAGGCAATAGAGGCACCGATGGCCAGGATACAGGCAAATAGCACAACACCTGGTCCGGATAAAAAAGTGATTGCTACATAAAAAAGGAGGCAGCCTAAGGCAGCGCCAATAAGATCTGAAAAATAGATCCGTGAAACATTATTAACATTATGTTGGATGGCTGTTGAAATGATTACACCTGCAAGAAAAAACGGCAATGCGCAAAATATAAAAATAGAGGTTAGACGCACGATACCTGTAAAATTCAAAAGATCCATTGTCGGTACAGATAAAACGAAAATTATACAGACGACGAAACTGGCAGCCTGCAGCATTGTCAATTGTTTCAGTATTGCAGGGAAACGACGATTCAGGTAATGTTGTCTAAAATACGCTCCCAAGCCACCTGCCCCCATACCAAATAAGGCAAGAGAAAGAGTGAAATAGCCGAAATGATACCACATAGTCACTGAAAAAACTTTGGTAAGCGCGACTTCAAATAGGATTGTGGAGGCACTCGTAAGCAGAACACCCAGATATAAATTCGATGATTTATTAGACATTGCAACCATAAGAAGTACTCCTTTTGTGATGAATACATCTCGTTAAAATTAGTATAGTATTTTTAACATATCAATTTTCAATACATGATGCAAGATAATTTATATTATGTGGGATGTTTTAAAATCCACTCTGTTATAACAATTGTCCCAAGCAGGACTGAAGGTTTGGCAGTTAATTCCCGCCCTGGAATGAATAACATCGAATTATGGATTACCCTCCCTTACAATAACATCACAAATAAATACCTTAATGTGCCGTCCACTTGTTATGACAGGGTCCTTCCTTCTGTATATCCTTCCACAACTCTCTCATGCGGGGGATCAGCCTGTTCAGGATCTCAGGACAGTCTGCCGATATATCCTTCTGCTGCGCTTCATCCGCATTGACATTATACAGCTCAAAGGAGATCAGCTGCGCCCGCTTCAGCCAGTCCATATAGCGCTCACCCGGTCTCTTCCCGTCAAACCATCCCAGCAGTGTATAGGAGCCGATCCGCATCGCCATCTGGGGGATGTACCCCATGGCATCTTCATAGGCCGGAAAGAACCAGCACTGGGGAATGTCCCGCTGCAGTTGTTTTCCGGAGAAGAGAGGGAGAATGCTCGTGCCGTCAATGGTCCTGTCCCGGGGCGGCTGAATGGAGGCCGCCTCGCACACGGTCGGCAGAATATCCGTGCCATTGACAAGGGTGCCGCATACACTACCCGGCCGGACCCGGCCCGGCCAGCGCAGGATGCCGGGGATACGGTGCCCTCCTTCATAGGTAAAGCGCTTCATGCCGCGCAGCTGACCAGGTGTTCCGAAGCATCTGTCCCGAATGGGATCGTCCCACTCACCCTTGGACTCCTGCATATTTACCGGACTCTCAGGTCCGTTATCACTGGTAAAAAAGACCAGGGAATTACCGGCGAGCCGGAGATCATCGAGACCCCGCATCAGGTTACCGAAAGCCGCGTCCAGCTGTGAAACCGTGCCGTAGTAGTATTTTTTATTCAGACCGATCTCCCGGTCCGGACGCACCACTCCCCCGTAGCGAATCCGCTTTTCCAGCTCATCGGTTTCCTGATTGTCGTACATGGCGGCGTAGTGCTCCGGCGGCGCGAGCGGCGTGTGCGGCTCGTGAGTGGCTACAACAAGGAAGAACGGCTTTTCCGGATCGGGCCGGTTCCGCAGCCACTCCAGCGACTCCCTTACAACGGCATCACAGTACCAGCCGTCCACTTCCGGCACCCTGACGCCGTTGCGGACAAAGGTAGTCGGGTGGTCAGGGCCTTCAAAGGCATTCACGGGAGTGGCGAACCAGTGGTCGAAGCCGTGATCTCCGGGATCCGGCTGACTGTCGTCCCGGTTAAAGTGGCTCAGGTGCCATTTTCCCGCATAACAGGTGTCGTAGCCGCTTTCCCTGAGAAGGGAGGCGATCGTTTTTTCTTCGGTCCGCAGCCAGGCGCCGCTGTCGGCTATATAGTAAAATCCCGACCGGTATGGATTACGGCCGGTGAGCAGCCCGGCCCGGGACGGCGAACAGACCGTTCCGGCTGCATGGCAATCAGTAAAGCGGACACCCTCTTTGGCAAAGGCATCAATATGGGGTGTTTTGATAATCGGATTTCCATAACACCCCAGATCTCCGTAGCCCAGATCATCACCAAGGAAGATAATTATATTAGGCCGTTTCCCGGCAAAGAGCAGACCGCTGCAGGAGAGAAAATTCGGGACAGCTGCGGTTATGCCTGAAGCTGCCAGTAATGTTAAAAATTCTCTGCGGGAATGATACATGGGGACGGCTCCTGACTCTCCTTCAGGTTATTTCTGTACGAGTGTATATGTTGCTCCTGCTTTTGTCTTGAACTCAACAGAGCCGTCTTTATATTTTTTGCTTCTGATCCACTGTCCGTCCGACATTATCTCAACCGTCACCCGCGGATTGATCCGGCAGGTCTCCCCCTTTTTCGAGAGGACAGTCACTCTGGATACCACACCGGCTTTCCACTCAATATCTAGTTCAAACGCGCCCCTGGCACAGACACCGTCAAACCGTCCGTCGCTCCAGTTCTCCGGGAGCGCCGGCAGCAGATCGATCACGCCTTCGTGGGACTGCATCAGCATTTCCGTGATGCCTGCGGTTACGCCAAAGGTGCCGTCCACCTGCAGGGGCGTGTAGCATTTGGCGAAGAGCTGCGGGTAGGCCTGGTCCCTGATATAGCCTTTGAAGATCCGGCAGGCGCGCTCACCGTCATAGAGACGGGCCCAGAGCGCCATTTTCCAGCCCCGGGAAAACCCCGTTCCCCCGTCTCCCCGCTGCTCCAGCACCGCCTTGCAGGCGTTAACCAGTTCCGGGGTGCGTTTGGCGGAAATGACATTACCCGGGTAGAGACCATACATGTGGGAGAAGTGCCGGTGCTTCTCCTCCAGCTGTTCGTAATCCTCGGTCCACTCCTGCAGGGTGCCGTCCTTTCCGATCAGGGGCGGCACCAGGCGGGCCCGGGCGGCCAGCACCTGTTTCGCATAGTCCCTGTCCCGATCGAGAATTGCACTGGCCTCGGCGTAGTAACCGAAAAGATCGGTCAGGATCTGCATGTCCATGGTGGCCCCGTAACAGATGGTGGTGAAATACCAGAAGGCGGGCACTTCATCGAAGAAATAGTGATAGCCGGGGCCTTTGGGTGGATTTTCCGGTGAATTCGAGGGATTGGTCACCAGCCATGTGCCGTTTGGATGTTCAACCAGGAAATCCATGAAGAAATCCACACACCCCTTGATCACCGGATAGATCTCTTCAAGGTACTCCGTATCGAGGGTGTAAAGATAGTGTTCCCATAAATGGGTGGTGAGCCAGGCACCGCCCACGGTAAAGGTCCCCCAGGTGGGTCCGTCCATGGGGGCAGCGACCCGCCAGAGATCGGTGTTCTGATGAAACACCCAGCCGGAGGCTCCGTAGTGCTCCCTGGCCACCTCGCGGCCCTGATCGGTCAGTTCCTTCACCATGGTGATAAGCGGTTCAGCACAGTCTGACAGGTTGGCGGTTTCTACGGGCCAGTAGTTCATCTCGGTGTTGATATTGGTGGTGTACTTGGAATCCCAGCTGGGGTTCTGGCTTTCGTTCCAGATGCCCTGCAGGTTGGCCGGCTGGGTTCCGGGCCGGGAGGAACTGATCAGCAGATAGCGTCCGAAATTATAGGCCAGCGCCGCCAGGTTGGGATCGGCGCCGGTCTCAAGCCCCGCCATACGTTTATCCGTGGGAAGAAAGGAATTTTCGCTGGTTGACAGTTCCAGTGAGGCCCGGTCATAATAGGATCGATAATCCGCGATGGCGGCGTTTCTGATCTCCTGGTAAGATTTCCCCTTGATAGCGTCGAATGTTTCCTCCACCCGGGCAACCTGATCACCGCTCACATCCCGATAATTCATAAAATTGGTGGCCGCCGTAAGGTAGAGGGTGACGGCATCGGCACCTTCAATGAAGAGTTCATCCCCGACTACCTCCATGCTTCCTCCCTCGGGGACGGCCCTGAGCTGCGCCCGGTAGCGCAGCTTCCCCTCTACGCCCAGGTAGTCGGCGGACTTGCCGTTGACCATGACGCCGTCATCGCCCATGCCGTCCATGCGGAAGTAGTCGTTGCCGTAGTTGGAATGGGCGGTGTTGCGTACGCCCCTCAGCTGGGCCCGGAAGGAGACCATTCCCGGTGTATCTGCCGTGAGGCGGACAGCGATCACCTGGTCGAGAGCGGATGAGAAAACTTCCCGGCGGTAACGGACGCCGTGGGCCGTGTACTCCACATGGGTCGTTGCCGTCCCCAGATCGAGCCAGCGCTTATAGCCGGACACCTCTTTTTCGTTTTCAAAAAAAAGATGCAGGTTGGCCAGGCACTGGTATTTCATCTGTTCCACCGGGTTCCCCATGAGATGCCGGCCGAACAGTTTATGGGCCTCGATGGGTTTGCCTGCAAAGATCAGCCGCTGGATTTCCGGCAGGACGCTGTACCCCCCCTTTACGACGGTGGAGTATGGGCCTCCTGACCAGAGGGTCTCTTCATTGAGCTGAATCCGCTCTTCACCGTGTTTCCCGAACACCATGGCCCCCAGGCGGCCGTTGCCCACGGGCAGCGCCTCTTCCCACTTCCCTGCGGGCGTATCGTACCAGAGAATCGATTCAGGCCTGAACGCCTGCGCGTCTATCAGTTTCGAGACATCCGTCTTCTGCGCATAGACGACGGATACAGCGACAACGGCGCAGATGATCGTGAGCACTCTTTTTTTCATGGTTCTTCCCACCCTTTCATGGTACTGCCTGTTTCAGCGGCCAATCCGCGGAGCATCAAACTCTAAAAACCGGATCACCACCGGTCCCAGCAGTCCCGATGTTTTCAGCCTGAAGGTCTCATCTCCGCCCTCGGCCCAGTTGTCATATCCCATATCGTCTTCGGTGATATAGGGCTGATTGGTGCGGCAGTAGCGATCTTCCGGATTCGACTGCATATCACCGGTCAGCCGGTTCACCCACTGATTCACCACCTCTACGTTCAACTCATTCTCACCGGCCCGCGCCAGGTCCGTGATATCGACTGTATATGGAGGTTTCCACACGATGCCGGCCGATTTCCCGTTGAAGAACACCTCCGCAACATCCGCCAGGTCACCCAGCGCCAATTCGATCCTCGTTCCATCACGTACCTCCTCTTCCCCAATGGTGACTGTTTGGTGATAGGCTGCCGTGCCGGAAAAATACCTGATCCCGTGAACGGCATGGTCGGTCCAGGAAATCAGTGTATCGAATGTCGTTTCTTCAGGCGCCCCCCAGCATGCAGGGAAGGTCACCTGCCAGCTCCCGGTACATGCTGCCCGTTCGGTTACAGTGGCACTTTTACAGCTGGACGGAATCGCCCGTTTGTTCACGCTAAAAACGGCAAACAGAGAACCATGGGGATCAAACTCAAGCTGCAGATGCGCCCGGCCATCCTTTTCGCTGGATGCGGTGACACTGACCTGCTCCCCGGTGGCAGGGTCCCACAATTCTGGATACTTGTCACTCACCCTGAATGAGCATTCCCCGGTCCAGGGCTGTGGGTTTTTATTGCGGATGAAATAGATGTCGGTATCACCGGCCCGTCGATGAATGTAGTCCAGACTTCCCTGAGGATTATAACTGAAATCCGGGACAATACCATCCGACAGAAGAACCTCCCGCGGTGTAATGCCGTGAATGATTCTCCCTTTCCCCAATGGATTAATCGCTTGTCTGTTTCCGTCATCGCCGTACCACATAGTGTCCGCCAGTCGGGACAGATCCTTCTGATCAGATGCATAATGATTCAGGTAGGGAATCTCTGTTGGTTTATGCCCGATGATTGTTGCTCCCTGCTGAACCATCCGCTCAAGTTTTTTCAGCACCCTCAGCGGGATATCCTCCTGGTCCGGCAGGACAAGCAGAGAATAGCTCAGCCCGTCGGGCAGAACAATCTTTCCGTTTTTTACCGACATTCGGTTCAGGATCACATCGCTGTTCACCACATCGTAATCATAGCCTTCTCCCAGATCCTCCGGTATAATCTTTTTCGGAACATAGTGATAGGCCGGCCAGAAATTCGGTGCCTGATCACCGTAATAGTAACAGGCATCGGCTACGAACACCCCCTGCTGGAGCAGATAACTGCATCTGGCCAGATAATCCATGAACGGTTTTGATTTGTTCCACCAGGTGTTGGCGTGATTGATGTCGGACCCGGCATGGTAGGTTCTGCCCGGCAGACCGTCCCCGGGAGCGGTGCTGGCAAATGTATGGAAGGTGACACAGTTCAATCCTTCACAGAAGGCCCTGTCCGCCAGTTTTTTCAGATCGAAGGGACTGTCCTTCCACCGCCGCCAGGTGGTGAATGATTCGGCGTCAACGATCTTTTTACCGTATATATGCGACGCGCTGGCCACCTCCTTCACCAGGAATATGTTCCGGTGCTGCACCCAGAACTCACCCCGGGGGACAGTGACATTTCCCAACGCTTTCAGAGCATCAACCGGACAGGTATCCCAGGTGGGAGGTCCCGGTCCTCCGGCTTCCGCCACCAGGTCCACCCCGTACGCTTTGAGGAATTCTCTTCCGGTCGTGTAATGGCTGAATATGAGCTGATCGCTGATGGTCTTCTTCCAGTCATAGAGAAACCGCTCCGATTCGCCGCCAATGGACCATCCGGCCAGAACCGGCAGATACCCGGTCAGATCATACCCGCGCATTCTTTTAAAGATTTCCGGCATCCTGTCCGTCCACGGGATCCCCGCCGCCAGTTCCATACTGTCAAATTCGATATAGGCCAGACCGCCTTTACGCTTTTTTCCGCGGGGAATGCCGAGCCTCTCCATAATGTGCCCGAGATGTTTTCTGGTCGACTGCGGGTCTAAAAAATCGATAAACAGACCGCTGGATTCGGGTGACGGGACAATAAGGCGCTGCCCGTTGTTGGAGCAGATGAAGCGCAGGATGATCCATTCTCCTTCGGGCAGTTCAGCATGCACACAGTTTCCAGCGAGACGTTCGGACAGATCGATGATCCTGCCGGTCGAATCAAGCCGTTTTTCCCCGGAAAACGGCACAGCCAGCACTGCCACCTCTTTGTAAAAGACCGGGTATCCGTCCTCACCCTTCGGGCAGCGGCGGGGTACTTCCGGGAACGGCAGTTGGAGATTTTCCCTGAGCGGACCGGAAACCCGCAGCTCGGACACAAATAACTGTTTGGAGGCCCAGTCAGGTTCGACCCAGGTACCCCCCGCATTCCAGCCGCTGGAGCCGATCATGCCGATTTTGATACCGTACTTTTTCCCCTGCTCAAAGGCGTATGTGATCAGCGCCACCGAACTGTCGCTCAAAAAAGCGGGACCGGCTGGAATATAGTTGTCCGGATTATTCACTGCCGCCACATCCCAAATCTCCGCTCTGCCCATGCCCTTTTCGCTCATCTCCCGGAGATCCCGGGAAATGGACTCTCTGGTCATATTGCCGTTCAGCCAGCACCAGAAGGCACCGGGACGGGTGTCTGCATGAGGATTGCTAAACGCCTTCGACATCATCGCTATTCCGGGAGAATCAGGCGTAGCTGTATTGGAACTGCACCCGGATCCCAGGAGCAGACCGGCGACCAGCAGCAGACAGGACACGCCCCTTCTGCTGTAAAGAATGTTTTCAAGCAGCGAATGTATCAGTATTGCGGACCTCCAGGTCAGGGTGTTCTATACACTCTCACGCTGTCGGGAGTTAAAATTTCCGGTACCTGAAGTCAAGCAGTTCATTCGCTTTCGACTCGACAAATGTGCCTGAAGCGATATCCCAGTGCAGAGTTTCATTCGGGAAGCGGTTGGCAATCACGCCCAGCAGAATCGCCTCGGTCAGATTGGCTGCATAGTCAAAGGAAGCACTGCATGTGTCCCTGCCCATACAGGCATCGACAAACTGGTGATAATGATCCTGCGGTTCAATCTCCGGGAAATCGATGGGTTCGAATGTATTCCCAACAATCAGCCTGGGGAAATCCCAGTGCGGCAGCAGCAGATTTCCCTTTTCTCCCACGAACATGGCTCCCTGCTCGGGAAGGGGCTCATCATCCGGCAGTTTCAGATCGGGATGAGCCGGCGGTGCACCTTCGCCGTCATACCAGATCCATTTAAAATTATCGGTGGTGTATTTGGTTTTCGGAAACTCGTATTCAACGACATTATGCTCCGGATGGCTGAATCCATTGGGCTCTCTGCAGCTGGTTTTAACGGTATTGGGCACTGTCAGCCCGCAGGCGGTATAGGGAGTATCGAAAATATGAACGCCCATGTCTCCCAGAGTGCCGCATCCGTAATCGAGCAGTTTTCTCCAGTTATAGGGATGATAGAATCCTTGCTTGTACGGCCGTTCAGGGGAAGTGCCCACCCAGAGGTTCCAGTCAAGCGTTTCCGGGACAGGATCACTGCCCGTCGGTGCCGGACCGTCATAGCCCCAGTTCTTCGGCGACCACGCTCTCACGCAGCTCACTTTGCCGATAAGCCCGTTCTGAATAAGAGTGACAGCCTGCCGGTACATATCACTGGAATGGCACTGAATCCCCATCTGGGTAACCAGCTTTTTATCCGCTGCCAGTTTTTTCATGGCCCGTGCTTCAGAGACATGGTGGGTCAGGGGTTTCTGGCAGTACACCGGCTTGCCCATCTCCATGGCCATTAGCGAGGCCGGGGCGTGGGTGTGGTCGGGGGTGCAGACACAGACGGCATCGATTTCTTTGCCAATGGAATCGAGCATTTTACGATAATCCCTGAACACGTTCGCCTTTGGATACAACGCTTTGGCTGCTGCCAGAAATGTCGTATCTACATCACATAAAGCTGTCACCTGAACTAGCGGATGAGATGAAAAACTCTTCAAGTCCGCCGCTCCCATCATCCCCCCCACACCGATATGAGCTGTCCGGAGGGGGGTGTGTTTCACCCGTTTCCATGCCGACGACGGCAGAATGGCCACCGAAGCGAACGCAGTGGTGTCCTTTAAGAAATCTCTTCTGTTCATAATCTTTCCACTCCCGTAATCTGTTGCGGATTGGTCAGGCGTCTGCCCCGGGATATTGCACCGCTGCCGTTTTCACGGATTCAGTAGGTTCAGTGATATGGCACTCTGCTCAATAAAGTGCACTTCCGGACTGCAGTAAAAGCCTCTGATGGTATGGTATGAAAATATCTCCCGCTTGTCAAGCAGGATCTGTCAAACGCTGCTTTGGTGAATGTTTTACACATGCCGGATTACCGGAGAAACAGACACATTCCGTATCTCACTGCGGATCAAGATCTTTTCGACTAATTGTCATGCAGATACTAAAGACTTTCCCGGAAAGATCGGTTACATCCCGTTCCACTCTGAACAGATGATGATCATAGAAAAAACCCCGGTGGCGCTCCGGCCACCGGGGTTGCGAAGGAAGCTCCGGTCATTCCTGGAGGATCACTTCATCAGAGTGATGGTTCTCGTTTTTATCTGGTTTCCGGCATTCATCCAGGTGATATAGGTGCCGGAAGCAACCTGCTGTTCCAAATCATTCGTTCCGTCCCACTGTACTTCATTGACACCTGCGGGCTGTATACCGTTCACCAGCGTCTTTATCTCCTGACCCATAATATTATAAATCTTCAGGGTGACGAATTCATTCGCGGGGATCGTGTAGGAGATGGTCGTGGTCGGGTTGAACGGATTCGGATAATTCTGGTTCAGGCTGTATCCGAGGACAAGGACACGCTTGTCGAATACTCCGGTACCGGGATTGTAATCAAGTACGATAACGCCCTGCGTGCCTTTGTTCGGGAAGACACCGGCATCGGTGCTCGAAGTGTAGAGCACTTCCAGTTCATCATCACCATCGACATTGGCGACCTGGACGACGTTCCAGATACCATCCTCGGCATAATTCGAGTCGATTACGGCAAATGTATAACTGGCTGGATCGGTGATGTCTCCCCCTTTATAGGAAAGCATAAAAATAGCGCCGTTCGGTGTCGCGGCTCTTGCTCCGAAAATAAAATCGAGATAGCCGTCATTGTCGATATCGCCCTGGGCGCTTCCCAGCAGGCCGCGGGATCCACCGGGAAAATAACTCAACACATTTACCAGCGGTGTATGCACCAGGTCGTCGCCGTCTTCCTGAAGAAGAACGATCCCCTTCTGCGCATCATCACCCCAGTCGTACACGCCGGCGATAATTTCTTCGGTGCCGTCAAAGTCAAGATCGGCCACCTGGGAAGAGAGAAATGTGCTGCCGCCGGCCAGCGGATTCAGGGCGGTATAGGACCAGGCGGCGCCGTCCCAGGCAAGCTTGGAGATTTCGACCTCACAAAAGGTGTACATATTGTGGCCGATCACTGACACATCCCATTTGTTTTCGATGGGTTCGGAGGCCAGATCGCCGTAGTCCCAGCCGCTGACCTCCATGGTCCAGGTTTCGGATCCGTCCCCGTTGTCAGGAATATCGTCAACGGAAATAACGCCGAAGTAAACACCGTCTGTGTTGCCGGTCCGGTCGGAAAAACAAATTTCAGCGACACCATCGCCGTCCGGATCGGCGATATCGATATCCGATGTACGAATATTCATTCCATCCTGATCGGTGATCGTCCACTTGGCATTGGGGCCGAAGACACCGCCGCCCACATCGACACCGAGATTGTCGGATCCGTCGCCGGCCACTTCATAGACAACGATCCGGTAGGGATTGGCCTCGACTCCCGTGTTATTGACGATGCCCCAGACGATCTCCTGTTTGCCGTCGCCATCGAGGTCGGCGACCGCCAGGGGCGGCCAGGTGTTCTGCATTGCTACCGGCGGAGCGCCCTGCCAGACAATGGGCCAGTCGGTATAGTTGTCTGCAGCTGTCTGTTCCAGTTTGTAGATACGGGGAATCACTTCACTGGGAGTGTCGTTCCAGTTGTCGTTCACCAGGTAGATCTCGAGCAGACCGTCGTTGTCCAGATCGACACCGGCGATCATATCACCGATTCCGCCGTTGTTCAGCGTTGGTTCAGGAGGCGGAATGACAAGTGAACGTGTAAAGGTCTGTGCCTGCAGACCGGCGAAAACGAACAGGCAGAGCATCGCCGCTGCAATGATAGTAACGTTTCTTTTCATGTTGTTCTCCCTTCGGTTAGATGGTCGTTTCGATACCACGGTTTTAACGTATGCGCCCTCCTTGTTTTTATCTAGTCATTTACTTTACAAGTGCGAGTTTCAACACGACGTTCCGGACCCCTGAGATGATCCTGCAGAAGTACAGACCCGCAGGCATCCGGTCCGCGTTCCAGGGCAGATCGTGCGGTCCCTTGTCGAGTCTCCCGTCCCACACAGCGGCAACCTCCTGCCCCCGTGAATTGAAGATAGCAACGTTCACAAAAGCGGCTGTTTCGAGATCAACCCGGATCGTTGTCCGGGCATTGAAGGGATTGGGATAAGCACCATATGCTTCCCCGTGAGACTCAGCATTCATCTCGGTGACGGATGGAGAAGATTCCGGCGCCGCGAGTTCCGCCACGGTGGCCAGGGCTGTCTGGGTCACTTTTTTCATCAGGGTAAAATTCAGTGTGCCGAGGCTGTCGCTGCTCGAGTGATAATAGGGATTCAGCTCATACCAGGGAGAATCGTTGTTCCAGGGTCTGTCGTTCTCCATTAAAAGAGCGGATTGAAAGCCGTATATCCGATAGGATTCGTGATCACTGTACGGCACGTCTATCGGACCGCTATTCATCGTCAGCCCGGGTACATAGAGATCGCGGGCCAGGCGTGTCCGGTTCGCCAGATCGAGGGAGGCGTCATTGGAGATCACTTCGATATAATCCGTCACGTGATTATACGCGATCATATCCAGGATAAGAGCGGCGGAAAGCTGTTCGTTGCCGTTTTTCATATGATAGGCGTCATATAAACTGCCTGCATGGCTGATATTCGGGATCTCAGGATGACTCTCCTCCGAGGCGAACGCGATAAATTTCAGTGTCGCTTCATTACGATATCCGCTGGAAGGATCGCAGAGCAGCCGGGCAATCTCCAGCGTCGCGGCAACTCCCGAGGCATTGTCGTCCGCACCCCGCGCCTTGCGTGTATTCCATTGATTGCCGTAATCGGATTCATGGCTGCAGGAGCTGTCATAATGCCCGCCCAGGAGAATTATCTGCTCCGAAGCACTATCACCTTCTTTAATCCCGATAATATTGATGATAGGATACGCATTCCAGGGACTGTTCGCGCTATTGATAAAAAATGTATCTCTCACCACCCGGGTCATTCCGGGCATCGATTCGAAACAGCCGGCGATATACGCTGCTGCGGCGTAGTTGCCGTTCGTGAACGTGATCCGGCTCTCGTAGCCTCCGGCCCGGCTGAGAATCTCGACGTGCCGGTGCAGACTGTCAGCCGAGACCAGCTCGACCATGGACTGTATTTCCGGCCGCAAAGCGACGGTTTGCGCGCCGCCGCCGTTCACCCAGAAAAGAATACAGAAAACACTTCTGTGAATAAGTTTTTTCAGCTGTGCCGCCATGACCGCCTGTTAGAAGAAGAAGGAAAATGAAACCCGGTGCGCCGATGTCAGGATTCCTTTATCCGCAAAGGCGTAGTCAAGAGCGAGTGTCCTGTTGCCGGGAACGGCAAGCATAGTGCCCGCGCCGACGGCCACCCCTCCTTCATTGTCATCGAGCTGATATCCGGCCCGCAGAAAGAACCGGTTGTCGAAACAGTATTCCATACCTGTATTGTACTGTTCAAGATTGTTATTGGGATGAACCATATCCGCGGCCAGGACAAGAGAATGGTATCCATTGCGCAGTAGGTCCAGACTGATGCCGAAACGGAAATTAATCGGCAGAGAATAGGTTTCGAACGTTTTCGGTTTATCGGCATCGATCGAAAGGGGATCACTGTAATCGATATATTTTCCGTTGAATTGCACTTCCGGCGCAAAGTGAAGTATGGACATGCCGATTTTCAGTCCATGGAACCCGGTGCTGTAGAGGGTGCCGATATCCATGGCCCAGGTCGAGTAACCGTAGGACAGGTACTGTTCGTGCACAAGTTTGGCGGATATGCCGAAGGAAAACCTGTCGGTGAGACGACGGGCATAGGATAATCCCAGCGCATAATTGGAAATGCTGAACATCTCCCCGGTCCCTTCAGGCTGCTGAAGCGTGGTAATTTCCATGTCATCGGTCATGAGATAGACGGCGCTGACGGCAAAGGTGCCGGTATTGCCGCTGTTCAGGGCAAAGGCAATGCTTCCAATGGATATATCCGCCGGCCATTTGGTATATGACGTATACAGGTTCCGCTTCCGGATATCGGCGAGCCCGGCCGGATTCCAGAACACCGAGCCGGCATCGGGATTGCTGGGAATAGCGGTGAACGCCTCTCCCATACTCGTACCCCGGGCGCCCGTGCCGATTTCAAGAAACTGGGCAACGGCAGTGCCGACCGGAGCGAAATCCTGGGTATATAGAGGATTGGCGGCCAGCAGTGCAGCGACAATTGCAAGATAAAGTATGTATTTATTCATTGTCATATCCCTCGATTTTAGCGAACGATAACGAATTTACCGACCTTGGTCCCTGCGGAAGGGGATTCAACGACATAGATATATATCCCCGGTGCCGCATCCTGATCATTTCTCGTTATCAGATCCCACTCGGCGACACTGGCACTGCCTTCGCTGACGAATGAAGTGCTCTTCTTGGCTATTTCGCCGGAGACAATTTCATCAACCAGATCGCCGTCCAGCGTGAATATTTTAATCGAAGCATCGGCAGGGAGATTGGTGAATTGGATCCGGTGTTCCCAGGCATCGGCATCGCTGGGGATCGGATTGTTCCAGGCCGCGCTGCCGATATACGGATTGGGAACGACTTTTATATTGTCGAGGTCGGTTGCCACCGGGTTCGCGGGAGAAATGGATACGAGGTTTGTAAGCACATTGCTCTCCATGGTGCCGAATGTCTCGTCGTAACTGACGGTTTGCACTGAATATTGATATTCAAATCCGTTTATCACATCGGTATCGATAATCCGGTAATACCCGGGAATCCCTGACGAAGGAGGCGGCCAGGAGACGCTGCCGGTGGTGTCAAAATAGGAACCCAGGCCCAGCGGCTGCCAGTCGAACGCTCCTGAAGCGGTTTTATCAGCGCTCTTCCATACCCTGTACCCCTGGAAATTGCCGTGCTGTTCCGGCACATTGTCCCAGATCACTTCCACTCCCTGCCCTACTCCCTCGACAACGTGTTCGGTAACTTCGAGTCCGGGAGCCGGCGCCGCCAGGTTTTCCAGCTGATAGTCGGCATCTACGAGCGTTTTGGCGACATTCATTATCCGGACGAGTTCCTTGAGGCTCTCCAACTTTCCATGCACGGGATCGCACCCCACACCGATTGCCGCTGTAACGACGACTGAATCACCTGCCGCCAGTGTCGCCAGGGGCCCCACGGAGAGAATGGCACGGTAATCGTACGGGAATGGAATGCCCGCCTGGAGAACCGGCCCTTCAAACACTTCCGGTTTCATCATCCGCTCGTACGCTTCCTTGTCGGTTGCGGGATCATTGTAGATATGATTTTGATGAAACGAGCTCACTTTGAAAGAAGCGGGTTCTGTTTTCAGGATCCTGTACCCGAGGAACCCGGGTGTCTGCAGCGTGCCGTCCGGGCCGGGATTTCCGGTATCATCGTCTTCGCCGTTATCGGCCGGATAGTAGGGATTATCGCCATCCCACATGAACATCATGGAGCTGTCGGCGTCTGCATCGGAGAGACCGTGATCGACGCCCTGCCAAATCGGGAAAAGATCGATCCAGTCCCAGTTCGCGTTGCAGCAGCCGAGATCATCCTGGTTGGAGAACTTGGACTCGGCGGCCCAGTTGGGAAGCTTGCTCACATCACCGTCCATACGGAACGTGAAATAAAAATTATTCAGGTCGCGCTGCATGTCCGGATACCCGTCGTCATCCGTATCGATTCCTACATTCTTGATGGTGTATTCATAGATGATAAAATCATCGCGAAAGCTTTCACTCCAGGCGTAGGTACGCTCGGTCACTTCCAGTCCCAGGGGTGTATGATCATTCGCTTCCGGAGCCTTGACGTCATAGTAGCGTGTGTAGGTATCCTCCTCGGAAACAGCATCTTCTCCGGTGATGACATGCACTGAATCGAGAGGAGAGAATTCCGCATCCTCGACCATCGAGGAATGGTACTCGCCATCCACTTCAGCAGTGAGCCACAGTGAACCTCTATAGAGATAGGAATTACCAGAGCCCCCCGGCCAGTCGCATGAAGGGGTACGGTTTTCGTAGGCGTCGTCGCCATGTTTTCCGTAATTTGTGAGCCGCTGCCAGAGAGTGCCGATTTTATGCCATTTGACATTGGTCTCAACGATCGGACCGTCGGATTGCCGGCTTACCTTCGCCTGCTTCACTTTTTTACCCGGCGGATCCGCACTGTAAAGCGGTATGGCAAGCATATTGACAATCAGCAGGATGGATACCCGGCGTGTAATTATTCTAAATGATTTCATGTAAAACCTCCTACTAGGGAAGAACGATGAGCACTACAGCTTCACTGCCATGCCGAAACGGAACTGGCGGGCATAGGAAAACACCGTCGGGTTACGGACGTAATCACCGGTGATATTGTCCCTTCTCACAACAGAGGGATCACCTTTGATCGTCGGGTCGTTCGGATCACCCTGATCGTAGTACTGGGTATTCCCGATCCACCAGACATTCTTCCGGTCGAACAGATTGTATACGTCGAAGAACAGTTCAAACGTCAAATTGGCCACCGATATTTTTCTGATCAGCTTCAGATCGGTAGTGCTTGTCCAGGGCATGCGTTTGTCATTGATTTTACCGGTGCCGTAGGAGGAGTAGGGCAGGCCGCTGCCGTATTCGAACTGGACATTCATGATCCAGTCTGCCAGCGGTTTGACGCTTCCCAGCCGCGGACCGAAATCAGAAGGCGTCTGCAGCGTCAGGTTGGCATTCACCGTATGTGTCTGGTCATGATCGAGAATATTCATTCTCTTTGCATCGGTGAAAGAGCCGGAACCGCCGTTGTAACTGGAACTCCTTCCCTTGGCGACCGAAAAGGTGTAATTGGCCTGGGCGCCCCAGTATCGGCCGATGCGCCGGGTAAGGGTAAACTCCAATCCCTTGATGTTGCCATAATCCGCGTTGGTGTAGACGTTGAGCTCCCGGTCCTGAATGCTGCGGGCCACATACTTCCGCCAGTTCATGAGATTGGTGACGTCTTTGTAGTATCCGGTGACCGTGGCTTTTATATCATCGGTGATGAGATGCTCATACCCCACTTCGTACGCAACCGTCTTTTCGGGCTTCAAATCTGGATTACCCACAAAATTGCCGACTTTTGTGAGTGACTGTATCTTGTAATTGCGATAGAGGAAGTAGGCGTCGGGCCGCTGAAAATAGTGCCCGTAAGTGAAATGGAGAATATCACGGTCGGTAATGGGATGGGAAATACCGAGACGCGGACTCAGCTGATACTTGCTCTTCGCCTTCTGTTTATGAAGCAGGACGGGCACATCGTTTTCATCGACCTGCTCATACGGATAATGATAATCCCCGGGAAAATAGGCGGCGTTATCGAAGCCGTTGGGATTGAAGGTGTCGAATCGCAATCCGACCAGTGCGCTGATGCCCTCGAACTCGATCTTATCCTGTACGAATATGCCGAGATCCATATTCTGCTGATCCCAGATATCCTTCCGCAGGGATGTCAGATTCAGGGTCCAGCTGATATTTTCCGTTTTGGTCCGGTTTATAAACAGTTCAAGTCCGGTCTTGAGAAGATGGTTCGCCGTGGCCTGGGTGACCAGATCGGCCTGCAGGCTTCTTGTCCACGATTGCTGATCGCGGTATCCGGGATCATCGCCGCGCACCCACCAGTAGTTGCTCTCCTGTTCGCGGTAGATAGGATGGGGACCGTCTTTATTGATGTCCCAGACCAGGTCCTCTTCCGTATTGCCGTCACCGTCCCGGTCCTCCATATCAGGGGTAGCGTAATGATAATTGGAATAGAAATCGTTAAAACTGATTTCATAGTACGTTCTGGGATTGAGCGCATGGGTCCAGATCAGATAGGACAAATTGGTCCTCTGCATGCGGTTCCAGAGATAGTCCTGCATGCCCCCGACGTAGTACGTCTGGATCGAACTGTAGGGATTGCCTTCAAATATGCCTTCGCTATTCTGAATTTCTCCCTGTGTGTACCTGGTGGGATCATTGACGTAGATGTAATGCATGAGTCTGTTGTTGTCTACATATTGATATTCATTCTCTGGATAATCCGGACCGGGCCCGTATTTTGACGCGGGAAAATAAAACTCGTCCCAGTTTCGCTTGCTGAGAAGCCGGCCGTAGGTCAGTTTGAGAGTGGGTGATATTTTATACGTCAATTTCCCCTGAAACGACTGATTGTAACTTTGCTGGTTAAGATAGTATCCCTGATCTTTGTCCGTGATTTCTCCGGAAAGAGAGAAAGTCAGCGCTCCGGGAAGATTGATCCCGGCCCTGCGAAGTAGCTGGGATGTCACAGGCTCGGGGCCGTTCAGGCTTATTTCATAAATATTCTGCAATAATTGTGTTGTCATACTGCTGGTGCCGAAATCAGTAGAAGTAAAGCGGAGATTACCGGCATACTTCTGCCGCCCTTCTTTGAGAGCCACATTGAGAACCCCTGACTGAACGTTCCCGTATTCAGCGCCGAATCCTCCCAGGGAGACTTCCAGTTCCTGAATACCGAATTCCGGAACATCGCCTGTGAATCCGGCAAGTTCGGTTACACCGTCGGAATAGGTGCCGGCAGGGTCCTTTACCGGAATTCCATCAATGAGCACGAGAACCTCGTTGCTGCGGCCGCCGCGGAAATGATTTCCCACGACACCTGCCTGATTTTTGGCGATTTCCTGAAAATTATCGACCGGCATCACCGTCATCTCATCCGCGGAAATATAATGGCGTGTCGAGACTTCATCCTCCTGAATCAGCTTGCTTTCCGCGATGATAGTCACGCCCTGTCCTTCCACGACCTGCTCGGTGAGCTGCATATCGACACGTGTCGTCAGGTCAATTTTGACACGCACTTCTTTTACCGTCATCGGACCATAGCCGATCATCGTCGCTTTGAGAGAATAGGTCCCGGGCGGGATATGCAATATCACATAATTCCCGTTCACATCTGAAGCAGTTCCCCGCATCGTGCCCTCAATAACAATATTGACGCCCGCGAGAGGAGCACCTGTTGCCTTGTCGGTAATTTTTCCGGCAATTTTCCCGGTGGTTCCCGCGAAGGCAAGACACGTCACCATGGTGAAAAGAACCGCTGAGGCGAGTGTTGAGAAATACTTTTTCATCATTTAAATCACCTCTTGATGCTTTTTATTAGTTCGTAGGAAATAAATGGTAATAATATTCAGAAAATATTAAATAAAATGAATAAGACATGACCACGGCAAAGTTAGTTAGTATTGCAGCTAAACTAACATATCAATGAAAAACTCGTCTCTGATCCGTTTCGTGAAAATGTGATGATTATATGTAAAATATGGTAGTTAGTAAAGATTGTTTACAAACTTAAAGTTAAAAATTTTTTAATTCATGTCAAGTTCTTTTTTTATTTTTAACATATGAAGCTCCAACTGTAAATTTTACAGTTGGTTTTACAGATATATTCCGGCCGTTCGCTCATCTCCCCCCCCCTGCGAACCGGATATCCGGAACCGATATGCCGCGACAATTTTTCACTTGCGCAGGGTGGATGATTTGATTAAGATATAGAAACAGCATGGCCGTAACACTGTGTAAAAGAGTGCCTGCATCCTTCGATTGTCCATGCGAACCGTTAACAGTGGATGGCTGATCATGTACGTATCCAGAAATCTTTTTCTTCCTGTGGCAGGTATCTTACTTGTATGCCAGTCGGTGCGAGCTGATTCATATCCTGATCAGCATTACGTAGTGCGGGGGGAAACGCTTTTTTCCCGGATCGAACAAAATTCGGGATTGACTGCAAGTGCGGACGGGAGGAGCCTTATGCTCCAGGACGGCGTGACCTCCGGATTTGTTATCCTGAAACCCGATTCCTCTGACTATCCGTTTAACCGGGGACTCCCCTCCTGGAACGGAACGGTACCTGATGATGAATGCAGTTTTTTTATCCAAGTACGATTCCCGCTCGGCAGCGGCTGGTCTCCCTGGCTCCTCGCAGGCTACTGGAAAGAATATCTCTGGGGATCATACGGGACCACCGGATATTCTGAGGGATATATCGACTACGATTATGTCAAATTGAATGTGTATAAAAGCAGCTGGCAGTATAAAATATATATGGAACGATCATCTGCGGAAAAACCGTCACCAACAGTGACCCAATTGAGTTTTTTCATCAGTGATACAAGAACCACCGATGCTGTCAATTATACAGAAATAATCAATGACAACCCGGAGGCGATTTTTATTCCCACTGATTTTCTCTATCAATACAGCATAGATCCCGACATCGGCGGCAGCATCTGCTCGCCTACTTCTGTCTCGATGATCCTGCGGAGCTACGGCATCGAAGTAGATCCTCTGAAATTTGCGCGGGATACAAGAGATCCCTATTTTAACCTGTTCGGAATATGGCCCCGGGTTGTTCAGAATGCATCTGAATACGGTGTGACGGGCTCAGTAACCAGATACCGGACATGGAGTGATGCACGAGACGTACTTGCCGCCGGCGGCCGCATTGCCATGTCCGTAGGAAACCCGCTCTATTCTGGCCACCTGATGATGCTGGCGGGCTTTACCGCAGACGGGACACCAATTGTCCATGATCCGGCAAAATACAACGGCTATTCGTATACATTTAATAAATATGATCTTTCCCGATCCTGGTTTGACAAAGGCGGGATTTCATATACATTCTTTGAAACTGACAGCTTCAGTACAGATGTCCGGCCCGTGCACGAATCCGGCCAGCTGCCCGAATATTGTATTCTGTTGCCGAATTATCCCAATCCGTTCAATTCAGTAACCCATATTGGATTTTCCCTGGAACGGGACATGCCCGTCCGGATTTCCGTATTTGATACGAAGGGCCGGGCTGTTGAAACGCTCTACGATGATGTCGCCCGGGCGGGACAGCATACGGTCACCTGGTGCGCCTCATCAGAATACCCTTCAGGCATATACTATATCAGGCTGACGGCCGGCTCCCGCACCATGGGCGGAAAGGCGCTCTTGTTGAAATAGTCCCGGTCCACTGTGTCCGCTATTTCAGTGAGGCAGCACCTGTACGGGAGCTCAAACACTGAAAGTATCATTTTTTTCGGATATAGGAACAAAAACGACAGTTAATTGTCAAAGCCATTGATCAGCCTGAACGTTTCAGGCACTCCCCTCTCAAGGCGTTCCCTGGTCCCCGGTGTGATCGTTTCCGTGCTGAAGGGAACCCTTTTTACATATTCCTGCATGATACCGGCATCCCTTCCGTATTTATAGTCATACGTAAAATTACCGGATGAATCCAGCTGTACATCGGAATTGAAGCGATTCGGCACGCTTATGAAGAAATCACCTGCCATGGAGGTGAAAGATCCGAACAGTTCTTTCTCCTTCAGGTATTCATACAGTTCTTTTGCTGTATAGCTGGCGGGATCGATTAACACAATTTCCGGTGACACATATTTGCGGTAGACACAGGAACCGTTTTCTGAATAATTACAAAGTTGCTCGAGTTTTTCTTCAAACACGTGGGTAAAATATGGATAGTGGGTACAGCCAAGGATAAGCACTTTCAGGGGATTTCGCTCATTATTCAGCCGCATCTTCTCAAGCAGACTCACGAGGTGATACGAAATGTAATTCTCAATTGAATTCAGCTGTACTTCCTGCGGATTATCTCTGCTTCCGCTGTAGAGCATGTTGTTGTTTTCCCAATCAAATCCATACCGTGATAAAAGCGGCCTCTCAATGTCAGCATCGGCATTGTCGAAGGCGGGTCCCCGGTACTCCGCACGGGGCTGTGTTTTATCGGAAATATACTCGCTTGAACCGTCGATCGCCCCGGCCAGACCCAGCCCCGCCTGCTGATAGACGGAGATATTCCCGGTGAAGCCGTCAGACGCTATTTGAGCCCTGATCGCCTCTGTGTACCCGTCGGAAGCAACCGTCCCCACGGTTGCCATGACCGCGATACTGCCGCCTTCCGTTTTTTGAAACAGTTCCAGCGCGGCCCGTACACCTGCATCAATCACGCCGATAACTTTCAGATCCAGACCGGCACGGTCGATGAACGATTCGATATCCCTCTTCCCGAACGCGGTAGCCGTATTACAGGCAATCACTATCGCTTTGACAGGCATCTTGTCATCTTTGTACACTTCATCAGCGGGATCACCATAATACCTGTTCCCCAGCAGGAATTGCACGTCTTTAAGGATATGCTCTTTTAACAGCGGCACATTGTTTTCCCGGGAATAATTTCCATACGGCATATTCGCCTGATCACCGAGGTAAATAAAATGTTCATGGCTGAAATCGGGTTTCCCATCACCGTTCCTGTTGTAGAGGCGGGTATCATTGTTGAATGCATCGAATGTGACAATTTGTTCGAGCACCGTCAATCCGCCCGTACCTGAATCAAACACCCCGATTGGCAGTCGCGCATTATCGACCGGATACTGCTTGGCGTCTATATAGAAAAAACTCTTTTTATCCTTCAGCACCGTATCAATGAATACGGACTGATCCCCCCGGGATTTCCAGCCGCAGCTGCAGATGAATAAACCCAGTGCGGCAACAGCGGAGACCGTACTTCTATTTCGGCGTACCATAACGATCCTCTTCACCTGATGATAACAACCCGGTACATATAGTAATTCACACGTCCATCCGGATGATAACGGAAACGTATATTTTTTCCCCGCAGTACCCGGATCAGCCGATCATTACTTTATCCATTGACGCAAGATACTGCGGATCGAAGTCCGCACCGATGCCGGGACTATCCGGTATGGCCACCTCGCCTTTTTCGAGATAGCGCATACCGCCGCTTACCGGATCCTCAGCATGCATCAACGCGGAATCAAGATCATAATGGACAATGTTTTTTCGGGCGACCACCAGGTGGGCCAGGGCAGTCAGTCCGAGCCTGGTTTCCAGCATACATCCTACTTGAGACTTGATTCCCGCTGCGTCGGCAACCGCCACAATTTTCAGAGCGGTATTCAATCCGCCTGATTTGGAAAGCTTTATGTTGAAATAGTCACATGCCCCCATGCTTGCAAGCCGAAAAGCGTCATGCTCATCAAAAAGTGATTCATCCGCCATAACCGGTATTGGGCTTTTTGACCGCACAAGAACCAGACCTTCGTTGTTCCAGCGGGGAACGGGTTCTTCACAGTGCTCAATATCAAACTTTTCCAGGGCTTTCAAGGTATGTATCGCCGTCACCACATCCCACCCCTGATTGGCATCGATACGCAGCGGTATTTCCATACCGATCGCTTCCCTTATCGCTTTTATCCTCGCCACATCCTTGATCGTGTTTTCACCCAATTTCACTTTGATTGCCGGGAAGCCGTTATCCTTGAACGCCAGGGCCTCGGTCGCCATTTTTTCAGGAGTATCGAGACTGACGGTCATATCGGTTGTAAGGGTTCTGTCGTTCTTCCCTCCCCACAGGGCATAGAGCGGCAGTTGTGTATATTTTCCAAGAATATCATAAAGAGCCATGTCAAAGGCCCCTTTTATCGTAGGATTGAACTTTACCTCTTCGTCCATTTCACGGATAAGATGTTCAATCTCAAGAGGATTTTTACCGATCATCACCCTGGCCAGAATCTTTGCCAGCTCGAAATCACTTTCCTGGGTGCTGCCGGTGATAATCCAGAAAGGACATGCTTCCCCCGTGCCGTATAATCCGTCTTGATCAGTATGAATTTTTACGACAATATTTTTTACATCGGTCATTACACCGAGTGAGATGATAAACGGGTTCTTGAGAGGAATATTCAATTTATACAGTTCTATCCTGGAGATGGCCAATGCGCTTTTATTATTTCCGTTCATGATTGTTCTCCTTCTTCTGACCGGTTTGTTCGAATATCTTGAATATTGCCTGTGTCGGAATATGAACGGAGTGGTATCAGGATCACCCCCGTGAATCCACGGAGCACCACTCTTTTTGTCATACCAGTTTTAAATCTACAATACTATGCAAAATACGTATAAAAATGTGCAACAGCAATAGATATTCCCTTTCTGCGGAAGTGTTATATTTATGTAAACGCGGGGGAAGACCATGAGAAAAGAATTCTATGCACGCTCTGAACATTTCACTCCTGATTTTGAACAGCTTCTCAAGGTGTTGCAGCAGTCGGTTCCTGACAGACCGGTCTTGTTTGAATATGCCTTCAATGACCGTCTGGCTGGATTACTTTCCGGAGAAAGGCTCAACGAGACGGAAAACAGGCTGGCGCCTTTCCGGCGTCTTATCAGGGCTTTTACCCAGGCGGGATATGATTACACCACTATATCCGCGTGGCGGACAAAAACACTCAGTTTCCCTAAAAAGGAGACAGCCCAAAAAAACAGCCGTTCCCTCAATGAGGGAGCAATGATCACCGACCGGAACAGTTATGAAAACTACCCGTGGCCTGATCCTGAAACCGGCGACTATGACCTCTATTATGACCTGCGCAGCGTATTGCCCGATGGAATGAAACTGATCGCCAGCGGGAACGGGGGCCTTCTGGAAAATGTCATCGACCTTGTCGGGTTTGAAAAAATAAGCCTCATGTATATGCTCGATGAGCCCCTTACTACCGATATTTTCAACGCCGTCGGCTCACGTTTGCTTCGTTTTTACGAAATAGTCGCTTCAATCGACACTATCGGCGCCTGTATTGTGAATGATGACTGGGGATTTAAAAATCAAACGATGTTTTCACCGGATATGCTCCGGCGCTGGGTGTTCCCCTGGCATAAAAAAATAGTCCAGGCTGTTCACAGACAGGGGAAACCAGCGATTTTGCATTCCTGCGGTCAGGTCAAGGATGTTATGGATGATATTATCGATGAGATGCAGTATGACGGGAAACATTCATTTGAAGACCTGATCACGCCGGTCGAACAGGCGTATGATCTCTGGAGTGACCGGATCGCTATTCTCGGCGGTATTGATATGGATTTCCTGGCCCGGGGAACACCTGCCGAGATCAAACATCGTTCAATTCACATGCTGGAACGAAGTGCGGGAAAAGGGGCGTATGCATTGGGTTCCGGGAACAGCATTCCCGATTACATCCCCGATGAAAATTTCAGGGCAATGATCGGAGCGGTCAATAGTGTATGACAGATACTGCTCGAAGGCGCTATCTCCGCTTGTACGAGCTGCTGGCGGATATGCGGCCGGGAAAATGTCGATAGATGCACACGAATGTACGTCAAAGAGGGATGGAAAATGGATACATTACTCGTACACCTGACAGAAGCGGTAACCTCCGGGAAAATCGACCGGGACACACCGTATCCCCCGGAAATGGCCGGAAAAGACGGTGCCTCTGAACTCACCGTAAAGGCCCTGGAGACCGGAATCGATCCGAAATCGATTCTTGAGAACGGTCTTCTGCCGGGGATGAGCAGGATCGGGGATTCATTCGCCAGAGGCGAAGCGTTCATTCCCGATATGCTGATCGCAGCCAGGGCGATGGCGGCGGCGATGAAGCATCTTCAGCCCTACTTCGCAGCCGGTGAAGTCTCGATGAAGGGTGTTCTGATCCTGGGAACAGTGGAAGGAGATCTCCATGATATCGGCAAAAACCTGGTAAAGATGATTGTTGAGGGAAACGGCTGGCAAGTCGTTGATCTGGGCACCGATGCCGGTCCGGAAAAATTTGTCACCGCGGTCAATGATAATCCCGGATCGGTCGTGGGAATGAGCGCTTTGCTTACCACCACCATGCTCAATATGAAATCGGTTGTCGACGCGTTACGCGAAAACGATGAAAAAACAAAAATATTCATTGGCGGAGCTCCTGTCTCACAATCTTTTTGTGATGAAATCGGCGCCGATGGATACTTTCCCGATCCCCATTCCTTTGCCCGGTACCTGGAGTCACGGCAAAAAGGAAATCAGTGCGATGACTGAATATCTGTCAATTGCAATCGACAATCCGAACGAACTCATGTACGGAACCGCGCCGCATCCCGTATCGTGCGGCAATGGGTTGACAATAGGCAACGGCCGGGTTTTCCCCGAAATCAACTTTACCCTGCCTCCTCTCATCGTCAATGATTCAAACTGGAAAAATGTGCTGTCTCAATATAATGACATGTGTACACGCATATTACTCCGCTCCAAAAGGCTTCGCGTACCGGGGCTGGTCATCGAGTTTGAACAGCTGCCGGCCATGACGATGCATCCCGAACGGGGTGCGGAAATCACCGCATTAATTAAAAAGCACCTAGACAATTTCTATCAGGAGACTGCAATCCCGAATGCCCTGCGAGTCACCGTTGTAGACTTGCGTGATGCCGATCATCCCCCGCTTCTGCGCACAGGCGAAAGCTGGAAAAACACCCGTGAATCCTTCGTTCTTTCCGCACAGGCCGGTGCGGACATTCTTTCCATCGAATCGGTGGGCGGCAAGGAAGTGCACGATCAGGCGCTCTTATACGCTGACCTTCCGGGGATCGTGGCAAGTCTCGGCATTCTCGCCCACAGGGATATGTGCTGGCTCTGGGATGAAATCACTTCAATCGCTGAGGAATATGGTGTAATCGCCGGAGGAGATACCGCCTGCGGATTTGCCAATACCGCTATGCAGTTAGCCGGTCAGGGAATGCTGCCCTCCACATTGGCCGCACTCGACAGAGCCGCTTCCGCGCCCCGCAGTCTGGCGGCATTTGAGCATGGCGCTGTGGGACCCAGCAAGGATTGCGCCTATGAGGGCCCGATTATCAAGGCCATTGCCGGGGTCCCAATCAGCATGGAAGGAAAATCCTCGTGCTGTGCTCATTTCAGTCCGCTGGGCAATATTGCGGGAGCGGCAGCTGATTTGTGGAGTAATGAATCCGTTCAGAACACGCGACTGTTAAGCGGATCAGCTCCGGAAGCGTTCATGGAACTGCTGGCCTACGACTGTCGCCTGTTCAACATCGCCGCTGCAAATGATCCACTGCCGTACCGCAACCTGATGGTCGCAAGTGATGTTCCATTCAGCCCGGAAGCATTGATTCTGGAACCGCACACCGTCATCAGGATTGCCCGGGCCATCCTCGGTCATGATACGGGATACCGGCGGACAATAGCCGCTCTCAGATGCGCTTATGAGGTGATCGTAGAAGCTGAAGAGTCAAAAACTGTCTCACTGACTGCATCCGAAACTTCCTGGCTGAAAACAGTGCCGTCTTCGATCAGCCGGATTCCCGAGGATGAGGAAACGGCACTGGCCTATCTGGAGAAGAATTACGGCTCATACTTCAAACGGGAATCTTACGGTTTGGAAAGATGAACACTCGATTCGAGACATGCCTCCAGTCCCTTGAAATACCGGTAAAAGATATCGACCGCGATAAACACATCATCCTTCGCGCCATGGGGTACACGGACCATTCCCGGGTGAAAATACCGGATATGCTGCTGTACACCGTAGAGAAACTGTTAGAAGAATCTGAAAATCACATTGAAATTACTGCATGCTTCAGGATTTTTGATCCATGCGATGTAACCATAGACAAGACCAGAATACATGTCAAAGGCAGGATGCTGCAGAGTGGCCACATCATCAACGCGCAGTTGCAGAAGGCGGAAACCCTGGTGCTGTTTGCCTGTACACTGGGCCTCACATTCGACCGCTGGATCGACCGGATCAAACGGTCGGAAGATATGTTTGAAACGTATGTTGCGGATATCATCGGGTCGGAACTGATTGAATCCGCCCTGGACACGCTGCAGACTGTTCTGGAAAGAATAGCAGCCCCGCCGGGGTACGGCTACAGCAACAGATTCAGCCCCGGGTATTGCGGCTGGCCCCTGCCGGACCAGCATATACTCTTCGCCCTGTTGGCAGGGGCAGAGTGCGGTATCAGCCTGGATGAGAACGCCTTCATGACTCCCGTCAAATCCGTAAGCGGAATATACGGACTCGGGAAATCAGTAAAAAAAGCAGCCTATCAGTGTGCTGTTTGCGAGAGCAGCCGGTGTTATAAAAAAAATTCACCAATAACGCCGTTTCCCGGGGATGCCGAACTGAAATGAACCCGTTTACTCGAACAGGTTCATTGTGCGCGGAGTTGTTACCGTACTTCTATCCGGACGTGGAAGGGATCCCTCGATTTCCGGATGTACACCTATTTGCGATACTCTCCCGGGGTCACTCCTGTATATTTTTTAAACTGCCTGTAGAAATTGGCGAATGTGTTGAAGCCGCATTCAAACGCTATCTGACCGACGGCAAGATCGGTTTCACATAACAGCTGACATGCGTGATTGATTCGTGTCTCGTTCAGCAGTTGCGTAAACGTTTTCCGTGTTTTCTCTTTTAAAAATCGACAGAATGCCGATTCCTCCATATGCGCCACCGACGCGGCATCCCGTGTGCAGATATTCCTGTTGAAATTGGACAGGACAAAATGATACACAGCATCGATCCGTTTGTCACGGTACCCGGCTGCAGCTGCGCAGTCCTGCGGATTCAGCAGGACAAGCTCCTTTTTCCTGGAAAGGGTGTCGAGTATATTCAATAACTGGATTATTTTTCCTATTCCCCGGGACTCAAGACATTGCTCAAGGTATCCCGCAATCCGCGTACGGATCGGTCCAACAATGTGTATGCCGCAGCGGGCCTTTTGCAGTAACGCCCTGATCAGGGCGAATTCAGGCAAATCCGTCATCGATGAGAAAAGATCACCGGAAAACTGAAGCACGACGGCCTCTGCCCTGAGTTCAGGCTTTTCCGTATGGTACTTTTTATAATTGATCCAGACGTGAGCCAGATCGGGCCCGATGAGCACCATATCTCCATCCTGAAATTTATGTATGGAGTTGCCGATATAGCGTAATCCGGATCCCTTTTCAATATACACAAGTTCATAATCCTGATGATAATGGTACTGCATATCAAAATAAGGGACCGTGTACTTCAGTATCTTGAAGGAACTCTGAACAGGATAAATTATTTTTTCCTGTTTTGGTTTCATGACAAATCCGCCTTCTCGGTCTTCATTATTTGATCAGCACCATCTTCCCTGTCTGCGTGGACCGGCCTGCCTCAAGTCTGCACATGTAGATTCCGGCAGGCAGCGAACCCGCATCCCATGGAATGGAATGGTATCCGGCCTGCAGTGTTTCGCTGTGAAGTACCGTGTCGATCAGCCTCCCCTTCAGGTCAAAAACAGTCAGGGAGACGGTTCTCGTATCAGGAACCATAAATACAATAGTGGTCAGTGGATTAAAAGGATTGGGAAAATTGGGCAGCAGTTTAATCCGCCCCGGATTCAACGCACATTCTGTATATGCATCCGGCTGCCATTTCAGTATATACGTTTCCCCGCGGTTCATCTCAAGGCTGATCTCCGGCCCCGGCCCCAGCGGCTGATCGCTGATCCCGTCCTGAATGAGGTTTTCACAGCCGGTCTGAAAATTGAGCACTCCGTCTTCCAGCGCGTGAACAGAGGCAACATTGTCGGAAGACCAGATTGCGGCATCACGGCCGGTGAACTGGTGCACCCCGGCAAACACTGCCAGGGTTCGAATGAGCTCCGTCGTCAGCTGTGGTGTTCCAACGAAGACATCTGCTCCGTTGCCGTTTGTCCGCACGGCCACAGCCGGATCTCCGTTGCTGTAGACGGCAAGTACTTCACTATCCACTGCATTGACGGTAAACAGCGGGTGTATACCGGTGGTCGCACCCCAGGATTCTGTGAGTCCCAGGGATTGTCCGCGGTCGGTCGGAATCACCGCTGCTGTTGCGGGATTTGTATACTGGTGGGTGAATCCGGTCACGTTTTTCATAATTCCTGTATCGGCTCCGTCGGGAGAAAGGAATCCAGGAGCCCAGCACCAGACCCGCGTGCCGCCCGGAACACGTGAGGAACGCAGCTGTTCTCTCTGCCCATCGGTCAGGGCCCAGACCGCGAGGAATATCTGCAGTTTTGCCTGAACATATCCCGTGAGTACATCAGGCAGCAGATACTGGCCGTACGGAGCACCGCAACGCCCCATAACGGCCCTGGTGTCGGATATCAGACCGCTTCCAATGACGGGATTGCCGCCTGCCAGGTGGAGCAGAGAGGATTCATCGGTAATCACGGCAATTTCCGGTGTAAAGGGATGCCCGCGCTCCCGCATCGCCGCATCCAGGGGAACGGTTTCGGGCATTACTTCCCAGAGAAACGGGTCATCGAGCCACCCGCCCGGGGTGCCGGCTCCATGATCCATCAGCCATGTACCCAGCCCGCGAATGGAGGCCTGGGCCGTATTGCGCATCAGCACTGATTTTGTCTGTGCAGCGGTCGCCAGCCCCCCGTATGCGGCATGATCGGTGGCGTTGGCATTCAGGTATGTCCGTGTATCGTCCTCGTTCCACCAGAGCTTTCCGGCATGGAGTATGCTTTCCACCGGCGCCATCACAGGCCCGGTACCCGGAACACCCCGATCCCTGTAGGAAAGAGGACCGCACAACACATCGATATCCGGGCATTCCAGAACACGGGCCAGACCGTAATGGCCGCTGGCTGCGGGACCGTTGCAAAGCGCACCGAATTCATACTCGTATCCATAAAAGAAAAACGTCAGTTTTTTACCGCCGGTCCCGCTGCGCGCAGCCGCTGCCAGGGTGGTGATGAAATCAGCCATCTCCTCCTGAAGAAACATGTTGAATTGAATCACATCCTTCTGTAACACCGGATCGAGGAGGAGTCTCCGGACAGCGGTTCTCCGCTGCACGGCAGCGGGCACAGCCGCTCCTCCTTCCGGCCGGTTCCGCCAGGCTTCCGCAGTTGCCGGATCATACCCGCTGAGCTTGCTTCCCCAGGCATCCTCATAAAACCATTCACCGGTGTTCTGCCCGCATGGATGGATACCGGCAAAATTGTCTGGATATCTGTGCATCAGGTAGCGGCAAAGCCGTTCCAGATGGGCCGCGGCATCGGTGCGGTACTCCCTGTGGGATACGGCCGCCTTATCCCCCCTGCTGCCGTCCTCAAAAACCATCAGGGCGTCGGGATGATCCTCGATCCACCAGAGCGGTGCATCAAGTGAGACGCGGGGTACGAGCAGGGCCCGCGGGTGGATATCCAGAATTGGCTGGCATACCGCATCGATGTGCCGCCAGTCCGGTTCTTCACCGGACGGTGACCAGCAGTTGGCGATGATGAAGGAAATGAACCGGATGCCGGCATCGCGGGCCAGAGCCACTTGCCGGAGAAAGGGTCCCGGCGGGCCTCCGATGGGAGTCCAGCCATTATGAGCATGGTAAACGGTGGGAGTGATGTTTCGGTCCGGCATCGCCGTGGTCCGGAAAGTACACCGGTACCTGGTGCCGGCCTCCAGGACAGCGATATCACTCCATAAATGGAAATCCGGCCAGTTGCCGTCCGGAGGAGAGGTGAGCGTTATCACCGCCGCGGAATCCGAGAATGAAACATGGCCGACGGTGTTCCGATCGTCAGGAGGCCAGATGTTCCAGGTTGACGAGAATTGTTCTGCAGAGGCGACATTGCCTGAAGGGAGTACTTCCTGACCCGTATCGATTGCGGTCAGCCGGATATCTTTCAACCGGACTT
This sequence comes from bacterium, assembly GCA_016934955.1. GTDB lineage: Bacteria > Zhuqueibacterota > QNDG01 > QNDG01 > JAGLOF01 > JAFGRY01. The sequence goes on along the minus strand of JAFGRY010000049.1, from coordinate 47,880 downwards.
CGCCGGGAACCGTGCCGAAACGGAAATGAAGAGTAGCGGAAGCAGCAAAAGAGGCGGTGAATTGAAAACTATGCTCACTCCAGTTATGGTGAGCATGTATCTCTCCGAAACCGGGCATGCCCCAGAACATACGGGCGGCCACGGTCTCACCATTGACGGTGATCCCGGGTCCCGATGGAGTCTGCCTGAGAGTGACCTCTGTCTGGCTGAATACAGGCAGCACGAATGCTGCACTGAGCAGAATCCTGACAATCTGTATCCGGTTACTGTGTCGACAGTATGACATACGCAGAAGAGTTCAGGTGCACTTCTTCAGTTAAAATAGTTAAAAACAGCTTTCATGACAGCGTTCCGGTCCGCTTCCGAAATAATTGTTTCAAAAGGGAAACCGAAAATAATTATATCACTATCGCCTTTAAATGCTACTGCTGCGCTGGTATTGTTTTCCGAGTACCGGAGTATTGTCTTTGCCGGAGATTTCGCAGGCTCGATGGCATCAGGAGATTCCGCAGCGTAGAGTACGGGATGCAGCCCCGTATTGAATTCAAAACACTGTCTGAAGGGCATAAAAACGGGATCAACGGAAACGATGCCTCCCGTTTTAACCGCATGGTTGGTCCTGAATCGGAAGTGCAGGATATCCTGCGCAAAGACGGCGTCCAGGGAATCACTGCTGTCTTCGAAAAGATCTGTGCCGACATACGACCCGCTGGCGAACAGATTCCCTCCCGTGCGGCAGTACCGGGAAATTTCCCGCTGCAGGTTTTCCGGAAATGTTTCATATTCCCTGTCCCCGGAGGATTTCGGCCAATCGGTTTTTCTTTCTTCACCGAGAATCAGATCCACATATGTATATTCGGTCATATCGACCTGTCCGTCCATAACGGATTCATCGCTTGTGGAAACAAAGGAATAACCGGCTTCTCTGATGGACTTTCCGTGCAGATAGGGAAAATCAAACGAGTTGCCCGGAATGATCGTTGTTTCGAGATCACCATAACTCGCTCCGTGTCCGGGAGCATCATCATCCAGCCACGGAGACGACTCGGAAAAATCGTATTGCATTCCGACATAATCCAGATCGTACCTGTCGGGAACGCCCTGATCCCAGAAATCCGCAAATCCGAGATACTCTTCGGTTTCAATGACGGCAGGTGCTGAAATACGGTCGAATCCGTTAATGATCAGTACGGGATTGCCGCCCCTGCCATCACTGCAGACGGATAAAATTTCAGATGGAAAACTTTCACCTCCGTCATTGACCGCGGTGACCTTGTAACTGTAAATCACCCCTGGTTCCAGATTATGCAGTGTCAGGTGAGGCTGGTCAACCAGCAACCCATTATCGAAACCGTTATCTTCTCTGCGGGTATAAACGATATACTTCTCAGCAGCCGCTTTTGCTTCCAGCGAATCTACAGACGGCCTCCACTGTAACGAGACGGTCCCGTTTCCGGTAAATTCTGTCTGAAAATGGGTGACCGGCAGCGGTTGGATTACATAATCGAATTGATATTGCGTGGCAAGAAATCTCAGCATCGCTTTATAAATGGACCTGCTGACGGAGAAGCGGAAGCGCGGATCACGGCCGAACTTCATATCGAGAAAATTTTGATGTGACAACAGTTCCAATAATGCGGCCGGAACATTGGGACGAAACGCCTCACTGTAGCCTCTGTCCCAGAGCCAGCGCCGGTTCCATGCTCCATCGTACATGATCCGGATATCGTCAACGATTTGCGTCTGAAGAATGTCAGCGAAGTCCCGGTTCGCCAGGCGTGACATGTCATCTGGGAATGTGTCTGCGGTGTCGGCGCCTTCGGTGCTGTAGATAAGCAGGGTGCCGACTGTTGTGTCGTTTCTGGTAATTCCGGCATCTGTATGAAAGGCCAGGGACAGGTCTACCGGGATACCGAGACCCTTGACCGAACGGTCCCTGTTGGGGCCGAACGGACTCCCCTTGAGATAATTCACCCACTCTCCCCTGCACTGGTAATCGTCGTTGTAATCGATTGTATCACTGTTAAGGTTGTATACCAGGGTATCGGGCATGCCCGCGTACTGCAGATAATAACGTGCGCCTTCCGTGAACCGGGGACGGCCGCTCACCTGTCCGTTGCGGGAGATATTTCCCATTCCGCCCCCAAACCGCACGGCGTCGGCAGTGACCTGTTTGCCGGGGTCCGCGCTCTTGTTTGTCAGTTCGACCCGACCATGCGCACCATCCATGCCGCTGTTGAATGTAAATTTCCCCAGAAACACCCATGTGCCGCCCCCTATCTGCTGGTTGACCAGAAATTCCGTCTTTCCACCCGTATGATACACGGTGTAGAGGGCGTCACTGATATTGGTATCGGATGAGGAGTAAGAAATATAGACTCCATAATCGCCTCTTTCCGGAATATCCGGGATCCAGCGGATTCCGGCGGTGATGGCTGTGTCGGCATCGATGACCCTGAAGGTTCCAAGGCGAAAAGGATTGATGCCCGATGCATAGGGAGGATGGCCTATGGCAAATCCCGGACTCTGTGATGGTCGCCAGGAGGCGGTTTCAGGGAGAGCATATTCCTGATAGGACAGGCTGTTTCCCGCGATGTCGTTATCGACGATTACTTCGTTAATCTGCACATCTCTTTCCCGCGGCAGAAAGACCTGGGCCCCGGCCCCTTCCAGCATCGGCACCAGGTATTCAACGGTAAACGCAAAGGGCATCAGGTCTTCCACCGTCTGAAACAGCCGCGCTCTCTGCCATTCCCAGCGATCAAGTTTCCGTTCGTAATACCAGCCGTGGCTCGGCCATAAAGCGATATTGCGGGTGTACAAGCCACCGGACGGTTGCCAGGGCCTGCTGATATTTCGAACAAGAGGTACGGACCCGACGACGTTTTCAGGCATGCGGGAACGGTCGTAGTCCTGACTGTCTGGACGATAATAATTCGGGACGAGATCCTCGACCGGACGGTTGTCCGTATGGATTTGCAGTGAATAGTCACGGAATCGGCTGCCGAGATTATCTCTCAGCGCAGCATACATGGAAGATATGTTCTCTTTCCTGAACGGAATATAGGAAAACACTTCATTCAGATAGATGTCCAGGTGATTGATGTGGGTATCCAGGAATATGCTGTCGATATCCGCGGTGACGGGAATCGATACCGGATCGCCATCGACAATACAGCGCTGAAGAAAATGATCAACGCCCCTGTAGGCTTTCCCGAGGGTTTTCCCCATGCCGGAATAGTCGCGGGTGGCGCGGGTAACGAGAGCAGGGGCACAGCCGATAAAAACCACGAGGGCCGTAACAAGAGAATAGAGCGGGTATTTTTTCATAACAACATTCTCCACTGTTGTGCGGTCAATCCCTCATCCCTGCAATCGGCCGGGATAGCCGCGGCATTGCCGGTCTTTTGCTGTTGATCCCGCCGCCGAATCGATCAGCTCTTTCGTAAAATATGTCCGGCCCGGGCGCCGGTGTGTGTTCCGTCCTTCACGGTCACTGCTCCGTTTACCAGCACGGCGTGTATACCGGCGGGAAACTGGTGCGGATTGATAAATGTGGCCGTGTCAATGATCGTGTCCGGATTAAAGAGCACCAGATCGGCAAAGTAGTCCTTTTGAATTTTTCCCCGGCCGGTCAGTCCCAATTTTTCTGCAGGCATCGAAGTTATCTTCCTGATGCATTCCGGCAGACTGAAGAGGCTCTCTTCTCTGCAGTATTTGCCGATAAATCGCGGGAAGGTGCCATAAAAGCGGGGATGGGGTTTCCCCTTGCCGAGCTTACCCGTCGGTGATACCGCATTGCCGTCGGAACCCGCCATGACCAGCGGCGATGAGAGAACTTTTTTCAGATTGTGCTCATCCATGGCGAATCCCACTATCTCCACACGCAGTTCCTCTTCCCTGAGAAGCTTCACCGCGAATTCAAAGACCGGCAATCCCGCTTCCTCTGCCGCGAGAGCCAGTGACTTTCCTTCCAGATGCTTGTTCTCTTCCCTGAAACAGGAGCTGATCACCACTCTCTCCCATCCCCCTATTTTCTCTCCCCTCAGATCGAAGTATTCTTTTATTCGCATCAGCTGGGACCTGTCATCGAACCGCTGCAGAATATCCTCTGTTTCTCCCTGTTTTGACCAGAGCGGGAGGAACATGGTCAGACCGGTGCCGTAGGCGATATAGGGATAGCGGTCCGCTTTCACCGGGAGACCGGCCGCCGACATCTCTGCAATCATCTCAAGAACCGTATCTATCTTGTGCCAGTTATCACGGTAGCAGGCTTTGAGGTGGGAGATCTGAAGCGATGCGCCCGATTCTCTGCTGATGGTAAACGCCTCTTCAACCGCTTCGATGAGGCGGTCGCCTTCATCCCGCATATGGGTCGCATACAGCCCGTTCCCGGCGGCGACGACCCGGCTCAGTTCAATCAGCTCTTCGGTCGAACCAAAACTGCCGGGCGCATATTCCAGTCCGGTAGAAAGACCAAAGCTGCCCTGGTCCATGGATTTTTCCAGCAGATAACACATTTTCTTCAGCTGATCAGGTGTGGCGGCAACATCCTCATATCCGACTGCATGCCCCCGCAGGTCTCCATGTCCGGTAAGGGTTGCATAATTCAAGCTTATTCCTCCCCTTTCAAGGTGGTGGAAAAAACCGGCAAGATCCCTCCAGCGCGCATGCACTCCGAATTCCTCGAGCAAAGCCTTGTCCAGCTCCACTCCCGCCTTTTCATCCAGCGGGAAGACCGAGGAGCCGCAGTTACCGCCGATCTCGGTCGTCACTCCCTGCTGCACCTTGCTCTCCCCGTTTCCATCAACGATCAGCTCAGTATCGGTGTGGGTGTGAATATCGATAAATCCGGGAGACACAACCAGTCCCCGGGCATCGATAACTCTGCCGGCGGAAGCCGAGGAGAGATCGCCCAGTGCGGTTATCTTGTCACCCTTAATCCCGATATCCGTATGAACAGGAGCATTGCCCGTACCGTCGATAACCGTTCCGTTTCTGATAATTGTATCAAACGAATACCGTATGCTGATTCCCGACAGCATTCCCACAGCTCCGAGCGCGAGTGTTTTATTGAACTCGCGGCGGGTAACATCTCTTTTCATCTGATTATCTCCTCTTTCAGTCATTACAAAAATAGTGCCAATTCACCAATACGGCTGTTCCGGTCGCCGCCCTGCATCCCCATCCGGGACAACCGTTCTCCGGTACCGGCAGCCTGCCCGTCACCGGTCAGAGAGGCCCCAGGTCGGAGCTGGAACAGTTTTCCGTCACCTGCCGGGCGGTTTTCGCGCCTGGGATCACCGTGTGACAGGCAGGATGGGAAAGGCAGAAACGCAGACTGACCTGGGCCATCGACTGATCCGGATATGAGGCAAAGAGCGATTCACGCTTCTGCAGCTCATCAAAATAATGTGCGATTTTTTCTGGAGAAAGACTGATGCTGCGATGGTCATCATCACCGAATGTGGATTCCCGGCTGAACTTCCCCGTCAGCAATCCAAAGAGGATCGGTATTCTCACGATAACACCTGTGCCGTACATCATCGCCTTGGGGAACAGTGTGTCTTCAGCCTGCCTTTCCAGCAGATTGTAACGAACCTGAATACAGTCGAGAAGGTCATGATGCGCATCGAGAAGATGCGCCTGCTCATTTTCCTTGAACGACAGAATACTCAACCCGGCATACCGGATTTTTCCTTCTTTTTTCAGCTGTTCCAGGGCGAGCCATGGGTCATCCATCTCGAGCAGAGACAGCTCTGGACTGTGCAGCTGAAGTATGTCCAGAGTTTCCAGATTCAGACGTTTCAGACTCTTTTCCGCTGCGGAAATAAGATAGGTTTTTGTATAATTCGGCCGTACACTGCCGAATCCATCATCATCCTCGGCCGTTGCATTATAAAAATCGCTTCCTGCTTTGGTAGCAATAACCACATCCCCCTTTTCTCTTTCCCGGAAGACCTTCGCGATGAGCTCCTCAGAATGGCCGAAACCGTAAACATCTGCCGTGTCAATGAATGTGACACCTGCATCGAGGGCGGCATGCAGGGCTTCGATGGACGTGGCGTCATCGGTTTTACCCCAGTGATTACCGCTTATCCCCCAGGCTCCGAATCCGATTGTCGAAACGAGCGGTCCTTTCTTCCCCAGTTTCCTGTACTGCATATGCGGTCCTCCTGTTCAGGAATCGTTGTACGATTCCATCCGGCTCAATAATCCAGGAGCCTTTCGTACGTCTCTCGCGGTCGTATCTCGATCATCCGGCCCTCTTTCAGCAGCACTTCCGGCGGCCGCAAGCGAAAATTATAATTACTGGACATGGAATATCCGTAGGCACCGGTATCCATGACCGCGATGTACTCTCCGGGCTCAATCCTCTGGATGGTATAATTCTCGGCGAGTTTATCCCCTGTTTCGCATAAGGGACCGACAATATCAGCGGTAATCCTCTCCCTGCCGGAGTATTGACGAACGGGTTCTATGTGGTGATAGGCAACATACAGGGATGGCCTGAGAATATCATTCATCCCTATGTCCGTAATGATAAAATTCCTGTCTGTTCCGGATTTATTCAGAATAACACTGCCGATGAGCACCCCCGATTCTCCCAGCAGATATCTTCCCATCTCAACGATATACCGTTTCCCCATTCTTTTCAGAACAGGCAGGATTTCGGCTTTATACGTGTCAACCGGGAAATGATTCCCGGTTTTCCGATAATCAATCCCCCATCCTCCCCCCAGATTCAGGAAGGGCAGGCTGAACTCCCTGCATGTTTCCAGAAACTTTTCCACTTTTTTCACTACGGCGGCATAGGGTGCAATATCCAGGAGCTGGCTGCCGATATGAAAGTGAAGACCGGCAACATCAACGCCGGGTGTTCTCTCCGCTTTTTTCAAAAGCCCGAGAGCTACATCAAAACTCATCCCGAACTTGTTGATTTTTTTTCCGGTGGATATATACGGGTGAGTGTGAGAATCTATATCGGGATTAATCCGCAGAAACAGACGTATGGCAGGGGCGGCGGTCGCACCTGCTATTTCTGCTATCGTATCGAATTCCTCTTTTGAATCGACGTTTATGGCAAAAATGTTCTTTGCAATTGTCGATTCGAGTTCACGCCGGGTTTTACCGTTTCCATTAAAAATAATCTGAGCGGGCATAAAACCGGCCTTGAGGACGGCTTTCAGTTCACCGAGGCTGACTACGTCGACGCCGATCCCCTGCTCCTTCAGTATCTTCAATAATGCGATATTGTTGTTCGCTTTTACGGCAAAAGATATCTCTACATCCACATCTGAAAAAACACTCTTGAGAAGGGTGATCTTTTCTAAAATAGTTTCATGTGAATAGACGTACACCGGCGTTCCGAATGCTGCCGCGACCTCGGCGAGCGAAACATCGTCATAGCGCAGTTCGCCGACCGGCACATCATGTTTTTTCACGTTCATTTCTCCATCTTTTCAATAATGTCAGAACACGTTCGATCTGTTCCGCAGTATGAGCGGCCGATACGGTCAGTCGAACGATGAACTTGCCTGTTTCAACAGGATAATGAATATACGGGGCGATCACCGCATGTTCCTGAAAATACACTGATAACGCAACCGCTTCATTCCTGACCGCGAGAAAGACAGGGATGATGGGGGTCGGATCGGTGGATGTCTCATATCCCAGGGAGAGGATTCCCTCCCTCAGCAGTCTCGTATTTTCGGACAATCGGGTGCGAAGCACAGGCTCTCGGCGCAGAAGCGTGAATGCCGCCAGCGCCGCGGCGCTCAGAGAAGGAGGCAAGGCGGTCGATCCGATATACGCCGATGACTTGCGTCGCACATCGAGAATATCGGATTCCAGCGAAGCGATAAAACCGCCGTAAACTCCCAGCGCCTTGCTCATGGTTTCCGTTTGAAACACCCGGGGATGGTTGTGCAGTCCAAAGTAGTCGGGAGTGCCTCTTGCGTTATCCCCGATAACACCGGTGGCATGTGCGTCATCGACGATCACAAGCGCGTTGACCTGCTCCGCAAGCTGTGCAATATCCTGCAGCGGGGCAATATCTCCGGTCAGGGGGAAAATCCCGTCGGTCATGAAAAGCGGATTCTTCCCTGCGTGCCGCCTGACAAGCGCGTGCAGATCATCGATGTCCTTATGCCGGTAGAGATGGACGGGGATGGCAGTGCCACGGATGCTGTTACGAATACTGGGGTGGGACATTTCGTCCATGAAAACCGAATCGTACCGATCCTGTAATGCTTCCGCCAGGATCGTATTGCTAAGATATCCGCTGGCAAACACGACAGCGGCTTCCTTATCCTTGAATTCAGCAATAGCTTTCTCGAGGGCCAGGTGCACGGAAGCGGTTCCGGTTGTCTCGCGGGAAGCGGATACATTTATTCCGTACGTTTCGACAGCCGACACAGCCGCTTTTTTCAGCTCGGGATGATTTGCCAGGCCGAGATAATTGTTGCCGGCGAAGTAATCGTATTCTTTTCCGTTGAGACGGATCGTATGTGCAATTGGGGTCTCGATAACCACCATTTCAGACTCTCCCTGATGTGCTGCTTCGGTTTCAGTGTTCATTCCGCCCTGAAGTGAATCTGTCCCGGCTCCGGTGCTTCATGCCTGCTTCCTGTCAGTAGATTTTTGTAACCTGTGACCCGGGAAGATAATGGAAAAGAATATCCTCCGTCGAGTAGCCGTTGAGCGACATTCCGAGTGCGCCGATCTGGCAATATCCGACGCCATGCCCCCATCCGGCGCCTTTGAACAGGAAATGGTCGGGAACAGGCCCCCCGGTCTTCTCAACGATAAAGGCCGAACTGTAGAGAAATTGTGTATGCAGAACCCGTCGAATCAGGTACTCCCCTTCCAATTCAACCGTCTGCACCTGTTCGTCGGCTCCGGACAGGTAGGTTACCTGGACCATACTGAGACGTCCGGACCCTCCTCTTCTGAGCGGAACAACATCGAGGACCGATTCAGCGTCAAGATGCAGTCTTTCGTTCAGGACACATCGCAGTTCCGCCTGGGTCTGCCGTACTTCCCAGCGGAAATAATCTCCCTCCTCGTCGACATCGCCCAGGAATCTATGAACGGGTCCTTCATGAATCATATCCGGATTGCAAAAACTAACCGGATTCGCGGCTATCCACTCACGGACGCTGCTTTCTGTGCTGAGATCGTTGATGCCTGGATTATTTCCTTCCACACGGTCCGGCTTCACACGCAGGTACGGAACCGGCTTTCCTCCCCAGACCGTTTCGAAAGACTCCATCATCCCGCCGCAGCTTTTTGAGTACCGTGCGTCACATATATTTCCATCGTACATGAGAACCTGTCCTCTCGTAAAAAACGCGCCTTCCCGAGCCTGCCGCGAGAGACTGTTCGTCCCATGATACCGCTGGCAGCAGTCATCATTGCAGACATCCACTCCCAGAAAACGGTGCTTCATTTCCACATTTGCCAGCATCCACGACCGGGCGACAATGGTCTGTGATTCGATAAGGGCCCGGGGGCATTCGGATCCCATTTCCGAAGTGGCGACACAGGCGACATACGATTCAAAAGCCAGCTCGTTTATCAGGATAAGCCGCTTCTCGAACAACCTGATTTCAATGCTGCCCGGCAGAAACACATCGATCAGTTTCCGCCAATGGAACGTTCTGCCGGCAATGACCTTCTCTACTTTTATTCCGGACCTGTGGCCACTGTCCGGTTCGACTTCTGCCGGCATAATCTTCCAGTGTTTGCCTCGGGCCGGTGCAATCCCGCTGCCGCGCACGGCAATATCATCCTGTCTCCGCCTGAATTCAAGACGCACGCCTGCTTCCGGCAAAATGGTTCCGGTTTCATCACCGGTCATGATATACGCGGGCCGGGAGGGGAGCACGAGCGAGATCAGCGTTCTTTCATCTTCAGGCAGAATGACGCCGACTCTGATCACCGGCTCTCCATCCGGCCGGCTGTCCGCCAGAAAACCGGAGCGTTTCATTTCAGGGAGGCCCGTATCAGCACCCGCGGACCATCAGGACCGTCGGCGGCTTTGAGCGTTTCCAGAGGATTAGCCCTGAGACGGAGGAATTTGAATCCGTAAAAATAGGGTTTGAGGGATTTGATTTCCTTCATGTTTCCTTTTCCGGTGACTTCCACCATGTGGTTATTGACTGCGGCCTCTTCGTTGTATTTCATAATTTCCAGATTGGATCGTCTTCGTTCAGCATTATACGTTTCGGCTGTATCGAACAGCTCCATGAGTGGCTGTTCCTTTACCCTCGGCCAGGTTGAATGCAGGAAATTGACCTGACCATCGCTGTTTCTGGTTATCAGTCCGACGTGTCCGACATATGTGCCTGATTCACTTCCCCGCACAATATTAACAAAATCTCCCGGATGAAGCCGGTCGATTATCCCGGGCAGCAGCTGATATGGAATATATGACAGGATAAATTTCTCATCCGGTATCTCCTGTCCGATCCCGTATCGACTGAAAAAACGCGCGCGTTTGATGATTATCGTATCCCTCACGGCCTCGGCGCCGGCCAGCTCCGCGGTTATATCTTCTACCAGCCAGGAATTGTTGATGTCCCAATCAGCCTCAGTGTAGTGGTTGCGGGTGAGCATGCCGATTTCGCCGTTTTTATACCGGATTCGCTGCAGCAGAACCATAAAGCTGCGCCAGTCATGGGCCAGAGCCATGGCGTACATATGTTCGGAAAAAACGACACAATCACTCTCCTGCAGAGAGAAAAGCGGATTGTCATCGTAGAGTTCGAAGGGGTATTCTCCCAGAAGATATATCCTGTACGGCTGTCCTACGGTTTTGCGGGCCAGGTGTTGTATACGTGCGCGAAGATCCGGCTCAGCGGCCTGAAGATATCCCAGGTACAGGTCAACCTCCCCGGGGGAGAACTCATACAGCGGTTTCGCCAGCATCTCCGCCAGAACTTCTTCCTCAATTGAAAGAAGGCGGCAGAGAGAACGGTCGGATTCACTCAGGATAACCGGCTGCACGAGGGACCGGCTCCCCCCGCATCCGCTGATGATGAGCAGCACGAATATGTGTAATACCGCCCTCTTTGAGTATGCAACGAATTTCATGTCTGTTTCCTTTCCATCGCTCTCTTCGTTGATTCATGATCCATTCGTTACCAGCATCACACTGCCGTCCATATCAGTCAGCAGAAAACGGCGCGCATCCAGCGGCACGACATTGTTGATAAGAGCCTCACCGGCCCGGTACCGGAACCGGATGGTTCCGTCTTCGCTGTCAACTGCGAACAGCTCCCCGTTTTTCGTCCCGAAACTGATCACGTTCTCCTTTTCAACCGGCATGGAAGGATCGATATCATAGCCGTACCCGCAGATCGACATCCAGAGAAGTTCCGGTATCACTGATTCACATGAGAAAGCGAGCAGAGTATCTCTCATGCATTTGACATAGACAGCGGCGCGGTTCGCGGACTGCCCGATCGCTTCCCGAACCTGATGACGGTTTGACCGAAAAAGTGTTTCACCGCTCGCGGCATCGAGCACGGTGAAAAAACGATCCGGCGCGACAATATATATTCTTCCGTCATAGGCAGCCGGCTGGCAGGCGGCCGGCGAGTACAGCGGTCCGGGATTTCCGTTGGACCATTTCCACAGCAATGATCCGTCATTCCTGTTCACCGCGTATACATACGTGTCCCAGGCGCCGAAGACGACCATCTCCCGGTAAACGAGCGGTTTGGTTTCTACAAATCCCCCAACACCGGAGAATTCCCAGAGCGGCTGCCCGTTCTCCAGTCGAAGTGCGCGAAAGATACCGTCACTGCCGCCGGTAAAGACCGTATCTCCGCAGATCCGGGGAGACGCTACCACCGGTGCGCCGGTTGCGAATTTCCAGAGCTGTTTCCCGCTGCTGCTATTCAGACAATATATCCCGCAGTCGGCGGATCCGAAGACAACTCTGTCCGAAGAGATATCGGGTGTCGAGAACACCGCGCCGCCGGCAGTGAAGTGCCATAATTCAGTGCCGTCTTCAGACGACAGACCGTACACCGAACCCTTACTGTTGCCGGCGACCACGATACCGCTCGCCACGGCGGGGGCTGACGCGATCGTATATCCCGTTTCAAAGATCCAGGCGGTTTTTACCTCCGAAGGTTCCAGGTGTGCGGTTCTCTCCGGTCTCTTTTCCGACATGAGAGAGTCGGGCAGACCATTATTGATGAGTGACATCGCATACCAGGCAGTGCATGTTTCACGGCCGGACAGCCGTTCGAAAAAGATAAGGCTGTCCCGGCGGACTTCGACAACGGTGAAGCCCCCTGCCGGCTGATCTCTCCGGAGACTGGAGCGCCCCATAATGCCTGTGAGGCCCTCAAAATTCCAGACTCCGTTCCGGTGTCCATGTCCGAATAGAACCGCTTTGCGGGCGAAAGGTTCGGTCCTGTCGAGAAATTCATACCAGTTATCGACGGAAGAATTGATCGGATAGTGGGTGACGAAGAAAAGCGGACGGTCCCTGGAAGGGAGTCCTGAGAGCACCGTATCGAGCCAGCGCAGGTCTTCGGGAGCGAAATGGCCGTCCCCCATGCGCATGAGGGGGCCCTGATGCATACCGATGAATGTATACGCTCCATAATCGAATTTAAACTTGTCAGCACCCCACAATTTCGCGAAGGTTGTGCACCCCGATTCTGACCATTTTGTATCGTGATTACCGGGAATGATGTAATATGGTTTCTCAAGATCATCCAGAATGGATTTTGCCAGGATCAACTGCACATCGCTGCCCATTTCCGTGATATCCCCGGATATGATTATAAATTCAATACCTTCCAGGGAATTGATATCACGGACAGCCTGACGCAGATCGTTTTCCGCCGTTTCGGTTCCGATATGTGTATCGCTCAACCATGCGAACCGGAATGAAGCCTCCTGCGCGCAGCTGAACAGAACAATCGGTACCATCAGCAGTAACCAGTATCTTCTCATAGGGTATTCGGGTTTCACGTTATGGCATTACCGGCGACCGGAGACCGGAAGGGATATGCCCTGTTATGTAACGAACTGCAAATACTATTTGTCTCGTACATCGTTTGTGAAGAATAAAACAGAATCTCTCCCTTATGGTGCGGTGGGGAACACCATCACCTTTGCGCTCTCACTCCTTTCGTTCTCCCACGAGATACCCGAGAACGAATGTCATGATCGTCCCGACGGGATAGTGCCAGGGCCAGGCCAGATTGATATAGACGGGATCACCTTCCGCAGTGACTCCCACCACCGCCATGCTCACCACCAGAACGAGACTGACGCCGATGCCGACGTAAGCGATTTTCAGGGGTTCCGTTCTGAAATGGCGTACAGCCTGGACTATCAGTATCAGACAGAACGCAAGCACGATTAATTGCGTGACAGGCTGATGCCAGTTCAGGGCAAAAACGATCAGCAGGGACAGGGGCACACTCCACATCAATCCTGTATCATTTTTCCGCGTGGGAAGAAACGCCATCAGGAACGTGCCGAGCAGAGCGCCGTACGTATACGCCGCCATGGCCAGGGCGAATTGAATAAGATCGCCGAATCTCTGTGCGATGATGTGGCAGAAAATGGCAAATCCGGTAAGAAAGATCCCCCAGAAAAAGACGATAATCCTCGATGCCATCACATAGTGCTTCTCGCTTCCATCGGATTTAATGAATGGTCTGTAAAAAATGGAAATTGTGGTCTGGGACAGGGCTGCGAGAATTGAATCTGCTGTCGAGATGGCGGTGGCGAAAATAGCGGCCATCAGCAATCCCGAAAGGAAGGGCGGCATCACATCGACAATATAGACGGCGAAGACCTTCATCGAGTCAGCGTTGACGATCACCTGTTCCGGGGCGGTGAAAGGTATATACTTGTAGTAAACGTACATTGCCGCCCCGACCATAAGCAGGACAAATGTCATAATCAGAACCGAACTCGACCACGTGATCGCTTTTCTGGCATCATCCTGATTCTTGCAGGTGAACATGCGCTGGGCCATCAATTGATCCGTCCCGTGCGATCCCAGCGTCAGAAAACTGGTGGCAAAAAGACCGCACCACAGAAGATAGGCGTCTTTGAGATTGAAGTTTACATTGATGAGCCTGAATTTTCCCGCCGCAATCGCTTCTTTTATGACCGTGATAATCCCGCCGTCAACAGCATTGGCGATAAATATCAGGGCGGCTACTGCGCCGATTGAAAACAGCACGAACTGAATTGCATCGGTCCAGATGACAGTAGTGATTCCTCCCATAATGGTCCAGCCGATGGATACCGCTCCGATGATAATGATCGAGGTGTTGATATCAGTACCGGTGATAACCTGCAGCGCCTTGGCTGCGATATAGATCCTGGCACCCTGTGCGAGCACTCCCCCGATCATGAAAAGAATTGAGGTAATGTTCTTGACCCTGGGTCCGAGCTGGTTCCCCATATAATCATAAGGCGAATAGATCTCATGTTTATAGTATGCAGGAACGAAAAAATACCCGATAATGAAGCGGGCCAGAATGGTTCCCGCCGCCAGCTGCAGGTAGGTCATGTCACCTCCTTTGGAAAAAACGATGGCGGGAGCGATAAGAAAGGTCGCAGCGGAAAGTTCCGTGGCCATGATGGATCCGCACACAGCAGGCCAGGGAAGTTTTCTTCCTCCGAGAAAAAAGTCTTTGATGGAAGTCTGTTTCCCGGCGAGCACCGCGCCCAGTATGGTCGTGAAGATCAGGTACACGATTATCACGATCCAGTCCTGTACGGTAAAATTCGCTGACACCTGGTCGAGCGAGGCATTGACACGGAGGTTCTCGATTTGCTTCTCAAGACCGGCCGCTTTTCTTTCCTGTTTTTTAAGGAGCGGTTCATACTTTTTTACGATTCCCAGCGCTTTCAGATAGACATCGCCCAGCCGGGGAACATCCTGAATGTCATCCAGAAAAGAGTGCCAGTGCAGTGATTCCTGCCTGAGTATGTGTTCCGCTTCGACCGATTTCGCGTGGAGGCGGCGCAGCTCGGCCAGATCGGATAAAAGTCTTTCTCTATAAGCCGTGGTCAGTGAATTGACAAGAGCGGTGTCAGAAACGGCATCGGATGCAGTGACCGGGACGGGAACAGGCGCAACCGGAACCGATTCAAGCGCCATCTGCCAGTATTCCCGGGCCAGTTCCTGTTTCTGGTGAGAATATCGGGAAATAAATGATTCAAATGAAAGCTGTTCCTGGCCCCGCACATTCCGGGCGGCGGAAAGCAGCAGCAGAACAGTGATAACAGGCACTCCCCGGTACATGGCGCCTGCATTTTTCTTCGGCCTGTATCGCAAATCTCGCATTTTTCCTCCACTCTGATGGTAATTATGCGGCTTTACTGCCGTTTATATACCGCTGTCTTTTTCAGAAGATTTTCCCCGGATTGAGAATCATATCCGGATCGAACACGTTTTTGATTCCTCTCATGAGTTCCAGACCGGCGTCTCCGAACCACTGGCGCAGGTAGGGCCGTTTTGCATACCCGATACCATGTTCTCCGGAGACCTGACCTCCCATTTCTCTGGCCAGGGTATACAATGTATGCATTGCGGTCTCGCGCTTCTCATTCCATGCATTTTCCGGCAGATCATCCTTGAGCAGATAGACATGCAGGTTTCCATCCCCGGAATGGCCGAAACTGCGGATACGAAGACCATGATCATTCTCGACCCGCCGGGTAAACGTGATGAATTCGGCGACACGGTTCCTGGGAACGACGACATCGACTTCATCCATCTCGGTGGTAGAGGCTTTTATCGCCTCGAGAAAGGCGCCTCTGGCCGACCAGATGGCTTCCTGCCGTTCCGCAGTTTCTGATATGAACACATCGATGGCCCCGGAATCGAGACACAGTCTTGCCACAGGATCATAAGCGGCCTCGATCTCCTCCTTTGAATTTCCGTCAAACGTAAGAAGCAGATAGGCATCCGATGAATTGTCGGGAAATTTTTTGCCCAGATATTCTTCCGCGGCCAGGATAACATCTCTTTCCATGAATTCCACAGCCGTGGGCGTGGATTTCGATTTGATAATTTCGGGGACGGTTTCGATGGCGGTTTTCAGATCCGGAAAAGGGATGAGCAGACTTATCGCCCTGGCGGGAAGAGGAAGCAGACGGAGCACTGCTTTTGTCACCACTGCCAGCGTCCCTTCGGATCCGATGATGAGGTCCTTGAGACTGTATCCGGAACTGTTCTTGACGACTTTCCCGCCTAACTCCATCACTTCTCCTCCGGGGAGAACAACTTCCAGACCGCGGATGAAGTCGCGGGTCACCCCGTATTTCACTGCCCGCATTCCACCTGCATTGGTGGAAATATTTCCGCCGATCGTCGCACTCTTCTCACCCGGATCGGGAGGATAAAAAAGGCCGTGTTTCTCAACAAAGGCGGAAATTTCCATGAGAAGCACACCGGCCTCGACCGTCAGCGTCAGGTTCTCTTCATCAAGCTCGAGTATCCGGTTCATCAGACTGAGATTGAGCATGATGCCGCCATGCAGAGCGACCGCTCCCCCAACAAGGCCCGTGCCCTCACCTCTGGGAGTGACAGGTATTTTATGCCTCGACGCGTACTGCATAATCTCTGAGACTTCCTCCGTGCAGGTCGCTTTGACGAGAACATCCGGCATATGGTGAATATCAGACAACTCGTCATGCCCGAAATCATCACTGATGGCGTCTCCGTAAAAGACTCTCTCAGGATCGCAGGTGCCTATTAAGAAATCGATATCCGCCCGATTAAGAGAATGGTATTTCATGGCTGGTTCTTCCTTATCCGACACAAAGAGAACGTTCCCCTCGCATCATGAGGGATCGGCTGTCATTTTCGCCAGCAGCCGGGGAATAATTTCATACAGATCGCCAGCGAGTCCGAGATGCGCAACCTTCATGATGGGAGCGTTTTCATCTGTATTTATGGCAATAATATAATCCGAGTTCTGCATCCCCGCAACGAACTGGATCGATCCGGAAACCCCGCAGGTAATTATCATTTTGGGTTTTACCGTCCTCCCGCTCAGCCCGATCTGATTTCGCGGATCAGCCCAGCCGTTTTCGATCAAAGGCCTGGTCGCGGCTGTCTGCCCTCCCAGGGCGGCTGCAAGGGTCCTGATCAGTAAAAGATCTTCTTTCTTTTTTACACCGCGGCCGGCAACGACGATTATTTCCGCATCTTCCAGATTCATCTGCTGTTCTTTTTTCCTTATTTCGCGGACGTCGATCCGCGATTTAAGCCTTTCTTCAGCCGGCTGCATGCGGGTGATCGTCCCTGAAGGCTCTTTCCGCCTCTCCGGGGTCGGGAAAATCTTGTATCGTACCGTGGCAAATTGCGGCCGGTGATTCGGTGTATGAATATGGGCCATGATATTTCCGCCGTATGCGGGACGAATCTGATCAAGGTCCGTGTTTTCCCGTACCTCGAGCAGCGTGCAATCCGCCGTCAGACCCGTTCGAAATCTGGCCGCCACTCTTGGCGCCAGAGACCTGCCGACAGTGGTCCCTCCCGCCAGCACAATAGCGGGTTTTCTTTTTATGATGAAATCTTCAAACACTGCTGCATAAGGCTCAATACGAAAATATTCCAGGGCCGGATGATCATAAACAATGATTTCATCGGCACCATAATATCGCAACTTCTCCGCATTCCGGATAATACCGGAGCCGGAAAACAGGGCATAGACTGGGTGATCTAGTTTACGGGCAAGTTCGCCGGCCTTGCCCAATAATTCATAGGTCACCGGATGGATGTTCCCTTCAAGATGATCAACGTACACGGCCACGCCCTTCCACTCCTCTTTGGCAACTGCAGAAATATCCGTCTCAACGGACTCAAAGGCGCCTTTCGGTCCCTGTTTTATGCAGATACTGCACATTTTACATGCGGCGTTTATCTCCAGTTTCCCATCGACTACTTCCAGAGCGCCGAAGGGACAGATTTCCACCCATTTTTCAGGATCGTCTATCCGGTCATGATGAATGATCAGTTTCTTCATACCGGATCCTTCCGGATGAACTTCCGTTCCACAAGACGTTCAAATAGATATGCAGCCAGATGCCCGGAATCTCCACGCACCAGATCATGATCGGTATTGGGAGCAGGGGGAAACACTTTCAAAACCTGGGTCGGGGAGCCGTTCAGCCCGTAATGAAGCTCGTTCCGATCGGAGAAATCATCCAGTGAAAGCCGGATTATTTCCCTGTCGCCGATCTCGAGTTTCCGTTTATAAGAAGGGAGCCTCGGTGTATAGATATTTTTTTCCACACTGATGAGACAGGGGTAACGAACGCTCATTATTTCAACGGTTTCAGCCATGTCCATCTCAACGATGACCGTTTTTTCCTCGGCGGCGACAATTCTTCTAATGTTTGTCACGTGGGGGATATCAAGGAATTCAGCAATCTCAGGACCGACCTGGGCCGTGTCGCCGTCGGTCGTCTGTTTGCCGCAAACAATGATATCCGGCACGCCCGCTTTTTCAATCCCCTGGGCCAGGGTGTAGGCCGTTGCCAGTACATCAGCGCCGGCGAACCGTCTGTCCGTCAGGAGAATACCGTCATCGGCACCCATCATAAACGACTCGAAAAGTACGGCAGCGGCCTGCGGAGGCCCCATGCTGATGACCTTCACCGTACCTCCCCTCTCTTCCCGGATACGAAACGCCGTTTCAAGCGCATAGAGGTCATACGGATTCATCTTCGAATCGATTCCCTCGCGCTTGAGTACGCCTGTTTTTTCATCAATATCGACTTCCGAGGTCCCCGGCACCTGTTTGATGCAGACCATCAGCTCCATTTCCGCTCACTCCGCCTAAATCAAAAGATACAAATCCATAAGTCGCCAATCAACGTCAAATACGACATAACTGGTCACTGTTGCTGTTTTGTATTCAGAGGGTCCTCCGCTTCATGGAAAAACCGTTTCTGCAACTTCAGAATTTCATCATCTTTCTTCACTGCCTTGATCAGTCGAACGAGCTGATTGACGCTGTCATCTATAATGAGTTCTCCGATCTCTTTCTTCGCATAGCTGCCGTCTCCCGAATAATGATTGGGATACCGGGCATACCACCAGATCCCCGTCCAGATATCGGATATATGGTGCAGCCGCTGCCAATTCTCCCCCGACTGCTCCCGCGCGCGTTCCGGATGGACCAGATCGGGACGGATGACCAGCATTTCCGAAGTTTCGGATTCACCGGCATGTCCGTCTTCGACGGTTTCTTTCAGGCCTGATACCTTTTCGGCGACTTCCGGATTGGGGGTGGGTGTGAAAAAGATGACGGCATAGTCTTTGGCCTCCGCCAGCTGTGCCTGACAGAAATAGTGTATGAAAAACCGGTTGCCTCCGTGCCCGTTCACAATGATTATCTTTTTAAACCCGTTTCTTCCCAGTTCAGCACATGTCTCCTGCAGGAGCCGATAGACCGTCTCCGGACTGTAAGCGATGGTCCCGGGCTGGTGTTTCGCTTCATATATCTGCCCGAAATAGTATTCAGGGAAGACGACGCAGTATTCGCGCCCGGCTGCCTGAAGCGAAATGTTTCTGGCGATGTATATATCCGTTCCCAGGGGCAGGTGGGGCCCGTGTTTTTCGAGAATCCCGAAGGGCACAATACATACGCCTTCGGACAGTTCAACCGCTGTGATGAAATCCGGTGTGGTCAGCTCCTCAAACCGTATCGGCAGCTGCGAGGATACACCGGGTTGCCGCTGAGCGAAGAGCGGTGCGGTTGCCAGAAGTGCGGCACAACCGAGAATGATATGTATTTTCATCGCAGACTCCTGTCTCTTTCTGAGCGTAATGATCTGCACCGGAATACGGACTTTGCGGTGCCAGGCCGCTCCATGGCGGCTGATGACACGTTGAGCCTGGCGTTGTCCGCTATTTATACATCAGATACTTCTTCCTGATGCCGGCAAATGATTCAACCTCTTTCCCGCAGGCATCGACGATCATGTTTACGGTCATCTCCGGCTCCTCCAATCGCTTCAGAATTTCGGGAGGGGACCAATTCAGCGAATCCGGGTTTGTCTTGAAAAACGCATCGATGATATGCAGAGCCGCCTCAACAGAACGGTACGCCTTGTAATCGGTCAGGATGATCTCAACCCCGTGGCATACACGGTTCCAGGGTTTTCGGCGGATATTTGCCCCGGGTGCATACATCTCTGGAATAAAATGGACAGGACGGAAAAGAGCTCCGGCGAGATTCCGTCCGTTCAGATCGTCAACCGCTCTCTTGCTGTCGACCCAGGGCGCCCCGACCATCAGGAACGGTTTTGTCGTACCGCGGCCCTCCGACATGTTGGTTCGCTCAAAAAGGCACTGTCCCGGATAGACGAGTGCCGTTTCCAGGGTGCCCATATTGGGAGAAGGCATAACCCAGTGCAGCCCGGTGTCATCCCAGGTCATGCTGCGCCGCCAGCCCTTCATCTTGATCACCTGCACATCCGCACCGAAATGTTCCGTCTCGTTCCACATCAGGGCAAGTTCCCCGTATGTCATCCCGTGCCGGAGAGGCAGCGGATGCCTGAATATTCCTCCCAGATGCAGGATGGGTCCTTCCACTATTTCACCGCCGAGAGGATTGGGTCGATCGAGCACGATAAAGGGTATGCCCGCCCGGGCGCAGGCCTCCATGGCAAAAGACATGAAATATTTGAATGTATACCAGGCGGATCCCACCCCCTGAATGTCAAATAAGAGAACATCGATCCGTTCCAGCAATTCCGGTTCAGGCGCATAGGACCCATCGTACAGACTGTACACCGGAATACCAGCCAGTGAATCGGGCACATCTTTTTGACTGATGCGTCCCTGTCTGGCTCCCAGTATCCCGTGTTCCGTTCCGAACAGGGCTACCAGATTCACGTCCGGTATGTCGGTGAGGATGTCGATATCACTTCGCAGATCGGCGCCGACAGCGGAGGGATTTGTGATCAGTCCGATCCGTTTCCCCCTGATCAGGTCGAGCCGCTCTTCCACGAGTACGTCAATCCCGGGCTTCACCGGAAAAACAGTCGCATCCGATCCTCCGTTTGCCTGCTTTGGCAGTAACGGCTCGACAGGCGGCGCCTGTGTGAAAGAAATTGCGGGAACCGGCATGAATGCTGGTTCACTTTCATTTCCCGCCCGATCGACAGCCGAAACCGCTGCTCCGGTTATCGGATCAAGCACATCTTCCGCTTTTTTCCCTTCCGCACCGGCGCCGGGACGCGCATAGCGCTCCTTGAGTACAAAAAGAGGAACGGTGAGAGTACTGTCCTGCCGGGTAAGAATACGGTACCGTGATGTGTCGCCGTATTTCAGATAGACGATCCAGTGATGTGCGTCATCCGTCCCTTTACGGCGCCAGGACAGGGCAAGAGAATCTTTACCTGAAGATACGCTTGCCTGCGGCATACCGGGCTTTTTCCTGTCAATCCACGGGGACGAAGGCACCAGTGCCTGCTGCCGATATGGTCCGGAGAGGAGAGAAGGCAGCATCTGCTCGTTGCCGAGCAGAGACCCGATACTCCAATGCACATTGCCGGGATTTCCGGGAAGCATGCCGCGAGTAATCATAATCTGATTCAGGATCTCGTCCACACCCTGTTCACCGTCGAACCTGCCGACGTTTATCCCCGGCCATATATGACGGTGATGCGTGTTTTCCCTGCTCCACCATCCCAGCAGCACCGGATAACTCTGGGGGATCTGGTTTACCGGCCAGTACAGCTGGGGACTCCAGTAATCGATCCAGCCGTTGTTTAGCCAGCGGCGGGCATCGGCAAACAGCTGGTCGTACTGATCCAGCCCCCGGATCGATTCCGGATAATTGGGCCGCCAGATACCGAATGGACTCAGGCCGAACATGACATGGGGCTTTGTCCTTTTTATGCTTGTATAGACCCGTCTGATGAATGTATTTACATGTTCCCGGCGCCAGTCTCCCCTGCTCAGCGTGCCTCCCTTGCTTCTATAGAGATTCCAGCTCACGGAATCGGGAAAATCTTCGCCGCCGTTATAGGACGGATACGGATAAAAATAATCATCGAAATGCACACCGTCGATGTCGTACCGTTCCACAATATCCATTACGACGCCGAGTGAGTGGTCCTGGGTCCCCTGTTTCGCCGGATCCATCCAGTAATACCCGTTTTTCAATTTCAGAGTCAGGTCCGGCCTGGTGGTGACAATCGAATGATCACTTATCGCTCCTCCATCGGGATGATGCGCCCGATAGGGATTGAGCCAGACATGGAGTTCCAGTCCCCGCTTGTGGGACTCCTCGATCCAGAAAACAAGGGGATCGTAAAACGGCTCCGGCGGCTTACCCTGACTTCCGGTAAGATAATAGGACCAGGGTTCGATGCCGCTTTTATACAAGGCATCACACTGGGGCCTGACTTGAAAGATCACCGCATTGAAATGATTCTCCTCGAGCATATCAAGCAGTGCAGCTGCCTCACGTTTCTGTTCCTCTACAGGAAGTCCGGGCCTGCTCGGCCAGTTAATGTTTGCAACCGTGGCGACCCAGGCCGCCCGGAACTCCCGTTCGACTGTCGGCAGTGTAAAGGTTTCATTCGGGGTTTCTCCTCCCGGATTGATATTCACGGAACTGCAGCCCGATAAAAAAAGCAGAAATACTGAAAGGAGAAGAGAAAACGGAAACCCCGCTTTTAATCCCTGGAACTGCTGAACGTGTTTAATCATAGAGCAGATATTCCTTCCGTTTTTCAATAAAACAGTCAAGCGCACTCCGGAAGTCACCGATAATCTCGTCCGCGCTTCTGCCCTCCCGGACGGCTTTTCCCAGGGCATCGGTTCCGGCGGCTTTATTAAATGAGGCAATTCTCCCCTCATGTTCAGGATCGTCCAGGAAATGCCTCTCCGGATACAATTTCTGCAGGGCCTCGAGGATATGGACCTGGGTGGTAAACGGAAGAAACTTTTTGTGGTCTCTGATTAAAATCTGAACGCCGGAGCAGCGCTGCCCCCGGAACACTGAATAGTAGGGACGAAAGGCAGTCGGGAGAAAATAAACGCCCGGAAGTTCCCGCGAATTCAATTCCCCGGCCAGCTGGTTTCCGTCTATCCATTCCGCACCAACCAGCTCGAACGGAAGCGTGTACCCGATCCCAACGCAGACCGTGTGAAGCTCCCCCATACAGCCGGTAGCGGCGCAGTAATAGGCAGTCTCCGCGTGCGGTATGTGCGGAGAAGTCGGCACCCAGTGCAATCCTGTATCGGCAAATTCCATGTCATGACAGTATCCTTCCATGCGGATCACTTCCAGCCTTGCGTTTATTCTGAATTCCTTGTTGAAATAACCGGCCAGTTCCCCGGACGTCATGCCGTATACATACGGGATCGGATACAGTCCGATAAACGAACTGAACTCAGGATCGAGAACATTGCCATCTACCAGCCTTCCATACATGGCGATGGGACGGTCGAAAACGACAAAATCTATGCCATATTCAGCGGCCGCCTGCATCGCATAAGCCATTGTATAAATGTATGTATAGGTCCGATTCCCGATATCCTGGATATCGTAGATAAGAACGTCCACATCTTCCAGCATCTCTTTGGTGGGTTTCCTGTTCGGCCCGTACAGACTGTGAACAGGCAGTCCTGTCCGGGCGTCGGTGCTTTCGGCGACATGTTCTCCGCCGCTGACATCCCCCCGCAGGCCGTGCTCAGGACCGAACAGTTTGATCAATTCCGGATCGCCCAAATCGTAGAGCGCATCAATCGTCGATACAAGGTCGGATGTTACGCCCGTGGCATTGGTGATCAAACCTATTTTTTTTCCCGTGAAGCGTGAATGCGCGCTTTCAATAAAGACGTCCACGCCCAGTTTGAAATCCGCCGGCTTTGCTGCCGCACTGAAGGTACAAACAATAATCCCTGCTGTCAGTAATCTGGAAAAGGATTTCATTATCGATCCTCCCGGGTGTTGAGTTCTTCGATGATCGTGCGAATTATATGCACCCGTCTGACCTGTTCATACGCAGCTTTTACCGGATAGCGGCCCGTTGCGAGCACCAGCGCAAGGGGGACAATTTTTTCCTTATCAGTGGCTTTTTCGATATGCTTTGAGACAGGTGCCTTCAGAATCTCTTCGTTCAGCAGGTCGGTCATGTAAATCGATTTCAGCAGAGCTTCTTCCGCTGATTTCTCGGAAACAGCCATGAGTTCCCTGATAATCTGAATGCTCCGGTAATACAGTTTATTATTGCTGATCCGCAAATCTATCATTTTATTCCGGAATACTTTTCCTTTGAAGATATGCGCGGCAGTAGTGACGGCATTATAGATGAGTTTCATCTGCAATGAGGTCAGTATCGGCAGGTGCACAGGATCATTCAAACCGGTGATGACGATGTCGCAGCGCCGGCACAGATCCCTTCCGGGTCGTTCATCACCCTGAAGGAGAATCCTGAATATCGGAATATCCGAAAGACGGGAAAATATCTTTTCATGTTTTTCGTAAAATACGGGTGAACCGGTCATGATTATGGTATCAGCGGGGGTGACCGCCGGAAGGATATTGTTCCTGAAATTATCAAAACCGATATCATACAAATTGTCAACAAACGAGTGATCCTGACAGGAAGGACAGAACTGCGTCCACCCCTCTTCGATGAATCCGCGTACGTCATGAAAGTCGGCTCCATACGTCGGAGGACATTCGGAGGCATCCACGATTCCCAATTTTCCGGACGCATTTTCACCCAGGTAATAAATATGCCCGCTGTTGTTGAGCGATTTACCAACCTGTTCCATAATCGGGGCCAGCGCATCCGTTTTTTCGTACACTCCATCCACCGCAGCCGCAAAACGATCAAGCATTCTCCGGAACCGCATTTCGGGGTCTTCGCACCCACCGGCATTCCAGGGATCCTCTCCCGGCTTCCGGCAGCCCGCAGTCAGTGAGAGGAAAGTCAGGTAAAACAGCATTTCGAGAATGATCTTCGTTGCCGTACCCCCCTTCATCCGGGTCGATCCGGTCACCGGTTCAGGTCCGATTACCGGATTGAGAAAAATCATTACGGGGGATTCTCTGATTTCCTCTATCACATCGGCAAAGCTCCGGTCCCAATTTTCCGGAACCACGGTGCGGGCCCGTTCCAGGGGATTGAACCCGATGAGAAACGCCGGCCGCTCTTTTTCCACGATTGTATGATAAAGCTGACCGGCAACATACGAGGCAGAAAAACCGCAGGTAATCCCGATATATACAAAACGATCTCTTTCTCCGATCGCCTCCTTCAGATCCTCTATTCCCTGCCGTGGATCGTCTTCCGCGCCTTCCTGAGCCTTGATGAGCGCAAGAGGTCCGCCGGCAATAATAAAATCGACTGCGGGAGCGCCGGGGAGCATACTGAACACATCATTAAACTGGGAAGCCATGAGCATTGCCAGCCTTCCCGATGTGCCGGCACCTGAGATAATGATCGTCAGTGATTCTGCATGGTACGCTGCGTCGGTAATTTCAGCGATGAGAAGATCTACTGCCTTATTCACGTTCTTCGCGACATCAGGATCACGCAATCCTCCGTATGTCGTGTACCCGGAGAACATTTGAGAATCCGTTTGATGTAACAGTCCCAATATCTCCGACGCATCGCAGGTATCGATCTCATTGGTCAGTTCATTGGGAAGTTCGGTTATGCTTATGATACGATATCTCCTTTGCCATGAAATCGGCACATCGCTCAGCCGCAGATACTGCAAAGCAGACCTGATATTTTCCGCACTGGGCAGATCGCCCTGACACGGAAAATCGTTTGTACCGGTCTGCTCCGCTGTGGAAATCTCTATGCGCTCACTGGTGAAGCATGTGCCTGTTTCTCACGGCCCGCGCATGAATAGTGCTGTGAAATCAGAATGTTCCCTGGATACCCAGTCCGGGCCGTTCAGGTAAAACCAGCGTTGAATTCCTGACCGTTGCGCCGCTGAACGGATCATTGGAGATAAGCAGATTGCCATCCAGATCGGCCCAATCCACAAGGGGACTGATATGGGCCCCGGCCGAGATGGCCACACTGCTCTCGATCATACAGCCCAGCATGATTTTCAACCCGAGCGACCTGGCCATCCAGATCATTCTCAGCGCTTCCTGAAGACCGCCGCTTTTCATAAGTTTTATATTGATGCCGTCAAAAGCGTGCGCCAGTGCAGGAATATCAGAGGCCTTCTTCACCGCTTCATCGGCGACAATGGGCAGGGGGCTTCTTTCCCGAAGCCAGCGTGTTTCTTCGAGCATCACGGAAGGCATGGGCTGTTCGACAAACTCGACGTTGAGGGTCTTGAGCCATTCGATTTTTTCCAGGGCCTCCTGTTTGTCCTTCCAGCCCTCATTGATATCCACCCGTACCGTCTTATCGGTGACTTCCCGCACCGCCCTCATTATTTCTTCATCATCATCACGCCCGAGTTTTATCTTCAGCACGGAATAGGGTTCCGCATCCCTGATTTTTTTCTGAATCACTTCCGGCGTGTCGATCCCGATGGAGAAAGAAGTACGGGCGGCTTTGTTCCTGTTCAATCCGAGAAATGTATAGAACGGTACTCCCAGCGAACGGGTAATCCAGTCCATAACAGCCATATCCATGGCACATTTTGCCGCCGTCTGTCCCTCCGTTATCTCCTGAATCGCGTATCCGAGATCGACGAACTGCCACGGATCGGCCTTTTCCAGGAGGTCACGGGCACTCTCAATGGTTTCGACGGTGGATTCGGGAGTTTCATCATACCTGACATTCGGAGCGGCTTCACCTATGCCGATAACCCCGTCTTTTTCATACCGGACAAAAACATTATATTTGACATCGGATGAATTACGGGCTATTGTCCAGGTGTTGACCAGTTTCAGTTCCCTGACTTTTACATCGATTGCCCCCCCGGATCTGGCACGGGAGACAGGGATTGAACGCCGGGGACGGGTTACCATGTTCATGCCGAAAAATCCGCCGGCGGAAAGTGCAATAAACTCTTTTCGTGTGTAATTCATAGCATCATCCTCACCTTCGTTTACTCTTCAAGAAACCGGCGTGCACTCCGTAATATACCGCGCAGGTATTCACTGTACCGGGCATCATCAGGATCAAAGCTGTTTATGCGCACCAGTCCGCTGGAATGGATGAAATATGAATCTCCAATGTACATGCCGACATGGGAGATTCTTTCAGGGTTTGACCCGAAAAACAACAGATCACCTGGTTTGAGGTAAACCAGATTGTCTTCCATTGAAACGGCCCTGCCCTGTTCAGCCTGCTGATCGGCGTCCCGACGCAGTTGAATTCCGTGTATTTTATAAACGGTTTGCACGAATCCGGAACAGTCGACCCCTTTGAAGGAAGTACCGCCCCACAGGTAGGGATTCCCGAGAAACATCTTCGCTGTTTTAATGAGTGCAGCCGCCTCGGGCGGAAAGGCCCGGCGGTACTCCTCCTCTTCCAGCACATTCCCGGCGCGGACAAATCCGGTGCGGCTGTCCGGCAGCGATATTTCATACCAGCCGCCGTGCCGCGCGGTCAGGAGCACTTTGTTTCCGATCACCAGATCGGAAACGGGATCGGCCGCATCCGACATTTTTTCTCTGGCCTGACAGAAAAGTGCGGTGACATACAGCTTCTGTCCCTTTCGCCACCGGGTAATGAACTGTTCATCACCCATTGCCATTGCGCTCTCTTTGATGTACCCGAGGTAGTTATCTTCACCCTGACATAAATAGAAAGGACTGTCGGCCAGGCGCAGAATACGAACTTCACTGCCCATGACCGCCTGACTCACCATCTCGGCGCTGTTCCCTGGTTCACCGCGCATCTGGGCGACACTCAAACGAATGACTCCATAGGGTGTTTTGGCGGCGACTGAATCCGGCAGCACCTGGATGCTGTCGATAATAGTCACATCTTCCAGCAGGGCGAAACGATTCAGTAAATCGTTCTTGCCTTCCCGGGAAAGGACATCGCCGGTGAGAATAATACTCGTATCCCTGATTTTGCAGGAAATGTCAAAAACGGATTCACTTGCATCGGGGCAGTACTTTTCCTGTACGGCCCTGATGATGGTTTCAGCCGTTTTCCGAATGGATTCCTGACCGTGAACAGAGGCATTGATAAACATCACGCAAAATACCAAAATCAGCCTTATGACATGTTTCATGATCGTATCCCTTATAAATACAATTGACTGTTATTCAAGCATGAACCTGATATACTCTGCTATCCCTTCAAATATTTTTTGCGCCATTCGGCTCCGGAATTCCGGAGATGCCAGTTTTTCTTCGTCTTCAGCATGATCCATGAACGCCTGTTCTACCAGAATCGCCGGCATGGAATGAATCCTGATCACCGTATAGTTAAAGGAACCGACAACGCCGAAATCATCGAGACCGAGTTTTCTGATGCTGTCATTCATTATGCGGGCAAAGTCGGCCCAGAAGGGATTATGATAATAGGTGCTCGCACCTCCGACACGAAGGTATCCCCCCCGCCCGCTGCCGGCATTGGCATGGATACTCACCATGAGATCGGCGGACGATTCTGTCAGCAACCGCCTTTTTTCATAAAGAGATATATATTCGTCACGGTCTCTCACCTGTACCACGTTCATTCCGGCGTCACGGCACAGATGCTCCAGTTTCAAGGCGACATCGAGATTCACATCTTTTTCATACAGGCCGGAGAGCCCGACCGCCCCCCGGTTGCTTCCGCCGTGCCCGGCTTCAATACCTATTGTCAGTCCGGCAAGCCTGGTGCCGAGACTGTCCGCCGCTGACCGGGGAGGATGTTTCACCCTCAGCGTAAGGCTGTCTTTCCCCGGGTCAATCCGATACCCCCAGATATTGGGAGTGGCGAGGTGGACCAGGACTTCATACGTTTCCGGATCCGTCTGCTGCCAGGAGACCCGGCGGATGACCTGAAGGGTGTCTTTGTGGGTAAGCCAGGTACTGGTGGTGCGGGCCCCGTAAAGCACGATCCGGATCCGGTTCAGGAACGGTTCAGGATATACTGCATACGGGACGGGATTCAGGTAGGGAATAGTCACTGCATCCCAACCGTTGTCGGGAGCGGTATAGAGTGATGTGATATTATAAACGCCTCTCCCCGCTCCCGGGGGCAGCCGTTCCACATCGGCTTTGGCAATCATCCCCGATTCAAGCCGGTTCAATCGCACGCGGTACGCATCGCCGATCTCGCCACTTACCTGCAGTACGGCATCCCCCATGGCTTCACTGATCAACGGGCCGCCCAGTCTCACCTGTCCCGGATTATACGTGAGCCAGGCCCGCGGTGATGTTACCCTTACAAGAGGAAAATCCTGCGGTTTCTGAACACGAATCGTATAATCAAGGGTTTTTTTCAAGCGTGCCCGGGGGTTAGCCGGGACAAGGGATTCCAGAACGAGCTGAACGGTATGATCCCTGTTTTCACGCAGTCTTCCGAGCGGGAATTCACCGCTGTACATGCTGAAATCGTCAAAATCAGTCCTCGATAACTGAATTCTGTTTTTCCTGGAACCGATAACTGCGAAACCGTTCTGCTGCTTCGAACCGGCAAACCTGATAGTGAGGTAATCATCAGGACAGAGAATCTGATGGACATCAGGGGTAAGGGAATCGTCGCCGATCCAGAGCGGGAACGTGTCTCTCCTTGCCGGCTTTTTATACACAATTTCCCGTTCATACAGCGCCGGGATGGATCCGGAAGCCGAAGCTGATGTTCGGATCCTGTTGATTCCTTCAGAAAACTGCAGGTGATCGAAAAATATACCGGTTCGGTACTGTTTGACCGAATCATCGTTGATAAAGACCCGGGCCGGATATTCACTCATACAGAGCAGATGAAAATCCCCGCTGCTGACCGTATCTGCAGGGTAGTTGCGAAACTCCACCCAGGGACTGACCCGTTCCACGGTGCAGTCCGGCAGCACCCGGTAGCGGAAAGGCGGCTTCCAGTCCGCCGCGGAAAGAGGTATCGACAGGTCGTTTATCTTCAGGGTCAGGGAATCAGCCGCTTCCGGAAGGATGACGCCGAACCATCCGCTGGAATCCACAATTTTCTCTCTGCCGGAAGGCTCGATTCTCACAATGTCGGCGGGTCTGACATGTAAGGAATCCATATTCAGTGACACGATATTGTCCGGATCGAAATGTGCGGGGGCGACGGTTGCCATCGCTCCAGGAAGATGTACCTTTTGTATATCCTGTACCGATGCAATGCGGACAGCCGACGAATCGAGGGTGGTTTCTGAAATGTCCAGATAGGTTTTTACCAGCAGCGCCTCTGCGGTGAGATCCTCAATGAGATCCCTGTACCGGGCATCTGAAGCAGTACCTCCATCACCCGAAAAATGCAACCCGTCGATGTCTGCGCCGGTCACCGTCCACCGCACCATATTTTTCAGTGTGTGTTTACGGGAAGGAAAATGTTCTCCTGATTTCTCTGTGGCGCTGAGGTCCAGCCAGGCGTAAACGGAACATCCGTTCTCTTTCACCATTCTCACCGCCCGGGGAAAAACCGGTTCATTCTGTGTTGCTGTCTGCAGGAACAGGATTGTGGCGGGCGTGCCTGCCATTTCCCTGACGAGAATCTCCAACCGTTTTTCAAGGGTATCGGGATTATCGCTGTGCCAGTATGATTCTCTAACCAGTATACCGCACACCTTGTCAGCCCTGCTGTATTGCCGATCAACAGGTCCGCGAAGCGATATGCTCTGCCCTGGGCCGCCGCAGCTCGCGAGCAGTGACAGGGACAGGAGAAGAAAAAATACGATGGTCTTCATTCTCACTGTCCGAACACCCTGTGAACGTAAAAAAATCATGATAAAACAGACAGCCACTTTTCGGCTGTATCCTCGATTCTCTGTGATTGCGCCTGCAGATCGGTGACAAAGCTGTTCGTTTTATGCATGCCTCTCACAGCGGTAAAATCTTCGTCCCGGTCTTCGGGCCCACCGTCAATGCCGAACCCGATTTTGCTGCTGCTGTCAAATTCCTTGTACGCATCTTTTATGATCATATTGTGCAGTTTCTGAGCGCTCTCTTTCCAATCTTCCAGAATCTGAACGAGATGGGTCGCTGTAACGTCCGATCTGTTAATGTCGTATCTCACCTCGACCAGCCGGATAAACCATGCCCTGACGGCTGCATCGTATGCATTGTAGATATCGAGCATATGACGATGTACACCGTCCAGATCGAAAATTTCTTCATTACGAACGGCTTTCATCAGCTCATCGATACGGTCCTTGGGAGAAAGTAAGCCCGCCAGATCGACCCACTTGAAATCGACTTCTCCTGCATGGACAATGTGAGATACTACGTTTTCAACAGAAAAACCTGCTTCGATTTCTGAAAGCAATCTCACAAGCTGTTCCCCCAGAAAAATCTTGACAGCCAACTCATAATACTTAATACCTGATTTCAGCATCAGGCGCCGCACCTGAATGCCTGCACAGGTGACGAATACTTTTTCTTTGGGTGTCTTTTCATAGAGCAACCGCAATTGTTCAATACCGCGCACCATCTTCCCGGTAACATAGGGATTCAGCAGATCAAAATGGATAAGATCGAGTTTTTCGGGATCCCGGCGGCGGTCGCGTCCGGGCCACTTGCGGCTGTCACGGCTGGTGCCCACCGTAAACAGATTCATCCCGGGTGTGAGAACGCTTTTCCCCTCTTCTTCGGTAATATATGAAAAAGGGAAATCGGCCGTATCAAAATTGGCATAGTGTTTTCCCACCACCGCAGTGAAGGCCCCGACCCGGCTTGGCCAGAGAAGATAACTGAATGAGCCTGTCTTGGCACCCCGTTCGAGAATTCCCTGATGGACGGGCCCCAGCTTGTACATATGATTACTTTGATTGGTGCCGCTGCCGGCGTTGTAAAAAGAAAACATGCCGGCAATAAGGAGAGTCGAACGGTGGTGTGTCACCGTATACGGACCTGCGAATACAGAACAGGCTTCACTGTGGAATCCTTCACAGTTGGCGAAAAAGGCCGAATTCTCGGCGGAAAACCCCTTCCCCATTCTCACACCCTGCCCAACGAAACATTTTGAGAGCATTGTTCCGCTGTCGACTGCTGATCCGGACAAAATGATAAAGTCTTCGGCAATAACTCCGGCTCCGATCACAACCGGATCGTGTATGCTGCCGCCGACAGTCCCTTCCTTCAATGTAAGTGCTCCGTCGATCCGTGCTGCAGGGCCGATGAGAACGTTGTGTATCGTACCGCAATTGCGAATTACCGCCTCTGCTCCAATCGCGCCCCTTGTCGATGTCCTGGTCCCGACATATACGGCGATCATCTGTTTCAGCTTTTCGATAAAGAGGGCATCGTGTCGATAGGCTGTCAGCATATAGGCTGTCTGAGCAGATAATCTATCAAAAATGGGGATTTCTCTCCCTCCCGCCTCATTCAGCACTTCGATCTCAACACCATTCCCGAAGGCCGTCTCCCCGCTGACACAAAGGGAAGCGACGTTCTCGATAATGACATTATCGGAGATTTCATAATTAGCCAGGAGTTTCACATCGGATATGTACACAGCATCACCGATGCTGCAGTCCCTGATCGTGCAGTTATATACGCCGCTCTTCGCAGGAAATCCATGGGCCCTTTCCACATCCTGCCCGCACCTGCCGATCGTCACCCGTCCGGAAAAATGGACGTTCCTGATGCACGCAGGATTAAAATTGTTTTTTACCTGAACGGTCTCCCACACATCTGCACTGCAGCCCTGTTTCTCCAGTGTTTCAATTTCACTCTTATGTATGGCGCGCTGACTCATTGTATCACCTTATTCCAGATCGGGAATCTGGTGACTGATAATTTTTTCGATATCGGTAAAGTATTTTACCGTCTCCACCTGCAGTTCCATAGTGGCCGGTTCATCACAGGCGATAATGGCGTGCTGATGCAGCTGCAGCATGGAAACGGTCCACATATGGCTGACCCCTCCCTCGATCACCTCACGCAACGCCCTGGCCTTGCTGAATCCGGAGATAATGATCAGTACTTCCCTGGCATCCATGACAGTACCTACCCCGACCGTCAGGGCTGTTTTTGGTACTTTCTTCATATTATTATCAAAAAACCGGGAATTGGCCAGAATCGTGTCGTAACTCAATGTCTTCACCCGGGTTCTCGAGGTCAGAGAGGAACCGGGTTCGTTGAATGCGATGTGTCCATCCGGACCGATCCCTCCCAGAAACAGATCGATTCCACCCGCCTTGTCAATCTTGTTTTCATACTCATGGCACTCTTTTTCAAGATCCGGGGCATTTCCGTCCAGTATATTGATATTTTCCGGTAAAATGTCAATATGATTGAAAAAATTATTATTCATGAAATAGTGATAGCTCTCAGGATGGTCCTCGGGAATTTTTACATATTCATCCATGTTGAACGTAATGACATGTTTGAATGAGATACTCCCTTCTTTGTATAACTTGATCAACTCTTGATATGTACCGAGAGGTGAAGAACCTGTCGGCAGTCCGAGAACAAACGGTTTATCGGCAGTTGGTTTGGCTTTGTTGATTTTGTCGGCCACATAATCCGCTACCCATTTACTCAATATCTGGTAATTTTTCTTAATAATGACGTGCATCTTCACTTCTCCCTGATTTTTCCTTGTGAAACGCTCTGTGTGTGGACAATTTACAGCATTATTTTCGTATCCGCAACGTAGCACCCATTCTTTTCATCCAGAACAAGCAGAGGATTTATATCCAGTTCCTTGATGTGGGGACACTCGAGCGCCAGCTGGGACAGCCGCTGAATCACCTTTTTCACGCTCTCGATATCCTTCGGAACTCTCCCCCGTGCTCCTGACAGTATGGCCGAAAATTTTACGCCCTTTATCATCTCTTCCGCAGTACGCTCATCAACAGGCGCAACCCGGAAATTCACATCTTTACATATTTCAACAAAAATCCCGCCCGCCCCGAACATGATCACGGGGCCGAAAGACGGATCCCTTTTGATCCCGAGAATAATTTCTTCACCTTCTGAAATCATCCTGGAAATAAATACACCTTTGATAACCGCCTCGGGCATTTTCTCGGACACGCTGCCGTAGATGCTTCTGAAAGCATCACCTGCCTCATCAGCGGTTGTGATATTGAGAATGACCCCTCCGATGTCGAACTTGTGAACAATGTCGTCAGAGACCACTTTCATCACCACCGGAAAACCGATTTTCCCGGCGAGGGCGACAGCCTCCTCCTCACTCGAGGCCACACCATGTGCAGGTACGGGCAGGCCATATGCTTCCAGAACCTGCACGGCTTCTGCCTCAGGCAGATAATATCTGCCCGCCTTAATCGCCGCATCCAGTATCGCATGGGCTCTTGAGATATCGATATCGTCAAAGACGGGGGCCGGCCGGGAAGCAGTACGCAGATGCTGTTTGAATCGATAGGCCCGCGAATACGCCCTGCTCATGGATTCAGGAAGAGAATAGTGGGGAATCTTATGTCTCTGCAGGATATCGATACCGGCAGCGACATCTGCTTCCCCCATAAACGACGCGTACAAAGGTTTCTTGTAATCAGCTGCGACTGCGCAAATTTCCCGGGCGATCGTCTCAATATCGGTCATTGACTGCGGAGTGAGAATAACAAAAACGCCGTCGACTCCATCATCTTTCATCGCATGTGAGACCGCAATCGAGTAGCGGTCGGCCCGTGCGTCACCGATTACATCCACAGGATTCTTGATGTTCGCCGTTTTCGGCAGGTTTCTCCTGAATATTTCGGTCGTTTCAGGCGTAAATTCCGCCAGCCTGAGCCCCTCGTGGATAACTGCGTCGGTTGTCAGTACGCCGGGCCCGCCGGCATTTGTAATGATGGCGATCCGATTGTTGTGGGGGAGCTCCTGGTACGTCATTGCAATAGCGATATTGAACATTCCTTCAATATGATCACAGCGAATAATACCGGCCTGTTCGAATGCCGCACCTACGATTTCATCGCTGCCGGCAAGCGATCCTGTGTGAGATGCCGCCGCCGAAGCGCCTTCCACCGTCCGGCCCGATTTGATCGCCAGGATCGGTTTTCCACTTTCGTTGATAATATTTTTTGCCGCCGCGATCAAACCCGGACCATCACTTATTTCTTCGAGATAGAGAAGAATGACTTTCGTTTGCGGATCATCTTTCAGATAATAGAGAAGGTCTATCTCGCTGATATCCGCCTTGTTACCGAAACTGACAAATTTCGAGAATCCGATATGTTTTGCCCGGGCATAATCCAGCACCGCTGTACAAAGAGCGCCGCTTTGTGACAGGAAACCTATATTGCCTGCTTCAGGCATCCGCCGGGCGAATGAGGCATTTAAACTACATGTTGCATCAGTATTGATGACCCCGAGACAATTTGGACCGATAAATGAAATCCCGTAGTTATCGGCAATTTCCCTAATCTGATTTTCCCGTTCCACTCCTTTGCCGCCAACTTCTCTGAAGCCGGCAGAGATAATTATTACCGATGTAATGCCTTTTTCCCCGCATTGTTCCAGAGCGAGATGACAAACCGAA
Organism: bacterium; assembly: GCA_016934955.1. Taxonomy (GTDB): domain Bacteria; phylum Zhuqueibacterota; class QNDG01; order QNDG01; family JAGLOF01; genus JAFGRY01. The sequence goes on along the minus strand of JAFGRY010000049.1, from coordinate 12,306 downwards.
CTCGGGAACACAAGAATCGCCAGATCGACCGGATCTTTGATATCGGTAACATATTTATAACATTTTATACTGGAAATAAACTGTTCCCGGGGGCTGACCGGGTAAACGATGCCCTGAAAATCCGATTTCAGGATATTGTTGACAATATCATAGGGGACAGTGCCCACAGATCTGGTTGCACCGACTATCGCAATGGAGCCAGGATAAAAAATCTTCTGTAAATTGGTGAATTTCTCCGTATGAACAGCAGTCATCGTTCCCTCACCACGTCTTAGAGATAACCGGCAATGAATTCAACCGCATCCGAGACAGTCTGTATTTCGAGCGCTTTGTCTTCATCCATTTCAATGTCGAACTCCTCTTCAAATGCCGCGACCAGGGAAACACTCTGCACGGAATCGGCCCCCAGATCGAAAATAAAATTGGCATTATCCGGAATGGACGCAGCATCGATTTCAATGATTTCAGAAATCACTTTTTTTACTCTTGATTGAATCTCACTGTGTTTCATCAGATATCTCCTTTTACCGGGCGTTTGATATGGTATGGCACGGGCGATCGCCTGCCGTCATTGAATGGATTTTCTGATATGAGCCAGAATCTGCTCATCGAGAGTGATCCCGCTTTTTTCCAGGGCCAGAAAAGCGGATCCGACTGCGGGTTTGAATTCGGGATCTGAGAAAAGAATTTTTCTCTGATCGCCGCTCATCGCCTTTCTCATCTCAGCAAGCAGCATCTCTCTTTTTGAGAACACACCTCCAATCAGGGCAATTTTTACCAGCCCGTCAGGGAAATCTATCTGGTCTGAAACTGCCTTCGCCAGTTTTCCCAGCTCCCGTCCGGTACGGTTGATGATCTCCAGGGCGATGTGATCTTTGTTCTCCGCGGCTTCGAAGACAAGCGGCGCCAGATCTGCAATCTCCGACCGTTCAATTTTATTCTGATATATCAGAGGAATAATTTTATCGATTGAGTCGATATCAAATCTCTTTTCAATGATTCTTTTAAGTATTGTATGTTCTCCCCTGCCGTCGTGGTCTTTCAGGGAAGCGATAACAGCCGTATTTCCTATGTAATACCCGCTTCCTTCATCACCCAGCAGGTATCCCCAGCCGCCTGACCGGATTACCGTTCCATCTTCCTTCATGCCGAAACAGATGGAACCGGTGCCTGAAATTAAAATAATACCAGGTTTTTTTCCAGATGCACCGGCCAGGGCTGCCATCGCATCACTGTCAACCGCTGTCTTACCGGAAAAATCAGTGTCGGAAAACAGAGAGAGAATATCTCTGCGGCAGTCTTCACGCCCGGCGCCTGCCAGACCGAGAACCATGCAGGAAACCTGTCCGGGTACTGCTCCGTTTTCTTTCAGAAGAGCGGCGGCCGTCTGTAAAATTTCCCGCTTCAGTTTTTCGCCGCCGATTACCTGATAATTTGCCGATCCGCCGACAACCCGTCCTTTAATGCGTCCATCATGGCTGACAAGCACCATTTCCAGCTTGGTTCCGCCGCCGTCGGCTCCGATAACATAGGTTTCCATTTACTTGTTTTTTCTCCCGTTCATGCCAATACGCCGTTCAATCGCCTTCTGACGCATCCAGTCTTTGGTGCGGTCATTACGGTCTATGGTCAATTGATCAATGGAATGGTCGGTGCCGCCCGAATGACGAATCACCTCATAAATGGGCTCCCATATTCTGCCGATTTTATACTGTTCGGAAATACGCAGCACCATATCATAGTCTTCTCCATAATTTTTACAGTACTCGATATCATTCATTCCAAACCCCCCGAGCCCCTGAATTACGGCGATGTGAGCGGCCCGGGGAGCCCCGGCCCCGTTGATGCGAAGCAAATTATTCCTTCCGTTCTCCTCGGTCCATTCAGCGTGCGTCACTGCCGGAATTTCTTCCATCCGGCTTATTTCACCGGTTTTATCATCTTTCACCCATACTTCGTAGGACCCGATAACCATACCGACCTGCGGATCAGCATTGAAAACTTCGAGTATTTTTTCGATGGCATCCGGCTTGAGTCTGTCGTCGGAATCCAGCTGGACGTAATATTTGCCTTTTGCTTCACGCAGTCCTTTGTTAAGACAGAAGCCGATATTGTTGATATCTTCCACAAAAAGTCTCACCGCCGGTTTTTCCGGATCATATCTGTCCCCCCCCGGGAGATACGGAATTACGCCCTGAATCGTCGCATCCTCTTTGCCGCCGTTACAGACGATGATAACCTCTACGTTCTGCACGGTTTGCGCCTGTACACTCTCGATTGCGGACCTGATGAATTCCTCCCTGCCGTAAACCGGAATAATGACGCTCGCGATGCACTCGGAATACTCTTCTTTGCGGGAGGACGGAATTGCTCTATAATGAGTTCCGGGAGCGAGATAGGCGTCAATTCTCTTTAGATGTTCCGTAAGCGTTTCTTCCATCTCCAGCTGAACATCACGGCTCGCGATCAGATAATCAAAAATATTATGCTCTCTCTCACCTGATTCTACAATATAGCAATATCCGTTATTTGCGGCATTTATATGGACAATATCATATACTGAAGATACTTTCAAACGCAAATCATACGTATCGGCAGCGTTATACTGTTCGTTCAATCCCCCCATCTCTTCGATCACCTTCCTTGGGAAAAAGGTAACCGGCCCATAATCCATATTATCGCGTACTCTGCCTTTGTGATACGTGAGCAGGTTTATCTCTTTGGATTTGCCGTTTCCATCCATGAGAAGATAGTCGGAATAGATCATACCGGTATTCGCTCCTTTCTCCGCGCATAAGAGGAAGGTTTCCAGGGTACTCAGCCTGAAGAGTACGTTGGCGGCTATATTGTCGATGAGCATAATATATTCGCCGGATGCCTGCTGAATTCCGTGATTGAGTGCCTGGGCGCGATTTTTGAAGTTACCGGTGGTATGGATGATTTGTTCATGCCGATTAATATCCGGATACGGGCTCCCGGGATTTCTTTCATCAATGAGTATCAGTTCCCATCTCGCATAATTCTGATCGATCAGACTGGCAATCATCTTGTCTATTTTATCATTCGCATAACTCGATGTATCATTGTAACGAATGATAATACTGATGCATTTCATGGAGTACACTCCTTAAAGAGACACGTTAATAATCCAGGGAGCCGGTGATAAATCGGCCTGCCCTTTCCAATGACATTATCAAATCTTTATAAAAATCTTTTTCCGGTAGAAAATATACATAATGCCCAACCAGAACAGTACGTACGCGATTGCAAAGAGCAGTGAGCCCGGAGTGGATCCGGCCCATGATTTAAATATTTCCGTATATATATATTCCTTTACGGTTATATCGCTTTGAACATAGACATGTATGATAATTCTCCCTACCAGACCGGCAAGAACGTAAACGAGAATTGCGTTCGAACCGAAAATGATGAAGGGTTTGGCCCAGCGTCTGCATCCCCTTATCTCGATAAGCCAGTAGCACATGGCCAGAAAGATCAGTGCCATACCGGTCATAAAAACGGTATAACTGCTTGTCCAGAGATTCTTGTTTATCGGCAGCCAGATGCTCATCACCGATCCGAGTAAGAGGGCGAAAGTGCCTGAGACAAACAGGCCGGTAACTTTTTCCAGATCACTCTTATTGGAACGTAACCAGTCTCCGGTGAATACTCCTAAAAGCGTAGTGGAGATAGCGGGGAGCGTACTGAACAGTCCCTCCGGATCGAATCCCGGCACCGGTGCCGCCTGCCATGTATGTCCCGCGAAAAGATGCTTGTCGATATACCAGCAGAGGTTCCCCTGCATGTCCAGTGTCCCGGCGCCAAATCCCGGTACCGGTACGATCTTTAACAAAAACCAGTAAACAGTCAGAAAGAATACCGTCCAGAAGATCTGCCATTTTTTATCCGAGCCAAGAATAATGAGCGCTGTGGCAAAATAGCAGATAGCTATCCTCTGCAGAACACCCGGTATGCGAACTGTATCGAACTGAAAAAGCGGAAAAAGATTTAGAAATACACCCAGGGCAAAAATAATCAGCGTGCGGCGGACAATTTTCGGAAACAGCTGTTTCAGTGTCTTTCCGGCCGAGAGATATTTTGAGAAGGAGAACGACATGGCTGTGCCGACGATGAACAAGAAGAACGGAAAGATAAAATCAGTGGGAGTCCAACCATGCCAGGCTGCGTGTTCCAGTGGCGGGTAGACATGAGACCAGCTGCCCGGATTGTTTACGAGTATCATTCCCATGATAGTGATGCCTCTGAAAACATCCAGGGAGATAAGCCGTTTTGATTGAACATCCATGATGGGAGCCCTCTTCATCGTTTGTTTGTATGTGTCGCTGTTGCCGGTCACCGGATCACCAGCATCCGTTTGGACTTCACGACATCACCGGCGCGCAGCAGGTAGATATAGGTTCCGGATGCGACCTGGTTTCCAGAAGCGTCTCTGCCGTCCCAGAGCACGGAATATGTTCCCGCATCACTGTGGCCGCTTGTCCATGCCCGAATCCTCTCCCCGAGTATATTGTATATTTCCAGGTGAACGGATGCCGCCGGTTCGGCCAGGAAATAGCGGATAGTAGTCTCGGGATTGAAAGGATTGGGATAGTTATCGTACAATATCGCTGATAGCCCCCGCACACTCTCATTGTAGAGCACAGAAGTTGTCTCCACTGTCTTGACAGCCCGCAGATCGTCGAAGTAGAGAACACCGGCGGATTCACACCCCTGCGTATAGGTAAGCTGAATACTGTCGAAACGTAAATTGCCTTCCGGATCACCGTCTCCTATCCATGTTCCGGCGGGAACAGTCTTCATATCCCAGGAAATCAACCGCCATCCGATCCAGTCAATCGTGTACCAGGGGCTGACTTCATGATTGGCGGCGGCGGAGACGGGATAATTGTCATCCACACAGAAACGAAAACGGTTACCGCTGCCGTCCCCGAAAAGGTAGACCTGTAATGAGTATTCTTTGGTGAAAATTACCGAATGGGGCGGGCCACCCGCCAAGTATGTACGGATGATCCAGGAACCGGCGGAAACATCCCACCCGTAGTTCAACTGCAGCGCGGTTTGACTGCTAAACAGGTGGTTTACATAGCGTGTGTTTTCCTCTCTCGTGGTTTGCTGAGGAATAACACCGGTCGTTGTCCCGCTTTGCAGAGGGCCCCACCAGTTATCAGCAAGACTATTTTCAAAGTCATCGATCATTCGCACGTCGCACGTGTCTGATCCGATGATAAAATCAGCTGTTTGAAATGATGTACTGGTATTGCCGAACAGATCCGTTAAACCGGGGTGGAGCCTGATATGGTAGCCGGTATCCCGCAGGAGCGGGGAATCGGGGAAAAAACAGAAAACACTCTGTTCATTGACCACGTATTCATCCAGCGTGCCGGGAATTTTAGGGAGTCGGGGATTCCTGTGCAGGGTGAGCATATCATCGAAAAAGGAAGACGGATCCACCTCCTCATTGAATACGACGGTGATGATCGGCTGCTGGTAATTGTTATCGCTCCCGTCCAGGGGGTAGATATCGATTGCCACCGGAGGTGACATATCCGAAGGGCCTGTTTTAAATGACAAAACGAACGCATCACCGTTCATGCCGTCCCCATTGCCATCCAGAGAGTGGCCGTGGACATCTTCAGCCGCTGCGGAAACAGTGAGAATATATTCCGTCTCGAAATCGAGATCGTCATTCCCGAAAAATAGCTGTGTCCCGTCTGCACTCCAGGAAAATGTGCCTGACGCTTCGGGAACAATCGAAAAGGCATCTTCAACGCTCGCTGTATTCATACAGCGGCTGAATGTGATGCTTATTGTCTCCCAGGCGGGGAAATTGGTATCGCCCTGGGCCGGTACTGTCTCTGTAACAGCCGGCGGGACCTGCGAGAGGAGCTGAATATCACGGAATGTAAAGAAGGTGTCGACAACGGTGACGTAAGAGGTATCCGCGTAATACCCTTCCGCCCCGACGATCATCTCATGAATGCCGGGTGAAAGATCCTCCAGAAAATAAAATCCGTTGTGAAGCTTTTCCGGATCACTGGTAAAACGGTAAAAAAGGGATTGATAGGTATCGGTCGTATATGTTTGTCCATCCAGGGTGACGGTCGCTCCATTTACCGGGATACCTGTATCCAGATCGGAGATGATGCCGGAGCAGATCCCCACAAACGGACGGTCGATCCCGAATAACTGCAGAACAGACCAGTAATATGTCATCGCCTCGAATTTTTTCCAATCGTCGTTCATGAACAGCTGATTTTGCCCTGGATTCGTGTGAAACCCGGCTTCACTCAGTTCCGAAGGCATGGTGCTGTTCCGGTTGACATGCAGGTAGGGACCATTGAAGCCGGACTGGGGAGTGCTGTAATAAAAATAGTAATCACCCCGCGACCCTGTTGTGGGAATTCGCATACCCCGGGAGAGGATATCAACGATCACACTGCTCATTGCCCTGCCGCCATTGGGAACTTTCTCGGTTCCGTCACGATACTGCCCCCATAACAGCAATGTGCTGTTGGTGTTGGGATTGGAACTCGCGTCACTGTGAATCGAGTGAAACCAGGCGGCGCCTACGCTGTTTGCATAATCCGTCCTCTGGCTCAGGGACACGGTTTGGACATCATCGGTTCGGGAGATATATACCGTATCTATATCCGTCCGTTCCAGGAGGAGATCGCGTAAATTGAGAGCGACCCTGACATTACGCTCCGCCTCGGAATAACCGAACGCGCCTTGATTCTCCTTATGACTGTGCCCCGGATCCAGGAAAATATTCCAGCCCGCCAAACCGGTCACCTGGCCGGCAAGAGGTGATGCTGCGATTACGCATCCAATTGTCAGTGCCTGTATATATTTCAACTCTTCATCCTTTGTATTCCGTTACATGTATCGTGTTATCGTAATGGCATAGATAGCGCTTCCCTCCGGGACATCATAGGCGATTGTATCTCCATCGGGTGACCAGGAAGGATTCATTTCGAGAATATCCTCCGTATATGTAAGTCTCGTTTTTTCTGTGCCGTCATCTCTTATTATATACAGGTCAGATTTGGTAAACTTGTGACCGTCATCTTCAGTAATCATATAGACAATATACCGGCTGTCCGGAGACCATTGAGGCCGATACCCGGTTCCCAAGTCGATCAAGCCGCTTCCATCCATCTGTACGACGTAGAGATTCCCGCCCACAATCTCGAATACAAGCCTGGTCCCATCCGGAGACATTTCAAGATTTATATATCGTTCTCCGGCGAGCGGATCGAGATAAGAAAGACTGTCATTGCGGATATTTTTAACGCCTATTTTCGACTCGGAAAGAAAACAGATCCGCTCAGCCGCATGTTGCTTTTGGAGAATGGACGCTTTCTTTCCGGATTCAATAAGGGCAACCTGGTTTCCTGCGGCTGCGATTATTTTCTCATCTGCATCACACCATCGGGGCAGGCCGACAAATCCAGGCTGAACATCCAGGACCATTCTTTCCGTTCCCTGTGCGATATTGTAGATTTTCAGACCGTTCCTGCGTCTGAAGAAAGAATAGACGGCGATGCGGCTCACAAGTTCCCTGGAATCACCTGACCATCTGAAGCCGAAGCCCGCGCCGATATCATCGGTGACCTGTCTGAAATCTCCGGTTTTTGTTTCGACAATCCAGATACCGTTGTATTGCCGGGAAGTGAACGCAATATACCGGCCGTCAGGAGACCACTTGGGTGACATAACGTCGCTATTCCCGCTGCTGAAAATAATAACCGGTTCACCCACCATCCGGAACTGAGCGAAAAGCAATCCTGGTATGGCAGCAGTAATAAGGATACATACAATTTTTCTCATTATAAAAGTTCCTTTAGCGAATGAGTACAAGTTTCCTGCAGAACATCTGATTTTCCGCCGTCAACCGGACAAAATAGACACCGGAAGTGAGTCCGTCGCCTTCCAGAGTTATTGAATGCTGTCCGGGGGAAAGATATCTGTCGATCAGCGTAGCGATTTCCCGGCCGGAAATATCATACAGGCGGATCACGACCCTGCTATCCCGGGCAATTTCAAACGGGATGACGGTATTGCCGTTAAAAGGATTCGGATAATTCGGGGCAAGATAAAATCGCCGCGGTTCTCCCCGCATGGAATCCACGCTGCTCTGGGTAAGTGTCCTGAACCTGAAAATATCCGACCACCCGCTTGATCCTATCGAATTCTCAGCCGAGACGCGCCAGAAGTGAAAGCGGGTCTGATCGAGGCCAATACCCGTATACGTTGTGTCGGCCATACCGGAAGTGTCCATGATAATCGATGTCTGTAAAAATTCGAGACTGGATGCTATCTGCAGTCGGTACGTGTCCGCATACGGATTCGCTTGCCAGATGAAAACGGGCGTCAATTCGGTATTGGTCGCATTATGCGGCGGGCTCAATAATACGGTTTTGGAAGGATATCCGGTTTTAAATTTCCAGATTGATGAGAAATCGCTCCAGCCCTTCCCGTTGCCGCTTCGAACTCTCCAGTAATATGTTTCCTGCCCTGTCAGAGAGGCAAGGGTAAATGCTGTATCGGTCAACGCATCCTCATCGACAAGCATATTCGCGGTGAAGAGAGAGTCAGTGGAAAGCTGCAGGTGATAAAATGAAGCATTTTCCGGATAAAACCATGATAACACGACATCGGGTTCCACATCGTTCCTGCCGTTTGCGGGATAAGACAGTACCGGGATGGACGAACAGCCGATGGAGGTTCCGTTGCTGAACCCGCTTTCATTTGAATTATGATCGATTGCAGTCACGAAATAGTAATTGATGTCGCCCGGGGCTGAATCAACATTATCCGGAATATAGTAGGGTGTTCCGCAAACGCCGATAATATTGGAGGGATCATCACGTTCCTCGGGGGCCACGGATGAGTGGTTGAAACGGTAAACAGCATAGCGCGCAGGCGTTTCCCCATCAGACGCGGGCGAAGGCGGGTTCCAGACAAGCCCGGTCGTCACCAGGGAGGGGATGTGCTCGAAACGCACATTCAACGGCGGATTCGGGGGAATACTGTCTTTCCACGACATAATTGGGGTCAACGCCGGATATCTGAAAAAATCGTTCTTCAGGGAATCCACAAACCCTCTGGCGTTTGTATAAAAATGATTGGCCGAATAAAATATACTTCCCTGACAAACAGGATTCTCCCGGTTCAGCCTTATCTGATTGGGCAGTTCATCCGCCGGCCAACTACTGACGCGATGCGCTCCCTGCCCGGGATATAAATGCCTGTCGAAAGTACCCACCTGGCTGCCCCACCAGGGCAGCAGTTTCCCGTAATCCTGGCCACCGCCGAACGGCCAATAAAGCTGAGGAGCGAGATAGTCTATCGATTGTTCCCGCAGCCAGGCAATTGCATCACAATAAATGACATTGTAGGCATCAAGACCGACAATGCCATACGGTACGCCGTTCCGCCAGATTCCGAAGGGAGATATCCCGAATTTTACATGCGGTTTTACAGCCTGAATACTGTCGTGAATGGCTTTAACGAGGATATTTATGTTGTCCCGCCGCCAATTATGAATATTCGTAAAGCCGCGCGATTCAGTCTGATATGTCTCGATATCCTCGCTAGAGATGCCCTCATAGGGGTAAAAATAATCATCCATATGTACGGCGTCAATATCATAGCGGTTGACTACATCCATGTAAACACCAAGAATATATTCACGTACTGCAGCCATTCCCGGATTCAAAATGATACGACCTGCCAGCAGTTTCGAAAGGTATACCGGATCCGTCAGTACCTTCTGCTCTGAGACGACCTGCTGGTGTCTTCCTGTTTCTGCATATGCTCCACCTGAAGTAAAATCAAGAATCCACTCCGGGTGAAGTTTCATGACATGGTTATCCGCCAGCTCGTACTCGCCGTTCTTGGCACGATAGGGATTGAACCAGGCATGGAGTTCCATCCCTCTCTTATGAGCCTCTTCTACAGCAAAGGCAAGAGGATCATAGTACGGTGAAGGGGCCTGTCCCTGTTTGCCGGTCAACCATACAGACCAGGGTTCGATATCCGACTGGTACAGGGCATCGCATGCCGGTCTGATCTGGAAAACGACGGCGTTAATGCCGGCAGTTTGCAGCATATCAAGCATTGCGGTCAATTCCGCCTTCTGAGCGTCTGTATTCGTAAGTGAAGAGGGCCAGTCTATTTGAAAGACAGTCGCGATCCATGCGCCTCGAAATTCATATTTGACGGGATCGCTCTGGGCAGATAAACCGGTTGCTGCAATGAGCAGCCACAGTACATGTTGTCTAAAATTCTTCACTGTCCATCCTGCTTTAAGTTACATGAAATAGTGTTCCCGCATTCAGCCTCCTCACTTCCGCACTAGTCCCTGAACCATTTCTCCATCCAGCGATAATCCTTAATTTCATTCCTGTGTGTTGAGTGCACGAGAATCATATCATTGTATCCACCCTGATCGACGAAGATAAATTCCACACCGCTGTCAATGGAATTATAGTACCATATCTGATAGGGCTTATGTCCCAAATTGCTGGGGAACCTGTCAATTTGATCAGGAGGGCCGTATATAAGAAACACACGTCCCTGATCGGTCTGCCATCCCTGTTTTTCTCCGGAAGAAAAATTATATTCGACTTTCGCTAATCTGTCCATGTATTCATCTTTGTACGGATTGCCCCTGTCGGTCGGATCTGGATCCCTCATTTGCCAGAATCGCGTCAGAAAGGCAATTTTTGCCTCAGGTGTATCCAAAGAGCGAAACAGTTCAATTTCTTCTTTCGATGCGATATACCGCAGCTTCTCAAATACAAGATCAAGTTCGGCGATCGCTGGTCGGGTGTCCATTATCTTTTTATCAATCGAATCAGGCTCCGGGACACCGGCGAAATCCGCGGTCCTGAACACATAAAACTGTTTCGACTCCACGACCGTATCCGCACGAGCAGCATCAATGACCTGTATCTCGATTGTATAACTGTCTGACATGAGGTTGGAAACAACAAGTGAACCTGCCTCAACCAGAGATTTTCCCGCCCGTTTTTTCGTCTTCGGCCCTTGTATCCTTATCGTTTTTGCTGCAGTATCTTTTATGGTAACAGTCACCTGATACGTAGAATCGACGCCTTCCTGCAGGGGAGATAGATTGTACAGTTCACAATAATAATAAAGTACCGGCCAATCTTCACTGTACAAGGCATATGGATTGGGAAGAATCCACAAACCGTTTTTAACAAATTTACTTTCAGCATCGCTTGGTGAAATGTTCAGACCCAACTGCAGATCGCTCAGACGCATCTGATCCTTCTTCACGGCATCGACAACCAGTTTTTTTTCCAGTGTTCCATGACGACCATTATGAAGATCATCAATCCTTACCTTCATAAGATACATTCCGGGCCTGAGAAACACTGAACACTGGTCATACAGTCTTTGTCCCTTTACGGCACCGAGGGAATCGATCCGGTCGACATTTCTCCATTCAAGATCCGATACCGATGAATCATTTTCAAAAAATTCCAGCGTTACTTGAAACTGAGCTGTGTACGTACCGGATTCCGGAACATATGCAAACTGCTCCCTGGCGAATGAAAAATATATCTCTACATAGCTCCAGTCGTTCTGAGCATCAAAACGTGCATAATCGAGATCCGCCCGTAATTCTTCACGGTCGTTTGTCTGCGCAGTCAGGCAGAGCGCCGATACAACGCATGCAAGAAGACAGATAACAGATCGCATTTGGCCAGTTCCTTTCCCGCGGGCAAACATCGAATTATGCACGTTTCAATTGAGCTCCGCTTTCTTTTAAACGGCATTAGTGCATAAAGAAGGGCATCTTTTAATAATTCTCCAGACACCCTTCTTTAATTACTAACGGGATATATCACTCTTCACGTTTATTTAAGCAGCATCATCTTCTTCGCGAAGACCTTATCTCCTGTTTCCAGTTTGTAGATATACATTCCCGAAGGCAGAAGAGAAGCATCGAAGGTAACGGTATGATGCCCGGCCGCCATCCTGCTGTGGAGCAGCTCGGCCACTTCCCGTCCCAGAACATCAAACACTTTCAATGTCGTCATTCCTTCCGCAGGAAGTGCGAAATTAATCTGCGTTGTTGGATTGAAAGGATTGGGATAATTCTGTGACAGAGAATAGGTGACCGGAATACCCGCGATGTCGTCATCGACAGCGGTCCCGCCGCGCACAAACCGCCATACTTTGCTGGCGTTGAAGCTGCAGACATAGGCGGTATCGCCGGTGAGGCTGAAGGCGACGCCGCGCGGCCCGTTC
>JAFGRY010000048.1 GCA_016934955.1 bacterium | reverse complement strand
GTTTGTGAATGACCATGGATTTCCTCCTGTTCGTACAATATAGGAAATCCTAAAACTGTAAACAACGCGCTTAATTCTAACACTTTATCCTTTATCCTTGATTATTTCCTCAATTTCGTCCATCACCTCATTCATCACCTTCATGGTCAGATCGAACGGCTCCCGTGTTGTCATATCGACCCCCGCATCCTTTAAGATATCGATGGGATATTTCGACCCTCCCGCGGAGAGGAAGCGAATGACCCGGTCCACGGCGCCGGGGGCGCCGTCGTTTATCAGCCGGGCCAGGGCCGTGGATGCGGTGAATGATGTGGCGTACTGGTACACGTAGAAATTGTAATAAAAATGGGGAATATAGGCCCATTCGACCTTCACGAGATCATCGATCCTGCAGACACCCTCCCCGTGGCCGTAGTATTTCTCCAGGATCGCACCGTACATGTCGGTCAGCCGGTCCCCGGTGAGGGGCACGCCCTGTTCGGCCGTATGGTGCATGAGCAGTTCGAACTCCGCGAACTGGGTCTGGCGGAACACGGTCCCCCTGATATCGTCCAGGTACTCCACGAGCAGAGAGAGCCGCACATCCGGATCGGTGACGGTATTGAGCATATGATCGGTGAGCAGCGCCTCGTTGAAGGTCGACGCCACTTCGGCGACGAAAATGGAGTAATCGGACAGGGGATACGGCTGGTTCCGGTTGGAGAACCAGGTGTGCAGCGAATGACCCAGCTCGTGTGCGAGGGTGCCCACGTCACTGTACTTGCCGTTGTAATTGAGCAGCATGAAAGGATGAATATCGTAGCCGCCGTCGTTGCTGTAGGCGCCCGACCGTTTCCCCGGTGTGGGATAGACATCGACCCACCGCTCGTTCCTGGCCCGCCGCAGCAGATCGAGATACTCCCCTCCCATCGGCGCCATGGCGGCAGTCACCAGATCCCACGCCTGCTCGATGGAGTACTCCGGATCGACCCCTTTTACCGCGGGTGCATACATATCCTGATAGGTCAGTTCGTCCACCCCCAGCATCCGTTTCCGCAGCCGCAGGTACCGGTGAAAGGTGTTCAGGTTGGCATTCACGTTTTCAATCAGGGAATGGTACACCGCTTCCGGAATGTTGTCGTCGTCCAGCGAGGCCTGGAGCGTGCTCCCGTAGTGACGCGACTCCGCGAAAAAAATATCCCGGTTGACCTGGGCATAGAGCTGGGCGCCCAGGGTCGCCCGGAATTCACCGATCCGCTCCCAGAACGTCCTGAACACGATCATGCGGTCATCCCGGTTCACGGCCTGCCGATGCCTGCTGTAGCCTGCCTGATCCAGTTTCACGGCCGTGCCGCTGCTGAGCACTGCCTCGGGATAGGGCAGCTCGGCGTTGGCGAAAATGGTGTAGATAGTGTACGAGCCCTGGGCCAGCATGCCCGCCCGGGCGAGGATCTTCTCCTCTTTCTCCGAGAGCTGATGCGCCTTTCTGCGCAGGAGATCCTCCAGATAAAACCGGTACACATCCAGGCCCGGTTCTTCGCCGAGGAACCGATTCAGGGTTGTCAGGTCCAGACGCACCAGTTCCGGCTCGATGAATGCCGAGAGCGTGGCGAAATCGGTTGCGATCCGGGTTATCTCCTGCTTCATGGATTCATACCGGGAATCACGTGTGTCCTCGTCCGATTTCATCCCGGCGTAGCTGAACAGCTTCTCGAACTCCCGCGACAGATCCGTATTGAGGGAGAGACAGGTCAGGAGTGTGTGAGCCGATTCCGTCACCCGCCCCTCAAAATCAGACACGGTCTTCATTGTCTCCGCTACCCGGTCACGGGCGTCCCTCCACTCCCCGTCGGAGGCAAAGATGTCCGCGAGGTTCCAGGTATGTGCCGCCGGAACATCGTTCCGGGGCCGCGTCCCCCCCATATCGGCCGATCCATCGGCCATGCTCAAGACCTCTCTCATCATGGTATCTCCTGTTTCTCCTGTTTCTCCTGTTTCTCCCGTTCCGGGCTAATAGGTACGGACAAATGGGGGAAAAATCAAGATAATTCCCCCGATCCGGGAAAAACCGGTTGTATTAAAGGGAAAATTATGTAGATTATCACTGGTAATCACTCATCAGAGCCGAAAGGAAACCGTATGAGCGGATCCAGCACTCCCGGGATATGGATGCAGCAGATCAGAGCGCCCTTTCTGATCCTGTCGGTTGCCCTGGTGTGCATCGGCAGCGCCGCCGCATTCCATGACGGCCATGGACATACCGGGCACACGCTGCTGCTGATGCTGGGTGTTGTGCTTGCCCATATCGCCGTCAATCTCTTCAACGAGCTGTCCGATTACCGCACCGGTATCGACCGGCGCACCAGGCGCACCCCCTTCAGCGGCGGCAGCGGCATGATGCAGGCGGGAAAAACCAGGCCCGGGGCGGTGCGGGCCGCTGCGTACGGATCAATGGCCGTCGCGGCCGCCATCGGTGTCTACTTCTGCCTGACCAGCGGCTGGCTGGTTCTCCTTTTCATGATCATCGGCGGTATCGCCGTGCGTTTCTATACCACCCATCTGGCCCGAATGCTTCTGGGAGAGCTCTTTGCCGGACTGGCCCTGGGATCGCTGGTGGTGCTCGGCGTCTACTACAGTATCGCCGGGACCCTGACACGGGAACTCGTGTTCATTTCCGTTCCCCCGGGCATTCTCACTTCCCTGCTGCTCTTCCTGAATGAATTTCCCGACCGGGAAGCGGACCTCAGCGGCGGCAGAAACCATCTGGTCATACAACTCGGCAAACGAAAAAGCGCTGTTCTCTACGCAGCGGCTCTGGCGGCGGTGTATATCTGCATCGGGACCGCGCCATGGACGGCGGGCGCGCCCCGGCTCATTCTCATCGGCCTGGGGACGCTTCCCCTCGCCGCGGCCGCGGCGGCAACCTCACTGACGAAATATGATGACCATGAGGCCATGATCCCGGCCCTCGCCATGAACGTCGGTGTCGTCATCCTTACAGATCTGCTGCTGGCTGCAGCCTATTTCTTCGCCTGAAAGAGAGGTCCTGCCCTATGCCTACATCTACCTATCCCGACCCTGAAACGGTCATGCGGAGCGTGACCGAACGGATCATCCGCCGTGCCATCAGCGCGAGCCGCAAAACCGGCAGGGACATTCGGATCAGCAAGACCTCGGGCGGCAGGGGCGTCCCCGTCACCGATCTGGACAGCGAAACGATCGAGGGCCGGGAACGGCTGGAGCAGTTTTTCAGGCTGGTGAAGCGCCATTACACGTTTTCCGGTCTCGGAGCCCCGGAAGAGAAAGACAGCATCAACTGGCGGAACATGTGCATCCCCCTGCCTCTTCGTATCCTGCGCATGTTTCAGGTATCGATTTCGTTCATCCTGAAGGGTACGCCGGCAAAAAACCGCTTTTTCCGCTGGATGGGCATGCACATCGGCCGCAACACTGAAATCATGCAGGGCGTCTGGCTCGACCACTTCCTTCCCGAGCTGATCTTTATCGGTGACCACACCCTGATCGGCGCCTACAGCCAGGCCACGGTGCACGCATATGAAGGCTGCGGCCGCTTCCGGTACGGGATCGTGGAGATCGGTTCCCACTGCACCCTCGGCGCCGGCACCGGCACCGGCCCGATCAGGATGGGGGACCATGTGCGGACGCTGCCCGGCACGACCCTTTCCCCCTATCTGCCGGTTATCAAACCGGGATCGGTGGTCGGCTGGGCACCTCCGTCGGTGCAGCTGCCGCAGGAGAATAAAACTGAATAACGGATGGAAACAGCAATGCAGAATTTGAATTACCGCTGTCCCAAATGCGGGTCCACAGAATATGAAACCGGCGAGTTCAGAGCCACCGGCGGCATGATCACAAAGGTCCTCGATATTCAGACAAAACGATTCTCGACGGTTACCTGTTCACGCTGCCGGTATACGGAAATCTACAAAGCGGACAGCTCCGCCCTGGGCAACATTTTTGACCTGTTTACCTGAGAAGCGGCCCGTGAAACAGCGTACTCTCATCATCAGCGGAGCCGTGTTCGCCTGCCTGCTCTGGTCCACCGCCTTCGCCGGAGTGAAAATCGGGCTGCGCTATATGTCGCCGCTGCTGTTCGCCGGACTGCGATTCATGATCAGCGGCCTGCTGCTGCTTCCCTTCAGCGGCCGGCCGGCAGCGGTGTTCCGTTCACTGAAAGCACACTGGCGGATCGTGCTGGCGGTCTCGTTTTTTCAGACCCTGCTGCTCTACCTGCTCTTCTACACCGCCATGACCCGGGTGTCGGGGGCGCTGGCCGCGATCGTCATCGGCGCGTCCCCCCTGATCTCGGCCCTCACGGCCCATCTGCTCATGCCGGGGGACCGGATGACCATGGGCAAGACGGCAAGCATTATCGGAGGCATCAGCGGTGTCGTGATCATCAGCATCAGCAGGCAGCCCTGGTCCTCGGCCGGTCTGGGCGAAGGTCTCGGCATTCTTTTGCTGATACTCAGCAGCCTCTCGTCCGCAGTGGGCAACATCATTGTCGCCCGCACCAGGGGTGCGGGGCTCAATCCCCGTCTCCTGGGAGGCGCCCAGCTGTTTCTGGGAGGAACCGGCCTGTTCCTGCTCTCTCTGCTTCTCGAGGAGCCGGGACCGCTCCCGGCGGCCCCGCTGTTCTGGGCCGCCACCGCCTGGCTTTCGTTCCTCTCGGCCGCCGCCTTCGCGATCTGGTTTACCCTGCTCTCATATGCGGACGTGAAAGTGAGCGAATTGAACCTCTGGAAATTTATCATCCCCGTGTTCGGCGCCGCGATCGCCTGGCTGGTGCTCCCCGATGAGCAGCCGTCGACGGTTCAGGCGCTGGGCATGGCCATCGTCAGTTTTTCAGTGTTCTTCTATTTCCGGTCCCAGGCGGCGGCAGCCGCGGCCGGGACCGCTTCGGGTACCCGTTCATCCTGATATACCGGAGTCGTTATGAAAGACATCGATCCCCGCCAAACCGCAGCCTGGAAGGCCCTGAGCGCCCATTTCGAAGCAATCAAGCACCGGGAAATGAAAACGCTTTTCAGCGAAGACCCGGAGCGATTCGACCGGTTTTCCCTGACCCTGGAGGATCTGCTCCTCGATTATTCCAAAAACCGGATCACGACGGAAACTATGCGGCTTCTCCATGATCTCGCCGCTGCATGCGGTCTTTTCGAGGCGGTGGAGGAGATGTTCACCGGCGTCGCCATCAACAGAACGGAAGACCGCGCCGTGCTGCACACCGCACTGCGCAACCGCCCGGGAAATCCCGTGTACGCGGAGGGCCGTGACGTGATGCCCGACATACAACGGGTATTGAAACAGATGCAGACCTTTGCCGACGGCGTGTATCACGGCCGCAGGACCGGGTTCACCGGCAAAGTGATCAGGCATATCGTCAACATCGGCATCGGGGGTTCCGATCTCGGTCCCCACATGGCTGTGGAAGCGCTGAAACCCTACCGGGCGCCCGGGCTCACGGTCGACTTCGTTTCCAACGTGGACGGGTCACACATTACCGACACCCTCGCGGGGCTGAATCCGGAAGAGACGCTCTGTATCGTCGCCTCCAAAACCTTTACGACCCAGGAGACCATGACCAACGCGGAGACCGCCAAACGGTGGCTGCTCTCGGCCCTGAAAGACGGGGATGCCGTACGGGATCACTTTGTCGCCCTCTCGACCAACCGGGAAGCGGTCAGCGCCTTCGGGATCGATCCCGGTAATATGTTCGAATTCTGGAGCTGGACCGGCGGCCGCTACTCTCTCTGGTCCGCCATCGGTCTCTCCATCGCCTGCGCCGTCGGTTTCGACAATTTTACCGGCCTGCTGGAAGGCGGCCATGCCATGGACATCCACTTCCGCACCGCGGCGCCCGCCCGGAACATTCCCCTCACCCTCGCTCTTATCGGTATCTGGTACAACAACTTCCACGGGTTCAGGACCCATGCCGTTCTGCCTTACGACCAGCACCTGCGCCTGCTCCCTGCCTACCTGCAGCAGGCCGACATGGAAAGCAACGGCAAATCCGTGAGCAGGACAGGCGCTCCCGTTGCCTGGCACACCGGCCCGGTGATCTGGGGTGAGCCCGGAACCAACGGGCAGCACGCCTTTTTCCAGCTGCTGCACCAGGGCACGGACATCGTCCCGGCCGACTTTCTCGCCGCCGCACGCTGCCATCACGGGGAGGAGGACCACCAGCGAAAACTGCTGGCCAATTTCTTCGCCCAGACCCGGGCGCTGATGCTCGGCAAGACCGCGCGGGAAGCGGAGCGGGAACTGACTGCCGGGGGCATGCCCCCTGATGAGATTGCCCGGCTGCTTCCCTATAAAACCTTTGGTGGAAATCGTCCCACAAACTCGATTCTCTTTCAGCGGCTCACTCCCCGCACCCTGGGTATGCTTATCGCCATGTACGAGCATAAAATCTTTTGCCAGGGCGTTATCTGGAATATTTACAGTTTCGATCAATGGGGGGTCGAGCTGGGGAAACAGCTTGCCGGGCTGATCCTTCCCGTTCTCGAAACAGGCGATACCCGCATCCCCCTTGACGGGTCGACACACGGCCTCATTGAACACTGGAGAACACTCATGCGCTGAACGCGTGCCCGTAATCCCAATAAAGGAGGTACTCCATGAAAAAATGTATCATTCCGCTGTGGCTGCTCACGGCACTGCTGCCTGCAGGTGCGGTCTTGGCCCAGACGCCCTACAAGCTTCCTCCGCAGGAGGTCATCGACATCGTGGAAGCACCCCCGACTCCCTCGGCCGATGTCAGCCCCTCGGGCCGGCACCTCATGCTTTCCGCCTATGAATCGATGCCGTCAATCGGCTACCTTTCCCAGCCGCTGCTGCGGATCGCCGGGATCCGGATCACGCCCGCCAACAACAGCAGGCAGCAGACGACCTTCTATACCGGGATTACCATTAAGGAAATCGCGACCGGAAAAGAGACGGAAATCATGCTGCCCGAAAACGCGCTGCTGGGACGGGCCCGCTGGTCACCGGACGAACGTCTGATCACGTTTCCCCGCTATACCGACACCGGGGCCGAACTCTGGATTGCCGACGTCGGCACCGGCCGGGCCAGACGGCTCACCGCGGCTGTTCTCAATCTCACGGCCGGCCGGGGGTACATCTGGCACCCGGACGGAAAACGGCTCCTCGTCTGGATGATCCCCGCTGGACGAGGTGAACCGCCGCAACCATCCCGGGTGCCCGCGGGTCCCGTTGTCCAGGAAAGCGACGGAACCGTCTCGCAGGTCAGGACCTATCAGGATCTGCTGAAGGATCCCCGCGATGAAGCGCTTTTTGACTACTACGCGACCAGCCGACTCATGGAGATCGACACAGAGACCGGTGCCGTCACCCCCCTGGGAGAGAGCGGTATTTACTCCTCGGCCGACTACTCACCGGACGGACGCTATCTCCTGGTGGACCGGATCGAGCGTCCCTACTCCTACGCGGTGAGCTATTATTCATTTCCCCATGTCCTGGAAATCTGGGACAGCCGCGGCGCTCTCGTCCGCCGGGTGGCAGATCTGCCCCTGGCCGATCAGGTGCCGCTGCATGGTGTTCAGACCGGTCCGAGAAGCATGTCCTGGCGCCCCCTCGAAGATGCCGCCCTTGTCTGGGTCGAAGCGCTCGATGGCGGCGATCCCAAAACCGAAACAGAATTCCGGGATGAACTGTATACTCTCCCGGCACCCTTCACCGGTACGCCGCGCCCCCTGTACCAGACGCATCACCGTTTTGCCGGTATCGGCTGGCTTGAAAAAAAAGGGCTGGCCCTGATCAGTGAATATGACTGGACCCGCAGATGGTCGACGACGTCACTGGTACATGTGGACAAACCCGCAACCGAACCCAAAGTGATTTTCGACCTCAGCACCCAGGACCGGTATGGAGATCCGGGCAGACCCGTGGCCAGGGAAACGGCACGGGGTGAAACCGTGCTGATAACCGAAGGGAACAGCATCTATCTCAGCGGGCCGGGCGCGTCCCCCCGGGGAGACCGGCCCTTCCTGGACAAAATGGACCTCACTACCCTGAAAACGAAACGGCTCTTCCAGTGCGGAGAAGCCTGTTACGAAACCTTCAGCGGCTTTTCCGGGAACGGCACGGACTCTATCGTCATTCAGCATGAGTCAAAGACCGATGTTCCTAACTACTTCCTGGTGAGCCTGAAGAAAAACACACGGCGACAGCTCACCCGCTTCAGCGATCCCGCCCCCCAGCTGACCGGCATCAGCAAGCAGCTGATCACATACACACGGGATGACGGCGTGGATCTTTCCGGGACGCTCTATCTGCCGGTGAACTACAGGCAGGGGGAACGTCTCCCGCTTGTCCTCTGGGCCTATCCCGTTGAATACAGCGATCCCGCCATCGCCGGCCAGGTGCGCGGCTCCGCCCATCGTTTCACGTTCTTCAGAGGGTACTCTCAGCTCTTTTTCCTCACGCAGGGGTACGCGGTGCTCGACGGCGCCCAGATGCCCGTGGTCGGTGATCCTGAAACCATGAACGATACATTCGTCGAACAGATCGTCGGCAGCGCCAGAGCCGCCATAGACAAACTTGACGAAATGGGAGTGATCGATCCGAATCGGGTGGGTGTCGGCGGTCACAGTTACGGTGCGTTCATGACAGCCAATCTCCTGGCCCACTGTGATCTTTTTGCCGCCGGTATCGCCCGCAGCGGCGCCTATAACCGCACCCTGACACCATTTGGATTCCAGAGTGAACGCCGCACCTTCTGGGAAGCGCCGCGGATCTATTTCACCCTCTCCCCGTTCATGCATGCGGACAAGGTGAATGAACCGATCCTGCTGATCCACGGCATGGCCGACAACAATTCCGGCACGTTTCCGATCCAGTCCGAGCGTTTTTTCCACGCCCTCAAGGGACACGGCGCCACCGCCAGACTGGTGATGCTCCCCAATGAAAGCCACGGGTACCGGGCCCGGGAGTCGGTCCTGCATGTGCTGGCCGAGATGTTCGACTGGTTCGACACTCATGTAAAAAACAGGCACATCGTCAACCGGTAAACGGCATGCGCCCGCGGCCGGTTTTCACATGTGAATGCCGGCCGCGGGCAAACAGAAACGTCACTTCCCGATGTCGCTTTGTAAATAAAGCACTTATCGCATTTGATCTTCGCACCCGTATACCCAGGCATGAATTCTGCCGCATTTTTTCACAAACGTTCAGGACCCATCATCCAGGGAGAAGCCAATGAAAACCGATTCCTACGCGAAGGCGGATCCGGCGAAAAACCGTATTTATCTTTGTCTCAAGGGGATGCACGACCTCGCAGAGGCCGAACGCATGAAAGATGAATACTGCGCCGCGATCGACCGCTGCCAGCCGGGTTTCACGGTACTCGCGGATGTCAGCGAGTACATTCCCGGTAATCCTCAGGTTCAGGCAGTCCACGAAGAAGCGATCAGCTACGCGGAGCGGGCCGGCGTGAGCAAAGTCGCCCGGTATGTCGGCAAAACGCCGCTCGGGGGCATGCAGATCAACCGCATCGCCAAGATGCATCATCATTATGAATCCGCCCATTTCGACAATCTCGATGACGCCGAAGATTTTCTCGATTCCTGACCCGTCCATACCCCTGCATCGGAGGCAGGACGCTTCCGTACCGTCTCTTTACCGCCCCTGAGAATTATTTTTTCTTACAATAAGATTCCGCTTGAATTTTTCTCCTTTTTGCCTAACTTGTAACAAATATGATCACATACATTAAAAAACTGTTTGAAAAACTGCTTCTCTGGAAAACGTCCAGGGTTGTGCGAACCACCCGCACCACCCCCTCCGCCATGATTCTGTTCTGGCGCTGGATCCTTGTTCTCTCCTTCCTGGCACTGTCCCTGCTTGTCATGCAGGACGGACTTCGCTGGCAGCTTCCCGCTGTCGCGGGCTTCCTGGCGGTCGCGATCAACTACATCGTTATCCTGACCTTTCTCGTCAACGGCGCACTGCAGTACTATTTCTCCTTTCCGCGCAGTCTCTATTTCAAGCGGTACTGGTTCGATCTTGTGGTCGCACTTATTCTGCTGCTGCAGCTGTTCTCGATCAAGACGATCACCGGCATTATCGTCATTCGTCACGGACTTGTCGCTTTCTACGGGTTTACTCAGAGCCGCACGTTTTCCCGGGTGCTCCACGGAATTCGCCTGAACACGCCCCAGATCGTGGTGCTCAGCTTCATGACCACCATTCTCATCGGGACCGTCCTGCTGACGTTCCCGGCGGCCACATCCGACGGTCAGGGAGCATCGATTACCGATGCCCTCTTTACCGCGACGTCCGCCACCTGCGTCACGGGACTTATCGTACAGGACACGCCCACCTATTTTTCAACCTTCGGCCAGCTGGTGATCCTTGTCCTGATCCAGCTGGGCGGTCTCGGGATCATGACGTACTCCGCTTTCGTCGCCATTCTCATCGGCAAATTCACCCTGGGGCAGCGAAAATTCATCCAGGAAATGTTCGAAGAGGAGCAGAACCTCTATTCAATGATATTTTACATTTTCAAGATGACCCTCCTGATTGAATTCATCGGTGCCGTCGCCCTGTTCGCCCGCTGGGTGTTTCATTTCTCCTCACCCGGACAAGCCGCCTACTTCAGCGCCTTCCATTCGATCTCCGCCTTCTGCAACGCGGGCTTCTCTCTCTTCAGCGACTCCCTGGTACAGTTTGTCGCGGACCCGGTGATCAACATCATCATCATGTCCCTGATTATCGTGGGGGGACTGGGGTTCATCGTGGTTTCGGAGCTTACGCGCATGCGCCACCGGAAAGAAGCGAGGGTGCGGCTTTCCGCGCATTCAAAACTCGTTCTTATGACGAGCGGCGGACTGCTGCTCACCGGCTTCTTTATATTTTTCTTTTTCGAATTCGACAAATCCCTCATAAACACACCCCTGCCCGGCAAATTCTGGGCGGCGCTTTTTCAGTCGGTAACCGCCAGGACCGCCGGCTTCAATACGGTGCCGCTCACCACGGTGAGTCCCCTCACCCTGACCGTCATTCTCGTTCTCATGTTCATCGGGGCGTCTCCCGGTTCAACCGGGGGAGGAATAAAAACGTCAACATTCGCCATACTGATTCTATCGGTGAAAAGCATTCTCAGCGGGAGAAGCCGCATAGAATTTTCCCGGCGTACCATTCCCCCGTCGGCGGTGATGAAAGTGCTCGCCCTGCTGGTGATGGCGCTGTTTCTGGTTTTCACTATTTTCATCGGCCTGCTGATCGTTGAAGACAAGCCCTACCTGCACCTTCTCTTTGAAACGGTTTCCGCCTTCGCCACTGTGGGGCTTTCCCTGGGAATTACTCCGGAACTGTCGATCAACGGAAAACTGCTGATCACCCTGCTCATGTATCTGGGGAGAATCGGCCCGCTGACATTCGGGCTCGCGCTGGCGCGAAAGGCGGTCACCGGAAAACTGACGTATCCCGACGCCCACATTATGATCGGATAACACGTGGAGGCATCATGCAATTCGCTGTCATTGGTCTCGGCAGATTCGGTACAAAAATCATTCAAACGCTCACGGAGCACGGTGCCGATGTCATTGCCATAGATAACAACCCTGAACGAGTTGAAGAAGTAAAGGATAAAGTTGCCATCGCCGTTGCCCTGAATTCCACCGATGAAACCGCAATGAAGGCAGCGGATATCGACGATGTCGATGCGGCCGTGGTCGCCCTGGGCGAAGCCCAGGAGGAGGCCATCCTCACCACCGTCATTCTGAAGAAAATGGGTGTTCATCCGATTATCGCCAGGGCAGCCAACAGTCTCTATGCCGATGTACTCCGGCAGGTCGGTGCCGATCAGGTGATCATCATCGAAGAGCAGGCCGGAGAAAACATCGCAAAAAAAATGCTCGCTCCGGAGATCAAGGAAAAAATTTCGCTCTCTACCGGCCACAGTCTCGTGGAAGTGGAGACACGAAAAGAATTCGTCGGCAAGACATTAAAAGAGCTGGACATCCGGAAGAACTACGGCGTCAATATCATCGCCATTCAGAAACCGGTAACCCGTATCGACAACGACGGACGGGTCATTCATTCAGTCTCACTGAACGACCTGCCCGGATCCGATGATATTATTGAGCCCGGCGATATCCTCGTTGTGGTGGGGGCCGAGTCCGATGTTGAGAAACTGGCGCTCAGTAAAGGGAAGCGCTGATGAAAACAGGCAAAGGCAGAATTCAATTCGCGCTCTTTACCGTTGCGGCAATCTCGCTGGGCACATCGCTGCTCTCGCTCTCATTTATGAACCGCATGGCACTGAAGATCGAACAGGTCGCCTATCAGGATGCCCAGCTTTCCGAGATCGGGGAATCGATCACGCTCAATGTTCTCAAGGCCCGGCGTGAGGAAAAGAATTTTATCATCTATCTCGATACCGCCTACATCAGCATCAACAAAGAGATCCTCCTGCAAACCGAAGAGAGCATATCCCGCATCGGCGAGCTCACCGACCGGTACAGCTCCGAATGCGACACCCTGAAAGAGATGCTTGGCCAGTACCGGGGCCGGCTGGATCAGCTCGTCCTCAATCTGCAGGAAAATCCCCGCACGCTGCTCAATCTGCAGAGACAGATCATCGACTATGAAGAAAAACTCAATAATATGTCCCGGAACAGCCAGTCCGGCAAAGAAGGGGTCTCTTCACTCTCCGATATGTCCGATCCGCTTTTTTACGCGAGTTCGAAACTCTCCACTGAAAAGGCGAAGCTCTTTACCGAACTGAAGACGATTTCGGGCAACATGATCAGCATCAGCGAAGATATCACATCGGATTCGCGGTCACGGCTCATCGAACACAGCAGGGAAGGGCTCAGCTATTCGGTGCGGGCCCAGCGCAACACGATCACGCTCCTGATGATCACCGCGCTGCTGCTCATTTTTCTCATATTTTACCTGCCCTACCGGATTTTCCTGCCATATAGAAAGCTCAAACGGATTCTTAAATCCATCGCCCGCGGCAATGTCGATATCGATATGCGCGAGACGCACACAGAAGACGAACTGGGTGAACTGTCACGCTCGTTCGAAAACGCTCTCAAGGACCTGCAGCGGCTGAACAAACTGAAGACGGACAAGATCGTGGCCGACAAACGGAATCTCTTTCGGATCACCGAAGAGGTAAGCGAAGCGATCATCATTCTCACGCCCGATCTGACCATCAGCCACATCAATGACAATGCCAAGGAACTGGTCGGGAACGTGGCCGATTTCGACACCAACACGCTCCAGGAGCTTCCCCTGCTCTGGGAACCGCTGAAACAGATAATCGAGAATATTCAGAAACGGGGACGTACGGAAACCACGATAAAAACCACCAGACACACCATCAGGGGAAAAAAGGCGGTCATCATTCCCAATATCAACAAAGTGGGAAAGATCGACAGCATCATCATCGTTATTAAATGACCGGTCCCGATATGCTCCGTCCGGGGGAAAAGCCATGACTATGATCCGTATTGCCGCA
Organism: bacterium; assembly: GCA_016934955.1. Taxonomy (GTDB): domain Bacteria; phylum Zhuqueibacterota; class QNDG01; order QNDG01; family JAGLOF01; genus JAFGRY01. The sequence continues at coordinate 178,776 of JAFGRY010000048.1, read as the reverse complement.
TGCACCCTGCTGCTCTGTCTGCCCACTGCCGGCTGTTCCAGGCGGGAGGCCCCGCAGCTCCCGGCGCTCAGGGCGGTATCGGAGCGGCTGACCAGGGAGCGGCGCATCAGCACGGGAGATACCTACATCATCGTATCAGTACCCGCTCAACGGCTCTATCTTATGCGGGACGGCGCTGTCATGAAGGAGTGGCCCGTGTCCACCGCCGCTGCCGGCACGGGTTCGGCGGCCGGCAGCAATAAAACGCCGCCGGGCACTCACCGCATCAGATACCGCTACGGAGACGGCGCCCCGCCCGGAACCGTTTTTGTCTCCCGGAACAGTACCGGTGAGATCGCCGAGATCCATACCGATGCAACCGACTCCCCGGAGGACCTGGTGACGACACGCATCATGTGGCTGGAGGGGCTCGAGCAGGGAAAGAACCGGGGACCGGGCGTCGATTCGTTTCAACGCTATATCTACATTCACGGAACCAATGAAGAAGGGCTTATCGGCACCCCGGCGTCACACGGCTGTATTCGTATGCGAAACCGCGATGTGATCGAACTCTTCGACCGCGCGGGCGCCGGAACCATCGTCGAGATTATCGGGAACTAGCCGCGCACATCCGTCCCCTCTTGCCCCGGGTTCAGCCGGCGGCCTGCTCGATGTTCAAATTTTTCATTTTTTTATACAGATAGGTTCGCGGAATCTGCAGTGAATCGGCGGCAAGAGAGATATTCCAGTCGAGTTCGTTGAGCTTGGCGGTGATAAACGTTCTTTCGAAATCCCGCTTCGCATCCCTGAGCGAAATATCCGAGACCGCCGGCAGGGATGTACCGCTTTTCAGCAGCGGAGACATATCCATATCCTGAATCGCACTTTTATCTACCAGGGTGACGATCTTCTCGATGATGTTTCTCAGCTCCCGTACATTGCCCGGCCAGTGATATCCCATGATCACTTTCATCGCCCTGGGGGAAATGATCTTCGCTTCCTTTCCCTGCTCTTCACAGAACCGTGCCAGAAAATGATCGACGAGCAAGGGAATATCATCCCGCCGTTCACGAAGAGGCGGCAATTTGATCGAGAGAACATTCAGCCGGTAATAGAGATCTTCCCGGAAATTTCCTTTTCTCATCTCCTCCTGAAGATCCCGGTTGGTCGCGGCGATGATCCTCACGTCCACTTTGATCGGCTTGGCGGATCCGATCATTTCGATGGAATTGTCCTCCAGGGCCCGCAGCAGCTTCGCCTGCATGGTGAGGTGCATGTCTCCGATCTCGTCCATGAAGAGGGTTCCCCGGTCCGCCTGCTGAAAGCGCCCCATTTTATCGGCCACGGCATCGGTAAAGGAACCCTTCTTATGGCCGAACAGTTCGCTTTCCACCAGCGTTTCAGGAATAGCGGCACAGTTGACCGTAACGAAATTTTCACCCGACCGGTCGCTGTTGTAATAAATCGCCCTTGCGACCAGCTCTTTCCCGGTACCGTTTTCCCCTTCGATGAGCACCTTGCTGTCGGTTTCAGCCGCACGCCTGATCAGTTCTTTTACCCGCTTCATCGGTTCGCTGTCGCCGATCATACAGTACTGCTGTTTCATATCGGCGAGAAACCGGTTTCTGGTTCGTTCAAGTTTCGCTTTTTCCAGGGCATTCTTTATGGTCACGAGAATTCGCTCGGAATCAAGCGGTTTCTCGAGAAAATCATAGGCTCCCATCCTCGTGGCCCGCAGAGCAGTGTGAATGGTGCCCTGTCCCGAGATCATCACCACCTGCGGTGTGTGGAAATTCCCGTCATCCACCGCTTCCTTGAGCACTTCAAGACCGCTGATATCGGGAAGCGCCAGGTCAAGCAACACCAGGTCGTACGGGTTCTTTTTCAGCTTTGCCAGCGCCGATTTACCGTTGGAGGCGAATTCACATTCATATCCTTCATAATCGAGAATATTGACGAGAATTGCCGATATGTTTTTATCATCATCGACGATCAGGATTTTATTCTTTGAACCGTGCATGTGCGCTCCCGACAGAATTAGCCATAGAGAATACCAAGGCAATATCCATGCCCGGCCGCGGCTGAGGCAGAACTTTTTACAGTCCTCTCTCACCCCTCATAGGATACATACAGATAACTGATTGTCAATTATTGACTTAAACGAAAGGTGTGAGGAAAGCGGCGCTGTCCTGAATCCCTCGCTGCCGCGGGACTGGCGAAAAACGCAGTGCGCCATCTGTCTCTTTTTTTTGACAATTGTCAGTTTTTTTAGACAACCAGTTACAGCCGCAGACGTTCCGCCAGTGCAGCCGCGAACAGCGGCAGCATGATCTCGTGATGTCCGGTGAAACTGTATCCGACCCCCGCGCTCCGTACCGGCCGTTCGACCACATTGACCCGGGGACGGTAGTGGCTGATCATATCGAACGCAGCGGTAACGAACGAATCGACCCTTCCATAGAGATTGCGGGCAACAGTGAGCGATTTCAGGAACACTTCCGGCAGTATCACCGACGAGCCGAAAAGCAGCAGCACACCGCCTTCATGCAGACCTGCCACCAGTCGGGTCCAGATCCTGAAATCCCTGAGACTGGTATCGCCGATCGCCGCACCGTCAGCGGAAGGATGCTGATGGACGATATCGGTACCCAGCGCCACGTGAACCGTCGCCGGAACACCGAGACTGCTGCAGGCGGCGAGAATGCTCGTGTCCTCGCTGCCGGGGCAGCCGTCGAGGAGACGTTTTCCCATGGCCTCGCCAAATCCCGCGCCTTTCCGGGCCGCTTCGCTTATCGTAGTGTTGATAATGTCTGCGGTTTCCGCAGCCATGCCGAAGCTGCCGTCTTCCAGTGCCGCGGCCACATCTTCCGAGGTCTTGCCGAAACACGCCAGTTCCGTGTCATGGATCGCGCCGGCCCCGTTCAGGGCGATACCGCTGATCACTTTTGCCCTGAGCAGGCCGATGAGAACCGGTGTCAGCCCGACTTTCAGCGGGTGGGCGCCCATCATCAGGAGCACCGGTTTCCCTTTTTCAACAGCCGCCGCCGTATGTTCGACCAGCGCCTTCAGATCCGCCGCCGCCAGATACCCGGGCAGGCTCTCCCAGAAATCGGCGAATGTCGATCGAGACCCAATGGCGCGCCCTCCCTGTGTAAGCGAAACGGTGCTCTTGCGCTTCTTCACCGAATAGGTTCTGATGCTGCCGAGGTCAGCTTCTTCAAACCCAGCCATGGCATCCTCACTTGTTTCGTCTGAATTCCCGCAGGCGGCAGTCTATCGACCCCACCAGAATCTTGCTTTTCATCAGCACCGGCATTTTATACTGATCATCGGTCAGCCAGATCAGCAGCCGGCCCTCCTGATTGAATATCCCCTCAGTCTGAAGCACCGGCTCGACCACCAGACAATCGAATGTCCCCGCCGGCACCGTCACCGTTTCCCGTTTGTGGATCAGCACCCGCAAAGGATAGATCTTGCCATCGCCGTAGGCCATGACATCGAAGTGTTTCCCCACTTCCAGTGTCCTTACCCGCACATAATAGAAGGCCGACAAGACGCCCTGAATATAGGGTGCGACATAGAGTGAATCCCGTTTTTTGCCGGAAATCACCAGATGCTCGTCCTGCAGGTACTCGACCCGTTGCCGTTTCCGGTAGTTCCCTTCCCTGATCCGCTTCTCGAACCGCCAGGGGAAAATACCATCCATATCGATATAGGTCTGCACCGTGTCACGGACCTTGTACAATGTTGAAAAGAATGAGTTTGAACTCGCGGTGGTAACCACATGATAGGTCGGTCGGCCGTTGATGTCGACTTGTTCCGGAATGCTCATTGTGGCGGTTCCGGCCTTTATCACCCCGTAGGCGATGTCGAAGACGAGATGCTCGCCCACACCGAACGCATTATTGGCAATAGACCGCCTCGTGCCTGCCGGAGGATCCATGCGTATCCCGGGGGGGACGATCTTCACGCTGTCGGCTCCGACCTGGGCCTGCCCGATTACCGGCAGCCCGACAAGCAGACCTGAAAGAACAGCCGAAAGTATCATCTGTCTCATAATCAGCCTCATCGCGGGAAAGCGCGCACTGTATGGTTCTCTACCCAAGGGAACGCCCGCCGATCGTTTCCAGTTCCGCTCGTTTGAGCGCCCCTTCCCGAATCAGCACCGGCTGCCCGGCGGCCACGGACACGATTGAAGAGACCTCACCCTGCTTCCGTTCACCGCCGTCTATGATCGCATCGAGACCGCCGGGAAAATAGTCCGCCACCTGCCCCGCGGTCCGGGCCGGTTCCCGCCCCGCGGGATTTGCGCTGGTGGAGATGAGTGGGAACGGCAGTTCTTCCAGCAGTCGCCGGCAGACCGGGTCCGGTGATATGCGCACGGCAATGGTGCCGGTCCCGGAGGTCAGATGGCCGGGAAGCCGCCGGGAAGCGGCGAACACCAGCGTCAGGGGCCCCGGCCAGCACTGGTCGATGAACCGCCGGGCATAACCGGGAATCTTCCCGGCGATCTCTTTCAGCAGCCCCGGATCCCTGATCAGGATAATGAACGGCGATGCTCCGGCACGCTGCTTCAGTTCGGCAATACGGTGCCAGGCCTCCGACGCATAGGCATTCCCACCGAGACCGTATACCGTCTCGGTGGGATACCCGATGACGCCTTCCCTCCCGAGGAGAGCGGCCGCCCGGGCGAACCCCTCACCGGAACCGGGGCCGTCTGCTTCGATATACAGTGTCTCAGACACCGCTGCCCCCGTTGTTCTGGTGTTCATCCTGGAACTGTATCTCGTACAGCTTCCGGTAGATGTCACAGCTCTCGAGAAGATCGGGATGCCGCCCCACAACGATGATCTCGCCCTGGTTGAGAACGACGATTTTATCCGCATGAATCACGGTCGACAGCCGGTGGGCGATCACCAGCACCGTACGGTTGAGCATAACACCGTCGATCGCGTCCTGCACCAGCTTCTCGGACTCGGTGTCAAGGGCGCTGGTGGCCTCGTCGAGGATAAGCAGCGGCGGATTCTTGAGAATCGCCCGGGCGATGGAAAGCCGCTGCCGCTGGCCTCCCGAAAAATTACCGCCCCGCTCACCGACCATGGCATCCAGACGGCCCTCCATTGTTGAGATGAATTCCCAGGCATTGGCCGCTTTCGCCGCCTCGATCACGGTCTCGTCGCTGACATCATCCAGTCCGTACGCGATGTTGTTTCGTATCGTATCATTGAAGAGCAGGGTTTCCTGGCTGACCACGCTGATCAGACCCCGCAGTGATTTCAGGGTGTACCTGCTGATATCGATGCCGTCTATGAGTATTCTGCCCCGTTTCACGGGATAGAAGCGGGGAATGAGATTCACCAGTGTCGTCTTGCCGGAGCCGCTGTGTCCCACGAACGCGACGGTTTCGCCTTTCCTGATCTCAAGCGAGATATTCTTCAGCACCGGCAGGCTCTCATCCCCGTAATCGAAAAAGACATTCTCCAGCCTGATGGAGTCCTTGAATGTCTCCAGTTTCACGGCGTTCGGCGGTTCGTACACTTCATGGGGCATGTCGATGATTCTGAAGATCCGCTCGGCGGCGGCCACGCCGTCCTGAAGAATATTATTGAGTCCGGACAGCTCGCTCAGCGGGTTCAGGCTGGCGAAGAGAAAGATAAGAAACCGGACAAAATCTTCACCCTGCAGTTCCCCTTTGTACACGAGATTGCCGCCGACCCAGAGCAGAACGATGAGAATGGAGACCGCGGTCACTTCATTCAACGGTGATGTGAGCTGCCCCAGCCGGTGCGCGCGCATCTGCTTCCGCTGAAAATCTCTGTTCGCCGCCTGAAACTTGTGCACTTCCCGCTCCTCCGAGGTAAACGATTTCACCACCAGGATGGATGAAACCGCCTCCTGAAACAGCATCATCACTTCCGATATCTGCCGCAGAACCCGGCGGCTTTTCCGGCGCATGCTGTGTCCGATCTTGATGATGATGAAACCGCTCAGCGGGATGACGAAAAAGGTGATCAGGGACAATTTCCAGCTGATGATCACGAGTATGATGATATTGGTGATCATCTGAAGCGGCGTCAGGATCATTTTGCCAAGGCTGTTGCTCAGCACCTGGCGCACCGACTTGACATCGTTGAAAACGATGGAGGTTATTTTACTTGTATGGGCGGAATTGAAAAATGCCAGCGGCAGCCGCATGGCGGTGGCCTGGATCTGATTGCGCAGGTCAACGACTATACGGGTCTGAATCCAGCGATTGATGATCTTCCTCAGATAGTCGAACACATTCTTGAGCAGGAAGGTAACGAATATCACCACGCAGACCAGCCGCAGGGTGTCGAGCTGATTGTCGCGGATAAGGACGCTCTTGACCGCGCGTTTTATCGTCCGGTAGATATTTTTCTGCGGCTTGAGGCTTTTCTTTTGCGGTCCTGCCGCCGCTGCCGAGTCAGGAGCGGCCGTTGACGGCAGCGCCTTGTCGATAAGGCCGGATATCGGCGACACCGACTCCTGAGAGGCGGCATTCTCGGCAGGAAAAAGTTCGCCGATAAAATCGACCGAGACCCACAGCGACACGTTGTTCAGCATGACATAGACGAACGTGAGCACCATCGAAAGGAATACATGCCGAATGTACGGCCTGACAAAAGCGAGAATTCTTTGATAAATATGCATAGGCCATCAAGAAAAAAGTGATTCACAATGAGCGAGATCTTCCTGGGTGTCGATTTCCCACCAGCGGGCCGGGCCTGTTTTCAGGCCGTGAAAGGGGTGCCCCGCCTCCAGCGCTTCCCCGATAATCAGCTCATAATAGGAGTTGAGATCCTCATCGGCAATATGTTCATCCATTTTTCTGAGAAAAAAATCGGCGGCGAATGATGGACCCAACCGGTAGAAATTGACGGTTTTGTACTTGTCTGAATAATCGAACGCACTCCCCTGGTGGCGCTTCAGATACATATGCCGCACCCGCCCGCGATCGTCCAGATCAACGACCGTTCCGTCCATGAGGTCATTGTATGCTCCGACCAGCATGACATCGTCATGTTCCGTGGCGACCAGCGACTGCATCACCGCGTCCTCGAAGAAAATGTCCGCTTCGAAAAGGAAAAACCCTCCGGCCAGATACTCCCTGGCCAGCCAGAGCGAATAGATATTATTGGTGGTGGCGTATATTTCATTGTACACTGAAATAATTTCGCATCGGTCCCTGTAGGGGTCAGCGGCCTCTTCAAGTATGTGATCCAGATATCCGGTTACCAGAACGATCCGTTCGAATCCGTGCTCCACCAGCGAACGGAGCAGATTGTCGAAAATGGAAACACCGTTCACTTCGGTCATCGGTTTGGGCTGGGTGTCACTCAGCCTGCCGAGACGTCTGCCTCTGCCGGCGGCCAGAATGACTGCTGGTAGTTGTCTCATACCCTCCTCATTCTCCGCTGTATCCAAGCTCGCGCAGCATGGCCACCGCTTCCGGATTTGCCATGAACTCGGCGATCCGCTCCCGGTGTTCAGGCCGCTGCCATTTGCCGATGGCGCCGGTGTGCACCGGCTGCACCTCCCCGCCGAGATGAATGCTTTTTTTCACATTCGTTTCCTGAATCCAGTTATCCAGGGAAGCGGTGTAAGGTTCATCGAGAAAGGTGCAGATCCTGCGGATTTCATGCCTGTGATCCTTCACCAGGTTCTCGTAGAACAGGGTGTGAAGATAGGGTTTCTCCCGCAGGCTCCAGCCGTACTGCACGCTCTTGAGCCAGCGGTTCACCGACACCCAGTACTGCCTGCCCGTGTGGGTCGGATGGCTGGAAACGACCACATCCCTGCCGTCCCGGATCAGATGAATGATCCTGACCCTGCCGCCGTAGAAATCGGCGATCTTTTCAATTGATTCAACATGGCGCGGGGTTTTTTCACACCAGCGGCCGGCCGATCTGTCAAATCCGTGAAAGATGAATTCCCGGTACAGCCGGTCGATGCGGTAGGGATATTCCTTATAGGATCTGAACGGCACCCTTGTCCAGCGATCGAATGCGTACGTCTGTTCCGGCACCGTGTAGATATCGGGATGGGCTCCCAGTATCGAAAGCAGCAGCGTTGTCCCGGAGCGGGGGGACGCGACGACAAAGATCGGGACCCCGGGAAAATTCCGTTTTTCGATCACCCGTCCGATATGCCTCAGCACCGGATTGACGGTCAGCCGTTTAATACTGTCTTCGACTCGGTTCATACGGTCATTCTCCGGCCAGACGCTCGATGAAGGCAGCGGCCCGCTCCACGGCGCTGCCTTCGACATAAAAACTGGCCCGGGTCATGGCCCGGTAGGCCTCGGTAAACCGGGGGTGTGCCAGATTGTCGTCGACCAGTCGCAGAATATCGTCGCCGTCCTTAAAAAGGTCGGCGTTCTGCATGATATTCATCTCTTTGGGCATCTCATGATAATTGTCAAAATCGGTTTTGGCGATAATCACCGGTTTCTCCATGATGAGAAATTCATATATCACCGACGACATGTCGCTGATCATGAGATCGGCGATCACGAAATCATTGAATGTATCCTGCTTGATGATGTTGGATGCATTGGAAAAATAGACGTGCTTCAGTCCGGCCAGTGCGCACTGCAGCTTGAGCAGGTAGCTGTATTTCTGATCATGATAGTGGGGACGAATGATCAGATTGTGCTTTTTCGTCAGTTCCCGTGCGAAGTGAAAGGCGTATTTCTTCAGGGTGCCGTTGCCGAAACGCCAGGTCGGCGCGTACAGAATGTTCTTCCTCGCGGTATCCTTGATACCCAGCCGCCGGTACTCTTTCTCCCGCGAGTAGTTGCCGCTGAGATAGTCATCGAAACGCAGCCCCCCTATTCGCACCAGTTTCTCCGGGGGAAAATGGAGACCGACTTCCTCAAGCCGCTTGAGATTCTTCGGCCCCGAAAGAAAAATGTAATCATATGCGCTCAGTTTCTCTTTTGCCTGCTCGTGCGCTTTGCCGCCGTACCGTTTGTCACTGGTTCCATGCTCATGGAATATGGTGGGCCCGCGATAGTCATGAGAAGGCACGATGCTGTTAGAAAGGAAGAAGATCACGCCGTCGAGCCCGGACAGGTCAGGCCGGGACCTGATGATCACCCGGGGGGTTTTCAGACATGTTTTCTCGCCGAACCGCGCCAGCTGCTGAAAAAAGCGCTTGAAATGGAACAGCCGGCGGCGGTCCCGGACGACAAATATGCCGCCGAGCCGGTTATACACCGGCAGGGCGTAGGAAAACTGATAAATATTATTGGCGTAATAGTAGATCGGTTTCATGGTGCTCCTATTCTCCCTCGTCTTCATACAGTTTTTCCCGCACGCTCCGGTCATCGAACTTGAAGTTCCACTCCCTGACCGGTGTCCGCCAGTCGCCGTAATGCTCGCTCAGATATCCCCGGTAATCCCCGGGAACTGAATAAGACTTCCCCCTGAAATCCAGGGAGCCCAGCTCTTCGTAAAACCGTTTCGGTACGCTTTTCAGCACCGGTTTGTGGACGCCCACGGTCCAGTAGTATTGGTCACCGATCAGTTTTTTCAGGAATATATCGATGACCACATCGCTTTGAAAAAACGGAAGGCTGAGATGCTTGATCTTGATCATGCGCAGCTCACCTTTGCTGAAATATTTCAGATCCCGGGTGTACCGCTTGACCCTCACCTTGTAGCCGAGAAGCCGCAGCCTGGGCAGCAGCGCCATTACCTTCGCTTCCTGCTGCCGGGTGACGGTGATATCGACATCGTCGTCCCACGGGAGCAGCCGGTTCTCCCGCACGATTCCCAGCAGGGTTCCCGCTTCCAGCGAATAGGGTATATCCGCCGCTTCCAGCACGCGGGTGACCCGCGCCAGCATGCGTTCGGCAATTCGGGCGTAGCGTCCGGTCAGTTTTTTCGGTCCGGGCATATCAGCCGCCCTCCTTCATAATCCGGTCGATTTCCGCCTTGACCCGTTTGGAAGCCCCGCCGTCGAGACCGGTAAAAAAATAGGCCCGGTGCTGCTCCAGGCGCCGTTCCATATCGGGGGTGGGGTGCAGCGCCTGTTCCACCGCTCCCCGAAGCTCATCCGGCCGGTGAATGTGGGGAAAGGCGCCGGCGAGCCACTCCTCGGGGTCGATGGAGAGCACGGGCATGCCGTCGCTGTGGTTCAGTTTTTCATAGGGGAGCACATAGATGATGCCGAATTTGCCCAGGGCGAGAAATTCATTGATCACGCTCGACGTATCACTGATCATGGTATCGGCGAGATCGAGATAGGGATAGATGTCGAAATCGTGTTCCGGGATCAGGAACACGTCCGCGTGCCTGCGGGCCAGTCTTTCATAGAATCGATGCTGACCGTGGGGTGCGTACTTTCCGCCCCAGCTGTAGGGATGCAGCTTGACGACCAGATTGAAATCGTCCACGAGATCCATTATCCTCTCCTGCACGAACCCGATACAGGATGGCTTGTAGGAGGGCGCGAACAGCACCGTTTTTTTTGCCGGATCCAGTCCGAGCCTGACGGTCAGGGCCTTTTTGTCGTAATACCCTTCCCAGAACAGGGGATCGAGTTTGGGAATGCCGGTTATATGGAAATCGGCCTTGTTCTCCCATCCCAGACCGGCAATGTAATCGTACCAGTACCGGCCCTCGAGAAACACGTGGTAGTGATAGCCCTGCTGCCTGACGATGTTCCTGATCCGCAGCGTCTTTATACCGACGCCGTGGTCGAGATGCACTCGTACGGTATCGCCGAACCGTTCCGGTTTATTGAGCGCGTCGCCGCAGACGACCAGGTCGAATCCCGCTGTCTCACCGGTGACCGAAAAGCCCTGTTCCCGCAGATTGCCCGCGATTCTCTCCCGGCCCGAACGCATGAAGACGCCCAGCACCCGCTTCTGATCGCTTCCGATCCTGATATGAAGATCATAGTCAGGATCAGCGGCAAGTTCCCTGTAGAGCGGATAAAGAGAGTTGAGATAGTACTCTTTTTTCAGATCGAAAAGAACCTTGATCATTCGCCTTACCGTAAGTACCCTTTTCTGTATGTTTCATGATACCGAATCTGCATTCGCCGAAAGAGATTGAGCGGCATCCGTTTTTCCGGCCAGAGATCATTGTCCATAATGAGCCGCAGCTCCCGAAACAGCCGCTCACTTGTCCGGCCGTCGAGGTAGGGATTGACCTCACTCAGATGCCTTCTCCGGTTGTCGCGGTGTTCCCCGGGATCTCGCAGGGCCCGCTCTATCGCGGGTTCCAGTTCTTCCGGCGACGTTATGTCGATTCCTTTGTCGGTGCGCGAAGCGGTCCGGTAGGTAATCACCGGCTTGTCGAGCACCATGAACTCATAAATGACCGAAGAGGTGTCGGATACCATCACATCCGCGGCATGCAGATAGGGAGTGATGTCCGGCACATCCACCACCCTGAACTGCCCGGGGTCGAAATCGCCGGCCATGGCTTTGATATCCTTGCTCATCAGCTCGTGAAATTTCACCACCCAGATGCGGTCTTTCCGGAAACAGCGGCTGATTACCGGCAGCAGATCGCTGGCGGACTCCATTTTCCTGCTCAGTGTCGGCGCGAAAAGGATGACCCGCTTGTCTTCCGGCAGATCCACCCGCCGCCGCAGCTCTTCCCGGGGGTAATTGAGTATCCAGTCGATCTTCGGCCACCCGGTTTCACGCACAAGAAAATATCCATACTGTTTGCGGCGCCGTTCGAACGCCTGTGTCACTACCGGACCCGACGTGCAGTAGAGATGGAAAAAATGGCGTATCTCGTAATGGGACGGTTTCTCGACACCGATCCCGTGAAACACCTGCACCTTTTTACCCGGCAGCCGGTAGTCCACGAAGTTGCCGGGAACGATCACCAGGTCCGGATCGAAGGCGATCCCCTCCTCCACCGTCTGAAAAACGGGCCGGTCCTTCCAGCTCTCCGGCAGTTCCCGCAGCACTTTATTCGACACAAAGAACGCGAACGTCTCTCCCGTGTTCCTCAGGTACTCCTGGAGCGGCGCGATGACCGGCAGGGAATACTGCTTTGAGATATAGAACAGAACCCGCATCACGATCTCCGTTTCACTTCCTTGTGGACGTTCTGTTTGATCTCGGTCGTCGAGATATTGGATGTCCGCGGCAGATACACCACCTCACAGTATTCCCTGAGATGATCGAATTTTCCCTGCCAGTCGTCCCCGATGACGAACACATCGATGTTGAATTTCTTGATGTCATCCACCTTCTGTTCCCAGTTCCGCTCCGGAATGACCCGGTCGACGTACCGTATGGCAGCGACGATTCGCGCCCGGTGCTCAAAGGGATAGGTGCATTTCTTGCCCTTGACGGCATTGAAGTCATCGGTGGACACGGCAACCGTCAGATGATCCCCCAGGGCCTTCGCCCGTTCCAGCAGCCGTAAATGACCATAATGGAAGAGATCGAATGTCCCGTATGTCATAACATTTTTCATCCGCCCCCACCTGCTGACCGATCTTTTTCGCCGACGGACGGTTTCTTCTTCCAGCGTTTATGCATCCAGAACCAGTGATCCGGATGTTCCCGGATCGCCTGTTCCAGGAGTGCGGTGTGCCGCCGGGTCAGGATCCGGATGTTTTCCGGTGTCGCGCCCTGCAGATCGTCGGTTTTCACTTCCTGAAACGATATGCGGTGCCGTCCGTCGGGCTGGCGCACCGCAGAGGCGAACAGCAGCGGCGCCCCGGTTCGCAGGGCGAATACAGCCGGTCCCTGATGAGTGGACGCAGGCACCCCGAAAAAATCGACCCAGACGCCGTCACGGCCCGCGCGCTGGTCCCCCAGCAGTGCCACCGTTTCATTATGCCGCAGCGCCCGCAGCGCCTCCCGCACCGCCGCTCCCAGATAGATTATCCGCACACCCATGCGCGTTCTCAGCGCATCGATGAGCGCGCCCACCTTTCTGTTCCGCTGCTTTTTCACCAGGACATGGACCGGATGGCCCTCCAGGGCGGCAGCCACGGCCATGATCTCCCAGTTCCCGAAATGTCCCGCGACCACCACGATACCCCGGCCGCTTTTCAGGGCCCGCTCCCACGGGCCCGACCTGACGAAGAGGTAACGGTCCCGCACTTCCCTTTGCCCCATTACCGGCAAGCGGATGAATTCAAAAATCATTTTGGCGACATTCTGATACGTCCGCAGGGCGATCCGGTCAATCTCCCGGCGGCTTTTGCCGGGAAAAGCCAGCCGCAGATTCGCAAGCACAACCCGCTTTCTCATCCCCAGCAGCCGGTAAATGATCCAGCCCAGCGCGTCCGCCGCCCGCAGGGCGGATCCGAGGCTTCCCAGCCGGACCAGCCGCATGGCGACAAAGGTCAGCCCCTGCTCCAGCCTGTACCTGGTTCTGCGCACGCAGTTACGTTTCATCGCTCTCTTCTTCGTCCCATTCTCTTTTTTTCCGCGCCGCACGTCCGCGGGCCGCGATATAGGCCGCGGTAAATCCGCCTGCCATGAGCAGGGCCAGGAGCGCGGGCATCTGCACGAATATTCCCCAGCGGTACCGGGATTTCATCGCCGCCAGCCATTCGCTCTGAAAGGTTTCGACCGCTGCTCCGGTGACGGCGGAGAACGCGGCGGTAAAATCACTGCCCGAAGCGATCAGTCCGGCGATATCCCTGACGGCGCCGACACCGAAACGCTCCTGCATATATTCAACCGCGGCACGCGACTGAACATAGGCGAGGCCGGCCTTGTCACGCTGAAAGGTCAGAATATTATCGACATCCTCCAGGTCGATGGTGCTGCCTGTCGAAAATGACTGCAGCCGCATCATCAGATCCTGCACGCCGTCCGGCGTCATCATTTCGGCGAATCCTTCGTCGAACCAGCGGGGGGCAGCCCCGCCATTCAGCGCCTGGGCAAGGAGTATATGAGCCACCTCATGGCGTACAATCCGGTCGGTTTCGGCGGGGCCCGCCGTGCTGCCGCTTTTAAGGCAGACCACCGCCTGCAGCGGCAGGGCCGCTCCCGCACCCCACTCGGGAATATATCCGCCGGTGAGGCGTCTGAATTCTTCATCGCTTCGCACAATGATCACCGACAGCGGGTGCACCCTGTCAAGTCCCAGCAGAGCAGCGGTGGCTGTCACCGATGTTCCGGCTGATTCCAGGACCCGTTCGGCGATCGTTCTGTTCTGCTCATGGAAATAGACGGTGACCGGAGCCGATTCCAGTTTCAGCAATACTTCAGAGAATGTGACTGCGTGCAGCACCCCCGCCGTACACAGGCAGAGGATTCCTGCAGTCAGCCGTTTTGCCATCACCATCTCCCATGCAGAATAACTATAAAAGTACGTTTTTTCTACGATTATTGCAAGCTGCATTTCGCATGGTTCTTTCGCACGGGGTGTGCTCCGCCGCGGTTTCCGGATCAGAAAGAGGCGGCAGCGCCGGCGGCCCTGCGCTGTCCGGCACGAGGGACCGTGCGTCCAGGCGTCCTTTGAAAGAAATGAGAAAACGCGGGGCGTTCAAAGAGGCAACGTAACGCTTACCGAAGCGACATTCCCGAGTACTCCATAGAAATTCCACCCGCAGTCAAGCCGCCAGGCTGGATAGGCAATGCCGATGCCGGCGGATATTCCGGCCAGATGCACGCCCCCTTCTCCGCCGCTCTGCTCGCTTCCCCGGGAGTGGTACCCCCACCGCAGGTACAATGTTTCGGTGATCGTGAATTCTCCGCCCAGTGCCCAGTAGAGGCTCCTCCCCCGGCCGCGGGCGCTGTCATCCAGGTGTATCAGGTCGAGCTGCAGCAGCAGGGGCAGGTGTGCCAGCCGTTTTGAAATGCCGGCCCGAAGCGAAAAAGGAAGCGCTGCCTTGCGGCCGGTAAACGAGCTGAGGGCGGTGCCGGCGTTGCGGACGCTGATCCCGAGACGGAGATTCTGGTCGGGAACAGTGTAGACACATCCGATGTCGACCGCCAGGGCGCTTGCCCGGTACTGATCATATGACTGGTGGATATATTTTACCGCCGCTCCAACGGCAAGGCCGAATGGAAGCGAATCGGCCCAGGCCGCGGTAAGGACGAGATCGCCGGGAGAGAACGTTCCCAGTTCTTCCCGCGAAACCGTGGTGCGGGTCATCTGCCCGTAATCCATATACGCGACGGCGCCGGCAATCAGACCGCGGGCCGTCTTTCGTGAAAATGCGGTGAATCCCGACTGCATGTCGAGATAGTAGCGATGATAGCAAAAGACCGCGGAATTGGCGTCGCCGGTGTACAGTGCCGCGGGATTGTAGAGCAGTCCATGCAGATCACCGGAGGCGGTCGTGTAGGCACCTCCCATAGCCGACGCCCGGGCGCCGAGATCCCAGCGGAGAAAGTCGAATCCCGGCATGTCATCACCCTTGGCGAACAGCGTCCCCGCGACAAGGCAGGAAACAGTGAGCACCTCGAGACCGCGCCTTGTCATATTCTCTCCGATGTTCTGTGTGAGGATAAAAAAAAGAGAGCCACCCATCGGATTTGAACCGATGACCTGCTCATTACGAGTGAGCTGCTCTGCCAGCTGAGCTAGGGTGGCCTGGTACCGCTTATGAACGGGGCAAAAATAGTAAATCTTTGAGTGAAAGTCAAGAAAATTAAACGGCAGTCTGCCCGTGAAGGCAGACTGCCGTTTTGCCGCTGTGCCGCATGATCCGGGGAGGGCTGCGGTACCTGCCGCTCAGTCTTTCTTTTCACCCATGGTTCTGGCAATGGCGTAATATCCCAGGAGACCGGCGCCCGCGAGCAGAAAGATCAGACCTGCGGTGATCTCTCCTCTCATCACCTCGGGCGCGAGCTGTCCCACGAGAAAGGCCGCGCCGACGGCGATACAGACAATGCCCCATTTCAGAGCCGAGGGCACTCTGGCATCGATGCGATCGGCATAAAGAAACTGTATCTTTTCATCCACCAGCCCCGCATCGATCAGCCGTCTGCGAATCCGGTTATCCGAAAGAATTTTAACCAGCGCGACGAAAGCGACCATTACCGTTGCCACGATCAATACACTTTCCATAACAAACCTCCATACATGATGTGCACTACCCGTGTTCACCATATCAGACAGCCGTCGCAAAGAATTGTTGCACCTTTGGTGAAAAGTATGTATGTTACTGCAACAATCGATAGAGTGAACTGTCAGAATATATATGACGGCAAGCAAACGGTCGGAATCGGAAATACGGCATACGGTCAGGCAGATTCAGCGCGGTGACCGGGAACTCTTCAGGATCATCATCGCTGAATACAAGCCGCTGGTTATTCATGTCGTCTACCGGCTCATCAGGCAGGCACAGGACAGAGAGGATCTCTGCCAGGAAACGTTCGTCAGGGTATATACCCATCTGGGGTCCTTCAGATTTGAATCGAAACTGTCCACCTGGATCGCCCGGATCGCTTACAACACCTGCATCAACTTTCTCCAAAAAAAGGGCGAAGTGCTGATGACCGATACTGCCTGTGAAGATCAGCCGGAGTTTGAACGGGTGTCGGATGTGCCGCTGCCGGATGAGGCGTGTATCACTGAAGACACCATGCGACTGGTCGAGGCTGCCGTCGGCAGGCTGAACCCGGTATTCAGGGCGATTGTCACCCTGTACCACCTCGAACACATGTCCTATGAGGAGATTGCGAAAACCCTCTCTCTTCCCCAGGGAACGGTGAAAAGCTACCTTTACCGGGCGAGACAGCAGCTGAAGACTATTCTGGAACCAATCTATGCAGGGGACCAGCCATGAAACAGACGCATCTGAGTGACAGTGAAATCCAGGCGTGGATCGACGGAGGAGCGGACAGCGATCTCGAGCGATTTAAACTCCATCTCGATGAGTGCCACCGCTGCCGGAAAAAAGCCGATGCATATCGTCAGCTGGCCGTCCTGCTTGACACCGATCCCGCATTCACCCCGGAGCCCGGCCTTGAACAGCGTGTCATGTCCGCGCTGCCCCCGCATCCCCGGCAGGCGGAACGCAGGAATGTCGATATGATTCTCGCGCTGGGCGGTTTTATCCTGGTGACGGCCGCGGCCCTTTTTCTCGGAGGCTGGAAAGCGTTTGCGGAAATCTCCCCCATGTTCAGCGAAATTTCCGCTTCATTCAGCGGCATGCTCTCCCGGATCGAGCTGCCCGGGCACACCGCATTTCTCGTGCCCTGCGCCGGACTGGCTCTGCTGGTCGTCGCCCTGCTCGACCACACCGTCCTCAAAAAGCACAACGGCCTCACCTCCTGATTCACTGCCGGGGCAGTAACTTTTTATTGCTTCAAAGGGAGCGGATCACTATATTGTTCCGATAATCGATCCGACTTTCACACCGGGGAGTATCATGACACATCATCTTGGCTTGCAGGAACTGCTACTCAGACTGCTGATACACCCGTTTCGCCGGGACACGCCGGTCCCCTTCACCAGCAGCCTTTCCGGAGCTGACAGGGTGCTCATCTATCTTCCCGCCGGGGTCAATGCAAAAGAGGCGGCGGCACTCTTTAAAAAAATGGACGCTGTGTTTCCCGGGAAAAAACTGCAGTGCCTCTGCGATCCCGGGGATGAACCCGCATACAAGGGTCGTGCCGTACCGGTCGATCAGCAGGGCATGCACATACTGAATGCCGGGAATCACCCGGCAATCGGCACGCTGGCCGGGGAATCCATCGATCTGTTCATCGATCTCCGCCCGGAACCGGGGCTGCTCAATCTCTACATCTGCAGGAGATTCTATCCCCCGGTCAGAGCCTGCCTCAAAAGCGGCCTTTCCTCCAGGTATTACAATCTTGAGTTCACGCCGAATGCCCTGAAATCGGCAACTGAAAATGGACTGGACTTGCTGACCTGTATCGGCGGCACCAAATAAAAAACCGCTCTTGCGTATCAGGGTGATACGCAAGAGCGGTTATGCACCAGGCCCGCATCGGATCACTGAAGCGGGCGTCGAATCAGTTAATCGGCATTGAAAACGAAGTTGACCGGATCTACCGGCTTGTTATTGACCTGTACTTCATAATGCAGATGCGGACCTTCGGAACGGCCCGTTGTCCCCACCAGTCCAATCACTTCCCACCTTTTAATCCGCTGACCGATCCTGACATCGATCCTTGAAAGATGGGCATAGAGCGTCTTGATGCCGTATCCGTGATCGACCAGAATCATCTTGCCGTAGGAGGCTGACATCCTCGTCGCCACGACAACCCCCGCGGCGGTGGCATACACTTTTGTGCCCCGCTCACCGGCTATGTCGATGCCCTTGTGAAATTCAGGCATATCCGTGAAAGGATCGTCCCTCACCCCGAAGCTGCTGGTGATGTGACTGCCGAGCACCGGCAGAATGGACGGTGAATGGTCGATTTTATCCCGCTGCTCCCGCAGCCGCTGGGTAACAGCGTTGAGGCTGCCCATCTCGTACTGAATATCCCGCTTGAATTTGTCGAGATCAGCGTTTATTTCAACTGCTGTTTTCTTGATCTTGTCACCGTAGTACCCGATTTCGGATGAGCCGGTATAATCAGCGGCGGGACCTCCCACGCCAAGTTTCCGTTCGTCACTCGAGGGAGCGGGAATGCCAGCGGTCCGCAGCAGTTTTTCTCCCCGGTCCTGCACATCGGCAAGCTGTATTTGAATTTCTGCAGCTTTCTGCTTGATGGTAAAGAGCTGCTGCTCGAGATACTCCTTGTCGTTCTGAAGAGTGATGATGCGGTAATCGTTGTAAAGACGATTAAAAACACCAACGCCGACCATGATGATTCCCACGAGGCAAAGGCTCAGCAGGGCGACCAGCAGCTTAAAGCGCCGTCCCGTTAGGCTTATCTGTTTTATGTCTGCCGTTTCTCTCGACAGATAAATCAGACGAAATCTTTCTTCCAGCATCCTGACTCCCTGAATATCAATCGCTTCACATTATTTCAGCAGGTGGGTGTACAATCGGCACAAAATAGTAATTAATCTTAAAAAAATCAAGGAGAAAATCATTTTTCAACGATTTTCTCCCCAATGAGTGTCACTTTTTCGGACCGGGCTACCCGAGATAGCTCCTCAGCATGCGGCTTCTCGATGTATGCCGCAGCCGCCTGATGGCTTTTTCCTTGATCTGCCTGACCCGTTCCCGGGTAAGACTGAATCGTTCGCCGATCTCCTCCAGGGTCAGCGGATGCTCCCTGCCAAGACCGAAATAGAGCTTTATCACTTCGGCTTCTCTGTCGGAAAGGGTTGTCAGCGCCCGCCGTACTTCTATCTGAAGGGATTCATCGAGCAGCACTTCATCCGGCGGCGGCTGTTTCTCATTTTCAATGACATCGAGCAGCCGGTTGTCATCACCCTGGTTGAACGGTGCATCCAGAGAAAGGTGCTTTCCCGATATCTTCAGCGTGTCGGACACTTCATACGGGGTCATTTTCAGTTCTTCGGCGATCTCGCTGGAAGAGGGCTCACGTTCAAATTCCTGCTCGAGATTGCTGAACGCCTTGCCGATTTTATTGAGAGCACCTACCCGGTTCAGAGGCAGCCTCACCACTCTCGACTGCTCGGCCAGCGCCTGCAGAATCGACTGTCTGATCCACCAGACTGCATAGGATATGAATTTAAATCCTCGGGTTTCATCAAACCGCTTGGCCGCCTTGATCAGGCCGAGATTGCCTTCATTGATCAGATCACCGAGTGACAGGCCCTGGTTCTGGTATTGCTTGGCCACGCTGACAACGAAACGCAGGTTGGCCTTGGTCAGTTTTTCAAGGGCTACCGGATCGTCTTCTTTGATTCGTTTGGCAAGTTCAATTTCCTCGTCAGGGGTCAGCAGCGGCACTTCACCGATTTCCTGGAGATACCGGTCCAGAGACTGATTCGCTCTTGTTTTCGCGCTTCTTGTCATATTCGGTTCACCAACTCCTTTTACATAATACAGGTAACCTATTTACTTTATACACCCTGAAAAACGCTATGTTCCAAAAAGACTTGACTTTCTGAAAAATATGTCTAACTTGATTTTATGCTTATTCCCCGGCTCACAGTGCGCGGAAGCGCGGTCATCATCCTTGCCTTCGTCTCTCTGGCATTCGCCACCACGATCGTAAGCGAATTTCATGTGCGTACGATCGAAACGAACCTGCGACGGCTCGAGTGGAAAACACAGCAGGAATCCGACCTGAGAGAATTTCGCATTCAGCGAAGCACCAATCAGCAGGACTGGTCTCTCATCGGCACCGTGCCCGCGCTTCAGGACGGTGCATCGAGCCACGACTACATGTTTGACGACACCCGCATCCTGAAAACGGAAACAACCACGCTCTACTATAAACTGGTGCTCGTCGACCTGCAGGGGAACACCACCGACCATCACGCCATCGCCTCCACCGCGGGGGTATCAGGTATCAGGCATACCTGGGGCAGCCTCAAAGCAATGTTCCGCTAAACTTCCCCTTTTCCGTTTTACTTACGAATTCCAGCACCGTACGTTCGACCAGACGGCTGTCTTCGCTCTTCGTCACGGTATGGCCCGGTGAAGGCAGGACCACGATGGTGACACGTGAGGAGCCAATCCCTTTCGCGATTTCAAGGCTGTTATCCATCGGAATACGTTTGTCGGCTCGCGAGTGCATAATCAGGGCGGGGCAGGTAATCCGCCCAAGCCCGCGCCTCACTTCCGAAAGCAGCTGACGGAACTGCTGAACACCGGCAAGAGGATAACAGTCGTACCCGGCCTCCGGTGAGACGATATCGCCTGTCTTCCGTTTTTTCCAGTTTCGCCTGAAAATCTTCAGCAGCGGAATCAAATGGAGTGTAACACCGTGTAAACGCACAGGAGCAGCCAGAGAAATGACACCCGAACATGGGTGCCGGGAAGCCAGCAGCAGCGCAAGCGCTCCGCCCATGGATATGCCCGCGATACAGACTTCCTCACATCGCTCCGAAAGTACTCCATAGGCCTGCTCCGCACACGAGACCCATTGCCGCCAGGATGTGGCCGCCAGATCTTCAGGACTGGTGCCGTGACCGGGCAGCAGGGGCACCGATGTTTCGATGCCATGGCCGGAGAGGACGGCTGCCAGTTCTTCCCAGACCCAGGGGGTGCCGGTAAACCCGTGCAGCAGCAAACATCCTTTTTTATTGTTCAGTGAAGATCCGTTTATATGCAACACACCGCAATACCGATATCGTTAAGCACACCGGTTGGAATCCGCGCCAACTGCAGTAAAAACCGTAATATATCAAAAAACTAAAAAAAACCGTTCTTGAATTTAACACATTTCTTTAAAAAATACAAGAGGAAAATTTATCTCTTGTATTTATTGCATCGGGCGGTTACATTTGAGTTCAATGGACAGGTCCGCAGTAAAAATAAGGAAGGTCATCGCATGATATATCGTTTCATAAAGAAATGCCCGGTGCTTCTATTCTTCATTACGGTATGGATCGGATGCGCTCATCTGAAGGAGGCTCACCGGCAGTATGCCGACGGGAACTACCGGGAATCCATCCGGCTCTGCAGCGCCGCCGTTGCAGCCGATTCTTCTGATATCGGCGCCTGGATTCTGCTCTCCCGCAGCTACCGAGCCGCTGACTCGCTGCAACAGGCCTACCGGACGGTGACCGGAGCCGCGGCAGCCGGTCTCACCTCGGGGCGGCTCAGCAGCGAAACGGGATTAGTGTATACGGCAATGGGAAACAGCGCCGCGGCCGAAGGCGATCTGCTGCGGGCGCTCGCCCACTACCGTAAAGCGGAGACATATGTTCAGGAAGAAACACAGCTGCTGATTCCCTTCACGGAAACACTGCTTCAGGCCGGCCGGCTTGGCGAGGCAGCCGAAAAAGCGGCCCTGCTGCGCCGTATCGGAATAGACACGGTAAAAACCGCCGCCTTTGCCGCAGAAATAGCCTCGAGACGGGCATCCGCGTCGAAACAGGCGGACAAGGGTATCGACGCCTATTCCAAAGAAAAGTTCGACACGGCGGTGAACCTGCTCTCCCACGCCCGCGAGCTGCAGAGCGACAACGAGACGATCAATTACTATTTCCACATGGCAACCGGATCCGACCTCTATCTCAAGGGACGGTATACCTATAAACAGGGTGCCGTCGGCACTCTCTGGGACGCCATCGAACACTTCGGCAAGGCGGCGTCCCTGCGTCCGGAAGAAGCGGAGCCCCACTACCGCATGGCCCTCTGCTATGAAAAAAAAGACAGGGATGAGTATGTCAACGCCATCGCCGCCTATGAAAAAGCGGTTAAGCTCGAACCTGACGGACCATTCGCGGCGGCCTCCCGCAAGCAGATCACCGCGCTCAAGGAGAGAAAAGAAAAAATGGACCGGTTCTACGGCCGCACCAAATAGCCGCTGCATCACCGGCCTGCACCTGCCGGCGCATCGGTGAAAAGAGGCAATTTTTGCCCGGAGAGCAGCCGCCGCGATGAGCAGCGTCAGCTGTATCCGCTTCACCCGCCACTCCGCTCATACGTCAGACAGCGCTCCGCCCCGTGAAACGGACCAATATCGACCGTGTCAGCTGCACCTGCACCGTTTATTGTCCGTCTTTCCGGGTACACATACCCCCTTTGCAACAATCAGTCCTGAAACCCCTCCCGATGGTACAGTATTTGCAAAAACAGCCTGCAGGTAGAACTAACCTGCAGTAACAGGCATGAAAAACAGAACATACATACTTCTCCACCTGCTGTCGGCTGCGCTGGCCGCGGCAGTGACACTTCCGGCGGCCGCCCAGACGCACTGGACGGACAACGGTGTGATGCTGGCTGATGTTTCGACGAGCCTGACTCATCATGCTGTTGTCGAGGACAGCCAGGGAGGCTTTTTTCTTGCCTGGGAAGATAATCCTTCCTCTGATGCCGACATCTTCCTGCAATGGTTCGACGCATCCGGTACGCCGCAATGGAGTTCCCCCGGCGTGATCGTCACCTCCGCAGCGGGCGATCAGCGCTATCCGGCGGTGGCTCCGGACGGCAGCGGCGGCGTGTTCGTCGCCTGGCAGGACGAGCTATCATGGGATATCTATCTGCAGCATTATGACGCATCAGGCACCGCCCTGGCAGCGGCCGGCGGCATGCCGGTTTGTACCGCAGCCGCTGAACAGTCGGCAGTGCGATTGGTCTCAGACGGCAGCGGCGGAGTCATTCTCGTCTGGTACGACACCCGAAACGGCTCAGACACCGATCTCTACGCTCAGAAAGTCAGCGGCAGCGATGTCCCGGTCTGGACGGGAAACGGCGTTCCCGTCACCACCGCTTCCGGCATTCAGAACGTGCATAGCGTGATGAGCGACGGCGACGGCGGAGCGATTGTCGTCTGGCAGGACGGAAGAGTCAGTGATAATGACGACATTTACGCCCAGCGGATCGACGGCCAGGGCAACCCCGCCTGGACTGTCAACGGCATTCCGCTGACCACCGCGGCCGGTGACCAGATGGACCCCGTCGCAACGGTTTCCGGCGACAGGATCGTCGTCTCCTGGGTGAGCGGCGGAAATGTCTACGCCCAGGCCCTGGACACGACCGGCAGTACGCTCTGGACAGGCGGCGGCGTGCCCGTCTGCACCGCGGACGGCACCCAGAACTATGTCAGCATTTCCGGCGACCGGGATGGCGGCGTCCTCATCGCCTGGACGGACAACCGCACCTGGTACGATATCTACGCCCAGAAACTCGACGCGGCCGGCACTCCGCAGTGGACCGCAAACGGGAAAGCGGTCTACAGTGACGCGAACAATTTCACCCAGTACAAGCCGAAAATCCTCGAAGACGGTGCCGGCGGCGCCTACGCGGTCTGGATGGATCTCCGCTCCGGGGACAGTTATGATCTGTATATGCAGCACCTTTCCGCAGACGGCTCACGGCTCTACAGCGGCAACGGCAGTGCGCTCTCTGCGAAATCGGGTCTCCAGGGACGAAGCCATCTGCTCGTACCGGACAGCTCCGCAGGCGCGATCCTCGTCTGGTACGATAAAAGCGACGGTGATGACAAGCTGCTGGCCCAGCTGCTCAACGACAACATCGATGTTACGCTGCCGGCGGAGGGCCAGATCCTCCCCGGCGGTGTGTCCGCCACAGTCGGATGGTCCTTCCGAAACGACCGGACGGCATTCGATCATCTCAGAATCAGCATCGAGGACACCACCGGAGCCGTGAACACGGTGATTATTCAGGACGATATCGATCCGGGCGACACGGACGTCTCATGGACGCCGGCCTCCTTCAGCAGCTCCAGCGCCCGCATCAGGCTCGAGAGCCTGACGGCTTCCGACTCGGTCGTCTGCAGTTTCACCGGGCCGGTTTTCACCGTCGACACCGACCCCCCCGCCGCCTTCAGCCTGGTATCACCGCAGCAGTCGGCGCTCACCGGAACCGTCCCCTCTTTCTCCTGGCGCTCAGCGCCCGACACCCAGTCCGAGCCGGTCACCTACGAGCTCTGGATCGACGGCGCCCTCGTTCAAGGCGGCCTCAGTGATACGACCTGGACGCTGACCCCGGCACAGGAGCTGGCCGCGGGAGAACATACCTGGTACGTAGTGGCGGTTGATCAGGCACAGCAGAGCCGACAGAGCAGCGAAATGCTGACATTTACCGCGGCCGTGGACACCAATCCGCCGCTGCCGTTTTCCCTGAGTTCTCCCGCCGACAACTTCTGGACCGCCGATTCCGTTCTCACCTTCAGCTGGGAAAGCACCAGCGACCAGGAATCAGGCCTGGCGAAATACGTGCTGCTGCTCGACGGCGTGGTGTGGACCGACAATATACCGCCGGGGCAGACCTCGGTAACCGCCCCCGCCATCACCGTTGGAGCCCACTCCTGGAACGTTATGGCGGTCGATTCTCTGGAAAACACCCGACTGGCCACGGCCCGTACCCTGCATATCGATTATGTCCCGCCGCAGCCGTTTTCGCTGCTCGGCCCCGCGAGCGGCAGCTGGCGGAAAAGCGGCGCCCTCACATTCACCTGGCAGGCGGCCGCCGATACGGGATCCGGGCTCTCCCGCTACCAGCTGCTAATCAACGGAACAGTCAAAAAGGCCGACATCAGTCCCGATTCTCTCCAGTACACGCTGGCCGGCGGCGGCACACTTCCGGAAGGGCTGCACACATGGACCATACGGGCGGAAGACGAGCTGGGCAACATTCGCAGCGCATCGGCGCCCTTCACGCTGGGAGTTGACGGCACCTCGCCGTCACCGTTTGCCGGGATCCTGCCGGGTGCGGACAGTCTCATTGCCAGCGTCACCCCCTCATTCTCATGGCAGGCGTCATCGGATGCCCGATCGGGCATTCATTTCTATCAGCTCTGGATCGACGGCAGCCTGAACCGGGACAATATCGGCACCACCTTAACGCCGGTCAGCGGCACCCTCGGCGAGGGAGCGCACACCTGGTTTGTCAGGGCTGTTGACAACGCCGGCAACACCACAGACTCGACGCCGCTTTCATTCACCGCCGACACAACCGGCCCGGTCATTCCTGCGCTGCTGACACCCGCGGAAGGCACGGTGCTGCACACGGACAAACCGCTGTTCTCATGGAGACGGCCCGCCGACGCACTGTCGGGGATCAGCCATGTGCTCCTCTTCATCAACGGACAGACGGTGACCGGAAATCTGGCTGAAGGCGACACGACGTTCACGCCTTCGGCATCCTATGCCAATGGATCCCATCACTGGAAGCTGCGGGTCTATGACAGTGCCGGCAATATGACCCAGTCCGAATCGGTCTATTTCAGCATCGACTGTCACCATCCGCAACTCACGTCCCCCGCCGCGGTGACGGCGACCGAAGACGTACCCTTCTCCTACACCGCCGCCTGGACTGATGACGATAACGACGAGGTGGAGATCACCTTCCTCGATGTGCCCTCCTGGCTCTCCGTGAACGGCATTACCCTGAGCGGAACGCCCCTGAACAGCGCCGCGGACACACTGTTCCGCATCATCGCCGCGGATCCTGTATACCGCGACACCTTTACCGTGTCCATTCACGTACAGGCGACGGATGACAGGCCTTCCATCACTCCGATCCCCGGCCGGACTGTAAGCGAAGATCAGCTGCTCGACGGAGTCGAATTCACCGTTTCCGACGAAGAGACCGCTCCCGAGCTTCTCACCGTCGACATCGCCTCGGACAATCCCGGCCTGATCCCGCCTGACAGCGTCACGGTCAGCGGGACCGGTTCGCTGCGCTCGCTCACCATAAGACCGGTTCACAACGGGTATGGGTCGGCCGTGCTCACCGTCAGCGTGAGCGACGGCGCCGGCCGCGACTCCTGCAGCTTCATCTGCACGGTCACCCCGGTAAACGACCCTCCCGGGCTCTCCCCGGTCGCGGACCAGACCTGCAAAGAGGACAGCTCGATCACCGGCATCGCCTGCACCGTATCGGACATTGAAACCGGCGCAGCCCAGCTTCAGGTCACTGTTTCAGCGGCCGACACATCGCTCATTACCCCGTCCGGCATCGTGATCAGCGGCAGCGGCTCCAGCCGGTTCATTTCCCTGACCCCGGTTCCCGATGCCAACGGGCGGACTGATATTACGGTCTCGGTAAGCGACGGAGCGCTCGACTCGACCATAACGTTCGCGCTCACGGTTCTTCCGGTCAATGACAGGCCGCGCATCACCTCCCCGGCCGTCGTCACCATCGACGAGAAACAGGATTTGATCTACTCGGCATCCGCCGTCGACGCGGACAATGACAACCTCTATTTCACTTACACCGGGATTCCCGCGTGGCTGAGCCCCTCGGGAATCGATATCGCCGGGTATGTGCCGAATGACGCCGAAGACACGTCGTTTTTCCTGATCGTCGATGACGGGACGCTCTGCGACTCGCTGCGGGTATCGATATTCGTGAACCGCACCAATGATCCTCCCTGTTTTGTCACGCCGTTTCCCGAGGGCATTCTGCGGGATATCGACACCCTGGCCTACAGCATTATTCTCGATGACTATATCGATGACCCGGACGACCATGACTCGACCCTCGTCTGGACCTGGCAGTACCTCGACAGCTATCCGGTGACAGTGGACGTGACCGGCAATCCCCAGAGAGCCAGCATCTACGGTCCCCATTTTCTCGGCGTCATGCGCGTGCTCTTCACCGCCACCGATCCTCACGGCGCCGCTGTTTCAGACACGCTCAAAATCACCAGCGTCACCACCGACGTCCCTGAAAACGGCGGGTCGGCGGTTCCGGACGACTATGTGCTGTACCGCAACTATCCCAATCCATTCAATCCCGAGACCACCATCCGGTTCGGACTGCCGCGGAACTGCCGTATCCGCATCACCGTCTACAACATGCGGGGCCAGGAAATCGCCGTGCTTGCCGACCGGTCCATGCCCGCGGGGATCCATGAAGTCACCTGGGACGCCTCAGCGCATCCCTCGGGAATCTATATCTACCGCATTCACGCTGAAGCGTGGAGCAAGACGGGCCGCATGCTGCTGCTGAAATAATCCCGCCCGGACCTTCCGAAAAGAGCCCGCGGCCGCAAACGCCATCCGCATCTTGACAATGAGAAATGTTTTTCGTATTTTTTCCTGGCCTCTTTCCGTCAATGGTTCGTTTCCGGAGATCCCGATGCTCATTCGTCACCCGTACCGGAACATGCAGTGTGTCTTCCGTCTGCTGTTTGTCCTGTCTTCCCTGACCTCGGCCGCCGCTCAGGAATCCCGGGTTCCGCTCTATGAGCTGCCTGATTTTGAAGCGAGAACACGGAACCGCATCGATCCGGACAACATCGACCTCGAGCTGCTGGCTGACTGCATCATCTACCATACAAACGCCGCCCGCAGGGCCGGCGCCCTGGGCGAATGCTCCCCGGACCGGCAATTGACCGCTGTCGCCTCGGCACACAGCCTCGAAATGGCGACACTGAACTACTTCAGCCATGAATCACCGGTCAGGAAAAACTTGACACTGGATCATCGTCTGAAAAATGCGGGGATTTTCCTGCCGGGCACCACCTTCGGGGAAAACCTGGGGGTCGATTTTATCCTGGCCCTCTCCGAAGTGCCCTATTACACCGAAACCCACCGGGGACGGACCTACTATTATAACTGGCAGACAAAAGAAAAAATCAAGGCCCAGACCTACCGGCAGTTCGCCCGCAACATGGTGAAAAACTGGCTGGCGTCGCCCGGCCACAGGGAAAACCTGCTCGAACCCCGGTTCAACAAGATCGGGATCGGCGTTGCCGCGGGCCGCTACCGGGGCCACGCGGCGCTCTATGTCACTCAGAATTTCCAGGGCCCCCTCGCCTCAGGCACAACGAGCGGCACCGCACACCACACTCACCTTCAACGACAGGAACGACCATGACCGATTTTACCGGATACACCGCGCTGGTGACCGGCGCCTCCAGCGGTATCGGCAGAGCCACCGCGATCACATTCGCCTCACTGGGCATCCAGACCTGCATCACCGGTCGAAACCGTGATGCCCTTGCCGCCGTCTGCGACGATGTCACGGCCGCAGGTACTCCCTGCCGGACTATTCCGGCCGACCTGAGCAGTGAACAGGAAGCGGCCGATGTCATGGCCGGGGCCGTGAAGCACCTGGGCAAACTCGACATTCTCGTGAACGCCGCGGGCATCATCGGTTCAACATCGCTCGCCGCGACAACCCTGGAAACCTGGGACCGGATGCTGAACATCAATCTGCGATCGGTCTTCCATCTCATGCAGCTCGCCCTGCCGCATCTTGAAAAAACCCGGGGCAGCATCGTCAACGTTTCCAGCGTCACCGGGCTGCGGGCCTTTCCGGGGATCCTTCCCTACTGTGTGAGCAAGGCGGGAGTCGATCAGCTCACCCGCTGCGCCGCCCTGGAGCTGGCGGAAAAGGGAATCCGGGTAAACGCGGTCAATCCCGGCGTGGTGCGCACCAATCTGCATAAAAACGGCGGCATGGACGAAAAGGCCTACGCGGCGTTTGTCGAGCACAGCAAAACCACCCACCCCCTGGGCAGGGTCGGCGAACCGGAAGAGGTGGCGGAACTTATCGCGTTTCTGGCCACGCCCCGGAGCAGCTGGATCACCGGCACCTGCATCAGCATCGACGGCGGCAGAGCCCAGACGTGTGCCAGGTGAATTATGAGACCCGCGTAGCGACGTTTGGTCCCTTGAATTATGGATTATAAATTATGAATTGGGGAATGAGATCAGGCCGAAGGGGGAACAAAGCGATAAAAAAGACACCATCTTCCCCTGAAGACTTACCGGATAAGATCATTGTCACCGATGTGCTGGATCTGCACGGATTCTTTCCCGAACAGATTCCGGAAGTAATGGATGCGTTTCTGGAAAACGCGCTGGAGCTGGGAATTCGGGAGGTCAGGATCATCCACGGCAAGGGAAGCAGCCGCCTGAAATTTGAAGTGATAAGCATTCTGAAAGTAGACGAACGGGTGGTGCGGTTCGGTGACGCCCCCCCGTTCGAGGGGGGATGGGGCGCGACGGTAGCAACGCTTATAGAATTATGAGAGCCGCATAGCGACGTTTGCTCCCTGAGCCACGCGAAGCGATGTTTGGCGAAGGAATTATGAATAATTAAAAAAGGCGCAGGTAAAACCTGCGCCTTTTTTTGAAGTCGGGGTGGAGAGATTTGAACTCTCGGCCTCATCGTCCCGAACGATGCGCGCTAACCGGGCTGCGCTACACCCCGAATGTTATTTCACTATGTGGAAGAGCGATGATCCTCCCAGCACTACCAGCGTGACGATTGCACCGGAGAGCAGTATACCCGCCATGATGCACGGGATCGCCCACTTTTTGGATATTCCGAATATGAAGGCTGCGACCGTGCCCGTCCAGGCGCCGGTCACGGGCAGGGGGATCCCCACAAAGAGGATCAGCCCCAGGGCCTCATACCGTTCGATCATCTTTCCCCGTTTTCTGGTCCGGGCAAAGAGCCACTCGAAAAACCGGTCAAACAGTCTGAAACGCCGCAGCCAGGTTGAGACCGGTTCAAGAAAATAGATAAGCGGCAGAACCGGAAGAAAATTACCCAATACGGCGTACAGGTAGATGGTCTGCCAGGAAAGCCCGGTGGCGGCATGAGCCCAGGGAATCGCGCCCCGCAGCTCGAAAATCGGCAGGGTGGCGATAATCACCGTGACGGCCTCGACGGGCAGCCCTTTCAGAAAAAGTGATACAGTTTCCAGCATGCTTCTGCGGTCTATCCTATCTGGTGAAGATCAATCTCATGTAAAGCCGGCAGAAGCGAACGGTGTCTTTGAACCGCCTTATACTGCTGCCGCCGATTGTGTTGTACACGACCGGCACAGTGACAAAGTCGAGGGACGCGCCCGAGCGCAGGGCCTTGACCAGCAGCTCCGTCTCCAGTTCAAAATGGCTGGTCTTCAATTCGGCCCAGGGCATGAGCCCGGCTTTGATCATCCGGAAACCGCATTGACTGTCGGGTATTCTGCGTTTCACCAGTGCCGACACCAGGAGAGAACTGATCCGGTTGGACAGGATCCGGTCCGGCGGCATCACTCCCCGGCGGAACCGGCGGCGGCCGAGAATCAGATCGGCATTCCCGCTCTCCGCGGCCGCGATAAAATCAGCGATCGATTCCGGCTCATGCTGTCCGTCCGCATCCATGGTCAGACAGTAGTCGTGACCGTCGGCCGCAGCAGCGGCGAGTCCGGTTTTAAGCGCCTCTCCCTTCCCTCTGTTCTCCGTGAAGCGCAGCACTCGGACATCGAGCATGGCGCACTGCCCGGCGGTATCATCGCTCGAACCGTCATCGACAACATACACCCGGCAATCGGGAAAGTGGTGCACAATTTTTAAAAGAACGTTCCTGACATGCCTTCCCTCGTTATACGCGGGAATGACAATTCCCACCTTCATGGGATCTCCGTTCCTGATTCGGATTAGGGCATCTAACATAAACAATAATGGAGCAAAATGCAACAAAAATTTCAAGAAATTAAGGGTACCGCTTTCCCTTTCTTCTGCGGAAATCCTTGCTTTTTGCCCTCAAATTCTGTATACTAAAAGACAATTTTCATGACCAAACGAATGGAGTGGATGATGGATAAACAAATAAAGGAAGCTCTGGACAAGGTACGGCCCTCTTTGCAGGCCGACGGCGGTGACGTCGAATTTGTATCCTACAGCGACGGTATCGTACATGTACGGCTGCAGGGTTCCTGCGCAGGGTGCCCCATGTCGCAGATGACATTGAAACTGGGTATCGAAAAATTTCTCAAGGAACAGATTCCCGAAATCAAGTCAGTGGAAGCGGTCTGATCATTCGCTGAACCCGGTTCCGCCGCTGCCGGCGGGACCCGGGTTCCGGACAGTGAAAGGAGCGGTAATGCCTAGGCTAAAAGTGGAAGATCTCGCGAAAATCAAGGAAAAAACGAGAAAAATGACCAATCTTCGGGAAGGCGCCGGACGGGTCAAGATCACCGTGCACATGGGTACCTGCGGCATCGCCTCGGGCGCCCGGGAGATAATGAACACGCTTCTCGAAGAGATGGAAAAACAGAATACCGAAGATGTGCTCATCACCACTTCGGGCTGCGCCGGATTCTGCAGCCGCGAGCCCATGGCCACGGTCGAGCTCAAGGGTGAAGCGCCGGTCATGTACGCCGACCTCACCAGTGATAAAATCCGGGAAATCTTCACCTCTCATGTTCTCGGCGGCACGGCTGTGCCCGCCTACGTTCTCGGAAAAGGGAGCGAACGGGCCGGCTAAAAACACCTTGTGTTTTTCTTCACAAGAATTTATATTAGACGCACGGATTCGCGTCAGTTCTACATATAATTGTCCGCACGTATTAATCTAAAAGGAGCAGCTGATGTCAAGTTATGTCAATGATCTGATGGCTCAGGTAAAGGCCAAGAACCCCGCGCAGCCTGAATTTCATCAGGCGGTCGAAGAAGTGGTGGAATCCCTTGAACCCGTGATTGAGAAGCATCCCGAATTCCGGAAAATGAAGATCGTGGAGCGGATTATAGAGCCCGAACGGGTGATCATGTTCCGTGTACCCTGGATGGATGACAAGGGCGAAGTACACGTCAATCGCGGTTTCAGAATCGAGATGAACAGCGCCATCGGCCCCTACAAGGGCGGTCTCCGGTTCCACCCCTCCGTGAACCTGGGCATTCTGAAGTTTCTGGCGTTTGAACAGGTGTTCAAGAACAGCCTCACCACCCTCCCCATGGGCGGCGGCAAGGGCGGTTCCGATTTCGATCCCAAGGGCAAGAGCGACAATGAAGTGATGCGGTTCTGCCAGTCCTTCATGACCGAGCTCTACCGCCACATCGGCCAGTTCACCGACGTTCCCGCCGGTGACATCGGTGTGGGCGGCCGGGAAATCGGCTTCCTCTTCGGTCAGTATAAAAAGATCACCAACGAATTCGTCGGCGTGCTCACCGGTAAGGGCGCGACCTGGGGCGGCTCTCTCATCCGTCCGGAAGCCACCGGTTACGGCGCCGTCTATTTCGCGGCTGAAATGCTCTCGACCCGCAACGAGTCCCTGGAAGGCAAGACCTGTCTGGTTTCCGGAAGCGGAAACGTTGCCCAGTATACGGTTGAGAAAATCAACCAGCTGGGCGGCAAGGTAGTTACCCTCTCCGATTCCAGCGGTTCCATTTACGACGAGAAGGGCATCGACGCCGACAAGCTGGCCTTCATCATGGATCTGAAAAATGTCCGCCGCGGGCGCATCAAGGAATACGCCGATAAATACGGCTGTGAGTACATTCCGGTTGGCAAAAATGCCGATTTCAATCCGCTCTGGAACCACAAGGCCGACTGTGCTTTCCCCAGCGCCACCCAGAACGAGATCAACCTGAAAGACGCCCGGAACCTGACCAAGAACGGCGTGTACGTGGTCAGCGAAGGCGCCAACATGCCGACGGTCCCCGAAGGCGTGACCCACTTCATCAAAGAGAAGATCCTCTACGGTCCGGGCAAAGCTGCCAACGCCGGCGGCGTTGCCGTTTCCGGTCTCGAGATGTCGCAGAACTCGCTGCGTCTCTCCTGGACCAGGGAAGAGGTCGACCAGAGACTGCAGGGCATCATGAAAGCCATCCACAAGCAGTGTACCGACGCTTCCGCGGCCTACGACCACGAGAAGGGCTACGTGAACTACGTGAACGGCGCCAACATCGCCGGGTTCATCAAAGTCGCGAAATCGATGATGGATATGGGTATCGTGTAATTTCCTTTACATCAGCGTATCAATCAATCCTCCCGGAGGCGCCCAGCCTTCGGGAGGATTTTTCTTATT
Source organism: bacterium (assembly GCA_016934955.1). Classification (GTDB taxonomy): domain Bacteria; phylum Zhuqueibacterota; class QNDG01; order QNDG01; family JAGLOF01; genus JAFGRY01. The sequence continues at coordinate 145,553 of JAFGRY010000048.1, read as the reverse complement.
CACCCCTTCACCCGCCTGATCATCGCCTCCAGGTAGCGGGATTTCACCTGGCGGCTGGCCAGGGCCTGCTTCAGGGGCGGGGCATTGAGAATGACGCCGAGCACAGCGGCCAGGGCCCGGTGGCTCCAGAGCACCCGGTTGTCGAAGATCAGGTGCTGCAGCTTGCCCCGCTCGATGGCCATCATCACCGCCCGGTGGGCCCCGTTCAGGGGCGTGATCACCCGTTCGGACCGGGATTCAAGGCTGATGCACTGTTCCGGGCAGACACGCTCGCAGAGCCCGCACCCCAGGCAGCGTTCCGGATCGAGGGACGCTTTTTTCTTTTTCGGCCGGTCCGGATCGTTGGCCGAGACCAGGGTCATCGCCTCCACCGGGCAGACATCCACGCATTTGCCGCAGCCGGTGCAGGTGTTCGCTTCGATCACGGGGAGGAAATTCGTCGTGTGGATGGGGTGCATCACCCAGAAACGGCGGGCCGCGATCATCGCCTCGCAGCAGCAGCCGCAGCAGTTGCAGATGAAGTTGACACTCTCTTTAACGTTCTCCCCGAACTGGACGAGCTGATGATCCCGGGCCTGCTGCAGCAGGTCCAGCCCCTCTGCGACGTCGACCCGGCGGGCGAACCCGTGCCTGATCAGGGCATCTGCCGTATTGTTGAAGGTCATGCAGATATCCTGCGGCGCGTCGCAGGCCCGGCCCATGTGCTCCATCTTGTGCCGGCAGTAACAGACGCCCACGCCCATGTGACTGGCGGTCTTCACCACCTCGGACGCCCGTTCGTAGTCGAGCACGTGGAGCGCGTTCTCCGCGCTCAGGGCCTCTTCGTTCACGAACGTGCGTCCCAGCTGGGTCTCGCCGTCGGCGAAGAGCGCCCGGACGAAATCCTCCTCCACGTTCAGATACTGGTAGAAGAGCTCAGCCAGCGCCTTCTGGTCAACATCGTCGCGAATGCGCATCATGGAGAACTCGAAGAATCCCGCCATGGGCGGCGGCAGGGCGTAGAAGGTGGTGCCGTCCCGGTCCACGTCCACCAGCAGGGCCCGGCCTGCCAGTTCGTCCAGGATTTTCCGGGTTTCCAGGGGGGACAGCTTCCAGATGCGGGCCGCCCTGGCCGCGGTAAAGGGCTTGATGGGCAGCAGCGATACCAGATCGGCTTCCCGCTGGCTGAAGAGGATGGAAAGGATTTTGTTGAGCAGCTCCGAGGGCGGCGCGCCCTGGGGAAAGCGGTTGAGACGGTCCACTAAATTCGCATAATCTGATTTAAGGGTATGGTGTGCCATAAAGAACCGGGCCTCCGTGTTTGCAGGAATCCCACTTTAGAAAAAGTATTGTATGGTCTTGTAACCGGCTGCTACGATCCGGACTGATACCACTCCTTCCACTTCTCCATATCCTGCCCGAAATCTTCGCCGGTCAGCTTTTTCAGTGAACCGGCCGCGGCCTCGCGAATATGGGAAGGATGGAACGGAGCCGCCGTGGACAGCATCGGGATCAGGTGTTCGACCGCGGCCGGATTGCCGATATCTCCCAGGGCCCAGCAGGCCAGCTGCTGCAGTGATTCCCATTCATTGCGGAGCAGATCGACCATGGACTGATAGGCCGCCTCACCGATCATTCCCAGGGCCTCTGCCGCGGCCCTTCGATGGCTGACCGTTCTTTCAATTTTCTGAGCCATCCTGATCAGCGGTTCTATTGCCCGGGGATCTTTCAGATTCCCCAGGGCCAGGGCGGTGGAAATCCGCAGATTGATCGTTGACGCATCGGCATGCCCGTAGTCGAACCAGTTGCTCAGGAGATGTATGAGATCGTCCGCGATCGGCGGTCCCAACGATACTGTCTCGTCGATGGCAGCCTGTCTTGCGCTGGCTTCATGGCTCTGAAAATCATCGATCAGTTTCTGCGTGAGCACTGCAAATGTATATGCTTCCTCTGCAATGCCGGAGAGATCAGGCAGTGACGGTTTGGAATCCGACGTCTCGCCCGTTTGACCGTTTTTCGGTTTGTTCCGTTTGAACAGGCTCATTTCACCTTTCCTTTATCTGTATGTGCCGGATGATCATTTTACTTTATCGACACCATCAGCCAGAGCGTGAGAATCACCACCCCCACCAGCAGCCAGCTGCCGCCGAATCCGAAGAGATCGGATTTCGTCGGTTTCGCCAGCTCCCACCGGGAGTCGGGAAACAGTTTCTGCGATCGGAAGCGGTCCGGGTTCGCGTATCCGGCGGCCAGGGCCGCTTGTTCCAGTTCCGGCGTCGGCTGCACCGGCGTATAGAGTTTGACGTAGAACCGGTCCAGGTATGTCTCCGGAACCGGCCGGGTGAAGAACGAGATCAGGAAGAGCAGGACAAACGGGAACAGTCCGTCGAACAGGAACCGGGCCGCCACCAGCTGCGGTTTTGACCAGCCGCTGAAATCGATCCCGAACCAGCTCATTATCCAGAGCTCGGCGTGAAAGCGTCCCAGACCGATTCTGGGAGAATCGGGATCCTCGGGATCGATCCGGGCCACCTTCTCGAAAAAGATACCCGCCGGCTCGGCCCGGTGCTCTTTCGTGATCATCTCGCCCGTTGCCGAAGCCCGGCCCATCTCAACATCTGCATGTACGGCGGACACCGTCACGGTGACCGTCTTCGGATTCGTCTCCCGCAGAAACGGCTCGTGCCGGTTCGTTGCCTCCAGGGTCAGAAAAAGGTTTGGCAGCACCGTGTAGATTACCAGGCAGATCACCACCTGAACGAGCACGGCCGTCTTGGTCAGCCGCCGCCAGACGAATCCCAGCCAGATGGAGGCGCCGAAAATCGCGGGGATCGAAATGATATATTTGAACAGTTCCAGCAGATTGTCTACGAACAGGGCCACGCCGATGCCCCCGAGCAGGGTAACGGCGATCACAATCCTCCCCACGAAAAGATAGTGTTTTTCGGACCTGTCCGGCCGCAGCGGCCGGTATATATTCCGGATGAAGAGGGCAGCGTAGGAGACCGCTCCGGCATCCAGGCTGGACATGTTGGCTGCAAGTATCCCCACGAGCATCAACCCCACAGCGCCGGGAACGAGCAGATCCTTGGTCATGAACCCCCAGATCAGGTCGGGATCGTTGAGCCTGCCAGCGTAGAGCCCGATGGCCAGCAGTCCGGCCAGGGCCCAGAGGATCATAATGAACCGTTTGAAGAACATGCCCGCGATCATGCCGAAGCGGGCGGCAGCCTCGTTTGTGGCGGATCCGGCCGTCTGCATGCCCATTGAGACGGCTATGATCGATACCAGGTTCGCAAAGGCCATGGCCGCGATGGTGTACCAGGCGTATTCACTGAGGGCGGCGGATCCGAACAGCTCGAACATATAGTCCGGGACCGAGGCGTGCAGCCCCGAAAACCCTCCGATCTTCACCAGTCCCACCGGAATGAGGATCACGGAAAAAAGGATAATCAGCACTCCCTGAATCGAGTCGGTCACCGCGGCCGCGCGGAATCCTCCCAGCATGGTGTAGATACCGACGATAAAAGCGTATATTAAATAGAAGACCACCGGATCGGTGTGAGAGATGAAGGAGTGCAGTTCCCCCCGTTTATTCTTTTCATTGAGCTCGTCGTAGCGGACCGTTTCCTCCTCCGTCAGGCCCATATCCAGGCGCGCTTTCAAATCCCGGTATTCTCCGTACTCTTCGATACTGGTCCGCTCCGCGGCCGTGCACTCTTCCGCTGATTTCGGAGTCATGGCCATCATGGTCTTGCCGGCGGCGATGTACCCCACTCCCCCGCCGATGAAGGAGAGCAGCATAATGAATACCGCGTAGCTTCCTCCCAGAAAATTACTGCGGAACCGCTCCGCGAAAAAATCACCTATGGTGGTGAGGCGGATACGCCTGAAGAAAAAGGTGGAGAACCAGTAAAACGGAGTGAGAAAGAGGACGAGAAACTGGATCCACATGCCGCCGATGCCCTGGCGGTAGATCTCCCGGGACACGCCCACCGCCTGGTCGGCGTTGGTGGAACACCCGAAATTGAGGAAAAACTGGTAGAATTTACCCAGTTTTCTGCCGGCCAGGAAAAATGTCTCCGTATCCCGGTTCCTCGCCGCGGCCTTCTTTCCGATCCAGAGGATGACGACAATGTAGACGAGAATGACACTGACGTCGAGCAGGTGGAGTCCGATTACATGCATCGCGAGTCTCCTGAAGATGATGAGGGCGGGCGGGGACGGAGCACTGTCGTCACTGGAATTATGGTACGGATGATTTTAAAAAAATGCAATCTGTTTTTACATGAACAATTTGACATAACCTGCTATATTCCGTATATTTTATCTTATATGTGACGGCTGCAAACCGGTTTTATTCGCAACGCATCACCCCTTCAGAGTGAAGGACCGCCGCCGTCTTCCCGTTACTGTCTCCAACAATTCGGACCTATGCGCGTACAGACGTCCATCAGCACCGGCAAACCCGAGTTTGACCGGCTCTACCCCATGGTCAGGGAGTTCCTGATAAAGGACCGCCTCGACGTTGTCGTCGACGGAGAGCCGATACGGGGCTACCGCACTCCCGACGCCAGATCGATCTGGATCCGCGATGTGTCGGACATGTTCCGGGGATTCCGCTATTTTGAAACAGACCTCACTTCCGCCATCGATCATTTCGCCGCCACCCAGGCAGCCGGCGGCCGCATCTTCGACTACTTCACCACCTTTCCGGAAAAGCTGCCCTGTGAAAAGGAAAACTGGACAAAGTATGTGCGGGTGCCGGTTGAGGCCGACGTCGAGTACCGGTTCGTCAAGGCGGCCTGGCTGGCCTGGCAGGCCTGCGGGGATGATGACTGGATACGCGGACTGATCCCGCACATGGAAAGAGCCCTGGCGTACGCGACCACCCATCCCTGGCGCCTGGATCCCGAAAGCGGTCTCGTCAAGCGGGCCTACACAATCGACACCTGGGACTTCGCCTACACCGCGGGACGGCACGACTGGCTGCAGTTCCAGATCGACGAGAAAACGTTCTGGGGCATCATGCACGGCGACAACAGCGGCTACTACGAGGCCTTTACCATCATGTCCCGGCTCCAGGAATACCTGGGCAACGGGCAGGAGGCCGCCGCGTGGGCGGAGCGGGCGGAGAAACTGCGGCAGGCCCTGAACCGTATCTGCTGGAACGGCAGCTTCTACACCCATTTCGTCAAGCTCACCCCGGTGACCATTCCGGGAGTGGATGAATCGGCCCAGCTCAGCCTCAGCAACCCCATGGCGATCACCCGGGGTGCCGCCGACCATGAAATGGCGGTGTCGATAATCGAGGAATACCAGAAACGGGGAAACGCGTCCGGGGCCTTCGCCGAGTGGTTCTCCATCGACCCTCCCTTTCCGGACGGCGTGTTCGGGGATGAAAAACTGGTTGCCGGCGCCTACATCAACGGAGGCATCATGCCCCTGGTGGGCGGAGAACTGGCGCTGGCCGCCCTGGAGCATGGATTCGAGGAGTACGGAGCGGACATTCTCCGCCGCTACAGCCGCATGATCGCGGACACCGGTGAAACCTATCTCTGGTACTTTCCGGACGGCACTCCCTCGACCGTGGAGACCAGCACCAGTCCCGACGCCGAACCCACCGACGGCTGGGGCTCCAGCGCCATGCTCTGCGCCTTCATCGAAGGGCTGGCCGGCGTCAGGGACACTTCGAAAGGGTTCGCGGACATCATGCTGGCGCCGCGCTGGCCCGCCGCCGGAGTGACACGTGCCGACGTCAGCGTCGGCTACGAAGCCAGCGGACGAGGCCTGACGTACAGCATCGACTATGGTGATAGCGCGATCACCCTGACCGTCGATGCCGACGCAAAGGTGAGCGGGCACATCATGCTTCCCGCGGAACGGTCGGCCGGCGGGATCACCCTGGACGGTGCACCGCTGCAATGGCACGACAGACAGGTAGAAAAAAGCAGCTATATCGACTTCACCGCCCGTCTCGGCGGCAGCCACACCATTGTCATTCCGCTGCTCCGGGACTGAACGGACGGGCTGAAACGGTTCGCGGTAACAGGGACCCGCACCTCTAACCGGGAGACGGCTCCATGAAACGACGACATTTTCTCAGAAACACCGCCCTCCTTCTTGCCGGTTCCGGCAGACTCGCGGCCGCCACCCTGTCCGCGCGGCGGCTGCGTGCCGTACCCCCGGACGATCCCCGTTTCTGGGCGCTCGTCAGGAACCAGTTTCTTTTTCCGGACAATTACACCTATCTCAATACCGGCGGTATCGGGGCCGTCCCCCTCCCGGTGCTGACGGAGGTGCGCCAGCGCATGGAAAAGGCACAGCTGCATCCGGCGGCCGGACACAGTCACGCCCGCTGGCAGGAGATCAAGGCGGCCGCGGCCGCGGTGATCGGCGCCCCGTCGAGCGACGAGATCGCCCTGGTGAGCACGGCCACTGAAGGCATCAACATCGTGCTCAACGGCCTGCCCCTGCGGAAAGGCGACGAAGTGATCACCACCGCTCATGAGCATCCGGCCCTGGCGGTGCCCCTGCTCAACCGCAGACAGCGGGACGGGATCGTGATCAGGGTAATCGAGCCGGATCTGCACTCAACCGCCGGCAATCTCGCCCGCATCGAACGGCTGATCACCCGCAAAACCAGGCTCATCTTTCTCAGTCATATCACCTGCACTACCGGGCAGCGGTTTCCCGTCAGGGAGATCGGAGCTCTCGCCCGTGATCGGAACATCCTTTTCGGACTGGACGCGGCCCAGGCGGCCGGCACCGGACCCGTCGATGTCAGTGATATCGGTGCGGACTTTTATACCTTCAGCGGCCATAAGTGGCTGCTGGGCCCCAGGAGGACGGGCGTGCTCTACATCCGCAGGGAACGGTTCGACACGGTGCATCCGGTCACCACCGGGGCCTATTCGGATGACGGCCACAGCCTTCGGACAATGGACCTGACATTCCAGCCCACCGCCCAGCGGTACGAATACGGAACCCAGAACGCGGCCCTGTTCGAAGGCATGCTGGAGGGCATCAGCATGATCCGGACCATCGGCCTGAACCGGGTCGAGGAGCACAACAGGCGGCTGGCCGAACAGTTCTACGCGGGCCTGCAGGAAATTTCCGCCCTGGACATCCTTTCCCACCGGGAATATGAGAGCCGCAGCGCCATGATCTCATTTAGACCCCGGACCGGAAGGGGAAGCGAACTCGCCGCCGAGCTCTCGGGGAAACGGAACATCCGGGTGCGGCACGTACCGGAAGATGGTCTCGACGGCATCCGCGTATCGTTTCATGTGTACAACACCGAAGAAAACGTAGACCACATTCTGGCCGCGATTCGGGAGATTGTCTCCTGACCGGGCTTTACCCGGCTCCATCCCGGGAACGGGATCTCATGAATAGGGGGATCAGACGTGACCCTTTCTGAAGCGCTTGCAAAAATCAACACCATCGCCGTCTCCCCGCTGCTGCCCGTGGAAATGCGCGCCCCCCTGGCCGCCCTTCTCGGCTGCGGTACGGTTGCCGCCGCGTCCCAGGAAGCGCCCCCCCGGGCGGGTTCCTGGCTGCTGACCATTAACACCGCGAGCGAGGTGAACGGTGTCTCCTTCCGGATCGGCAAGGACAACACGGCCGTGGCCGCCGCCTCCCACAGCAGCTACCTTTACTCGTTTCTCACCTGGCTCACGGCCAACAGGGGTGACGAGGACATCAGCGCGTTTGAAAAAGAGCGGCTCTTTCAGCCGGCCTTTCTCTGGCAGCGCAGCTCCTACGACAATTTTCTCACCCAGGAATGGCGCATTCAGGCCGGCCTCGACCGGGAGACCTACGTACGGGAGATGGCGCGCCAGGGGTTCACCCACCTGGAGGTCAACGGGCTGGCGTATCCCATGGGGCTGGAGAACGGCCCCGGGGGCGAGACCTATCCCATGTTCTACACCTACTGCCCTGCCCTGGACCAGTTTGTCTCGAGCAGCCTCAACAAAGGACTCTATCCCGCCTACTACCTCTCGGCCAATCTCGCGTATCTGCGGGAAAACGCCGCCCTGGCCAGGCAATACGGACTGGTGCCCGGACTGCTCTGTTTCGAGCCCAGATCGGTGCCGGAACGCTTTTTCGACCGCTACCCCATGCTGCGGGGCGCCCGGGTGGACCACCCCTTCCGGAGCTTCAAGCCCCGCTACAACATGACGATCACCCATCCCCGGGTGCGGGAGCACTATGCCGAGATGGTGGAGGCGCTGATGCGGGAAGTGCCCGACCTGGGATTTCTCTCCGTCTGGACAAATGACAGCGGCGCCGGATTCGAGCACACGAAATCGCTCTATGTCGGCCGCAACGGCGGCGCCTACCTCATCCGGGAATGGCGGGACGATGCCGAGATCTCCCGCCTCGCGGGAGAGAACGCGCTCACCTTTCTGCGGACGCTCCGGGACGCGGCCACCACCGTCAATCCCGACTTTAAAGTGATCACCCGCATGGAGTCCTTCTACGGCGAGCACGACACTGTCTGGGCGGGATTCGAGCCCGGGCTCGAGGTCGAGACGGCGTCGCTGGCCGCCAGAGGCTGGGCCATGCCCTACACCCATCCGTCCTACCCGGACATCAGCTCCTTCAACGGCGGCACCATCTACCAGCAGGAATTCGCCGATGCCGAGAAAACGAACCTGGCGGATCTCCGGGCCCGGGGTTCCGAGGCCCACTTCTATTTCTCCCCGGGCACACGGCTGCTGATGGAGCCGCTGACGGGCATTCCCTACCCGACCCTGCTCCACCGCAGGCTGCGGCTGCTCCACCGGGAGGGAGTGAGACACCTTGCCCTCTGCGGCGGAGGGTTCCCCCCGGAGATGGTGCCCTGGAACATCAACTTCGACATTCTCTCCCGTTTTCAGTGGGATCCGGATATGGACATCGAGGAGACTATCACCGACCTTGCTCAACGCTGGGGCGGCCGGGAATGGCGCCTGCTTGTCCGGGCCTGGCATCTGGCCGAGCAGGCCATCCTCGCCTATCCCGGCACCACCGGGCTCTATGCCACCATCGGATTCGCCTGGTACCGCCTCTGGGTCCGGCCCTTCGTTCCCGACATGGAGGCGGTGGATGCGGCCGACAGGGAGCGCTATGAACGGTACATGTGCACCACGCCCCACAATCCCAACAACGTCGACCTGAGCCGGGATGTGCTCTTCACCCTCACGACACCGGAAAAAAGCGCAGCGGATGTGGAAAGGATCGACCACGCGCTCTGGAAGCCGCTGGAGGAAGCGATCAGCATCCTAACGGCGGAAGCGAAAGCGGATACCGGGAGCGTGTTTCATGACCAGTGGATCCGGCTGCGGGCCATGCGCTGCTGGTTCCTGACCCAGCGGAACGCGGCCGCCTGGATCGCGGGAGTATACGGATACATGAAGGCGGATTCCGAGGACGAACGACGGCAGCATCGCACCGATCTCGACGCCATGATCGACAGTGAAATCGCAAACTCACGCACCCTGATCGATCTGCTCCAGAGCGGAGTGTCTTTTATGGCGGTGGCGGGAAGAGGCGAGACGCCGCTGATCTACGGCGGCAATCTCGAACAGCTGCTGCACGAACGGATCAGGATCATGCAGCAGCACCGCAACGACGAACCCCGCATCGATCCGGACTACATCATGAGACAGGCGGCAAAACCGGTCTGAAAATCATCGGTCACGGAGACACCATGAACAGCGATACCCGTACATTTCGCACCGGCATAGACAATTACTGTCTGCATCCTCTTGGCCTTTCTCCCATACACCTGCTGGCCTGGGCCAAAGAGCACGGCGCCGAGGGGGTCGCCTTCTCAGGTCTCACTCACAAAGAGTACGCGCAGCTGACACCCGGCGGCCTGCAGGATATCGCCGCGTTCGCGGGCGGGAACGGCATGTATCTCGAGTGGGGAGGCGGCCGGCACATTCCCCGGGACATGACGACCTGGCAAAAAACAGACGTCGCCGCCGATAACCTGGCCCGTGTCCGGGAGGCGGCTGCCCTGGGAGCGAGAATCATCCGCTCCTGTTCCGGCGGACTCATGCGCTGGCATCCGGACAGCCCGCCCACGCGGCAGCTTATGGAGGAGACGGCGAGGGCGCTGGCAGAGCAGCGGACCATGCTGGAGGATCACGGCGTCATCCTCGCCCTGGAAACCCATTTCGAATTCACCAGTTTTGAACTGCTTGCCGTTTTTGAAATGGCGGGACTACAGCCCGGAGGCCCGGTGGGCGTCTGCCTCGACACCATGAACCTGCTGGTCATGCTGGAAGACCCGCTGGAAGCGGCAAAACGGCTGCTCCCCTGGATTGTTTCCACCCACATCAAGGACGGTGGACTCCTGCTTGACGAAACGGGGCTGCACCCGTTTCCCGTGCCGCTGGGGAAAGGCGTTGTGGACCTGAAAGGTATCATGGAACTGCTGCGGTCCCAGCCGCGTCCGATCGACCTCTCGGTCGAGGACCACGGGGGCGTGTTCGATCTGCCGGTGGACCGGCAGGAGTTCATCGCCGAATTTCCCGACCTCACGGCCGCCGCATACGGCCGGCTCATGCAGCTGGCGGTTGAGACCGGGGAAAAAATGGCCCAAAAAACGATCGCCGTCACTCCCCGGGAGGCCTGGCCGGAGGTCTGTGAATCCCGGTCGGCGAACGACATAGCGGCACTGAAAACGATGAGGGCGGCCCTGTGACCGGACCCGGCCATGCCGCCTGCAGGACCGCCCGGGATCTGCTGGACACGGCGTCCTCCCTGGGGATTGCGCTTCCCTGGCGGGAGGACCCCTCTTCCCTGCTGGTTCCGGCCGTCATCGCCGGCAGGACGGTCCCCAACCGGTTCGCGGTGCAGCCCATGGAGGGATTCGACGCCGCTCTTCGGAACGGAGCTCCCGGCGAGCTCACGTTCAGACGCTACGAACGCTACGGCAGCGGCGGCAGCGGCCTCATCTGGTTCGAGGCCACCAGCGTGCTGCCCGGGGGCCGTTCAAATCCCCGGCAGCTCTGGCTGCACAGGGGAACGGCGAGGGCCTTTCGGGACCTGACCCGGCGGACCCGGGATGCGGCAGCCCGGGCATTCGGGAAAGCACACAGCCCTTTCCTGGTGCTCCAGCTGACCCATTCGGGGCGCCACGCCCGGCCGGACGGGGCTCCGGCGCCCCTGGCCGCGTTTCACGATCCGGCGCTCTTCGGAGACGGACCGGAACCGGAAATCGTCAGTGACGACGCACTGCTGCGGCTCATGGACGGCACCATCGCCGCCGTACGGCTGGCCCGGGACGCGGGTTTTGACGCGGTTGATATCAAGGCCTGTCACGGGTACCTGGTCCATGAACTGCTCTTTGCCCGGCGCCGCGGGAACAGCCGTTTCGGCGGCTCCTTTGAAAACCGGGTCCGCTTTCTTGTCGACACCGTGGAGAGAATACTCCTGGAGGTTCCGGACGTGGTGCCGGCCGTCCGCCTGAATACGTTCGACGCCCTGCCCGCCTCCACGGGATTCGGGCACGCGGAAACCGGTTCCCCGGTTCTCGATTGTTCCGAACCCCTGGCAGCGGCCCGGCTGCTGGCGGAAAAGGGATGCGGACTGCTCAACATCACCGGCGGCAATCCCTACCGGTCGCCCCATCTGGTGCGGCCCTACGACCGGGCGGCCGGCAGCGGACCCCCTGCCGGCGAACATCCGCTCATGGGAGTGGACAGACTGATACGGGCCGCGGCCGCGGTTCAGCGGACGCTTCCCCGCGTTCCCTGCGTCGGTTCCGGCTACTCCTGGCTGCGCCAGCACGTGAGCGGAGTGGGCGCCGGCGCGGTCGAAGCAGGCGACGTCTCCTTTGTCGGGCTCGGCCGTGGCGCTTTCGCCTATCCGGACGCACCCGCGGACCTCATGAACCGGGGCAGGCTGGACAAAAAGAAGGTCTGCGTCGCCTGCTCGCTCTGCACTGAACTGATGCGCGGCGGCGGCCCCGCCGGCTGCGCGGTGCGGGACAGAGGCATATACGGCGGCCGATCGGCTGACAGCCCGGAGGATCAATGAAGGGATCCATTTCCATCGAAGGCAGAACACTGACCCTCCACACGGTCAACACCCTCATCATCGGCAGCGGCGCCGCGGCCCTCAACGCGGCCATCTGCCTGCATGAATACGGACAGCGCGATCTGCTTATCGCCACCGACCGCTGGGGCGGCGGCACCTCCAACAACAGCGGCTCAGACAAGCAGACCTATTACAAGCTCTCCCTGGCCGGGGACGAGCCCGACTCACCCCTGGATATGGCCCGGGATCTTTTCAGCGGCGGCTGCATGCACGGGGACATCGCCCTCTGCGAGGCGAACCACTCCGCCGAAGCCTTCTTCAATCTGGTGCGGCTGGGAGTGCCCTTTCCCCGCTCCCGTCACGGCGCCTTTCCCGGCTACAAAACGGATCATGACGCCCGGGGCCGCGGCACCTCCGCCGGTCCCCGCACCTCCCGTATGATGGTTGCCGCCCTCGCCTCCCGGGTGCGCGAGCTGAACATTCCGGTCCTGGACGGCCACCAGGTCATCTCACTGCTGACCGCCGGGGACGACGGCGAAAAAACGGTGATCGGCGCGGTCGCCCTGGACGGCAGCCGCCTCGGGGACGCGGACCGTGGCCTGACCGTGTTCAATGCCGTAAACGTGATACTGGCCACCGGCGGACCCGCCGGCATCTACGCCGCTTCCGTGTACCCGGAGAGTCAGACCGGTTCCCACGGCCTCGCCTTTCAGGCCGGCGCCGCCGGACAGAATCTCACCGAGTCCCAATTCGGGATCGCCTCGGTGGCGTTCCGCTGGAATCTCTCGGGCACCTATCAGCAGGTCATGCCCCGCTACGTTTCCAGGGACCGGGAGGGCCGGGACGAACGGTCCTTCCTGCAGGACCATTTCCCCGACACGAGAGCGCTCTGCGAGGCAATTTTTCTCAAAGGGTACCAGTGGCCCTTCGATCCGCGCAAGATCGCGAATCACGGATCGTCACTGATCGACCTGCTCGTCTACCGGGAGACCGTTATCAACGGCAGGCATGTGTTCCTGGATTTCAGCCGCAATCCGGCCGATGATTTCACCCTGGACAGCCTGGGACCGCTGCCCCGGGAATACCTGACGAGATCGTCCGCGCTCCTGGACACCCCCGTCGAGCGGCTGGCGGCTATGAACCAGCCGGCCATCGACCTCTACCGGGACAACGGCATCGACCTCTATCGCGACCTTCTGGAGATCGCGGTCTGCGCCCAGCACAACAACGGCGGCCTCAAGGCGGATATCTGGTGGGAATCCAGCCTGTCCCATCTGTTTCCCGTCGGCGAAATCTGCGGCACGCACGGTGTCTACCGTCCGGGCGGATCGGCCCTCAATTCCGGACAGGTGGGCGGCAGACGCGCGGCCCTCCGCATCGCCCGCGCCTACCGGGACAGGGCGCCGGATGCCGGGGCGTTCCTCGCCCGGTCCGAAAAAAGACTGCATGAAATAATCATGACGATGGAACGGATGCTCGCGCCCGGGCCCGCTCAAGGGACCGGCCACTGGACGCTGCGAAAACGGCTGCAGGAACGAATGACCGCCGCGGCCGCTCATATCCGGACACCGGAAACGGTAAAAAAGGCGCTCGGCGAGGCCAGGCGGGAATGGCGGTCGCTGCCCGGCGCCATCCGTATCGCGAACCCGGCTGATCTGCCGGAAGCGTTCCGGACCATGGACCTCTGTCTCACCCACCTCGTCTACCTGGAAGCGATTGCCGGCTATCTCTCCCGGGGGGGAGAGAGCCGCGGCTCATACCTGGTGACCGGAGACAATCCCGCGAAACCGCCGGAGTCCTGGGCCTGGCGGCTCGCCGGGCCCGGGGATTTCGTCAGCAGCCGGATACAGGAAACAGTGCTCGATTCCGGCGGAAAGATCAGGACGGCCTGGTCTGAGATACGCCCCCTGCCCGCCGAGGATCTCTGGTTCGAAACGGTGTACAACACATATACCCGGACAGGAACCATCACCTGAAAGGAGAAGATACGACAATGAATGGAAGACCCGTGGCCCTCGTTACCGGCGCCGGCAGGGGAATCGGCAGAGGCATCGCCCTGGCGCTGGCCGCTGAAGGGTTCGACATCTGCGGCCTCGGCCGCACCTGGGAACCGGAGAATACGGAAAAGGGACTCTTCGAGGTAAAAAAGCTGGCTGAAGAGACGGGCGCGACATTTCTGCCGCTGCAGGCCGACATAGCCGAGATTCACGATCACGGCCGTGTCATCGGCGAGACGCTGCGCACCTTCGAACGGATCAACGTTCTCGTCAACAATGCCGGTGTGGCGCCCCTGGAACGAAAGGACATTCTCGAAACCGACCCCGAATCCTTTGACCGCGCGCTCACCATCAACACCCGCGGACCCTTTTTCTTCACCCAGCAGGTCGCCCGGCACATGATCTCGGCCAAACGGCTCAATCCCGATGAATTTTACACGGTCATCTTCATCTCTTCCATCTCGGCCGAGGTGTCCTCTCCGTCCCGGGCGGAATACTGCCTCTCAAAAGCCGCGCTCAGTCTCAGCAGCATGATCTACGCGGACAGGCTCTCGGAATACGGTATCGCCGTCTACGATGTCCGGCCCGGCATCATCAGCACCGACATGACCGCGCCGGTAAAAGAGAAATACGACCGGATGATCGAAAACGGGCTCATCCCCCTGGGCAGCTGGGGCCAGCCCGAAGATATCGGCACGGCGGTGGCGGCCCTGGCAAAAGGAGCCTTCCGGTACGCCACCGGTATCTCCATCGAGCTCAGCGGCGGCATGAACATTCGCCACCTCTAGATCAGAGAGTATCTCTGATCTCATCACTAAACAATGGAAACCGCCATGACCAGATCACGACAGCTCTTCGACCATTTGAAGCGGCACCGGCTCATCGCCCTGCTGGCCCCCGGCAGCGCCGGCGACTGCCTCAGGGCCTATGAAATCCTCTACCCGCTCGGTATCGTCCTCGAGATCGCTTTTCGAACGGATCACGCGGCAGAAGGGATCGCGGCGATCCTGCAGCGGGACGGCGATGCCCTGATCATGGCCGGCACCGTCATGACGGGGAAACAGGCGGAAGCGGCGATCGCCGCGGGGGTCAGCGGCGTTGTCTCGGCCGACTACATTCCCGAAGTGGTGGAAGCCTGCATTGAACGGGATGTTCTCTGCGCGCCCGGAGGGCTGAACGACGCGGGCAAGCAGCTGGTGCAGAAAGCCGCGCTTCTCGGCTGTTCCCTGGACGAGCTGCGGGAACAGCACCCCCACCAGTGGATCTACAAACTCTTTCCGGCCGTTGCCGGCGGCCTCGACAGCAGCGGTCTGGCCGGCGCCTGGAGAGGACCGTACCGGGACCTTACGGTCATCTACACCGGCGGCGTGAACGCGACCACCCTGGGACGTCTGTATGCCGCCGATCCGTCGGGAATTTTCTGCGGATCGGCCCTGACAAAGGATCTGAACGATCCGGAAAAGGTCCACAAGACGGCCAGGGTATGGCTCGGGCTGACCGGCTCAGGCAGTGAATCGGCTCCTGCTGCCGCACGGACGCCGGGAGCGCAGGGGGACCGGGTCGTCACCTTTGGCGAAATCATGCTCAGGCTCTCACCCCCGGGAAACCGCCGGTTTACCCAGACCGACGGCTACGAGGCCTGCTTCGGCGGCGCCGAGGCCAATGCGGCCGCGGCCCTTGCCGCCTACGGTCTCCCCTCGCGGTTCGTCACGGCCCTGCCGGATAACGAGATCGGTCAGAGCGCGGTCAACGCGCTCCGCTCCGGCGGCGTGGACACATCCTGTATCGTCAGACAGGGGAAACGGACCGGCATCTACTTTCTCGAACACGGCGCATCCCAGCGGCCCTCGAAAGTGATCTACGACCGGGCCGGATCGGCCGTCGCGGAACTGCAGCCCGGCACCGTCGACTGGGGCCGGGTCTTTACTGACGCCCGCTGGTTTCACTGGTCCGGGATCACTCCGGCGCTCAGCGACACCGCGGCCGCGGTCACCCTGGAGGCCCTGCGGGCCGCGAAGGAAGCGGGATGCACCGTCAGCGTGGACCTGAATTACCGGGCGAAACTCTGGTCCCGGGAACAGGCGAAGGCCGTGATGGCGCCGCTCATGGCATTTACCGATATCTGCATCGGCAACGAAGAGGACGCCGACGCCATGTTCGGCATCACCTCGGGCTCCACCGACCTGGACAGGGGCACCCTCGATACGAAAGCCTTTGAAAAGACGGCGGCAGCGCTTGTCGAACGCTTCGGCCTGCAAAAAGCCGCGATCACCCTGCGCGAGAGCCACTCAGCCTCGGAAAACAGCTGGTCCGCCTGCCTCCACAGCGGCGGTACATTCATCACCAGCAGCAGATACACAATCAGGATCGTCGACCGGGTCGGCGGGGGCGATTCGTTCAGCTCGGGACTGATCTACGGCCTCATCACCGGGATGAACGACCGGGAGGCGCTGGAATTCGGAGTCGCGGCCTCATGTCTCAAGCAGACCATTCCCGGGGACTTCAACCGGGTCAGTGTCGCGGAAGTGAAAAAACTGATGGCAGGATCGGTCAGCGGCCGGGTGCAGCGCTAGGAACGCGGTATGATCGATCCCCGTGAACACATCTATCACGACGATCCGGCCGACGGCCATCCCGATGTACGCACGGAACTGAACGGCGTCAATTACTTCTTTACCGGCAACGGGCATATCCTGGCAGCCCTGCAGGTCGCTTCCGGGGGTGAGGGAACACCCGCGGGACTGATCATCATGGATCCCGACCGCCCCGCCATGAAACGGCAGGCCCTCACCTTCGATCCCGGCGGCGGGTTCGGGGGAACCATGCTCTCCCTCGCTCTCGCGGGCAGGGTCCTCGTCCCGTCCGGCTGGTGCGCCGGGAGGATCATGGAGGGTCCGCTCCCCGTGATTCATTTGACCTGGCAGGCCGGGCTGCTTACGGTCACGGAACGTCTCTTCTGCCCGGACAGCGGTTCCCCTGTTCTCGTGAGGGACATTGTCATATCGGGCATGGAACCCCGGGGGGCCCTCAGCCTCTGCACCGCCGTTCCCGGAACCGAGATTGCGTCCGACCTGACCGCCAGTGAAGACGGAACGGTCCGCCTGGCACTCGCGTACACCCTCACCCCTGAGATAGGCGTTGCCCTCCGGACCGTTCCGGCCGCGCCGGACAGCAGTACGGCGGCCGCGTTCTGGCGGCGGCGCACGGAGATATCCACCGGATCTTCCATGCTGAACAGGCTGTTCCGGGACAGCACCGTCAATCTGGCTTCGGTGGTCTCGGCAGCGGGTGTGGTGGACGCCAGCATCTGGCAGTACTGCCGGGAATGGGTGCGGGACCATTCGTTCATGGCAGTGGGACTGACCCTGGCCGGGTTTCATGAGAAAGCCCGGGTGCTGCTCGCCCGCCTCCTTCACGAGTTTGTCTCGGACGAGGGGGACTGCGTCGATTCCAGCGAACGCCGAGGCTCCGACGAGGTCGAGCTGGATCAGAACGGCGCCCTGCTCTATGCCCTGCACACCCATGCCTGCTGGTCAGGGGACTATTCTCTCATCAGGGACGATTGGGAAACGATAAAAAAAGTGGCGGATTACCCCTTCAGGAAGGAATTTATCCATCCCGAATCGGGCCTGCTCTGCAATACCAGGGACTACTGGGAGCGGCACGCCCTGCACGGGATTGAACGGGGCATTGAACTCTCGTACCAGTTCTGGCCCTGCCTGGGGCTTCTCCGCGCCGCGGCGTTCGCCCGTTTCCTGGGAGAGGACACGACCGCCCGACGCTGGCAGGACCGGGCCGGCCGTCTCAGGTCGGCCATCCTGGAGCACCCCCGCTACGCCATGCACGACCGGCGGGGATTCATCAAGCGGCGGGCGCCGGACGGTTCGGTGCAGGAAACGATCTTCCCCTCACCCGCCGCGGGATTGCCGCCCGGCGTTCCCCTGGCCGCTGACATCGACCATTCGCTCAATCCGGACACCGCATCCGTCTTCCCCATAGCCCTGGGATTTGTCGATCCCGGTTCTCTTCCGGCCCGGCGGACCATGGAGCAGATGGAGCTGCTCTGGAACCAGATGTGGACCCGGGGCGGACACGGCCGTTACAATCAGACATCCGAGCCCGACTCGGCCGGCCCCTGGCCCTTCGCCTCACTCATGGTGGCCCGGGCCGCGGCGGAATGCGGTGACCTGGACAATGTGCTGCGCACCCTGCGCTGGCTGGACGGTCTGCCGGAAGCCGCGTCGGGTTCCTGGTTCGAGATGTACGGCAGCCGCATCGCGCCCCCCTATCCCCAGAACGGCATCATTCCCTGGACCTGGGCCGAGCTGATCATGCTTTTTGTTTTTCATCTGCTGGGAGTGCGCTGCAGCGGGGACGGCATCAGCGTCAGGCCCCGCCTGCTGCCCGACACCGGCCCCTGGCGTGCGGCCCTGCGGGTGCGGTCGGCCGTGCTTCACATCGACCTGATCCCGGAGACGGGGAGGACATCTTTCGACCTGAGAACGGATATGACCGTCGTTTCCCGGCAGCGGGACGAACTCCTGTTCGCCTGGCCGAAGCGGGACAGCAGGCTGACTCTGTTTCTGCCCGCGGGCGGAACAGCAAAAAAATAGGGTACCCCGAGCATGAGTGAACGCATTCTCCACCTGGTCTGCAACAGCCACATCGACCCCGTCTGGCTCTGGGAATGGGAGGAGGGGCTGGCCGAGACTCTGGCGACATTCCGGACGGCGGTCCGCTTCTGTGAAGCATTCGACGGCTTCGTCTTCTGCCACAACGAAGCGCTCCTCTACCAATGGACCGAAGAACACGAACCGGCCCTCTTTGCCAGTATCCAGGATCTGGTAGCCCGGGACCGCTGGCATATCATGGGCGGCTGGTACGTGCAGCCCGACTGCAACCTTCCCTGTGGAGAGGCTTTCGTACGCCAGTGTCTTGTGGGCAAAACCTGGTTTCTCGACCGTTTCAGCCGGGAACCCCGGGTTGCGGTGAACCTGGACCCCTTCGGACATACCCGCGGTCTGGTGCAGATCCTCGCCAAAGCGGGCTACACGGGCTATCTCTTCTGCCGCCCGGACCGGGCGTTTCTTCCCCTGCCGGGCGACGATTTTATCTGGAAGGGCTATGACGGATCCACCGTCATCGCCCACCGCGCCCCGGACCATTACAACTCCCGCCGGGGTGAAGCGGCAGAGCGTATCGAGCGCTGGCTGAGTGAGCATCCCGGTATATCCGAAGGCATGCTGCTCTGGGGAGTGGGAAATCACGGCGGAGGACCGTCGGCCGCGGATCTCGGGGCGATCGCCGCCCTGCAGGGTGAGCGGACCGATATCGACATTCGTCACAGCACTCCGGAGGCCTTCTTCAGCAGCCTCGCCGAACGGCGCCGGGACCTGCCGGAGCACGCGGCCGGACTCAATCCCTGGGCGGTCGGCTGCTACACCTCCATGGCCGAGGTAAAGGAGCGCTACCGCCGGCTGGAAAACAGCCTCTTTCTCACGGAAAAGATGGCCGCGCACGCGGCCCTGAACGGACTTGTCGACTATCCCCGCGACGATATCGACGCAGCCGTCCGGGACATGCTGTTTGCCTCCTTTCATGACATCCTTCCCGGCTCCTGCACAGTGGAAGCCATGGAACAGGCGCTGCGGCGCATGGATCACGGCCTGGAGCTGCTGGCGCGAATCAGGACCCGCGCATTTTTCAGCCTCCTCGCGGGAGAGCCGCAGGCGCAGCCGGATGAGCTCCCCGTCTTCGTTTACAATCCCCATCCCGTTTCCGTCCGCTGCCCGATCCAGATGGAACTGCAGGCGGCCGAACCGAATTTCGATTCCGCCTCCTATCGCATGCCTGAGATACAGGACAGAAAGGGCAGTCCGGTACCGGTGCAGGTCGAAAAAGAGAGCTCCAGCATCCGCGACGACCACCGGAAACGGATCGTGTTCACCGCCGACCTGAGGCCGTCATCCCTGACACGCTACAGCGTCCGGTTCAGGCAGATACCGGTGAACGAGCGTCCATTCCCGGAACAGCCGGAAGAACTGCATTTCGACACCGGGTCCGCTCACTTGACAATCAATCGAAACACCGGCCTTCTCGATCTGTTCAGAATCGGAAAGACCGACCTGCTCTCTCCCGGCGCCTGCCGTTTTCTCGTCATGCGGGACGATGCCGATCCCTGGGGCATGCGCGTCACGTCCTTCACCGATACGGCCGGGGCTTTCACGCTCATGTCCCCGGAGGAGTGCGGACGCGCCGCCGGAGTCGAAGGCGACCTTGCACCGGTGCGGATCATCGAATCAGGCCCGGTGCGCACCATCGTGGAGGCGCTTTTCAGCCACGGGAGCTCGGCCATCGTTCTCCGCTACAAGATTCCTCATGAGGGAACGGAGGTTGAGGTCGAGGCCAGGGTTCACTGGGCTGAGCCGGACCGGATGCTGAAACTGTCGCTGCCCACGCCCCTCTCCGGCACCCTCCTGGGCCAGACCGCCTACGGTGTCGAGGAATATCACGAGCAGGAACGGGAGCTGGTCGCCCAGAAATGGCTCCTGCAGCAGTCAGGAAACGGGAAACAGGCGCTCTCGGTGATCAATGACCGCACCTGGGGATTCGACCGGCGCCCCGGAGAATTGCGCCTCTCACTGCTCCGCTCACCCGCCTGGGCGGGACATCCGGTGGGGACCAATCGCCTGATCACCGAGCAGGACCGGCACACCCCCAGACAGGACCAGGGCTGCCGCATGTTCCGCTTCTGGCTCTCCGGCGGCGACGCCCGGGAACGGCGGGCGGCCGTGGAATTCGAATCCCGTCTGAAGGCTGAATATCCCCCCGCCCTCTGCTGCTTTCCCCCGGGAGAGGGGACCGGTCCCGTTCCGGCAGTCACACTCTCCAATCCCCGGGTGCAGCTGGCCGCCATGAAGTTTTCCGAAAAAGGAAACCGGCTGATTCTCCGCCTCTTCAACCCCCTGGAGACCGCCGAGAGCACGCGCATAGCGCTGCCGGTGCCGGGGAAGCGGTTCAGCGCCACCTTGGCGGCCTTTGAGATTCAGACGCTGGCCATCGACCTGGAGAGCGGCGAAGCGTATGCAACCGATCTGCTGGAACGCAGATTGGATAAGGGTATGCGTCCATGAGTGCTTCTCCCGTCACGGTCGTTCTCGCCGGCATCGGCGGGTACGGCTACTACTATCTGCAGGAACTCTGGAACAGCTACAGCCCGGACGAGGTGCGGCTGGCGGGCGTGGTCGATCCCGACCCCGGGCGGTCCGGCCACCTCCCGCGCCTTCAGGCCTTGAAGGTGCCGGTCTTTCCGGACATGGACTCCTTTTACCATGCGGGTCACCGGGCCGATCTTGCGATTGTCGTCTCACCGATCCAGTTCCACGCGGTCCAGAGCATCACCGCCCTGCGGGGGGGCAGCCGCGTGCTCTGCGACAAGCCGCTCTGCGCTGCGGTCGCCGAGGCCGACAGCATGATCGCCGCCGAGCGGGAGACGGGCCTGCCGATCATGGTCGGCTATCAGTGGTCCTGGTCCGATGCCATACAGAGGCTGAAACGGGACCTCATAGACGGGGCCTGGGGACGGCCGCTGCGGGCCGGCACCATCTGTCTCTGGCCCCGGGGATACGATTATTACGCCCGCAATTCCTGGGCGGGAGCAATCAGGACAGCCGGCGGCCGGCCGGTGAATGACAGTCCGGCCAACAATGCGGCGGCCCATTTTCTCCACAATCTACTCTTTCTGCTGGGGGAAGAGATGCACACCGGCGCTGAGCCGCTGGGGCTCGAGGCCTTTCTCCGCCGCGCCTATCCCATCGAAAACTTCGACACCATTGCCTGCCGCATCGAAACCCGCCGCTGCCCCGACATCTATTTTTTCGCCTCCCATGTCACCGCGGAAACGCTCGACCCCATGTTCGAGATTGTCTGCGAACAGGGACGGATCGTCTTCGGCGGTGAGCGGCGGGAGATCATGGCGGAGACGCCCGCCGGTGACACGCGGGTATACGGCTCACCCGATGCGGACCAGTTCAAAAAGCTGCACGACGCCGTTGCCTCGGTCCGCACGGGGGCCCGGCCGCTCTGCGGCGCCGCAGCGGCCAGAGCCCAGACAGTCTGCATCGCGATGCTCCAGGAACTGGCCATCGATTCGTTTCCACCCGAATCGATCAGGAAGGATCCCGGCGGACAGCGGCTGTACGTAGAAGGGCTTGGAAAAACGCTGGAAGATTGTTATCATACACACAGCATGCCTGCCGCCGCACCGCATTCACGGAGAAAGAGATGACCGGAAGAGAGCTCGTTCTCAATACCCTCAACAATGTCTGCTACGGCAGAATACCCAGGCACCTCTGGGCCCTGCCCTGGGCCGAGGAGCACTATCCCGATGAGCTGCATCGCATCCAGCGGCTGTTTCCCGACGACATCGTCACCGCGCCGGCGGTCTTCAAAACCCCGCCTCCGGTCAGCGGCGACCGCTACGCACCGGGTATCTACGTTGACGAGTGGGGCTGCCGCTTCGAGAATGCCCACGGCGGCGTCATCGGGATCGTCCGTGAGCCGCTGCTCAAAGACTGGAGCATGGTCGACACCATCCGCACTCCGGAAGAGGTGCTGACCCTCGACATCGAAGCGGTGAACGATTTCTGCCGCGCCACCGACCGGTTCGTGGTCGCCGGCACCTGGGTACGGCCCTTTGAACGGCTGCAGTTCATCCGCACCATGGAACTGGCCCTGATGGACATGGCCCTGGAGCCGCCGGAGCTGCCGGTCCTGCTCAAGCGCATGCATGAGCACTACTGCCGGGAAGTGGAAACCTGGTGCCGCACCGATGTCGATGCCATCGCCATCATGGATGACTGGGGCTGTCAGCAGGGCATGCTCATCTCACCCGCGTCCTTTCGCGCATATTTCAAGCCGATGTACCGGGAGTACGCGGCTATCGCCGCTTCCCGCGGCAAGTATGTGTTCATGCACTCCGACGGCAACATCACCGCCATCATCGGAGATCTCATCGAATGCGGCGTTCAGGCCCTCAACAGCCAGCTTTTCTGCATGGACATCAAAGAACTGGGCCGGAAATTCAGAGGGAAGCTCACCTTCTGGGGAGAGATAGACCGGCAGCATATTCTTCCCCGCGGATCCATTCAGGAAGTGAAGGAGGCAGTGTTCACCGTCTATGAAAATCTCTGGGCGAACGGCGGCATCATCGCCCAGTGCGAATTCGGACCCGGAGCTGATCCCGCCAACGTACATGCCGTATTCAAGATATGGGACAGTCTCTGCTGAGCAGTCGAACGGCCAGGGAGGAGAATGAAAGAACACGTCATCGGAATCGATCTCGGCGGCACCAAGGTTGAGGCCTGCCTCATGGACGGCAGCCGTACCCTGCTGGAGCGGCGGAGGGTGTTTTCCGAGCCCGGCAAAGGGATCGATGCGGTCATCGACACGATCGTCGGACTTGTGCAAACCGTCGCCGGGGGAACGCCGGTGGGGGCCGTGGGCATGGGTACGCCCGGCACGTTCGATGCGGAAAAGAATATTCTGTTTGGATCGCCGCACACGCCGGTCTATGAAACGCCGGGATTCATTGCTCGAACAGGGGAACGCCTGGGTGTGCCGGTGGTGGTGGAAAACGACGCCAACTGTCTTGCCCTGGCCGAATTCTACGAAACCTGCGCCGGCACCTTCAGGTATGTGATGGCCGTGATTCTGGGCACCGGCATGGGATGCGGTCTCATGCTCGACAACCGGCTCTACCGGGGACCCCGGGGCGGCGCCGGCGAGATCGGGCATACCTCCATCGATATAAACGGCCGGCTCTGCACCTGCGGACGCCGCGGCTGCGCCGAGGCGTACCTCTCCGGTCCCTGTATCTCCTCGCGCTATCGCGAGATGACCGGTCTCGATCTTGCGGCAGCCGATATCGGGAAACGGTACGATGCAGGTGACGCCGCCGCGGCCGCGCTTCTCGATGAGAGCTGCCGCATGCTGGGGGAAGTGCTCGCCAACGCGGTGAACATGCTCGATCTAGAGGCCGTCATTCTGGGAGGCGGCGTCTCGAACCTCCCGGTCTGGTATGAAAAAACACCCGCATACATGCGGAAATCGTTCTTCGGACCGCCCCGGAACGAAGTTCCCATACTCAAGGCGCAATTGGGCGACTCGGCCGGTGTTTTCGGCGCCGCCTACCTGGCGCTGCGGGAGCTGGGCGTGATGGACTTCTGATGTCCCGCAACAACAAACGGTATGGAGAAGCTTATGAAACAGACCACCCTGCTGCTCGTCACTCCGCTTCTGCTGCTTTCCTGCAGCGGACAGCCGCCGGGAAAGCGGATCATCACCTCCCCGGACGCCCCGGCCGCCATCGGCCTCTATTCCCAGGCGGTGCAGTTCGGCGGCCGGATCTACCTCTCCGGTCAGCTGGGCATCGATCCGGAAACCGGAACGTTCGCCGGGTCCGATTTTGTCAGCCAGGCCCGCCAGGCCCTCACCAATCAGAAAGCCGTTCTGGAATCAGCGGCATTCACCCTGCATGATGTGGTGCAGTGTCAGGTCTTCCTCACCGATATGGATAATTACAGGGATTTCAACACCGTCTACAATGAATTTTTTACGGCCGCTTTTCCGGCCCGCGCCGTGCTGGAAGTTTCCCGCATTCCTGCCGGCGGCCTCGTTGAAATCATGATGATCGCTGAACACTAATCCCGTAAAGGAGTATTGCATGCGCCGCCTTATCCCCGCCGTTCTCCTGGCCGCAGCGGTGACCAGTGGTGCCGTCCGGCCCGTCCCCCAGGTGCAGCGCAGCACCTATCTCGAGTTCGCCCGCGCAGCCGCTGACTGGACATGGTCCCATTACGACTCGCTGATCAGCGTCTGGCAGGAAACCTTCGACAGGAAATCGATCTTCGGGTTCCGCCCGCCTTCCCGCATCCTCGAAATGGCAACGATATACGCCACACTCTTCCAGCTCGAAGGCAATGACGACTATGCAGCCAGAGCGAAACAAGTGCTGCTGATTTACGGTGATTACCGCAAGCACTATCCGGCCGAATTCGCCGCCCGCAGGCCGGACTACGACAGAGGAGTCCCGGCCCTGCCCGACTTTTTTACCGTCATGCGTTACATACGGCCGTATGAGATATTAAAAAACGCCGGCATGCTGACAAAGAGAGAAAACAGGGTATGTGAAACGATTATTTCCGAGAGTATAGAGTACACCATGCGTACCCAGGAGTGGGGGCCCATGAACCGCAGCGCCCTGAGAGCGGAAACAATCGCCTGGGGAGTGCGGGCGCTTCCGGAGCATGAACACGTCGAGGCTTGGAAGACCTATGAGCACTCCCTGGCATTCGACAACTGGGGCAACTGGGAGATTGAAGACGCCACCATCTATCACGCGGTCTGGCTGTACAGTCTGCTGGGCTATGCCGATGCCAAAAACAGGCTGGATGAGCTCTTCCGCACCCCTGAAATGTACTACTATGCCAACTACTTTCTGCAGCTGATGTGCCCGGACGGGATGATCCCCGATTTCGGAGACGCCCAGTGGCAGGCGAACTGGAGCCGCTACCTGGTCTTCTTCGAAGCCGCCGCCAAAGCATACGGCCACCCCGGGCTGAAATGGGCGGCAGCGGTGATCGCGGAAAAATTCGTCGACTTTGCCAGGAGAGAGGATACGGGCCTCGCCTACCTGCTGCTGGACTGCTACCGCTACGGCAGCGACGAGATCGTACCGGAACAGCCCGGCAATCTCAGCTGCGAAGTGATGGAGGATGTGCAGGGGAAAAAAATAGTCTACCGTGACGGCTGGGAGCCGGCATCGACCTACATGCTGCTCAACTACCGGGATGAGGGTGACGGCGGAGTGATTTTCCGCGACTACCTGCGGGACGGTATCGCCGTGGAAGAGGAAAAGATGACCCACGGGCACCAGGACGAAAACAGCATCGTTCTGCTTATGTCCGGCGGATCGGTCCTCCTGCACGACGGCGGGTATCGCGACTACATGCCCAGCGGCCCTTACGGCTCCTACCGGGCCGACTATTTTCACAACCGCCTCTGCGTCCGCCAGGAGAAATTCTGGATGGGCCAGAAGCAGGGCGAGTTCCGCTACAGTCCCACCGACCAGCCGGCGATCCCGGGTCAGTCCATTCTCGATTTTCTGCACAACGCCGGTTCCTACCGGCAGGTGCGCACCCGTAAATACGACTTCCTCACCTTCGACGATTTCGATTACAGCCGCACCCGGCTCGTCGATGACAACCTGGGGTACCAGTGGGACCGGGTAATCGTCTACCTGAAAAATCCCGGGATGTTCATTGTCTTCGATATCATGCGATCCCGCATCGAAGAGTACTTCACCGCCGCCAATCTCTGGCACACACGGCGCATCGTTGACCGCGGGGACCACTGGTACGACACCTGCTATGACTCGCTCCGGACCCTGGCGCTGCCCGTCGACGAACACCTGCTCATCTATTTCCCTAAAAACCACTACCGTTTCGAACAGGTGGAGCGGGAAACCCGCCACTATCAGAACGAATGGCTCATCTCGGAAAGCACCGCGCAGCATTTCGAGCTGGGACAGCACATCGGCTTTGTGACCGTGCTCATTCCCCATCCGGCGGACGAATCCCCGGCCGCCTGGCCCGGAAAGATCACCTTCCTCGATTCAGAGGTGGAGGGACAGGGCATGTCACTGCTGATAAACCATGGCGGCGAGACCATACATATCGGGGTCAAGGCGGACCTGCGAACGGAAATGGTCCGGGATTACCGGCGGCCGAAATACACCTATGAATCGGGAAAGATACGGTTCGGGGATTTCGAATCGAACGCCGATTTTTTCTGCACCCGCAGAAAAGGGGACACGCTCGGATACACCATTGTCAACCTCACCAAGGCGATCTACGGCGACCGGACAATTTTCGAGCAGGAAGCGAACTTCTACGGGCTGGCCTTTGACGGCAGCAGTGATGAGAAAGGCATCGGCAAGGTCCGCTACTGCAGGGACAGTATCAGTCTGAAACACTGACCCCGAACCATCGACGCACCGGGTGAGGGAGGATGAACGATAAAACCGCACCGTAAAAGACGCACGCGGACTATCTGCGGCTACCTGGCCGTGGTGCTGATCATCGGCGGGCTGCTCATGCTGACACCCGTGCTGGTGACCGCAGCTGCCGGCGGCAGCGCCGATTACGGCCGGCTCTTTCGGGGATTTATCCTTCCCGGGGGGCTGGCCAGCATCACCGGGCTGATCCTCAAACGGCTCTGTCCCCTGTATGCGCTGAGCCTCAAGGATTCCATGGCGGTCTGCACCCTTTCCTGGATCCTCCTGGCCGTGATCGGCGCCGTGCCGTTCATGGTGATACACGGCACCCCCTTTCTCGATGCCTTTTTCGAAACCATGAGCGGATACACGACCACCGGCATCACCATGCTCACCGGCCTGGAAGAGATCCCCCGGCCGCTCCTCTTCTGGAGGGCGCTGACCCAGTGGATCGGCGGCCTCGGCATACTCAGCATGTTCATCCTGCTCGGCTTCAAGGGCGGTGCCGCGGCCAACAAGCTCTTCATGGCCGAGGGACACAAGGTGGCGACCCGCAGGCCGTTTCCCGGCATGTTTCAGACGGCCAGGGTACTCTGGCTGATCTATATCGGGATGACCCTGCTCCAGACACTTGTGCTGCTGCTCCTGAAAACCGGACTCTTCGACGCGCTCACCCACTCATTTACCACCATCTCCACCGGAGGGTATTCCATCTATGACAACTCCATCGCCTCCTACCGCCTCACCGGCCACCCCTTCGCGCACCTGATCGAATTGACGGTTATGGTCTTTATGATCGCCGGGGGAATGAATTTTTTCATCCACTTCCGGATCTGGAACGGTGACATCAGGTCGCTCTGGGACAGCACCGAGATACGGTACTTCTGGGGCATCCTGCTTGGCGGTATCTTCTTCGTCTGGTTTACCAGCGTCCGGGCGGCGCAAGGAGCCTACAGCGGCCCCGGCGTGACAGCGGCACAGGGGCCGGCCGCTCTGCTGCTCCATCTGAAGGATGCGGCCTTCCAGACGGTGAGCATCCTCACCACCACCGGCTATGCCACCCGGGACATTGCCTCCCCCTATTTTGCCCCCCTGGCCAGACAGATATTTCTCGTGCTTATGGTCATAGGTGGCTGCGCCGGCTCCACCGGCGGCGGCATCAAGGTGATCCGGGTGGCGATTCTCACAAAACTGGTCAAGGTGAGGCTGTTCAGGCTGAGTTCGAGCCGGCTGAGCAGGACACCGCTGACCATCGATAATGAACTGGTGAGCGCGAAAGAGATCAATACGGCCACTTCGCTCTTTTTTGTCTGGATCCTTCTCCTGCTGCTCGGCGGAGGAATCACCGCGCTTTTCTCGGACTATTCGGGCTGGCAGAGTTTTTCAGGCATGTTTTCCGCGCTGGGCAATATCGGACCCTGCTATCTGACGGTGCCGGAAATAATCGGGCTCCATCCGGTCATCAAGATCACCTATATCTTCGGGATGCTGGCGGGGCGGCTGGAAATCATTCCCGTCATCCTGCTGTTCAGCAGAAAATTCTATCGCTAAGGAGGCAGCCATGTTGATTGTCATCGCCGGTGCGGGCAACATCGGGTCCGAGCTGGTGAATACATTCGTGGGACTGAAAAAAGAACTCATCGTCATCGAGAAGGACGAAGAAACCTGCGATGAAGTGTATGCCCGCTACGGCATTGAAACGATTCACGGCGATGCGACCCGTATCTCCGTCCTGAAGCAGGCCCGTATCGACCGGGCCGATGTCGCCATCGCCACCACCAGGGACGACGCCCAGAACCTGGCATTTGCCGTACTGGCAAAAAGTTTTTCCGTGCCCGAAATCATCGTCAGGATGAATCAGGCGTCCTACTATGAAGCCTACCGGACCGTGGGCGTCTCCCAGATTGTCAACGTTGTCAATAACGTGGTGCTCGACATTCTTCATCAGGTGGAAAAGTCAGAGGTCAAACACGTGGCCAGGCTGGGAGATGGCGCAGTGGAGATATTTGTGGTCCGCATCCCCGAAAACGGAAAAATCGTGGGCAAGACCATTTCCGAAGTCGCCGCGCACCGGCATATGCCCAAAGAGAGCATCATCGCGGGCATGTTCGACGCGGAAAAAAATGAGTTTACCATTCCCCGGGGCAGTGCGCGCATTCAGGGGAATGCAGATCTGTTCGTGATCACCAAGCCGGAACTGGTGAAAAAGACCGCCGAGCTGCTGGTCAGAACCTGAACACCACGCTCCCTTCCCCGGGGTCGGCCCCGGGCTACCTGAAAATACCGGCCCGGTCCCATTTCGCGATCACGGTCCTGATCAGTGCCACCGCCTTTTTATTCACTTTGCTGAAATACTCCGCGGACTGTTTTTCATCGAAGGTGGGATACCCCTCTCCCGGCTCATACAGCAGAATCGACGCAGCCACCGGCGCCGCGGCCCAGGCACTGTTTTTGGCATTGGGAATCGCCAGATCCTTGTCATACCACTCCGGATGGATATGATCGGGGGCAATCGCCTGCACATAGGCGGTCTCATTGTTGCCGGCGTGGCCGCCGTTCTCACCGAACACCTCGAACGTCTCCTCCTCGGCAAGGCTCCACCAGTTGATCAGCAGAATACGGACCCGGCAGCGGTTGCTGAGGTCATTCATCAGCTCTTTAAGGACCGTCGTATTGCCGCCATGACCGTTGAGAAGAATGATATTCATGAATCCCTGGTCGGCCAGTCCGCTGATCACCGCTGAGACAAAGGGCTGATATGCCTCGGCGGGAATGGATACCGCTCCGCCATACGCTGCCATGGCCGGCGTGATCCCGTAATTGAGCGTCGGTGCGATCAGCGCGTTCAGCTCGGCCGCGATCGCTTCCGCCATGGCGGTGGGGCAGAGATTATCGGTGCCGTTGGGCGTGACGCCGTGCGGTTCCAGCGAGCCCAGGGGCAGCAGAACGGTCTCTACGCGGCCGGGCACCAGCTTCTGGAATTCCTGCCAGTTCATCAGATTCATCTCTCTCGTTGTAGGCGTCTGGGCAAGCAGCAGGGCGGCAGACCCCGGCAGCAGAACGGCGATCAACAGGTTTTTCATGGAAGATGCTCCTTACAGATATGGTCATATATCAATCGAAAACGGTACGGCCGCGGTCACGCGACCGCACGCACGCCTCAGTAATCTTTCACCCCCTCGCGGAAAAACCGTTCGATCTGTTCAATGCCGCTGCTGCGGGCCTCTTTCACGGTACCGCTGAACAGCACGCCTCCGTCGGAAAGATACACGATCTTGTCCGCTGTCCTGATAATACTGGGGACATGGTGAGTGATCACGATCACGCTCATGCCGAGCTGATCCCGCAGCCTGCAGATGAGGTTGTCGAGCCCGGCCGCGGTGACCGGGTCGAGTCCGGCTGACGGTTCGTCGCAGAAGAGCAGATCGGGATCCAGCGCCATGGCCCTGGCCAGCGCCGCCCGTTTCCGCATGCCGCCTGACAGTTCCGACGGCAGTTTGTCTATAGCCTCCTCCAGCTCGACCAGCGCCAGTTTTATCCGTATGAGGTGATCTCTGACCGGGGCAGGCAGGCGCGTGTGCTGTTCCAGGGGAATGGCGACATTTTCCGCGATCGTGATGGAATTGAGAAGCGCGCCGTTTTGAAAAAGCACTCCCACCCGTTTGAGCAGCTGATTGAATTCGGGTTCATCCATCACCATGACTTCCTCGTCGAACATCCGCACCGATCCGGACCAGGCGTCATTGAGCCTGATGATATTTTTCAGCAGCGTCGACTTGCCGCAGCCGCTGGTCCCGAGCACGGCGGTGATAGCGCCCTCTTCCGCGGTCATGCTGACATCCCGCAATACAGGGGTGTCTTCGTATCCCGCTTCCAGATGGGTAACCGAAACAATGCTCAAAATGCGCCGCCTCCAAAGTAGAAAATCAATCCCAAAATACTGTCGGCCAGAATCACCATAAAGATGGATGTCACCACCGACGCAGTGGTAGCTCTGCCGACTCCTTCAGCGCCGCCGCTGACGGTAAATCCGAAATAGGCTCCCACGGTAATGATGATCCAGGCGAAAATAACGCTTTTTGCCAGCCCGATGATGACGTCCCTTAAAATGAGGGCGTTGGCCACCTGGTCCATAAACGGTCCCACACTGAGATCGAGGTAAGTGACACCGATCACCAGCGAACCGAAAATGCCGATCAGCATGGACAGGATGGTGAGCATGGGCGTCGTTACCGTGATCGCGTACATTTTAGGTACCACGATATACTGGATGGGATTGAGGCCCATGGTCTTCAGCGCGTCGGTTTCCTCGGTGACGACCATATTGGCGATCTCTGAGGCAAAGGCGGAACCGCTCCGGCCCGCCAGGGCGATGGCGGTCATGATGGGTCCCATTTCCCGGGTCATGGAAATGGCTACCAGGTCGGCGACATAGATGCTGGCCCCGAACTGACGCAGCTGCGCCGCCGACTGCAGGGCGAGAATAAACCCGATTAAAAACGATATCAGGCCGACGATGGGCAGCGCGTTCATCCCGATAAATATGCACTGCTTGGTGAACTCGCCTTTTCGCATGCCGCTTCTGGTGAACATCCCCTGAACGGAATAAAAGGCGGTATCGGCCACGAGAATGAAAAACGCGCCAAGATGCTGCCAGAACGTGTACAGCTGTTCCCCCATTCCTTCAAAAAAGCGCCTCTTCGGCCGCGGCTGCCGTTTGCCGTCCCGGGTAACCGTAAACGTCTCGATGAGGGCGAGCACATCCTTTGAACCGCCGGTGATCGTCAGGCTGCCGCCCCGTTCATTCACCCGGCTGCGCAGCGTTTCGATCAGCGCCACACCCGCACTGTCAATACGGGTGACCGCGCTCAGATCGAGGGTCAGAGCCGTATCCTCCCATACCGATCGATGTCCGTCGATCTCCGCGTAGATCCCGGGTACCGTATCCTTGGTCAGGGGCGCATCCACGCTGACGGTGGAGTCCGCAAACCGGCAGACCGGATGTGACACGCGTCTCATTGTCCGGCCTCTCCCTCTGCCGCCAGAAATGCAGTCGCCTCTTTCAGGAAGTGTTCCGTCTCCTCCCTCAGCAGTTCGCTGATAATCCAGGCGAACTGGTTCATGGTGTTCTCCTCCAGCTCAACGGTACGGTCAAAATCATACCGCACTTCGGGTTTGTCGGTTTCGCAGCGGATCAGCCGCAAGGTCATCCCGAGATGAGCCGACATATGTTTCTTCTCTTCGATAAGCTCGAGTTCGTGAATATCTCCGGTTATGATGTAGTCGGCATCTACGGTAAACCCGTAGGATGTCCTGCTGAAGAGCGTTGAATTCTCGACCAGCCGGTAGACCATGAAGGTAACCGCGCTGCCGGGGCGGGTTGCCCAACTGTGATATTGATAATAGTTCATCTCATGTGAAGCTGAACGGGTGGCGATCCGCGTCTGGGCGAACGGTTTGGCAACAATGAATTCCCGCACGTCCACTTTGAACGGCAGCGGCGCCTCCAGTCCGAAATCAGCCCGGGTAAAAAACCGCTGCGGTTCCAGCACATAATACCTGCGCAGCATCGTTCCCTTGCTGCACCCCAGAAGTACAGCCATGCCGGCCGCCAGGGCGGCTAATGCATATCGCTTCATACTATCTCTCCAATCGATGATCAGGAGCGCCGATCGGTTTGGTTCCTCTCACCAGCACCGATGGATCCTCGCTTATCATGCGAACGAACTGATTGAGATACTCAACGCTCTCTTTCAGTGATTCAACCGTCATGCCGAGCTCCGCCCGGCTCTCCATAATCGATATATCGACTTCTTTCAGCACACTGCTCGTATGCTTGAGCGCAACGTTCAGCTCTTTGACCAGGCCGACCAGTTCGGCTTTTTTCAGCGATTCGGTTATCTCGGTGATATTTGCCAGGGCCTGCATCAGCGAATCCGACCCGGCGATCCGGGCGATGTCGGCCATGACCGAATCCGTTGTCGCCAGCAGCATCGCGAGATCGGCGGTGACCCGTTCGCTGTTTTCCATGGTGCGGCCGAAAGAGGATTTATTCGCCTTGAGAATTTCACTCATCTCATGCATACTCTCGGCCGTTGTATCGAGTACGCGCACTATTTTTTTTCTGTTGATTTCTGAGGTGAGTTCAGCGAGATTGTTCAGCGTCATCTCGACCTTTTCGGCGATCACCTCCGCTTTGCCCGTAATCATTTCAGTGATAGACCCGCCCGGCTGAATGAAGCTGCCGGGCACCAGCGCCTCGGTCTCATTGCTGCCTCCCAGCAATTCAATGACTTTGAGACCGGTGATGCCCAGAGCGGTGATGTCCGCCCGGGTGTCGGTCTTGATGGGAATTCCCTTGTCGATGCTCAGCTCCACGATGACCCGCTGAATGTCATCCGGATCGATTGATATGTCGCTGATGTGCCCGACACTGAGTCCGTGATATTTGACCGAGCTGCCGACCTGCAGACCGGTAAGAGAAATATTACGGTACCCGACATAATATTTGTCCTTGTTCTCCAGGAGCGTCGGCACGACAATCACCGCGATCATGACGACGAATGAGATCAGGGATATGGCGAAAAAGATGCCCAGTCTGATTTTATGGGATCGTGAAATCATGGTAGCTGCCTATCATCTAATAATACATCGTACATGTCGCTGTGTATAACCGCCCGCCGAAGGGACCGGCGCGCTGTTGCCGTCCTTGCTGACGAAAGCCGCCCGGGCGGCCCGCGCGATCTCGCCGGCGGCCGGGCACGGCAGGATGACGCTGCTGCAAGGCGTGTGCGTGCTTTTTACATTCATGGTGATTCCATCTCCCCGGCAGTCCGGCGGATCAGCTCCCATGCGCCCAGCACATGGCGCTCCTCTGTCATGCTCTGGGCGACACAGATCCGCATGACGAACCGGTCGCCCAGTTTTGTGTGTGTCATGTACACCTTGCCGGTGCTGTTGACACGCTCCATCAGTTCCCTGGTGAACGCATCACCGGCTTTGTGATAAAAACAGACGAGGTTCAGGGGCACGGGAGCCGCAATGACGAACCGGCCGTCAGCCTCGATCATACGCACGAGCATTCGTGTCAGTTCCACATGGCGGCGGACATGATACTGCAGACCCGCGATCCCGTAATAGCGGATAACAAACCAGAGCTTCAGGGCCCGGAACCTCCGTCCCAGGGGCACGTGCCAGTCCCGGTAATCAATGACCGCGCCCGATTCAGTCGCTCTGTTTCGCAAATATTCCGGCAGCAGACTGAGCGAGTTGATCAGGGCCGCCCTGTCCGCCACGTAAAAACAGTCGCAGTCGAAATTGGTGAACATCCATTTATGGGGATTGAAACAGTAGCTGTCCGCAGATTCCAGGCCCTTGTGGATATATCGGAACTCCGGACAGAGTGCCGCGGTGCCCGACATGGCCGCGTCCACATGCAGCCAGAGCTTCTCCCGGCGGCAGATCTCCCCGATCCTCTCCAGGGGATCGATCGCGTTTGAGGAGGTGGTGCCCACCGTGGCACTGACGAAAAAGGGCGTGAGCCCCCTGTCCCTGTCCCTGCGGATGGTGCGCGCCAGATTATCGGGATCCATGGCAAAGGCATCATCGGTATCGATGGTCCGGAGCTGGGCGGATCCGATCCCGGCCACTTTCACCGCCTTTTCCACCGACGAATGGGCCTGGGAGGAGGCATAGGCGATAAGTCCGCCCCGCAGGCCGTCACGGTTTGATGCCATGGAGGTCGCCTGTTCCCTGGCGGCGAGCAGCGCACAGAGGGTGGCGCTGGAAGCGGAATCCTGGATCACACCGCCGCCTCTGCCCGAAGAGAGAAAGTGGCGGGGCAGATCGAGCATTTCCACGAGCCAGTCAAGCACGTGTGTCTCAAGCTCGGTACAGGCGGGGCTGGTCTGCCAGAGCATCCCCTGCACTCCGAGACCGGCGGAGAGGAGCTCACCCAGAATGGAGGGACCGGACGTATTGGCCGAAAAATAGGCAAACCAGTTCGGTGACTGCCAATGGGTAATGCCCGGCATGATTATAGGTGCGATGTCCGCGAGAATGGCGTCAAATGATTCTCCTGTCACAGGAGCGTGATCCGGAAGTGCGGCCCGTATCTCCCCCGGCCGCACCGCTGACATGACCGGATACGTTTCAACCGTTTCCATGTAGCGGGCGATCATTTCAATGACCGCTTTACCCTGCTCCCTGAAGACGTCAGGGGACATATGAAATGTACTGAAATCGGACATTTTCGTATACACTACGGTAATATGGAAGGCGATGTGATAAAATACGGAAATAATCCGGGAGTGTCAACTACAATAACAGGGTAAAATGGAGAAGCCGCATGCCTGTGGCGGGCAGCGGCTTCTCTGGAGGAGTACGTTTGGGACCCCCCTGTGCCAATGAAAGAGGACATCTCCCGTATGGTACGGAGTATGTCGTCTTGTTCCCCTAATGGCGCCCCCGGGAATATCTATGGAGCGGTATCTGCATTCTCTTCGGTATCGATGACACCTGTTGATTTGTAAAGCAATAACAGTGCCATCAAGAGGTGCAGTTCCCGGGAACCGGTGTTCAGGGAACATATATAGATATAAAACAGCGAGTTGCACTGCGAAGGAACAGGTGCAGCTCTCATATCCCATATCTCAAAGAACGGTCGATCTTCATACGGCGGACGGGGTAATGACTTTTTTCCGGCCGCCTCTCTCGTATCTAGAGAGTATAACGTAAATCAGCCGTCAATGTTCCTGTTTTTTTTCGGGGATACCCAGGCCGGAAGGGCGGGTTGCGCCTGCTCGGGCGAGATCGGAAACGTATACTGCCGGGAAGTGAATTACCTGCTGCCTGCGGTGAACACGGATCACGGCTTGGGCCGTCATCCGCGGCGTTTGATAAAGGTATTGTTCCGGTACTCTTCGAACGCCCGTTCAAGTTCTTCCTGTGTGTTCATGACAATGGGTCCTCTCCAGGCCACGGGCTCACCGATGGGCTTACCGGAAATACAGAGGAACCTCACACCCCGGCCGCCGGCGCTGACGGTAACCGCGTCGCCATCGGTGAACAGCACCAGTTCCCCGTCCGCGATCCGGCCGCCGGATCCGGTCCCGGGAGCGACCTCGCCGTCACCTTCTATGCAGTAAACGAACGCGGTATGTCCCCGTTCAACCGGCTGCTCGAATGTGCCCCCGGCCGGAACGGAAATATCGAGGTAGGATGGATCGGTGACGATATCCCGGACCGGTCCCTGTTTTCCGCCGGCTGTACCGGCAATGATCCTGACAAGCGTGCCATCGGGTGTAGCAAGCGTTGGTATCTGCGCTGCGGTCACGTCCCGGTAGCGGGGATCCATCATTTTCCCGGCTGCGGGAAGGTTGGCCCAAAGCTGGAATCCGTACATCCTTCCGGAGCGGTCCCCCGCGGGCATCTCCTGGTGAATGATACCGCTGCCCGCGGTCATCCACTGCACATCTCCGGCGCCGATGACGCCGCTGTTCCCGAGACTGTCGCCGTGCTCCACCTCACCGGCAATGACGTAGGTGATGGTTTCTATGCCCCGGTGAGGGTGCCAGGGGAATCCTTTCAGGTAGTGCTCGGGCCGATCGGAGCGGAAATCATCAAAAAGCAGGAACGGATCGAAAAGACCCGCCTCCTGAAATCCAAACAGGCGCCGCAGCTGTACTCCCGCCCCTTCCAGCACCCGCGTACCCCGATGGATCGCCTTTACCGTTCGCTGCCGTGACATGTGACACCTCCTTTTTTACGCCGGCCCCTCGGCTCCGGGTCAGCCGCAGTCGCTGTCAAGAGCGCAGGGGTCGTCATCAGTATGCTCCACCTGAATCGTGGAATGGCCGATACCGAAGCGTTCGTGCAGTTCCCGCTGCAGCGCGGCGAGAAACCCCGCCCGCGGCGGTGTCTCACTCAGCACCAGGTGCACGGAAAGCGCGGTCTCGGTGGTGCTGAGGGCCCAG
Source organism: bacterium (assembly GCA_016934955.1). Classification (GTDB taxonomy): domain Bacteria; phylum Zhuqueibacterota; class QNDG01; order QNDG01; family JAGLOF01; genus JAFGRY01. Next base: position 108,513 of record JAFGRY010000048.1, on the reverse strand, counting down.
ACATGCAGGTCATGAATCCGGACCACCCGTTCCCGGTCCAGCAGGAACCGCCGGATCTCCCCCAGGTCGATACCCGCGGGCACCGAGTCCAGGGCGAGATTGAACGAATCCCGCAGCAGAGACCAGGTGCCGGCGAGAATGACTATCGCGATCCCGATACTGATCAGGGGATCGACGATCAGCCAGCCCGTCGCCGTGATGACCGCACCGGCCGCGACGACTCCCAGGGATACGGCGGCGTCGGCAGCCATGTGGAGAAACGCTCCCCGAATATTCAGATCGTGTTTTCGCCCCGAAAGAAACATCACCGCGGTCACCGTGTTGACAACGACGCCGGCCGCCGCCACGATGATGACCGTCACTCCCCCTACCGGCGCCGGACGGGCGAGTTTGACGACAGCTTCACGGATGATGCCTCCCAGAGCGACAAGCAGCAGCACCGCACTGACCAGCGAGGCCATGACCGTCGCCTTGCGGAATCCATAGGTGCGTTTTTCCGTGGCCGGTCTGGCTGCGAGCAGGCTCGCCCCCCAGGCCAGGGCGAGGCTGAGCACGTCGCTGAAATTATGCCCCGCATCGGCGATCAGGGCCATGGAATTGGCCCGAATGCCAAAAATGACTTCCGCCAGGACAAAACTCACGTTGAGGATAATGCCCGCGGCAAACGCCCGGCTGTACGATGCCGGACCATGGTCATGCGTGTGCGTCGTCATGTATCACTGCTTTCAGAAGTATCGGCCGCCGTTGGGCCATTCTCCGGTCCCCGGCTGAACGGCCGGGCAAAACGCTTCCCGAAGGCCCCGTGCTGTTTCAAGCGGCTGTTCCAGTAGAAATTGGCGGCTCCCGTCGCTGCCATGAGGCGCACAATCAGCTTCCGCAGCGGAGACAGCGTGAAGGGCCTGGCCAGCTCCGCCCTCAGCAGAGCTGAAAAGGCGCCCGTGCGGGCATAGTGCTCACCGAGCTGCTCGAACTTCCGCAGCAGTCGCTTCGTCATCCAGGACGGCATCATCTGGAGCCCCTCCACTCCGCCTCTGATAACGGTGCCGGAATATTCGGCGTTCAGGCGGGTGCAGAGTTTTTCCAGGTAACGGGCCACATAGACGGATTGCACGGCCTCGGGAAACCCGGACTGGACGATGAAACCGATATGCTTCCGCTCGGAATGGTCCAGTTCGAACAGCTCTTCAAAAAACGCTTTGACGATGCCGGGCATGCAGTCGGTGTACAGCGGAAAAACGATGATGACATGATCCGATTGCCTGAACAGCTCCAGATGCTTCTCTCTCTCCCCTTGTTTCCCGATCATCGCGACCGCTGCCGAATCGCCGGTAAACCGGGCGTATCCATCCAGAAAATGCTGAATGAGAATACGGGAGTTGCTTCCCTGCATTCGGGGTGATCCGTTATATACCACAAGCCGCATGGCGAAGCTCCCCCACTGTCGTTTCCTCCCTGAACCGGACAAATCGTACCCGGCTGTGAAAATTGACCGCCAGCCGGTCATAGATATCGCTGACGATCCGGACGTCATCATCATCGGTGCAGGCCTCTTTCTGCAGCAGCACCCCAAAATCAGGGTAGCGTTCATAGCGCTTCATGTGGTGGCTTTCCCCGTTCCGCAATTCGATATAGGGATGCACCAGCACGATAAGCCGGTCGGTTACCTTTTTCAGCAGCGAACTGGTGAATCCGGCAATCAGCGGCGAGGCGAACACCACCAGGTCGGCATTGATCACCGAACGTAACACCGTATCCGCCTCATCGTTTATCACGCACTCCCCAGGGGTCGTCCACCAGCAGTTCCAGCAGCCGCGGCAGTACCGCAGATCCATTGTTGCCAGATGGAACAGATCCGCGGCATGTTCCCTGCGGCATACAGCGGTGAAATCATTCAGATACCGGGACCAGGCGGTTCCGGTCCCGGGCGGGGCGCCGTCAAGTATGGTCAGCCGCATCAGCTGTTTCCCCCCTCCGTCGCTGCCGCTCCGGTCTTCTCCCGTATCACCCGCAGCGCCTCGTCCACATGCCGTTCCGCCTGGGTCTGGGAATCGAACATGTAGACAATGGTCCCGTTCCTGTCGACCACATAGGTCACTCTTCCGGGCAGCAGCCCCAGCAGGTCAGCAGGCACACCGAATCGTCTGCGTACCCTGTTCCCGGCATCACTGAGCAGGATGAACGAGAGATGATACTTCTCGGCGAAGGCCCTGTGACTCTCCACCGACTGGCCGCTGATACCGATCACTTCAGCACCGGCCTCCCTGAAAACCTCGTACATGTCCTGAAAATAGCAGGCCTGTTTCGTGCAGCCCGGGCTGTCATCCTTGGGATAAAAATAGATTACCAGCATCTTTCGCCCCAGCAGTGAATCGATCCGCACCGTGGCGCCGTGCTGATCAGGAAGTTCGAAAAGCGGTATGGTGCTTCCCACGCTCACGGGTTTCATACTGTTTTCTCTCTGCTCTGTATGGTTTTGCCTGTTCGTGCTGCAGGAGACCACAAGGGTCAGCAGCAGCGCCCCCAGCAGCGGGGCGCAACGGCCCCCGCCGCCCTTCATCTCGCTTCTCTTTTTCTCCATTGTCCTTCTTCCTTTCGCTATGAGGCCGACACAGCGGGTCGAACGCCGGCTCTCAAGTGCCGTCCCTTCCCTTTGCACCGCCGGCCCGCCTCGGGAACCAGGGGATGAAGGCGCTTGTCCGGGCGGCGTACTCCCGGTAGGCGGGCTTTGTCTCACGCAGGGTTTTTTCCAGAAGCGCGACACCCGAGACTCTGAGCAGCAGCAGCGTCATGAGCAGGCTCGAGGCCAGGGGCGGCAGGCTGCCCGCCGCGGCCGCAAACAGCCCGTAGGCCCACCAGATCGCGGCATCGCCGAAATAGTTGGGATGCCGCGTGTATTTCCAGAATCCGGTCTGAAGGACGCGTCCGCGATGTCGCTCATCCGCCTTGAACCGGGCCAGCTGCAGATCACCGCCGGCTTCAAAAAGGAATCCGGCAATCCAGAGGAACAGGGCGACGCCGTCGAGCCACCCCGGCGGACCCGCCTGCGAGAAATACGGCACGGCCAGCAGGGGAGCGGAAATGAGCCACATGAGAACGCCCTGCAGCAGAAATGTCTGGAAAAAACTGATCCACCAGTACCGGCGCTCACCATATTTCCTGCGAAATTCCCGGTAACGGAAATCTTCCCCCCTGCCCCGGTTACGCCAGGCCAGATACCCGGAAAGCCGTATCCCCCAGATCGTCAGCAGGACCAGAAGCAGCAGTGCCCGGGACGATCCTGTCTGGACTCGCAGAAAATAGAACCAGCCGGTCCCCGCGAATCCGAGGCCCCAGAAGGGATCGACGATGCTCACATTACCGATGATGACACTGATAAGCCAGAGGATGCTCATGAAACCGAGAATGCAGAGCAGCCCCTGGAGATAGAGGGGGAAAAAGTGCATACCTGCTCCTGTTTTCTATTCGTACATGAATGCCACCGCCGCCGACCCCGGCCCCGCGTTCGCCCCGATCACCGGAGAAATATTCACCACCGACGCCGGGTGTTTTCCCGTCAGGGCCCGCATGCGGTCGCTGTACCAGGCCGCGGCGCCGGGATTTCCCGCATGCATGACCGTGTAGTTCCAGACCGGCCGGTCCTCGATGATCTCCGTGATATGACCGATGACTTTCCGCATGTTCGACATCTGGGAAAATGTCTTTCCAAACACGGCCGATGATCCGTCAGGGGCCATGGTAACGATGGGGTTGATGTTGAGCAGCCGGGCGATGAGACCCTTGGCGTGGGATACACGGCCGCCCCGTACCATGTACTTCAGGGTTCTCACGCTGACAAAGATGCGCGTATGCTCAGCCCAGGTTTTCGCCCTCTCCACGATCTTCCGGTAATCCATCCCCGCCTCGATGGCCCTGGCTATCCGCAGGACCAGCAGCCCCTGAGCGCCGGAAAGGGTCTTCGAATCGATCACGGTAATCGGCGTACCGAACCGGGAAGAAGCCTTCGCCGCCGCACCGGCGCTGCCGCTGAACGTGCCGCTGAAACGGCCGGTGAGATGCACGGCGATCACCGCCCGGTAATGGGACGCCAGATGGGAGTACATTGCCTCGCAGGCGGCCTCGTTCACCTGGGCGGTGCGCGGGAACTCGGTATCCCCGGCCAGCCGGCGGTAGAACTGCTCCGGTTGCAGTGTCACCCGGTCGAGATAGTGGTTGTCTCCGAAAAAGATATTCAGGGGCAGCAGATGCACCTGAAAGTAATCGAACAGCTCCTGTGACAGGTCGCAGGCGGAATCGGTCACCAGGGCGGTCTCCCACTTTCTTCCGGCCGCGGCCTGGCTCTGGCGCAGCATATCATCCGCTTTCTGATAGGTGATGGTTCCGTATTGCCGGAGCCGTTCGAAAAGCGATGCGGGATCATCGGTATGGAGATGAATCCGGCCTGCTCCGGGCGAACCGGCGATCACCACCGAATCACCCGCGTCATTGAGCATGCTCACGAGTGTCTCACGCTCAATGGACATCTCTCTGATCACCGCCTCGGTGCAGTAGCGCTTTCCCACTCCTTCGGAAAGGATTCCCTCAGCGAGGGGAATCTCCGGAATTTCGATGCGGCTGGAGATCAGCTGCCGGATATTTCTGTGGTGGATGAAATCGATCATCCCTTCGATGAAATGAACGAATGCCCTGGCTCCCGCATCCACGACATTGGCCCTTTTCAGCACCTGCAGGGTGTTTTTTGTCTGAGCCAGCGCCGTATCGAGGGGAGACTTTGAACTGAGGAAGAGGTGGTTGAAATCCCTGAACCGGTGTTTGTTCGTATAGATGAACTCGGCCCATGTCCTGATAACGGTGAGCATGGTGCCCTCCACCGGGTTGGCCACCGCATCATAGACATGGCGGACCGACCGGCGGATGCTGTCGATGAACTGGTCAAGGGTGACGGAACCGGCGGCACCGGTCTCGCTGCTGACCCCGTAGAGAAACTGGGCGAAGATGATGCCGGAATTCCCCCGGGCATTCAGCAGGCTCGATTCGGCAATGGACTCGGCCATTATCTTGTATGACCGTGTCGGCTTCACGGAATCGATGACCGCCCGGACCGTCGCGGCCATGTTGGTGCCGGTGTCACCGTCCCGCACGGGAAACACATTGATCCTGTTCAGCGCCGCCTGATTTTCCATGATCTTCCTGGCCCCGGCCAGGAACATGTAATAGTATCTGCGGCCGTCGATTCTGGAGCCGCCCTTCTCGCCTGCATGTGTCCTGTTCACATTCTTCACCTTTTCAATGGCCATGATCGGCGACACGATGGTCACTCCGTAATCCCCTTCCGGGACAGGGTCGCATGGATATCATTCAACGGGACGAGGGCCGCGCTGCCGTACCACTCCTTCAGCTCCATGACGAGACTGCCCGCCCTGATCGCCGGATCGGTTTCGGTCAGCGCCCTCGCTTCTTCGAGAGTCGGCACGTTGAAAATATAGATCCCGCGCAGGTCGCCGTCATCCAGAAACGGGCCGGCAAGGACAAGTTTTCCTTCAGTCGCCATACGGGTGATATTCGCGAGATGCGCGTTCTGCAGTTCAGCCGCTTTTACCGCATCAAAAGATCTGTTCGGCCCCCGTTTCAGAAAGGCCATGACATACCGTTTCATGCCGTATTCATCTGCTCCGTACACTGCCGCCGCCGCGGAGTCGTATACGGTCTGCCCGGAGGACGGGGCAGCGCCGTACTGTACCGTGTCACTGGAGCGGCCGCAGCCGCATATAAGTAACAAAAGACCCGCGATCCCTGCTGCAGTTTTACTATTCAAGATCATCTACACCCCCTTTCTCAGTGTGCCCCCGGACAGTTCGGCTACTTTATCATCGTCACCTTGCGGGTCAGGACTGTTCCCGCTGACTGCAGCCGGATCAGATACAATCCCGATCCCGCGGGCTGCCCGCCGGCGGTGCGTCCATTCCACTCCGCCGTATATGATCCGGCCGCCCGGACTCCCTGGAAAAGCGTTGTAACGATGCGGCCCCGCAGGTCGAACACCGCGAGCGACACCTGAGCCTGCCCGGGGACGGAATAGGGAATCACGGTGCTGCTGTTGAAGGGATTGGGATAGGCATGTCCCAGGCACCACTCCTTAGGAGCACCAGAGGGTGCTGTATCTTCCACCCTGTTTCCCTCATTCACGTTCAGCACAACCGGCAGATTCCGGGTGCCGGAGAGCGTATCGTTGGTCATGAAATGAACGAAGCCCGCATAGGTGCCCGGTGTCACACCCGCGGCGGATATGTTCAGATAGATGTCATTCGGCGCACCGGCAGCGACCCGTCCCGCCGCATTCTCGATCTCCAGCCAGGAAACGGCTCCGCCCCCTTCCACCGAGAGAGTGAAGTCGCGGATCGAATCACCGTACTGTTCAAAGAGTACGGAAGCGCCGTCGCGGACAACAATGTTGTCGAGAAAGAGACCGTTGAATGACGGGTCATCCTCGGAGCAGAATCCCATGTCAGATGCAAAGGCGATGCGGATAACGACCCTGTCGCTTCGCCGGGAAGAGAGATCGAAAAGCACGTCTTCCCACCCCCCGTTTTTACCGGCCCAGCCGGGAATGCCGGGACCCATGTCCCAGCCCTGATCGGCTTCTCCGAAACTCCAGAGAGACGAACAGGTGTACGCCGGGGCCGCCGGCTGTGCCACGCTGAAATGTGCTCCGCCGTCCGTGGAGACCCAGACGTTCCAGCCGTCCCAGCCGTCCCAGGGCGGATCGGTTCCCCCGGGATCCTCGATGTTCCACAACGCCTTGAGCGAGAACACCGGCGCGGATGTGCCGGAAAGATCGAGTTCGGGCAGGTCGAGATACTGCAGCCAGTGATTGCCGTAGCCGCCGATCTCCGGGTCGCCGCACCAGATTGAATACCCCTCCCAGGCGTTGAACTGATCCGGGTGAAAGGCCGATTGCAGATCGATGGCGGAATATTCGAACACCGCCGCATTGGGATTGGTAATGGTGATTGTTTTCCGCAGCTGTTCTCCCTGCTGCAGCTCAACGCTGACCGACGACTCGGACAGTTCAATGCTGTTGCCGCCGGTGACACCGTCATAGATGAACATAACATCGGAATCGATGCCGCACTGGCCCCATTTGATCCGGAAATAGCCGTTTTCACCCCACCAGTTTCCCCAGCTGTTTTTACAGATCCAGCAGGAGTCGGCGTCGTTCCAGCCCACGATGAGCACGGCGTGGCCCGCTTGGTACGTGCCCCACACATACTCGTACACGCCGCCCGTATAATAACTGAAATCCGAATAGACATCATAGGATGCCGATACCGGATGGTACATGAGGGCGTTCTTGATGTTGTCGACCAGCCCCTCCTCCTTGGTCACGAATCCCCAACCGGGGATCGTCACCACTTCATTTTCCCACCCCTCGGCCGCCTCGCTGCAGGCAATCCCATCCGATCCCTGATAGGGGAAATAACTCTCCGGCGGCACGCCGTACCGCCGGTAGTAACTCAGGGCCTCACCGGGATTGCCGCCGGCGCAGGAGCCCACATTGGCACAGGAAAGAATAAACTGTTCCGAAAGATCGATATCGCTCCCGGCATCGCCGGTGTGAATTTTGTACCAGCTCTCCACCTGGGCCGTGGCGCTGAAGGCCCAGCAGCTGCCGCAGTCTTCCTGGTTCCGGACCGGCGTCACCCAGCTGCCGTCGTTGTCCCGCCAGTCCAGGGAGTCCGGCAGCGTTCCGGCCGAAGGCAGGACAAGCTGCGCCGCCTTGCCGAGGCGCCCCTCGAAGGACCGTGTCCCCAGCATCCGCAGCCGTTCCTCCGGGGACAGCCGGCTCACCCGGGTGTCTCCGGCGGTCCACTTCGCACCGGAGCGGGCGATGGCCTCTCTGATACGGTCCAGATCGGTTTGAGCGTAAAGACCGGCCTGTCCCATGACGGCGGTCAGAAGAAGATACCGCAGCAACGCGGAAAATGATCGTTTCATACGTTCGTTACTCCTCTTCAAAAGGTAATTGCTATTCCCAGCGTCCCCGCGCCCGCGAACAGAGGTTCAGCCGTGCTCCCCCTGCGGTGCAGTGCCGGAATAAGCCAGCCGATAAAGGAACCGGCAGCGGCACCGGCGAGCACATCCGTGGGGAAATGGTTGCCGCTGAGCACCCGCAGCACCGCGGTGGCCGCGGCACAGGAGAGTCCCGCCACCCATACCGGGACCCGCAGCGGGGAACGGGGATGCCGTTCGCTGAAGAGAACGGCCGCGCACACCGCCCCCTGAAAAGCCGCGGCCGTGTGCCCGGAAATAAACGACCGTCCGGCATTCCGCCCCAGCCTGGCATCACCGGCCGCCCGGTAGGCATAGGGGCGGGGACGCTGAAAAACGCTCTTCGACAGCTCGATGACGCCCTGGGTCAGCAGCGCCGACTCGACACAGATGACCAGGTCTTCCAAGAGATACTGTTTTTCATCGCCTGCCGCCGCCGTCAGCAGGGGCAGGGCCAGGCAGAATCCGGCGGTGAGATCGCTGGCTTTGCCCGTCCCCCTCACCTGCAGGTCGACCGCGAACCGGTCGGGCGCGAAAATATCACTCCTGGCAAGGCGCGAGGGAACCGGCCCGTCCTGACTGAGATGGATCAGCGTGCCCGCGGAGAGCAGCAGCACGGCGGCCGCCGCGATACGGCTTTCCCGCTGCCGCTCCAGCTGAAAAGCGTTCACCGTCTGAGCACCGGCCGGATCCGGCTGCCGGCACAGAGTCGTGACCAGTGTCAGTATTCCCATAAAGACGAATAGTGATTTTTTCATCGAGCGCTGTTGGGCTCCGTTTTTTTTGAAACTTTATCCTCACTCGTGCGTACTATACGGTAGTTCGGCAAGCAAGGGAGACGGCTGTGGAAATTATCGCATTTCTTTTTATTCTGATTCTGATAGTCGCCGGGTTCAAACTTCTCGGATTTCTCTTCAAGGCGGCCATATTCATGATCAGTATTCCCCTGCAGATTCTGCTGTTTCTCTTTCTGGCATCCATCATTTTTGCCGTGATCGGGCCCCTGTTTACCGGCCTGGTCGGCCTGATCATCATCCCCCTGGGACTGATGGCACCGCTGCTGCCGATACTGCTCATCGCATTAGGAGTATACCTTTTAGCACATAAATAACCTTTTCTCTCTCCCTCCATGGAAACGGGCCGAACAGTCAGCCAGCTGTTCGGCCTGTTCTCATTTCCGGCCTAGGGGATGATCAGGTCCCGTCCGGGGTCAAAAGAATGATCCAGAATACCCCAGCCGCATTTTTCAGCATACTTTCTCAGCAGCCGGCTGGGATGTACGGTATAGGGATGGCCGAACAGCGAGAGGAGCGGTTTGTCCGCCACACTGTCGCCGAATGCGAACGAATTGACAAAATCAACATCGATGTCGCCGAGCATGCGCCGAAGCACCGTCACCTTGCCCCGGTAGTAGGGATGCGTTCCCAGAATACGTCCGGTGAACGCGCCGCCTGCCACGCCGGCATGGGATCCCGTACCGTCATCGGCGTCGAAATGGGCCATCAGGGGAGGCAGGAGAAAATCGAGGGTTCCGGTGAGGAGATACACCGTGTATCCGGCTCTTTTCAATACCGGGATTGTCTCGGCGAGAGGGCGGAACACGTTCGGATATATCCGCTCTTCCAGAAATTCGGGAACCAGGTCATAGACGGTACGGACAGGAATACCCTTGAGATAGTAGGATTTCCAGTGTACCGCTGCCTCCCATCCGGAGCAGATCAGGGTTTTCAGCGGTCGTCCCAGGGAACGGGCCAGGGTGGCCCAGGTGATGATCTTCCTGTCACGCAGAAAATGAATGAGCTGTACTTCAGCGGATGTGCCGGCAATCAATGTTTCGTCGACATCAAAGACGGCGATTCGCGTTTTACCTGGTCTTGATCTGTTCAAACGTCTCCCTGATCGGTTTTGTGTGACTGCAGCAGCGTACTGTAGAGCGATTCCCGGTTCACGGGCACAATACCCACCTCTTCACAGACAATGCCGGCCGCCTGGTTTGCGATAACGGCCGCTTCCCGGAATGTAGCGCCCGCGGAAATCGCAAGGCTCATGACCGCGATCACCGTGTCACCTGCCCCGGAAACATCATGCACGGTCTGGGCCCGGGTGGGGATATGTACCGGTTGTTTTCCCGCTTCGTAAAGAGACATCCCCTCTTCGCCGAGCGTAATGAGAACAGCGCCGCAGGCCAGTTCATCCAGGAGCCGTTTCCCGGCCAGGTCGGCGTCCCGGCGGGTTTCCAGTTTCATACCCAGACGATCGGCAGCTTCTTTTCTGTTCGGCTTGAAGAGCGTCACTCCCCGATACCGGAAAAAATTATCGAATTTTGGATCGACCAGCACCGGTACGGCCGCTTCTGCGGCCATGCCGATGATTCCGCCGATGAGGTCCGGTGTCAGCATCCCCTTGTTGTAATCCTCGATCACCACCGCATCCGCCTCGTTCAGAAAGTGCCTTACCGTATCGATGACCTGTGAGACGGCGGTCGCCGGTATGGCATCGGTGCTCTCCCTGTCGGTGCGCACCACCTGCTGGTTATGGGCGATGATCCGGGTTTTCACCGTAGTGGGCCGGCCCGGGGCGGTGATAAGGCCGCCGTCAGCGAATCCCTGTTCGCTGAAAAGAGCGGCAAGCACCCTTCCCTGGGGATCGTCCCCGATTATCCCGACGGGTATGGCGGCGGCGCCCAGAGAGGCGATATTGAACGCGACATTGGCCGCTCCGCCCAGGCAATGCGACTCTTTCTGAATGTCGACCACCGGCACCGGCGCTTCCGGTGATATGCGTGAGACACGGCCCCAGAGATAGCTGTCGAGCATCACGTCGCCGACCACCAGGATCGTTTTTTCCTGAAAGGCGCTGAACAGTGTATCAAGCCGCTGCTTGCCGAGGCCGGTCATCACTGCTGTTCCCGAATGCCGGAGACTTTGTCGAGCAGGTAGGAAGAATGCTCTTCGATCTCAAGGACAAGGTCTTCAACTTTGTGAGTGAAATAATTGAAGGCAACCAGGGCGGGAATGGCGATCGCCAGTCCTACAACCGTGGTGAGGAGTGCCTCCGATATACCGGCCGAGAGGGATTGCGTCTGGCCGAGCCCCTGTTCAGAGATGACCCTGAACACTTTGATCATGCCGAGCACCGTCCCCATGAGACCCATGAGCGGCGAGATGCCGGCAACCGTTTCAAGCACTGCCAGACCCCGCTCGAGGCTGCGGGCTTCCTGACGGCCCCGATCCACGATCGCTTCCTTTATCTCCTGGCGGGGACGTCCTTTCGCGGCCAGCCCTGTCTGAATGATATTGATGAAAGGGCCCTTTTTACCGCTGAGCCCCTGCAGTGCCCTGGCAACTTCATCCAGGGAGGTAATGTTCCGGATGAGAGACAGCACATCGGGTCTGATTATCCGCTTCCGGCGCAGAAAGATGGCCCGTTCAATGGCAACGGTCAACCCGGTTACCGATGTCAGGAGCAGCGGGTAGATCATGATGCCGCCCTTGTCGAGCATCTCGAGAATACTGGTCATGGTGTCTCCATTCTTAGTCGCGTGCTATAAAGTATTCAAATCGTGCGGTAACTTCAAGATATTCTTCAGGAAAATTCTCGGGAAGCGGTGTAAACGGGGCCGAATAGAGCACGGCCTTACAGCTCGTTTCCGCGAGCGCCCGTTCACCTTCAACCCGCAGCACCTCCGGCCCTTCCAGTCTGCCGTCGGGATAGATTCTGAATGTTATCACGTTCTGACCGCCGAATCCGAGTCTTGTAAACGCCGTGGGAGGAAAGATGTTCTTCTGGATTTTCTTCTTCAGTTCCAGCATATAGGGAGCGAATTCCCACTCGTAGGTATTGAAACTCATCCCTCCCGTTTCCGCCGCACTGGACTGTTCCTGGCGGTATGAAGCCGACCGCCGGTTCGCGGGGGCGCCCAGAAGAACGTCGCTTCTGAATTCAGACGCGGCACTCCGTCTGCGCATGATCGAAGCGGCGCCTGTCCCCTGCCGCTCCATCGCGGCCTCACTGCGGTCTTCGCCGGCCTGCTCCATCGCCGAACGGGAAGGAAGGCCCCCTCCGCCCCCCGCGGGCACGGGAATCTCCTTGACATCGGAAAAGCCGCGGGAAAAGGGCAGATTGGATGCGGGCAGGTCGGTCTCCGCCTGATCCATGGCCAGTGCGTTCTTGTCCGACAGCAGCGTCGCGTCCTCCTGCGGCTCCTGCACCCGGGCATGCTCCGGGGTTTCCACTATTTCAAATGCAATCGGTTGCGTGCGAGCGGGCTGCCGCAGGTCGGGACCGGCATCGAAAATGACGGCATTACCACGCCTGACCAGGAAGAAGAGAATCAAGACATGGATGGCCAGGGAGATCAGCAGCGGCCACCCCATACCCTTTCTTTTTATTTTGTCGTCGATTTCAGCCACTCCAGATAGGCCGGGTTGCCGTCCAATACGGGCAGGGCGATGATCTCTGGTACGTCATACGTATGGATTACGCTGACTTTACCGCTTAGTTCCCGGAAAAGAGACCGGCGGGTTTTCACCAGCAGCAGCACTTCCTCTTCCCGCCGCAGCTCCCCTTGCCAGATAAACGCGGAAAGCACCCCGCTGACACGCTGGACACAGGCTGCCAACTGCTCCTTCAGCAGCATGGCGCCGATGCGGTCCGCCTCTGCTTCGCCGGAACAGGCGATCAGAACAACAACTGCCTCGGTCATGGAAGCTCTCCTAAAAATCGTTTTGTTTTAACCGCCACCCTGATTATCTTTGCTGCAGGAACCAAAACCGGATACAAACGTACTACCCATACCAGTGATCAATGAAGCGGGCAATCCATGCGTGTCTCACAATACAGTTTCGCACTCTCGCTGCTGTTTCATTGCGCACTGATCATTCTGCTGTACATGCTCCTGCGCAGCGATGGGCGCCGCGCTCAGGGCTCCCCGATCCGGATTCAGATGACTCCTCCGGCGGACACTCCCGGCACCGTTCCGATTGCAGCCGTCCCCAGCACCCGCGGAACCGTGGCTCCGGCCGACAGTCTCGCGCGTTCGGCACCGCGGCCTGAAACGGGCGCGGTCCGGCTTCGTCCCGACACGCTCTCCTGGAGCCGTCCGGCGGCTCCGGCTGCAGCAACGGCCCCCCTGGATGCAGCATTCCGTGACTCTGTTCTGAAACGGCACGCCCTCGACTGGCGCGATGAAATCGCCAGGCTCTCCGCGATCAAAGATCCGGAAAATCCCGTCTCGGAGATGCTCCGGCAGCAGAACGACGGGAGTAATCCGGTTTTCCTCAATCCCGGGTCAGGGAACATTGTCACAAAAAAACAGCCCGCCCCCAGGTTTGATTTCATCCCCACCACCGAACAGGTTGCGGCAATCGCCCGCCTCTCCACTCAGGGGGCGTCAACACAGATCGATCTCTACGCCAACCTCGACTCCGCCGTGGTCACCACCGCCGAACAATTCAACCGCAGCCTCGAGGAACTCCACAGAAAGGGATTCCTGCGACGGAAAAAAATAAGCCCCCAGAACATCATGCAGGTGGTCACTCCCCTGGGCTCCATGCCGGTTGAGATGAGCAGAAAGAACCGGATCAATCCGGTCTGGGAATACGAGCTGAACATCTCGAAATCAAGGCTGATCGACTATCTGCAGGCCCGGCTTGACGCGGCCAGACAGCAGATATCCCGGACTCCTCAGGATTCGGCGAGAATCGCGGCCCGGATCAAAGAACTTCAGGGAAAAATTCTCCTCCTGATCTGACGTAAAGTATACGAAAATTACGCCCAAATCGCAAGTACAATCATGATAACTTGTTTAAATACAGGGGGTTTAAACAGCATTTAAGGAATGTGCCTGCAGAGCAGTGTGATTCTCCCGGACCTCAAGACGGCGGCGGTCCGGGAGAATCGGCGTTTACTGAATAAACAGCATTTTTCTGATAAAAACGCTGCCGCCCGCATCCAGACGATAGAGATAGAGCCCTGACGGTACCTGCCGGTAATGGTCGTCGAGCCCCCGCCAGACAACGGTGTGAACACCGGCGCTCCTCCTGCCGTGGTCCAGCACACAAATTTTCTGGCCGAGCATGTTATACACCGCCAGCGTTATCTCGGTATCGCCGGGAAGATGGTAAGAAATGACCGTTTCCGGATTGAATGGATTCGGATGGTTCTGGAGCAGCTCGTACGCTTCCGGCACTGCGGCCGCAGCCTCCTCAACGGGAGAATTATCATTGATATTGAAGGTTCCGTGATTGCTGCTCGATGTTTTATCTCCACTCAGATCGAGGGCATTCACCCACCAGAAAAAGATGCCGTTGCCGATGCCGGCCGGAGGCACGAACATAAAGGTCGTATCCGCAAGCAGTCCCGACTCAAACGCGTACGCAGCGGTTCCTCCTCCCTGCGTCTGCAGTTTTATCTGGTAGAACACGTAGTCATTCGAGTCCGGATCGGTGGTGGAGTGCCATATGAAATTGACCGTATCGGGCCAGGCGGTTGAATCGACGTCAACAGGCGCGATAACCGTAAATGATCTGGGCTTGTCCTCCAGGGGAGTGAACCGGATATGGGTGCTCATGGTGTCCTGCAGTCCATCCGGATCCGATACGGTCCAGAGAAAGGATTCTTCTCCGTACCAGTCGGCGTCGGCGTAAAAAAGCCACTGGTCCCCGGCGACATCGGTTTCTCCGTGGATATGCACCGTGTTCAATACGGTGAATTCGAGTTCCCCGGGAGCGTTGTCGATATCACTCACATTGCTCTGTAACTGAGAAAGCGGTATCCTGAGGGTATCATCCTCTTCAATTTCATAGGTGAGCATACTTTTCCATGCAGGCGGGTCGTTGACCGCCAGCACGGTATACCTGATCTCGGTGCTGTCACTGAGGCCCAGGGGATCCGATGCGATGAGGGTGATGACCTCCTCCCCCGCCCATTCACTGTCGGGCACGGCTACTGAAAAGAGCATCTCTTCCAGAGAGACGAGCAGATCGTGCTGGCCGTAGTACTCCCAGGACAATTCTTCGGCCTCATGTTCAGGATCCGAGACGTACTCCCCGAGACTGACCGGTTCAAAAACGCCCCCTTCATTGATTGTCTGCCCGGGAATAGTGCTCAGTTGAGGAGGGGCATTATTGACATCAACATAGGTAGTGTCGATATCGATGCCGCCGTCAAGATCTTCAACTTTGAAAAAGATATTATACGTGCCGGTCGCCTGAAAGACGATCTCCGTGCTCCAGCCCGGCGTCTCGAAGGAGCCGTTCGCATCGGTATCCCATGATGCAACGAGGACATCCTCCGCGCCGGGGTCACTCCCGGTACCGGTTACGGTGAGCGTGTCCCTGGGCGCGACCGCGTACGGGCCCTGACTGTCCGCGACAGGGGGAAGATTGAGAACGGTGATATGCAGCGTATCCTGGCTGACACCGCCGTCATCATCGGTCACGGTTATGGTAACGATATACTGTCCATCTCCTTCATCGGGATAGCGATGTTCCACCGTGGTATCCGTTCCCGTCAGCACGGTCCCATCGCCCATATCCCAGCTCAGGGTGTGCGTATCCAGTATCCCCGGATCCATTACATCACACGTCAGGGTGAACAGTTCGTTTTCGTGTACGAGCCGGTCCCCGCTCACGCTGAAATCAGGATTACGGTTGGCGACTGAAATCGTGGTCGTATCATAATCCATCTGTCCGGCGTGGTCGGTGACCCGAAGCACCGCGGAACCGGTATAATCGTCCTCAAACACATAATCCAGCCGGGCGTTCGCGGTGGTGAAATCATATGATCCGTCTCCATCCCAATCCCAGGCATATTCGACAATGCCGGGATTCTGCCCCGAGTCCCGGGTGCCGGACATGTCGAGTTCGACCGTCTGCCCCTCCATACCGGTATAAGGGCCTCCCGCATCGGCGACGGGGGGGTCGTCACCGATATGTCGGAGAAATGTCAGATAACTTTGGCCGTCGTAAGGATAAATCACATAGAAATTATTTTTATAGGCCTTGGCAACATGGTAGTTGCGTCCGTACCATTCGGCCTTTGAGATGTAATCCGCTATCTTCTGTGGATCCGACCAGGTGATACCTCCGTCTTCCGAAATAGTGGCGTACAGGGGTCCGTACCCCCTGAAACTGGTAAAGGCGATGCAGATATACTGGCCGTCTTCCGAGGCTGCCACCGAACCGCACGCCCAGCCTTCCTTGATGTCGCCGGCACCTGTAGCGATCGTCTCCCGGGTCGGCCATTCCCGCCAATACCGGATATAGCGCACGGATGGATTATTCTGTATGCCCTGGTCATACATGGTGCCGTAACAAAAGTGAATATTATCCGAGGTGTCGACACTGATGTCTGCGAATCCGTTTCGCGTCGGACTTTGCGGCGAGTGGATATCATTGATCAGTTCCCAGTTCTGTCCATTGTCCCGGGACCGGTAGTAGTTAACGGTTCCCACATGAAAATCCGGATTACTCACGATCAGGTGCAGCCAGTCATTGGAAGTGATGCCTAATTCGAATCGATCGTCCACCCGGTAACTCATTACCGTGGGATCGGTGATCATGGACCGAATGTCGACTACTCCGTCGACAATCCTGTAGTAGAGAACATCACCGTAGTCGGCGCCGTATGTCTCCTTCAATTGGAGATTCCGCTGGCTCTGTGTCAGATGGATCCGTCCCTTGCTGTCCATGACCATCGATTCCACATATCCGTGATCGACATCGAGGGCCACCGTAACAGGATCCGACCAGACACTGTCTTTCTTGTTAATGTAAAAAAGGTCCCAGTACGGTCCGGCAAAATAGTCATAAAACCGGTACCCGATGTGCGGATCTCCCGCGGAATCTACATCGATAACCGCATGGAAATTCTTCCAGCCCAGATCCCGTTCCGCGCCGGGCACAGGCTCGGAATGAAAACGGATACCGTCCGGAGTGATTTTCTGATACCAAACTCCACCTTGTGGATTCGTAATGGTCACAAGGTGTATGATACCGGTATTGGGATCGATCACAAAATTGGGATTTTCACCAAATTCGGCGAATGTCGGTTCCGACCAGTTGTACTGACCGTGTGCCCGGTCAGCCAGGGTAAAAACGGCACAACAGACCAGGACAAAAACAGTGAACCGGTGGTGAAAATTCGGCCAGCGAGAATGGATTTGCACTTCAGGCCTCTCAACCTATGTCTTTTAATTATAAAAAGTTATGCAATAACTATCTTCGTTTCGCACATCAGTAAAGGGCTAAAAAGCCATAATCATGCCATACCAGCTGAAATGTGCATCAATGTCCGCCTCCACTCCCGTCCATCTCATGCACGGCGACGTGGGGAAAGGCGGAAAGCTTCTCTTTGAACAGTGCCGTTATCTCCTGCAGACGTTTTTCCGTTTTGGCCTCGAACCGCAGAACCAGAATGGGCTGCGTGTTGGACGCTCTCACCAGTCCCCAGCCGTCCCCGAAAAGCACCCGGGCGCCATCGATATCGATGACCTCATACTCCCGGCGGAACGCCTCGGTGAGCCGGGCCACCACCTCGAACTTTTCGTCATCCGGACAGGTGATCCTGATCTCCGGACTCGAATGGAACCGGGGCAGGCCGTCGACCAGTTCACTGAGCTTCTTCTCCTGGCCCGACAGGAACTGAAGCAGTCTGAACGAGACGTAGATTCCGTCATCGAACCCGAAAAACCCGTCTTTGAAAAAAATGTGGCCCGACATTTCACCCGCCAGGGGCGCGCCCTCTTCCTTCAGTTTCTTTTTGATCAGCGAATGGCCCGTCTTGTAAATGACCGGTTCTCCCCCGGCAGCCTCGATTACCTCCGGAAGCAGCTGGGAACATTTCACATCGAAAATGATCTTGGCGCCGGGATTCCGGGCAAGCACCTCCCGGGAGAGCAGGGCCAGTATCTGGTCCGCAAAAATCATGCGGCCCCGGTCATCGATGACGCCGACCCGGTCCGAATCGCCGTCATAGCCCAGTCCCAGATCCGCCCGGTCCGCCACAACGGCGCGCTGCAGATCTTCCACAAAGGCGGGAACCGTGGGGTCGGGCAGATGATTGGGGAAACGGCCGTCCGGTTCGCAGTAGAGCTCCCTTACCTCACAGCCCATGTGCCGGAACACCTCGGGAGCGACCGGACCCGCTGTGCCGTTGCCCGCGTCAATGACCAGTTTGAACGGCCGTTTGAGGACAATACGCTCCTTCAGCATGCGCTGATAAGCAGGAATGATCTCCGATTCGCTCAGGGAACCGTTCCCTTCTTCAAAGTCACCGGCTTCGATAAGTCTGCGCAGATCCTGGATCTGCTCGCCGAAGAGCGACAGCAGTCCCTCATTCAGTTTCAGCCCATTGTACTCGATGGGATTGTGACTCCCGGTAACCATAACGCTGCCGTCGGTCTGAAGATGGACAATGGAAAAATAGATCAGGGGCGTCGGCGCCACTCCCACATCGATGACATCGATCCCTGTTGAGAGTATGCCGGCGGTCAGTCCGTTTTTGATCCGTTCCGAGGTGAGACGGACATCCCGTCCCACCGAAACCCGGCTGTGGCCGTGCCGTTTCATCATGGTGCCGTAGGCTTTTCCAATCAGTTCGACGGTCTCGTTATCAAGATCCGTATCGGCGATGCCTCTGATATCGTAGGCACGGAAACTGCTTCTGTTCATGGGGTACTCCTTCCGGTATTCATTGGGGTGCGGCGGTGATGACGCGGGGGATGCCGTTTAAATCGTTAAGAACGGAAATGTCCCCGAACCCGCTCTCGCTGAAAATCTCCCGCACGGCAGCCGCCTGCGTATGTCCGATTTCAGCCATGAGCCGGCCCCCCTTTCTCAGGTAGGGAGCGGTCCGGGCGGCGATGCTGCGATAAAAAGCCAGTCCGTCCCCTTCGTCACAGAGAGCCTCTCTTGGCTCCCACTCTCTGATCTCCGGCGCCAGACGGTCCCATTCATCCCGCGAAATATAGGGAGGATTGGCCAGGATGCAGTCGCTGGCTTCCGGAAAGAAATCAGCCGGATCGTCGCTCAGTATGTCGGCCCTGACGAACCGCAGCCGTTCGCCCGCACCGTTTCTGGCACCGTTTTTCCGCGCCGTCTCGAGGGCGGCTTCCGAAAGGTCCACGGCGGTGACCCTGCAGGCCGGCGCGTAATGGGCCAGGCTGACGGCGATGCAGCCGCTTCCCGTACCCAGGTCAACCGCCCGCGAATTCTCCAGCGGTTTCAGAAAGCGGAGCGCCTCCTCCACCAGCAGTTCTGTCTCGGGCCGGGGGATGAGCACTCCCGGCCCGACCGTGAACGGAAGGGACATGAATTCCGTCTCTTCCAGAATATACTGCAGCGGTTCATGAGAAGCCCGGCGCTGAAGCAGTGTTCGGCATGCGGCCCGTTCTTCCTCGTTCAGGGGCCTGTCAAAACTCAGGTAGAGTTCGACCCGGCTCAATCCCAGGGCTCTGCCCAGAAGACGCTCGGCATTGAGACGGGGATGTTCTATGCGCTGACGCTCGAGATAGGCTGTGGACTCCTGCAGCACTTCGATCAGCCGCCATATTCTGTTTTCCTGCATCCTGTAAAGTACTAAATTTGTTTAGATTTTTCAATGAAATTTATTATCTTGCACCTGATATGACGACATGAGGACCATATGAGCGGTGATCTTAATCCACGAATCAGACAGGCGGCGGAATGGCTGCTGTCCTCTCACCACGCCATTGCCTTCACAGGGGCCGGTATATCGGTGGAGAGCGGGATCCCTCCCTTTCGGGGAGAAAACGGTCTCTGGAACCGGTACGATCCCGCCTGCATCGAGCTCTCACGGTTTCTCTCACAACCGGCGGACTCGTGGATGAAGATCCGGGAAATATTTTACGAATTCATGGGGGAGGCCCGGGCCAACGATGCTCACCGCGCCCTGGCGGAGCTGGAGGATATGGGGATCATCAAATGGGTCATCACCCAGAACATCGATTTTCTCCACCAGCAGGCGGGCAGCATCAACGTGACCGAATTTCACGGGTCCATCGGCTCGCTCCACTGTCTGCACTGCGGCCGGCCGATGCCGGTGGAAGAGCTCTCCTGGACGCCCTTTCCCCCGCAGTGCATCTCCTGCGGCGGTCTGCTGAAACCCGATTTCGTCTTTTTCGGAGAAGCCATTCCGGAAGAGGCAATGGCAACGTCCATCCGCCAGGCTGAAAAAGCCGACCTGGTCGTTCTCATCGGCACCACCGGCGAGGTTGTTCCCGCCTCCATGATCCCCCAGATGGCAAAGCGGGGCGGCGCCCGCATCATTGAAATCAATACGACCCCGTCCCGCTACACCGACAGCATCACCGATCTTTTCCTGCAGGGATCGGCATCGGCCATGCTGACCCGGGTCATGAAAGAGATCGGCGAAAAACAGGCGGCGGGCTGAACCGCAGATATTTTCATTAAATCCGTAAAAATACTTGCTTTTTGAAGAAAATTTTTGTACAATTTGGTCTTGAATCGAGAATGTTGCAGTATCAATAGACTGACGGAGTATTAGACTATGTCCAGAAAATGTGAAATTTGCGGCAAGGGGCCGATTGTCGGAAATACCGTGAGCCACGCTCACAATCTCCATAAAAGAAGATGGCTCCCCAATCTCAAGCGGGTCAGGGTGAAAGTGAACGGCTCCGTAAAGAGAATGCGGGTCTGTACAAGCTGCATCCGTTCAGGAGCGGTGGAAAAAGCATAGAACGGAACCAAGTTTAACCGGCATCAAAGGCACTGATCACTGTGCCTTTTTTTTTGAACAAAGCGGAGAGACCCCATGGCCAATCACATCATTAACAGCATCGAAGAATGGGAAGCGCTCGAGGGACACGATCTGGGTGAATCGGCCTATTTCACCATCGACCAGCAGCAGATCGACATGTTTGCCGACGCCACCGGGGACCATCAGTGGATCCATGTGGATGTCGAACGGGCAAAAAGGGAGAGTCCGTACAAGGCGACCATCGCCCATGGATACCTTACCATCTCACTGCTGCCCGGCCTCATCTCGCAGATTTTTGAGGCCCGTAACACGAAAATGCTGATTAATTACGGCATCGAGGACCTGCGATTCGCCCAGGCCGTAAAAGCCGGCACGGAAGTCAATCTGAAGGCCTCGGTCAAGGAAGTGAAAAATCTGCGGGGCACCCTTCGGGTGAAAATCAATGTCCGGCTTCAGATAAAGGACAGCCCCCGGCCGGCTTTCACCGGTGTCATCGTCTTCCTCTATCACTATTAGCCGTCATCCGTCTCGCCGTTTTTTCTTCTCAGTCTCGCCCGGCGGTAGCGGAGCGCCTGCTCAATATCCCGGTAGCCGCCGGTTTCCCTCAGTTCCCGGACTACTTCGATCCGTTTCAGACCCTTTTCCACCACTGCAAGCGCCGCGGCGAAATCCCGGACCCGGTGTTCATAATATTTTGCCAGCTCCTCGTAGGGGACGAGGCCGAAACCGCCCAGTTCCAGCATCCGCTCCCAGACCTTGACCGCCCCTGACCATTTTCGCCCTCTTTTCAGCAGATAGCTTAGATGCAGCAGGGCAGGATTCCGGACCTCGCGTTCTTCCGATCGTTCCAGCACCGCCTCGTAACAGCTGCAGGCGGCCTCGACCTCACCCTGCAGTTCCAGGGAACGGCCGATGCTCAGCAGATCCCGGGGATCGGCGGCACTGCTCAACGGCCGCTCAAAAAACGCGCCGGCAACACCGGCCAGCGCCAGCAGCGAAAGAATGTCGAAACGGTTATGGGTGAACACCTGCACCAGCCGCTCAGCCGTGCCGCTTTTCAGATAGTCGAAATAGAGCGCCGGGATAAGGTATCCTTCGACATCATCGCCGCGGTCAAACCCGAGGATGTGCCGCTCGACATGTTTGAGGCTGCAGCTCTCCAGTCTGCCGCTCCAGATGCGGCGGCTGGAAAAGAGCAGATCCAGGTGGGGCAGATCGAGTCCGGCAGCCTCTATGCGGTTGAGAATATAGCGGGAAGCCAGCAGATTCATGTCATAGGCCTTGCCGTTGTAGCTCACCACTGCTGAAGCGGCGGCGAACGCCCTGCGCAGTTCTTCCAGAACCGCGGCTTCATCGCTGTAATCCCGCATGAAATACTGGCGGATCACGAAGCGTTCCCCCTCGATGCGGCCGGTCCCGGTCAGAAAGGGCACTGTGCCGGCGCCGCCGGCGAGCCCGGTGGTCTCAGTGTCGATGAAGAGCGCCCCTTCCAGGTCGAGGTCTTTCAGGGCGGGATCTTTGCCCACCCGGGCGAATGTACCCCGGCCGAGCCGCTGAAAAAGACCGAGGGGCGAGGAGCCGTGCCGCTCTTTCAGCAAAAAGGATGTTTCCGCGACAAAACAGCTGCCGTAGCCGTTGCTCACCACCGTTCCCTCGATATACCGGTGAATATCCGTTCCTGCCGCGCCGGGCCGCTGCCCGGGCTGCGGACGGCTGTACCGGTTGAGAAGATCGAGTTTAGTCCTGAGATCCATCCGTTTCTTTCCGGCGCAATTCGTCGATCATCTCGAAGGCATAGCGCAGATGGGGAATGACAATCGACCCTCCCACAATCAGGGAGACCGAGAGGGTTTCATGCAGCTCGGCATCGCTGGCACCCTCTTCGATGCCGCGGATCAGATGGTACAGAATGCAGTCATTGCACCTGAGCACCGCTGATGCGGCCAGCCCCATCAGTTCCTTGGTTTTCGCGTCCAGCGCCCCTTCGCGGTAGACCGCCGCATCCAGGGCGAAAAACCGTTTCATCTCCAGGGGTCCTTCGGCAAGAATTTTCTCGTTCATCCTCTCCCGATAGGAGCGGAATTCCTGCAAAGTATTTTTCATCTGTTTTCCTTGGCCCGGTTACCCGATTTCCGGCGGATCCGAGAGTGTCCGGATTTCCTGGTCCAGGGCGCGCAGGGTCAGTGTCACATCGATCATGAGATAGATGACCGAACAGATAATGGCCCCGATGCTGCAGAGAAACAGCACCTTTCCCACGATCTCAAGATCGATCCGAAACATGTTCATGGTCAGCAGAACCACGATGATGAGGCTGCTGCAGAGAATGCTGAGCGTGATGGCGGCGATGGAATTCCGGAGCAGTCTGCTTCTGGTGTAGAGGATATCCAGCTGCCGCAGCTTTTTATCACGGTCCGGCGTCTCCCGGTCCTGCAGTTTGCCGGCGAGCATGCGGGAGCGGTCGATGGTCCGGGCGAGCCGGTTGGTGACCGACAGCAGCAGCAGGCCGACGCCCGATATGAGTACGATCGGGGTGATGCTGGTTTGGAGAAAAACGGTGAGTGATTCGATCGCTTCCACGCTGTCCTCCCTGACAGGTATGTTCAGCGGTTGCGGCCGTCCACAGGGACCGCCGCGTCCGCAATCTCTCCATCCCCTCCGATCAGCGTGAAAAACTCATAGAGATTGACGGTGGGGCAGATGTGCCGCGGGACGATCAGGACGTAATCGCCCTCCTCGAAACGCTCTCCCGCTGCATGCTCGAGCACGGTATGTTCCTCACTGAAGAGCGCCACCCGCAGCCCTTCCGGCAGGAAGCGTTCCACGGGCCCCTGATCGGCCGCCCAGCGTTTATGTCCCAGGTTAAGCGTGATACGGTCGTTCCGGCTCGCCTCGATGACCTGGGCGAGGATTACCGCCGCGAACCTGAAGAGGCCGGGAATCAGGCCGTCATACTTGGAATCCCAGAAGATCCAGGTGCCGGGCGAGACCTGAACATTGATATCCCCGGGGGCGTTGGCAGCGAGATATGTCAGATCGTGGGTGAACGCGGGCGAGCCGGATGCGATGACCCGATCCACGGAGATCCCTTTCCCGCGGAACAGCTCCACGGTCCCGAGCAGATAGTTCATGGCCAGGGCCGATGCCGCAGACCTTTCAATGGCCGTTTTCTGATGGATGTGCCCGTCGTAGCCGTGCAGGCCCGCGAAGGAAAGCCCGTCCGCCCCGCGCACCGCCTCAAAGAGAGTCCAGGCGTCATCCGGCCGCGCGCCCGTGCGGTGCATGCCGACATCGAGATCGAGCATCACGTTCCAGGTAACCCCGTGCCTCTTTGCGGCCCGCTCGAGAATGGTCACATGAGCGGGCGATCCGGCCTGGACCGTAATCTCCGTTTCCGGGTACCGCCGCATGAGATCAGCCGCCCTGGCCGCATCATGGTCCAGCAGTGGATACGCGATAAACACCCGCCGCGCCCCTGAAGCCGCGGCGATTTCCGCTTCATTCATGCTCGCTTTCAGATCGGTGACGCCCGCCTCGAGCAGCCGCTTGATGATAAAGGAGCTTTTATTGGTCTTCACGTGCGGGCAGAGACGGCTGAATCCCGAACCGGGAACCGCTTCCTCGAGTATGGCTCGCATGGTTGCGATGTTGGCGTCCAGATGCTCCTGAAACACCAGCAGCCGCGGCGTCGCGATGGATTCAGGATGGGCGATGCGGTAGGATCCGTGGCCTTCGATGGTGAAGTCGAGCATGTCCGGGTCTCCATTTCTCGTTCATTCATCAAATATACCGCTCAGCTGTCTGGAAAGCAAGCGCTTCATCGCCGCCCGGCGTCGTTCTCCTTGATAATCCCCGTATTTATGTGTATCTTGTTTGCCGTACATTCCCTGACAACCAAACAAGGAGATCCCATCCCATGCGAAGACTGTCCCCCCTGTTCACCGCCCTGGCCGCGGCGCTGCTGCTCACGGCACTCTCCGGCTGCAGCAGGAAACTGACCGAAGAAGCAATCAACACCCGCGCCCAGGAGATCCATGCGAACGTGCTGGTCGTAGACACTCACTGTGACACTCCCATGCGGATAACCCGGGGTGAGTTCGACCTGGGCAAGCGCCACGAACCCCTGCAGCGGGCAAGCGGCAAAATGGATTTTCCCCGCATGAAAGAGGGGGGCCTGGACGCGGAATTCTTCGCGGTCTTCCTCAGTCAGCGGGAACTCACGCCCGAAGCGTACGAAAATGCCTTTCAGCTCGCCGAACTCACCATCGACTCAATGTACGCTGTCTGCGACCGGTACAGCGACCTAGCGGAAATCGCCCTGACGCCGGACGACGCCTACCGCCTGGAAAAAGAGGGAAAACGGGCCGCCTTTCTCGGCATGGAAAACGGCTACGCCCTGGCCGGGGATCTCGCCCGGGTTGAACATTTTTACAACCGCGGCATCCGCTACATCACCCTCTGCCACACCCGGAACAACCAGATCTGCGACTCCTCCACGGACAGCACAAAATGGGGAGGTCTCAGTCCTTTCGGGGAGCGAGTGGTCGCCGAAATGAACCGGCTGGGCATTATGGTCGATGTCTCCCACATCGCCGACAGCTCCTTTTATGACGTGCTGAAAATCACCTCAGCGCCGGTCATCGCCTCCCATTCCTCCGCCCGGGCACTATGCAATCACCCCCGCAATCTCGATGACGACATGCTGAGAGCCCTGAAGAAAAACGGCGGCGTGATTCAGATCTGTATTCTGGACTCGTACCTGAAAGAATATCCCGAAAAAGACGCGGCCTACGACTCGCTGGAAGCGGTCTGGGGTGATTATGACAAGATCACTGATCCCGCGAAACAGGCGGAACTGCGGAGGGATTATTACGCCATCCGCGATAAATATCCCTCCACCGCCTCGGTCATCGATATTGTCGACCACATCGACCATGTTGTCAAAACCATCGGCATCGACTATGTGGGTATCGGCACCGATTTCGACGGCGGCGGCGGGGTGATCGGCTGCAATGACGTCACCGAGTTCCCCAACATCACCCGGGAACTGGTTAAACGGGGCTACACGGAGGCGCAGATCCGCAAGATCTGGGGCGGCAACATCATGCGCGTATTCAGGAATGTGATTACGGCCGCCGGGTAACTCGATATCATGATGGATATGATCCGCGAAAACGTACGGACATTAAAGGCGCAGCTGCCCGCGGGAGTGTTCCTGGAGGCGGCGGCCAAAACGCGAAGCCCGGCCGAGGTGGCGGACGCCATCGCGGCCGGCGTGGATCTCATCGGCGAGAACTACGTGCAGGAGGGGCAGGCGGTGTATGAGACCGTGAACGGACGCGTGCCCCTGCACTTCATAGGCCACCTGCAGCGGAACAAGGCGAAACAGGCGGTTGAGATCTTCGACATGATCGAGACCCTGGATTCGCTTCGCCTCGCCCGGGAGCTGGACAGGCATGCCGCGAACATGGGCAAAGTCATACCCGTGCTCGTGGAGATCAACAGCGGCCGCGAGCCGCAGAAGTACGGCATTCTTCCCGAGGACCTGGAGAGCTTTCTGCAGCAAGCCGCCCTCCTGGAACATATCGCGGTTCAGGGGCTGATGACCATGGGGCCCTTCACCGGCGACCCGGAACTGGCACGCCCCTATTTTCAGGAAACAAAAGCCTGTTTCGAACGGGCAGGGCAGCTGACCCTTCCCAATGTCGAGATGCGCCACCTCTCCATGGGCATGACATCCTCATACCAGGTGGCCATCGAAGAGGGCGCCACGATTGTGCGGATCGGGACGAGGATCTTCGGTCCGCGTCCCTAGCCCCTCCCCCCGCCCATACATCTCCAACGAAGGACACGAAATAAACGAAGATAAAAGCAGGTATATAAAAAATCAATGTCCAACATCCAACACCCAATATCCGATATCCAATATCCAATATCCAATATCCAATATCCGATATCCAACATCCAATATCCAATGCCCAACACCCGATTCCCAAGTATAACAATATCTGAGTAGCAGTCTATCTTACACAATATCAAAATAATTGCATCACACACCTATTTGTTTCCGGATCTAATCCTATTATGCAACTCGTAAAAGACAATACACAATAATTACTTTTTTTTGTGTTTTCCGTGTCTTTCGTTGGAGTCTTTTTGGGTGGGGCGGGGAACTTGGTTATTGGATATTGGACATTGATTATTGGATATTGATCATTTTCCCCTTGACAACCTCTTATTCATGTCGTATATTTACTATGAATATAGTAAGTCTATGGGCTAGATAGGAGAACAACATGGGACAGGAACAGCGGCTGACGCCGGCGGAATGGGAGATCATGGAGACGGTCTGGAAACTGGGCGGCGCGCCCTCGGTTCGGGATGTGCTGGAATCGGCCTTCCCCAACGGGGAAAAGGCCTACACGACCGTACAAACAATTATGAACACGCTCATGAGCAAGGGCATTCTCTCCCGCAAAAAGACCGGCATGGTCAATTTTTACACGCCGCTTCGCACCCGCAAACAGATGCTGGGCGCGGAAACATCCCGGCTGGTGGGTGATTTCTTCAAGGGATCGCTGCCCGCTTTCGCCAACTACCTGTTCAGCAGCAGCGATATCGATCTCGAAGAAATCGCGGCCATCAGGGCCATGCTCGAGGCCAAAGAGGCCGAACTGACAGGAGGAACCGATCATGATTGAATCGATCAATGAATGGGGTCAGATCTGGCTGCGCTACCTCGCCTTCAGTGTGGCGCAGAATACGCTTTTCCTCGCGGTGATCTTTCTCATTCTTCACCGCATGCGCAGCGTATCGGCCCGTTTCCGGTATATCATCGCCTTTATCGGCATCACGAAGCTGTTTCTGCCCAATGTCATCCCGGCGCCGATTCAGATCCATCTGAGCCGTTCCGCTGAAACAGCGGTCTCGGCGATACCCGTCATGGTCAGCGGGACCATACCGGCAGCGGCGGCTGCGCCGGCGACCCCGGCATTCACCACAGCAGGGCTGCTCTTTGCCGTCTGGCTGGCTGTGGCCGGGACGCTCATTCTGCTGCCGGCAGTCTCCACCCTCAGGCTCAAGCTCAGGCTCAGGGATGCCTGCCTGCTCCCGGCGGACGGGCTGCTGCCCTCCGGCGTCTCCCTCTGCCGGTCGGAGAAGGTCGCCATACCCATGAGTATCGGGCTCTTTCCCCGGGAGATCTACGTGCCGGGCAACTGGGAGGTCTGGTCCCCGGAATGCCGGGCCATGATCCTCAGCCATGAACTGGCCCACATACAGCGCCTGGACGGACTGGCCCGTTTTGTCCAGTCCCTGGCCGGCGCGCTCTACTTTTTTCATCCCCTCGTCTGGCTGCTCAACCGCCGCG
This sequence comes from bacterium, assembly GCA_016934955.1. Classification (GTDB taxonomy): domain Bacteria; phylum Zhuqueibacterota; class QNDG01; order QNDG01; family JAGLOF01; genus JAFGRY01. The sequence goes on along the minus strand of JAFGRY010000048.1, from coordinate 80,357 downwards.
TGGATGAGTTACGAGAAATGGCCTGTGACGACAGCTCCATTTCACAAGGACGGTCATGCTCCTCGGTCACCTATTCCAGGGCCCTCGTGGAGATCGCGGAGACCATGACTTCACCAGGACTGGGATGCGGTTCAGCTTCTGCCCTGATCAAAAAGCGGCAGGAGCTGTACAACCGCATCCGGTACCAAATGGAGGCGCGTATGAAAACGATTTCCACACGCACGGGCATCATGCTCATCACCATCGTCATGGCGGCGGGGTTCATGCTCTCGTTCAGAGGGACGGGGAACCCATCTTTCGGAGAGGACACTGCCGTTGTCCAGGACGGAAAGGGGATCATCACGGGAACGGTGGTGGATGAGGAAACCGGCGATCCGCTCAATGGAGCGAATGTCATGATTGAAAACAAAACCCTGGGAGCGGCATCGAACAGTAAGGGACAATTCCGGATCACGGGACTGACTGCCGGGACGTACACGCTTTACGTCTCTTTTATGGGGTACGAGAGCACATTCACCGATGTAACACTGAAAAAGGAAGAGACGGTTACTGTCAGGGTTCCCATGCGTCCGAAAATGCTGCAGGCGGATACGGTCGTCACAACACCGGGGACCAGACGGACGGATGCTGAAAGACAGGTCCCGGAGGCAACAAAAGTTACCGGCGAGCAGACCGCTCAGAAAAAGCCCGCGAAACAGGCAGCGACTTTCGTCGCCTTTGACAAGGAGCCGGTGCCCGTGGGCGGCTGGAACGCGATCCAGCAAAACCTGGTATATCCGGAAGCGGCTGAAAAGGCCGGCATCGAAGGCACGGTCCGGGTCGCCACTCACATCGGCATTGACGGCACGGTGCTTCACACAAAAATTCTCGAAGCGCTGAACGGCTGCAATGAAGCGGCAATGGACGCGATTAAAAAAACAAAATTCACCCCGGCCATGCAGCGCGAACAACCGGTTGAAGTATGGGTACAGATACCGGTGCAGTTCACCCTGGACAAAAAACAGTACGGACGCATCAGGGGGCAGGTTTTCAATGAAAAAACCAAAGACCCCATTCCCGACGTGATCATCACTATCGCTCCGACATCCCTGGAAGCACGCACCGATAAACAGGGTATATACGTAATCGACCGGGTGCCGCCGGGAACATATACTGTTTCAGCGATAACGAAAAAGAGGCTGCTGGCGGCGAAAACCGACATAACGCTGCGGGCCGAAACAACGGTATTCGCCGACTTTGCCATCGATCCGGACGGGGTCTTCTTCGTTGCCTTTGAAGAGGCCCCGGAACCGGTGGGCGGCTGGGCCGGGCTCCAGAAAAATCTCGTCTATCCTGATTCTGCGCTGAAAGCCGGCATCGAAGGTATCGTACGGGTAAACGCCCACATCGATACCGCCGGAAACGTGCTGTACACAAAAATCCTGCAGGGGCTGGATGGGGGCTGCAACGAAGCCGCCATGGACGTGGTGAAAAAGACGAAGTGGATTCCGGCCATGCAGAAGAAGGGCAAACCGGTCGAGGTCTGGGTGGCGATTCCCGTGCGGTTTCAAATGAAGAAGGATGAAGAATCAGCATCAGGCAAACCATCCACTGTCATCCAGGAAAAACAACCAATAGAGAGTGAAGCCGAAACCACCGGCGATGAGGTCTTCTTTGTCGCCTTCGACGTCGCTCCTGAACCGGTCGACGGCTGGGCCGGGCTTCAGAAACATCTTGTCTACCCGAGAATAGCCCAGGAAGCCGGCATCGAGGGCATCGTGCGGGTGAATACCCACATCGACACCGCCGGAAACGTACTGCACACGAAGATCCTGCAGGGTCTGGGCGGCGGCTGCAGCGAAGCGGCCATGGAGGCGGTAAAGGATACGAAATGGAAACCCGCCCTGCAGAAAGGGAAGCCCGTGGAAGTGTGGGTGGCGATACCGGTGCGGTTTCAAAAGAAAAACTGACCGGAGACGGGAGGCCGGACCGCCCGACCCGCACCAATGAACTCCAACGAAAACCACTAAAGAAACGAAAATAAAATCGAATACTGCGGCCCGTCCCCCCTGTCCGGATATTTCCGGGTGGTGGGGATGGGCCCTGGTTGTTGAATGTACTTGTTGAATGTTGTTCTGTTGATCTTTTCTGAATCCCCGACAGAAGCACTGTGGATGACACTTCCGTGTGTAAGTTACAAACGACGGATATAAACCGTTGATTTCGCACCGTGGGTTGGAAACCCGCTGAATAATAAGCCCCGGGCTGGAAGCCCGGGGCTATCGCTATATCCCTATTCTCTCTGTCTTTTCCGTTTCTTTCGCGTCCTTCGTTGGCAATTTGGGGATGGGCGGGGTCCGGCCTCCTGTCTCCGTTCCTTCGCCAGCAGCGCCGCGCCCAGGGCCCCGGTCAGCTGAGGCTGCTGTGCCACGGTCACGGGACGATCCAGGGCAGCTTCCAGCGCATGGACCATTCCCGGGATCATGGCGACGCCCCCGGTAACATATACGGGATCCGCCAGCGAGCGTCCGCCCATGGAAGCCACCCGCGAGGCGATGGAGGTCTGCACCCCGGCGATGATATTCTCCCGGGATGCGCCCCCGGCCAGCAGCCCGATGATCTCGCTCTCGGCAAAGACAACGCACATGCTGCTGATCGCGGCCGGCGCGTCGGCCTTTTCCGCATATGCGCCGAGTGCCTCCAGAGCGATATCGAGCCGCTTGGACACGACCTCGAGAAACCGACCCGTACCCGCGGCGCAGCGGTCGTTCATGACAAAATCACGCACTCGGCCGCTGCCGTCCATGCGGATCAGCTTGCTGTCCTGGCCGCCGATATCGATGACCGTCATCGCATCCGGATGCAAAGACAGCACGCCCCGGGCATGACAGGTGATCTCGGTGATGGTGATGCCGGCACAGTCCAGGGAGTCCCGTCCGTAGCCGGTGGCCACGACCATTGCCAGATCGGCCATGGTATATCCCGATTCCTCCAGCAGCGCATGCAATGCCGATGATGCGAGTGCCGCCTGATCCACTCCCTGATCCAGCACAACACTGCCCCGGACTGCCCGGTCATGATCGATCAGAACGATCTTGACCATCCGCGATCCGCTGTCTATTCCGGCGTAGATCGATTCCGGCATGCGATTACGCTCCTCCCCTCACCGTTTCACACAGCGCCTGCACCCGGGTGGCGATACGCGCGGTATCCGAAGGCGAATAATCGGTCTCGATTTTCAGATACGGCAGGCCCAGCTCCGCTTCCGCGTAACGGCGGATCGTCACCGATTCCACATCGTAGGTGAGGCACGCCTGCCAGACCAGTTCGATAACGCACTCCGGCCTGAATCTCTCCGTGAGCCTCCGGAGCAGATCCAACCGTCCCGGATTGCCTGTCATCACCGAGCAGGGCAGATGGTAGTACGTGTCCGCGATGGCCCGCAGAGGGGCGCCGCTCCCTTCCGGAACATCCTCATCGACCGGCTTCATGCCTGTACAGTTCTCCTGGGCGACGATCAGACCGCCGTTTGCCTCGATGATCCCGAGGACCCGTTCGGCGCCGTGCGGCACGGGCACTCCCGTGAGCAGCACTCTCACACCCCCGGGAACCATGCGTCCGGAAAAGGCGGCCGGCGCCTGTTCATACACGGTGAAATCAGCGGGAATACCGGAAACAAGACTCTTGAGGGTGAGGATTTCCAGCCCGGTCAGAGGCGGGTCATCCGCCGTCATCAAATCAGCAAGCGACCGGCGCAGCCGACGCTCCCGGTTCATGAGCCGTATTGATTCCTCCAGCCGCTCATCACATATCTCGGTCCGAAACCGTTCTTCAAGAATCCGTTTCAACGTCACCAGTTCACCGTACCAGTAATCGGCCGCCTCGGGTTTGTCCGGCTTCTGCGGCAGTTCCAGCACATGCATGGGGTGCCGTTCGCTGAGCAGCTCATACATCTTTTTCTTGCCGTCGCAGGTCGTCTCAGCGACCACAAGATCGAGCATGCTCAAAAACGGATTTTTACCGGTCACGCTGTACCCGTAGGTGGATTTTATCAGGGGACAGAGGTTGGCGGGCAGCGCCTCCTCCGCGGCGGGGATCATCCGGACGTCACCGCCGCAGAGGCAGAGCGGCATGGCACCGGCCGCCATGATCACCTCCCGGGGCGTGTATTCGCACATGATTCCCACGAGACCGCGTCCCTTTTCCTTTTCGGCCCTGACATATTCGAGATTATTGGGCACCATCTTCCGGAACCACTCCAGCACCTGGTCGGCGGAGAGATCCTCTCTCGACTGTTCAGGAACACCGCCGGCCCGGGGCCCTTTCCCGGCATCCTTACTCTCCTGCTTCCTGCCAGATTCACTGCAGCATGTACTCATTGTCATACTCCTGTTTTTCAGGTAAAAAAACCATCGCCCATGGCGGTCCGGGGACCGCCGCTGCCCGAAATTCTTATTATCCTAATTATTTTTCGTGCCTTTCGCGTCTTTCGTTGGAGTCTAACGGGGCGGGGCGGCGGGGCCCGGTCTCCGGCCTCCTGCCTCCGATCACCGCCAGCGACACCGAGTTCCGATGACCGAACCTCACGTGCTCATTTGAACAACGCGAAACTGTACCATACATCTACCAGCGGCTTCACGCTGTAGAGCGACCCGCCTTCACCCGCGACAGGGATGGTGGCCTTGGGCCTGATGAACAGTCCCTTGACCGGGTTCCAGACGATGCCCGCGGAAATGTAGTGTCTGTGCTTCTGGGAGTTGTCGATCGCTTCGCCGTCGGCGTCTTTGTTCTTGAAGAAAATATCGGGAATGTAGGTGACGAATCCGGCGAGTTTCGCTGCGATGGTTCTGTCCAGTTTGGCGAGGATTTTCAGTTCATCGCCGAGATCGGTGTCCGAATCCGTTTTGCCGTTGAGCCAGTAGGCTGCGCGCAGGTGCCAGCGGAATCCGCTCTTCCAGCCGCTGCTGAAGATGCCGCCCACCACGAAATCAGTGGTGCCGTCTCCCAGGGCCGGCATCACCTCCCGGTCGCCGCTGGCCAGCCGCACGGCCCCGACCAGGGTGAATCCTCCCCGGTCCGCTGTCCAGGGCACCACCGCCACCCGGGTTTTCAGGTACATATCGCCGATACCCGAGGCGCTGTTTTCCACACCCCCGGTCTCCACGGAATTGAAATTGACCGGCAGGTTCACCAGCAGTTCGATGCGGTCGGTGAGCCCCACCCCGAACATCGTCTCCATCCCGACGTAGGTCATTTTCCGGTCATCGCCATAAGGCACCCACTTCTCTCCGTTCCAGTCGTAGGATTTATTGAACTGCGTGATGTAATTGGATGTATAGATGAGAAAGCTTCCGTGGCTCAATGTTTTCGCCGGCCGCCAGATAATCTGGGCCGAGGCCGCTTGTGCAAGGAAGAGAGCGACACATAATACGGACAGTTTCTTCATTGGTATCTCCTTGTTTTCAGGTGCATGATCCCTGCTCCTGCAGGGACCGTTGTGTACCATTGCTGCTGCCGGCCAGCACGTCTTCCAGCCGGTCACGGATCGAGAGATGCAGATCCGTGAATACCCGGGACCGCCGGTCCCGGGGCCGTTTCAGCTCGATCCGGTATTCCCGCAGGACGCTTCCCGGCCGGTCCCGCATCACCAGCACTCTGTCGGCGAGGTAAAGCGCTTCATCGATGCTGTGGGTGACGAAGAGGATCGTCAGGTTCCGCCGCTTCCGGATCAGCAGCAGCTGATCCTGCAGCGCGTGCCTGGTGCGCTCGTCCAGGGCTCCGAACGGTTCGTCCATGAGCAGCAGGTCCGGTTCGCTGGCAAGGGCCCGGGCCAGGGCGGTCCGCTGTTTCATGCCTCCGGAGAGTTCATGGGGAAAGGCCCGCTCGAAACCGGCCAGTCCGGCGAGTTCGATGTATTCCCGGGCGGTCCGGAAACGCTCTGATCCGGGCACGCCCTTCATCTCCGGTCCGAACGCCACGTTCTCCAGCACCGTACGCCAGGGAAACAGAGAATACTGCTGGAACACCAGGGTCGTTTCCGGACGGATGCCGCGTACCGCCTCTCCGTCTATGGTGACGGTCCCGGAATCGGGCGTGATGAGTCCGGCAATGAGGCGAAGCAGCGTCGTTTTACCGCAGCCGGTAGGACCAATCACCGCCAGCAGTTCACCCCGTTCACAGGAAACATCCAGGGAAGCGATCGCCTCGGTGCTCTGTCCTTTCTCGTTCCGAAAGCTCTTTGCCACCTGTTCCAGTCGTACGAACGCCATCACGCCTCCTTCGCCTGCCAGAACGAGGTCCTGTCCGCGATCTTCTTGAGCCCGAAGCTGAGCAGTGTGCCTACCAGCCCGATCAGGATCATGCAGGCTATGAGAATATCCATTTCCGCCAGTTCGTAGGAAAACATGATCAGGTAGCCGAGGCCCGCGTCGCTTCCCGGCATCATCTCGGCGGCGATGATCACCATCCAGCAGATACCGAGCCCGACCCGCAGGCCCGTGAGGATCTGCGGCAGCGCCGACGGAAAGATCACCTTTCTGAAAAGCTGCCGCTGATCGGCGCCCAGGAGCATACCCGCCTCGAGATGGATGTTCTTCACCGACCGCACCCCGTCGACGGTATTGAGAAAAATCGGAAAAAACCCGCCGTAAAAGATCACGAACAGCATGCCCAGCTGCACCTGGGCGAAAATGGACGATGAATAGCGCAGCCCGAATATATCCGTGACCGCCCAGGTCCTGAATATCGCCAGGGCAAAGGGAATCCAGGCGATGGGACAGAGGGGCCTCAGCAGTTCCACCAGCGGTGTCAGCATGCGGCTGAACAGCAGTTTTCGGCCGGCCAGCAGCCCGAGGGGAATGCCGGCCGCGGCGGCCAGCATAAATCCGATGATCACCCGCAGACCGCTGACCGCGATGTGGTGCAGGTAGGTGCCGGTCCTCAGCAGATCGCCGCCTGGATGGGCCAGAATGGAGGCGACCGATTCGATGCGGGGGATCAGTGCCGGATTACCGGCCCCCACCGCAGCCGTCTCCCAGAGGACGAGCAGCAGAAGCGGCAGGAGCAGGGCCGGGAAAAATCGCTTGAGCATCAGTACCAGACCTCCATGCCCGCCTTCTTCAGTTCGAATGCGGCTTTTTCCAGGGGACCGAAATCATAGAGAAGCGCCTCGATTTCCGCCGCGCTCTTGTCTTTCAGCCGGTCCTGCAGCTGGCCCATGGCGTTCATCTCACCGATCCAGACCATCATCGCCTTTTTCCAGTGATCGTTGGGATTGGTGGAAAATCCCGATGTCGGCAGGGACGCCTGTTCCACCGTGAGCGTCGTGCCGATCCAGTCCGATGCATTGCGGGCTGCCAGTGTCTCATCCTCATTAAGATAGTTCGTCGCTACAATGATCAGTTTCAGGAACTCTTTCACCAGGCCCGGCTGTTTGCGCATGACGCTGTCGGTTGCGGCCACGCAGCAGCAGGGATGATCCTTCCAGATACCCGGCGGCAGGTCATTGAGATCCGCGATGATCCGGCCAGCGCCCTTCTCTTCCGCGATGGCGCACCAGGGATTGTTCGACACGTACCCGTCGATGATCCTGTTCTGCAATCCCGGGATCAGATTGGCCTCACCCTTCATGTGGACCATGAGGATGTCGCTGGTCCTGTCGGCTCTGTCACCGGTAAACGTCAGCCCCTCCTCCTGCAGGGCCCGTTCGAATATCAGCTTGGCCACGGCAACGGGATTCTTGAAGCCGATCCGCACCGGGCGCCGTTCCCGTTTTACCCAGGCGACGAATTCATTCCAGTCCAGCGCGGGAGTTGCGGGGGCCACCACCAGCATGTCGCCCTTGGTATGGAGGGGCGAGATGATTTTCATGGGCGATCCCTTGTCCGTGAAGAACGCCACTGCCGCCACACCGCCGAACCCGATCTCGAAGTGGCCCTGGCTCATCATCGTGGGCATTTTGGAGCCGCCGCCCGCCTCGTACAGCTCCACATCGGCTATCTTCCGGCCTTTTTTGACCAGTTCATACTGTTTGCGGGGCTCGATCTCCTTCAGACAGACACCGGCGTCCGCGTTCGTCGCCTCCGGTCGCAGGGCGGCAATGTAGAGCGCGGACTGGTGATCATGTCCGACATACCCCACCTTCAGCACGGGTACATCCCGACTGCCGCACCCGGCAATGAGCAGTGCGGCGATGAGGATGATTACGGTTCTTTTCATTCGGTTCCTCCTGTTGGTATATGTCAGTAGTAACACCCGGCATCTCCGTCCGGGATCACGGATTTATCGGTAGAAAAGCCGGCAGCGGCAATGACCGTCCGCCGCTATTTCGGCGTCCAGAGCGTCACAGGGACAGCAGGGATCGCTCCCGGCCAGCGGGGGCCGGTGCTGCTGCTTGCAGGGGCAGAACCACTGTCCGGTACGCTCATAATTATCGGACATGAGACCGACGACTTTCCTGATCCGTTCCTCGTCGGGATTGAGCGAGAGCCCCCGCCCGGCCGCGATACCGCGGATCCGCCTCAGGTTGATTTCATAGGTGTCCATGCGCCCTCCGGCTGTTGCGGCATAAAAAAACTCCGGCCGTGAATGGAAGGATCCATCCCCGGTCGGAGTGATACGATACGGTTACGATCAACGACATACGACAGCCTTCCCTGCTGATGCACGGGAAGGCGCGTACTCAGTGCATACGGCTTCCCGCTCCTTCGTTCATGTGATCAGAGCGCACGGCTCTGAAAACGCTATTGGCTCACCTGCACTGAAACATGCTCACCGCCATGATAGATATACCGGTACTTCGTGCTCTCATCGTTTCAATATCCTCAGATCGCCGTCCCGTTCGGTAAACCCGGTGTTATCGAGATGGATACAGAGCGGCATTGCGTATTTTCTGGTCGTTCCCAGCAGTTCCTTGATATCGCTCACCGTGGAACCGCCGGTGGTATCAAGCAGCGCCGCTATCTTCTCTTTCGCGTCCGCCAGCGCCCGCCCGTGGATGAGAATCTCGTTTTCCAGCCGTACCAGGGTGCCTGATTCAAGCAGAAAGGAGATCAGCGGCTCGGCCTCCTTTCCCAGATCACTGACCACCTCGCTGAGCCGGGGGGGTTTCCAGGGATCTGCCAGGTACGCGGCTTCGATCTTCTCCTTCAGGCGAACCGCGGCAGCGGGCAGCGAGACGTCACGCCCCGCCCGTTTCAGCTTGTCGCCGTCCACTTCCACCACTCCCTCCTCAACCAGCAGCGCGCAGGTACTGTCGAACAGCGCTTTGTCCACCGGCCGCCTGATACGGGAGCGTATTTCGGCGCCCGACATACTGATCCGCAACGGATTGTTCTCGTAATAGGCGTCGAGTTCGTCGAGTACGGCCCGTTTCAGCGCCGCCAGAGTAGCTGCCGCCATCCAGCGTTTCTTACCGATGCGCACTCCCTCGCCGCTCTCTTCCAGCCGATCCAGAAGGCGCTGCACCTGATCCGCCGGCATTCCCAGTCCCGTGGCGATCTCATCCGCGTTCATCGGCATGTACCCGGCCCGCTGCAGAAACTCCTCTACCACCTGCACGGGATCACCCTGGAGAAACCGCTGCAGGGTCGCCGACACGTCGGGGTCGAACCGCTTGTGACGGGGGGGATGGGGATCGAGAACGACCCCGCCCCCCAGGGTGCGGACCGGCGAGTAACTGCGCACCACGAAACGGTCATCCCGGTCAGCCACTACCGGTTTTTCGAACCTGACCTGCACGAACCCCTCCTTGCCGGGTTCCAGGCCGCGGTGTTCCAGAAGGATGATACGTCCCATCACTTCGCTGGTTCCCACGTGCACCCGCACCCGGGTGCGGTTCTTAAGCACCTTCTGCCAGGATTGTAAAAGAGAAAAGTGGGCATCGACTGCGGTCGTGGGACGGTAAAAACCCGGCTCCGCCAGTACATTGCCCCGTATGATCGCCGTTTTTTCGACATTCTGCAGATTGATCGCTGTCCGGAATCCGGTGCCTCCCTGCTCGACGCTCTGGTCGTGCACCTGAATGCCCCGCACCCGCAGCCGTTTCTGCTGCGGCAGCAGCTCCACCGCGGCGTCCCGGTGAATCGTGCCGGAAAGCACCGTGCCGGCAACCACGGTCCCGAATCCCTTGATGGTAAACACACGGTCCACCGGCATGCGGAACACGCCCCTGTCCTGACGCCGGCGCACCGAAGCCGCCGTCTCGACAATCGCCGCGGTAAGCCGGTCGATGTTATCCCCGGTAATACTGCTCACCGGCACGATCGGCGCGCCCTCGAGCACGGTTCCGGCAATAAGATTCCTGATATCGGTGATGACCAGTTCCAGCCACTCCTGCTCCACCATATCGGTCTTGGTCACGGCGATCAGCCCGGCCGGAACCCGCAGCAGGTTCAGAATCTCGAGATGCTCCACGGTCTGGGGCATGATGCCGTCGTCCGCCGCGATCACCAGCAATGCCACATCCACCGTATTCACGCCCGCCACCATGGTCTTCACAAACTTTTCATGCCCGGGGACGTCGATAATCGTGATGTCGTCACCGAGGAATGCGAAGCCCAGGTCCGTGGTCATGCCCCGCTCTTTTTCCTCTTTCAGCCGGTCCGTATCCGTACCGGTAAGCGCTTTCACCAGTTCGGTCTTTCCGTGATCGATGTGGCCGGCCATGCCCAGCACGACATGCCGTCCGAGCCGTTTCGTCATCTGTATCATTCCTGAAAAGACAGGTGCCCGCCATATCCCGCAGCACCGCTGTGAATCGAATGAAACGGCAGAGGGGGTATCTACCCCAGTACCCCCCGTACCGCCTCTCTGATCATGACAAACTCATCCCGCCGCACCGTCCGGCAGTCAATGAGACAGTGCCCGTCCTTGATGCGGGTAAAAACCGGCGGCTGCTGCAGCCTGAGATCGGCCGCCAGTGTTTCCGCCGACTGCCCCCTGATCTCGAGGGATACCACCCAGGTTGGAAGCTGCAGGCCCGCAAGGGAGCCGCTGCCGACCTCGGAGAGATCCTCCAGCACCTGCAGGTTCAATTTCTCATTGCCGAGGCTCGCCAGATTGCGCTTCAGGCTCTGGGCCCGTTTTTTAATCTCCCCGGGTGTTTCCGTAAGCATCCGGATCGTCGGATGGTGCTCCAGCAGTTTCTCCTCCTCAAGAAAAAGACGCAACGTCGCCTCGAGCACCGTATAGGTCATTTTCCCGCAGCGCAGCGCCCGGGTCAGCTGATTTTTTTTCATGCGCTCGATCGGTTCCTTTTTCCCGACGATGATGCCGCATTGAGGCCCTCCCAGCAGTTTGTCTCCGCTGAAGCAGACAACATCGGCGCCCGCCGCGATCGAACGGCTGACCACCGGCTCCTGCGGAAGTCCCCATTTTGCCAGATCAACCAGCGCCCCGCTGCCGAGATCATCAACTGCGTACAGCCCGTGCTCGTGTGCCAGTTCCGCGATCTCGCCGATCGCGACGTCGCTGGTGAATCCGATAATTTTGAAATTGCTCTGATGCACCTTGAGAAGCATAGCGGTATCCGCGCCTACCGCCGCCGTATAATCTCGAAGGTGGGTCCGGTTTGACGCACCCACCTCAACCAGCCGGGCGCCGCTTCGCCGCATGACATCCGGAATGCGGAAAGACCCGCCGATCTCCACCAGTTCGCCCCGGGAGACAATCACCTCTTTCCCTTCGGCGAGCGTATTGAGAATGAGCATGGTGGCCGCCGCGTTGTTATTGACGACCATTGCCGCCTCGGCACCCGAAAGCCGTTTCAGCAGGCCTTCGACATGCGCGTATCGGTCGCCCCGTTTCCCGGTGCCGATGTCGGCCTGGAGGGTGCAGAAATGGGCCGTGGTTTCCATGAGGGCCTGGATCGCCTGCTCCGCGAAGGCCGCTCTTCCCAGCCCGGTATGCAGGACGATCCCCACACCGTTGATGGCCCGGCGCAGAGAAAGGTGCAATTCTCCGGCACAGCGGTGCAGGATCCGCTCCACCACCGTTTCTTCGGCCGGAGGCGGCTCTCCATTTCCGGAGAGGATCGCTTTCCGCATCCTGTCGATCGTATCCTGAATCACCTCGGTAACGAGGATGCGGGGATACAGCTGCAGCAGGTCCTGAATGGCCCTGTTTTCCAGCAGCCGGTCAACCGCCGGCAGCTGTTTCAGCAGCTGCTTCTGTTTTTCTTCCATTGGTGAGTCTCCATGTCACACGCACCTTTGAGCACACCTGGCACTCGAGACAGCGAATGCACTCCGGTGAATTGGGATCATCGGACACCTTGATATCCACCGGACAGACGCGTTTACAAAGATTGCAGCCCGCGCATCTCTCGTCACGGTCCACCTCGAGCCGCATGATGCTGAAACGATTGAACACCGAGTAGATCGCACCCAGCGGACAGAACGTGCGGCAGAACGGCCGCTTGTAGAAAACGAAGAGAATCAGAAAAAACGCCAGCACACCGATTTTGAGCCAGTAGTAAAACCCGATGTCGCCGGGCATGATCGCCGGATCGCCGAATTCGGGATCGGCCGGATTCCAGACCGCCCAGGGGATCCCGGCTATCAGTGTGCCCCAGGGGCAGAGTTTCGAAAACCAGTGCGCGCCGGTCAGATAGGGCAGTATCACGGCGAGAACGACAAGTGAGACGTATTTGAGATGAAGAAACGGCCCGGGGATGCTGAATTTGCGGGATTTGATCCTGTACATCATCTCCTGGAGCCATCCGAAGGGACAGATCCAGCCGCACACCGCCCGGCCGAAGATCAGGCCGATAATTCCCAGATATCCCAGCAGCAGAAACGGAAACTTTTTCATGGCGGAAAAGTGCTGCAAAATGCCGATGGGGCAGGACGAAATGGCGAACGGGCAGGCGTGGCAGTTTAAAAAGGGAACGCATCCGGACTTGAGCGTTCCCTGGTAAACACTTTTGGTATTGATCGCATTGAAATAGCTGTTGCCGAGAATGAGGCCGACTCCGACCAGGGTGAACTGACGGATCTTCTGAAGCCGTCTTACGGACTCTCTTCTGGTCTTTTTCTTTCCTGTTGACTGCATACAATTCCTGTGCGTTGTTCGACCGGAGTGAAAAAACGGCCCCTGCCCGCGGCAGCTGAACCGTCACTGATTGAAGCATGTTTCGGAATTGTGATCCGGAGTCACCCGACCCCGATACAATCCAGTCAGAGGGTGGAGCTTTCCATCTGGGTGAGCACATGATCCAGCGACTGTATTCCATAGATGATGAAGAAGATGAACACAAGCACCAGAATCAGTTTACCCGGCCATGTTCTGAAAAATTTCATAATTCTCCGTCAGTAGCAGTAGAACACTAAATTATACAGAATCCGGGCGGTAATTGCAAGAAAAAATGCCGCAATCCGCGGTAAACGACCCAGCAGCCGGATTACCGGAAAAGGCCCAGGAGCAGCGTCACCAGTCCTTCCGCCGGGCCGAACGGAACCGGCACGAACACGAAAAAGAAAATGATCATGGCGCCGATACCCGCCGCCCGCCTGAGCGGATCCAGTGCGATCCGGTCGTCGCCGGTGGGCGGGTGCCGCCTGATGATGAACAGGAGAATGACCGGCAGGAGCCACCCCGCAAAGTGGAAGAGCGCGATGTAAAAGAGGACGGCGTGGTAGATCACGGCAGCGTAGCGGCTTTTTCCGCCAAAAAGCGCATACATGATATGACCGCCGTCCAGCTGCCCCACCGGCAGCAGGTTGAGGGCGGTCACGAACAGGCCGACCCAGCCCGCATACGCCAGCGGATGGAGAAGCAGATCATGTTCCGGTCCAGCGTTCCCGGCGGTCACGCTGACAATAAACCGGAACAGCAGGGGCTCGCCCAGGGCAATGGCATCGCTCCCCATGGACGCCGTTTCCACCGGCAGGGAATGTCCGGCGCCGATGATGATCAGCGGCAGTGAGACCAGCAGTCCGGCATAGGGGCCCGCGGCGCCGATATCAAGAAGCGCCCTGCGATCGGGGATCACCCCCTTCATTCGGATCACCGCCCCCATGGTTCCGAAGGGCGGCAGCGGCATGGGGATAAAAAAGGGCAGGGTCGCGGGCACCCCGTGGCGCCGGGCGGCCAGATAGTGTCCCATTTCATGAGCCAGCAGAATGGAAAGAAGGCCGGCGGCGTAGAGCAGGCCGCCGATCACCCCTTCGCTCATGCCCACGGAAAACGCGGTCCCGAACGTGCACAGCAGCAGGAGCAGGTGAAACCAGCGTTTCCCGTTCCGGGCCGCGTCTTTGAGGATAGTGAACGGATTTCTCATAACAGACCACTACAGTACGGTAATGACCTCATTTCAGAATGACGGATACGGGACTTCCGGCATCGATGCTGAAGACAGCGGCGGCGCTGCCGTTCCTGACCGACATTTCCAGGTACCCGTGACTGCCGGTCAGGAGGACCGCCTCACCCGCTTCTGCGTCGGCGTAAACGGACCCGGAGCGGGAAACGGTATGCCCCCCGCATTCAGCGGCTGCCGCTGTTCTCCCTTCCGTCATGGTTCCCGGAATATTGGTAATACAGTTGCCGAATGCGTCAACATAGACAACCACACCGCTGACGCGATTCCCGTCGCTTTCCGGCAGGGGGATTCGGGTTTTGACAATGGAAGCGGTAACCGGGCCGACATCAGCCCAGTCGCCCCCGGACGCCAGAAAGGCTGCGACCGGGGAGAATATATCCCTGCCGTGAAATACGGAACTGATGCCGGGCCGGAAAAGTTCCCGGTTTTCCACGCTCCGAACACGCAGTCCGGGACAGGTGTGACGTACCCAGGAGAGAAGCCCGTTGTCGGGCGCCAGGAAAAAATGTCCTTCCGCCTCCGCCGCGAGCACCCGTCTGTCAGTGCCCACACCCGGATCGACCACCGCCGTATGAACGGTACCGGCAGGGAAATACCGCCAGGCCATGTGCAGCAGAAACGCGGCCCTGCCGACATCCTGGGGCGGAATGTGATGGCTGATATCGACGATCGTCGCCTGCGGTGCCCCGGAAAGGATCACGCCCTTCATCACGGCAGCGTAGTGATCCGCTGTTCCGAAATCGGTGATAAGTGTGATGATCATACCGTCTCCAACCGCCTGAATAGCCTGCGAAACATACGAAAAAACAGAGGGGAGAAAGGACGAAAGCTTAAAAAGACATCCACGCTCTTTCTCTCACTCTCCCGATCTTAAGCGCTGATGTATCTGTTCCCGGATTCGATTACCGATTGCGATTTCGATACCGATGACCGACCCTGCATGTTATTTTTCTCTTTCGTGCTTTTCGCCGGACATTTGGGGAGAGGCACCGGGGTGGTCCTGCCTCCTGTCTCCTGTCTCCTGTCTCCTGTCTCCTGTCTGCTCAATAGTACAAGATAGCATTTGTCTTTTTTAAATTCAATAATTATATTAAAGAATATCGATTTACAATCTCCTGTGCTATACACTACTGCCGGAACCGCATGCGATGAACGGCCAGAAAAACATACTCTTTGCAGCCGGGCTCACCCTGATACTGTCGATCCCTTTTGCCGCGGGACAGATCACGACGGTCCAGTTCCAGCGGCTGACCAATGAAGACGGCCTCTCCCAGAACTATGTACAGAGCATCTGTCAGGATTCCGCCGGTTTTCTCTGGTTCGGCACCCGCAACGGGCTCAACAGGTATGACGGATATGAGTTCATCTCCTTCGTGCCGGATCCTCCCGATCCATCCGGGTTCAACATATCCGTGACCGCACTCTGCCGCGAATCCGACAGCACTCTCTGGGTGGGAACCGAGAACGGCCTCTACCTGTTCAACCTGATTACCGAATGCTTTCAGCCGCGTCCGATACCGGGACCGCTTCCGGCAAAAGTGCACACCTGCAGAATACATGCTGTTGCCCGTGGTCGAGATGAAACCATGTGGATTGCCACGAACTGCGGGCTGTTCAGATCCACGCCGCCTGCGGACACGCTGACCTCCGTCCCCCTCCTCATGCCGTCCAAAGAACCGCTCACAACGGAGGTTACATCGCTTTACGTCGATGACGGCAACCGTATCTGGGTCGGCAGCCGGGAAAAGGGATTGTTCGTATGCGATACCGCGGGATCGGTGCTCGGCTGCAGCCCTGATCCCGCCGTTCTCGACGCGCTCGGCACCACCGAGGCCATTAATGCAGTGATGCCGAGCAGGACCGGAACTGTCTGGCTGGGCACGGACAGGGGCCTCGTACCGGTCACGGCCGCCTGCAGTGAGGATTCCCGCCGCATTTCGCTTTCCCGCCGCGCCGCCGTTCTGCCCGAAAGCACCATCAACGCCCTGGCCGAAGATGCCTCGGGCCGAATCTGGATCGGCACCGACCAGGGAATCGCCATGTACTCGCCCGGTGTCCGGGAGCTCACCCGCATCAAAGCCGACCCCCTGGACAACCGCGGCCTTACCCATAATGTCGTGACCAGCATCCTCTTCGGACGCACCGGGGAGGTATGGGTCGGTACCTGGGGCGGCATCAGTAAAACCGACTTCATGCACAAACCCTTCGCCTATCTCAAGGCCCAGCCCCCCGGGGAACGGGGCAGCGGCGCCGTCGTGCGTTCGGTAGTCGAGGACGCCCGCGGACAGATCTGGATCGGCACCGATGCGGGACTGAACAGATTCGAC
This sequence comes from bacterium, assembly GCA_016934955.1. Lineage (GTDB taxonomy): Bacteria > Zhuqueibacterota > QNDG01 > QNDG01 > JAGLOF01 > JAFGRY01. Next base: position 63,734 of record JAFGRY010000048.1, on the reverse strand, counting down.
CGGGCCACCGGCCGCTACACCCGCTACGGACGGGCTCTGCAGAGTATGAACGTATTTTCGCTCTTCGCCGACCACCGGGGTGCGATCTGGGCCGGCACGGAGACCGGTATCGACATCATCCGGCCGGATACCGGGTCTAACACGCATTTTTCCCACTCGCCCGGTGATACGGCCTCCCTGACTCCCGGCATCGTCAGGACCATTTTCGCCGACTCCCGGGAGCGGATCTGGATAGGCACCGAGGGAGGGCTGAATCTCTGGCTGCCCCGCAGGCGCGCCTTTAAACACATCACCCAGGGTCCCGGCCTGAACGAGCTGAGCAGCAGGGACGTATACTCGATTGTTGAAGACGGCCTCGGACGGCTCTGGATCGGCACCTGGAACGGGCTCAACCGACTCGACCCGGAAACAGGCGCCATCACCAGATACTTGCATGAACCCGGCAATCCCAATTCACTGACAAACAATGTCGCCAGAGTCCTGCACAGAGATGCCGCCGGTATCATCTGGATCGGGACCAGAGGCGGCGGCGTCAACCGGTTCGATCCGGTCACCGGAACATTCTCATCCCTGAGACAGGTCCAGGGACTGGCGGACAACTGGATCGCGAGCATCGAATCCGACGCATCCGGCATTCTCTGGATCGGCACCAACAACGGTCTCACCCGGTATGATCCCGCGAGCGGCATCTCGCATAATTACTATCGCAGGGACGGACTGCAGGGAAATGAGTTCATGGTCGGCGCCTCCTGCCGTTCCAGCGGCGGCGGCCTGCTTTTCGGCGGCATCGACGGTCTCACCATCTTTGATCCGGAAACGATCGGGTACGCCGATACACTGCCTCCGGTGCGGATAACGAACATGAAAATTCTGGACGCCCGCCAAAACACCCGGCACTACCACGGCGTCTACGCCGCGAAAGAGGAGGGATTCGACACTGTGCCGATCATCCGCCCTGGTCATGACGCCCGTGTGTTCACCATCGAGTTCTCGGCGCTCCATTTTGATAATCCCCGCAATGTGCACTATGAGTACCGCATGGAACATCTCGACGACAATTGGCACATGCTGGGCAATCTCAATTCAATGACTTTTTCACATCTCCCGCCTGGACGCTACACATTCCAGGTAAAATCATCCCTGAACCGGCGCACCTGGAGCAGGCCGCAACAGCTGGTGCGGCTGGTGATCAGGCCCCGGTTTTGGCAGACGGGATTCTTCCGGATTTGTGCGGGAATCGGGGGACTCCTGTTTCTCGCCGGATTCATCCGCATCCATTCGTCCCGCCTGAAAAGGCGTAACCGGAATCTGCAGACACTGATCGAAAAGCGGACAAAACAGCTCACCCTCCTCAATGAACAGCTCACGGGTGAGCTGGAACGGCGGTCGCATGTCGAAGACCGCCTGCAGACATATACCGAGAGTCTTGAAAAAACCGTGAAGGAAAAAACAGCGGAAGTCATTCAGCTGCAGCAGAAAAAATTCCGCATGGAAAAACTGGCCGCATTCGGCAAGGCGACGTCGACGATCGTGCACGAAATACGCAACCCGCTCACTTCCATAAAAATGTCCCTCACCGCCCTCACCCGCAGACTGCAGCTCGACGCAAGGGACCAGCAGTGCCTGGAGGTTGCCATCACCGAGGTGATCCGGCTGGAACGCATGCTCCGCGACATGCTCGATTTTACGAAGCCCCTGATTCTGCGATTCGCTCCCCAGCAGGTTGAGGACGTGATCACCCATGTGCTGAGAATACTGGAAAACGAGCTCGCAGCCGGACATGTCACCGTAACCTTTGCCAAAGGGAAAAAGCTGCCGGCGGTGAAAATGGATATCGACCGCATATCCCAGGTAATGACTAATCTCATTATCAACTCCCTGCAGGCAATGCCGTCAGGTGGTCAGATCACGATCAAGACCGGCGAGGATCCGGTCCGAAAGCGGGTTTCCATCACCATTATCGATTCCGGCATCGGTATTCAGACCGAAGATATCGAACATCTTTTCGAACCGTTTTTTACCAGCAAACCCAGCGGCACCGGACTCGGCCTGACAGTCGCTCATAAAATCATCACCGCCCACTCGGGTTCCATCGATATTACCAGCGAGCAGAACCGGGGCACAACAGTACTTCTGACCCTGCCGCTGGATCCGTACCTGGAAAAGACCTGTCTCAATGATTTGACCTTGACTTTATAATTATAAATAATTAACATATAACCGGCAGGCACTCTCTATAAAGGACGACGATGCAAAGAGGATTAAAAATCACCCTTCTTATTTTGACGGTTATCATGCTGGCACTCGCCGGTATCTGCTCGCTGGGATATGTAATAGTTACCGGCTCCCTGCCAAGAACGACGGGGACAATTACCGTGGCCGGTCTTGATAGCCGGGTGCGCGTCTATCGGGACGGCTACCATATTCCGCATATCATTGCCGAAGAGAGCCGCGGTCTCTTTTTTGCCCAGGGCTTTGTCACCGCCCAGGACAGGCTCTGGCAGATGGACCTCTGGAGGCGCAGCGCCAGGGGCCGGCTTGCCAGTATCCTCGGCCCGGAGGCGGCGGGCGCTGACAGCCTGATGCTCACCATCGGTATACACCGGGCCGCTGACGAGATAGCCGCCGGTCTTTCGGTTGAATCCCTTGATGCTCTCCAGGCATACACCGACGGAGTGAACGCGTGTATCCGGCAACTGGGCGACCGGCTGCCCGTTGAATTCATTCTCCTCAGTTATCAGCCGGCCGACTGGACGGTGAGCGACTGCATCGCCGTGAGCCGTCTCTTCGCCTGGCGAATGCGTGCCGACTGGCGGAGGGAGATGCTGAGCAGGGCCGCCGGCGGGACATCGAATGTTCCCGGCCTGGAAGCCCTGTTCGGACCGGAACCGGCGACTGAGCCCCATACGATCAACAATGGCAACGTGTATACGAAACTCCTTGCCGCGTTTGAACGGGGAACGGCTTTCCTGATCTCATCGCAGACACCGTACGCGAGCCTCGGCTGGGCCGTATCGGGCATACGGTCGGCCACCGGTCAGCCGCTCATGGCCGGTGCGCCCCAAACGGCGCTGACCATTCCTTCACTCTGGTATGAAACCCATCTCTTCGGATCGGGATATGACGTGTACGGACTGTCGCTGCCCGGTTTTCCGGGTGTGCTCATCGGCCAAAACAGCAGCATCGCCTGGAACATCACCGCTGCCGGCGGCAGTGTTTCCCGGTGTATTCGGGAAAAAGCGGCGGGTCCGGATTCATATATCGCAGGGGGGAAGGTCCACTCCTTCACGTCCCGGTACGAGCGTATTCCCGTGCGCCTTGATTCCGCCCGCTCTCTCCTGGTACGGGAATCGATCCACGGCCCGGTGGTGAGCGATCTGATCGCGGGCGGGCGGGTCGTTGCCCCGCCGGTCTCGTTTCGCTGGACAGGCCTCGAATACGGGGATGATCTCCAGGCGCTGCTCGATCTCAACCGGGCCGGAGACTGGAACGAATTCAGACGCGCCCTGTCACGGTTCCATCTGCTGCCGCTTCAATTCGTCTATGCCGACAATGACGGAAATATCGGGATGCAGACCGCCGGATCCGTGCTGCAGCCCGGGGCGCCGGGCGCCGGCTATCATGCATTTGACCGTCTCCCGTTTATCTACAATCCTCCCGAGGGATTCATCGTCATCGCGGACACTCCCGTCCTGACACGCTTTCCGGCCTCACTGTCAGGGCCGGTGCTTCCGGCGGCCCGGCTCACCCAGCTGCTCGGCGGCGACGAATTTCTCTCGATAAAGGATTTCAAGGACATTCAGACGGACATCGTTTCTCCCTTTGCCAGACAGTTCATGGAGCGGATCAATGTCCTCATGAAAAACAGGTTCGAGATCGGAACATTGTACAGGAGCATCTGGCATAAATTCGACAATTGGAGCGGCGCCATGCACACCGGGAGTGCCGAGGCCGTTTTCTATTACACCCTGATTCAGCGGCTCATTGACAACATCTACGCCGACGAACTGGGCACAGGCCTGGTCGCGAGCTGGAAGAAAACCGGAATCGAACCCCTGCTCAGGTGCAGCGCTCTGATCATGCAGGACCGGTCCCCCTGGTTCGATGACCGATCCACACCCAATGTGCGGGAAGATCTCGCGGCCATCGTCGAGAAGAGCTACCGGGAGAGCGCCGATGACCTTATGGCCCGCCTGGGAGATGAATACAGCCGCTGGTCCTGGGGAGCGGTTCACCGTCTTTCCTTCCACCACCCGCTGGGGGACAATGCACTTTTTGCTCCCAGCTTCAACCTCGGGCCGTTTCCCGTAGCCGGATCGCCGAGCACGATCGATGCCTTTGCCGTACAGGAAGACCAGGCCGGCTCCGCATCAGAGGGGCCCGGTGCCCGGCTTATCATCGATCTGGGCAGACGGGACAACTCTCTCGTCATCATGCCTCCCGGACAGTCGGGACAGCCGCTCGATGAGCACTACAAGGATCAGCTGGTATTCTACAGAGAAAAACTCTATCACCCTGTACTGACCGACACCGCCCGCATCAAACGATCGGGGCTCGATCTGCTCATGCTCGAATCGGAAGGTAAACATGGACGGTAACTCGACGATCGGCTCCCTCAAACCCGGGGACAAGGTGCTCGATTTTTTCGTGATCCGCAAGGCTGAACTGAAAACGAAAAAAGACGGCAATCCCTACCTGGTGCTCAATCTCGGTGATGCGAGCGGACGAATCACCGCCACTCTCTGGGACGATGCATCCCGACACTATGAGACATTTCGGGAAGGGACCATCGTAAAGATACAGGGCTCGGTGCGCACCTACGGTGAGGCCCTGCAGCTCACCGTCGAGCGTATCAGAAAAGCGGAAGCGGCGGACGGTGTCAGCCCGGCGGATTTCGTGCCCCGGGCGTCCTGTGATGTGGAATCCCTCTTCGCTCTGCTTGTTGAAAAAACAGGTACGGTGAAGAATCCGCATCTCAGGAGTCTCCTGGAAGCCGTCTTTCTCAATGAGGAAACCGGCCGCCGATTCAGGGAGGCGCCGGGCGGGAAGCTCTGGCATCACGCGTACAGCGGCGGACTGATCGAACATACATTGAGCGTTGCCGCCGTCTGTGAAGCGATGTGTCTGCAGTACACCGGCATTGACAGGGATCTCCTCATCACCGGCGCGCTGCTCCACGATATCGGCAAGATCGAAGAATATACGTTTGACAGGGGATTTATCGATTTCACCGACGCAGGCCGGCTGCACGGGCACATCACCATCGGCGCCCGCATGATCGAACAGCGCATTGTGGAACTGCAGCAATCCGGGGCCTTTCCCGAAGAACTGAAAAACCTGGTCATCCACCTCATTCTGAGCCACCAGGGTGAACTTGAGCACGGCTCACCCGTGCTTCCCGCCACCCTTGAAGCCATCGTTCTCTATTATGCGGATGAAATGGATTCAAAGGCGAATGCCATTCAGCGGATCATTGAGCGGGACAGTGCTTCAGGAAAAAAATGGAGCCAGTATATCAACCTGCTGGACCGGTTCATCTACCTCGGATCCGGCAGCGATGATGACCAGGAGCCGCCCTCCACCCTTTTCGACTGAAGAGCAAAAGGCAGCGCCATGCTCAGCGCGTCTCAGCGTCGTGCCAGCCGAAGCGGGCCAGGTCGATCGCGCCCCGCGCATCAAATTCTATCCCCTCGGATTCGAGCAGCACTCTCTGCCCGGCTGCAGCATCCGGATCCGGAAGCCTGCTGATCATTCCCCGCGCATTGACCACCCGCTGCCAGGGAATCCGCTGTCCCTGCGGGCAGCGATGAAGTGCATATCCCACGAGCCGCGCCTGCCCCGGCAGACCGGCGCCGGCGGCGACCGCGCCATACGTTGCCACTCGGCCCGCGGGAATGCGTCGGACGACCCGGTAGATCGCGGTATATGCGGTTTCGCCCGGGATCTTCGTCATGATCCGTCACTCCAGCCAAAAAAAAGAGGCGGCCGCGGCCGCCTCTCTGTCACTTAAAAAAACATACCGATTAAAATCGCCAGGATGAGAAGCGGTGAGACATATTTGACGGCGAACACCCAGAGTGACACCGCCTTCAGTGACCCGGCACCCTGCCGGATCTCCATGAGAGCGTTGCCCGGTTTCCAGGCGTATCCGACAAACAGCGCGATGAAGAAGGCGCCGATACTCAGGGAAAGCACTCCCCAGACCTGCACCCAGAGTGCCATAAAACTGATGTGCAACAGAGGCAGATCAGCCAGGAACGGGACGCTTCCCTGGGAAAGAGCGGCCGGGACACCAATGAGACAGGCAATGCTTCCAATGAGAATGGCCGATTTCTTCCGCCCCCACTTCCTTTCATCCACCGCGTAGGCGACCGGCACTTCCAGAATCGAAATGGTCGAGGTAAGGGCCGCGATGGAGAGCAGCAGGAAAAACAGCGGTCCGAAAAAGATCCCGCCGGGCATTTTGTCAAAGAGAACCGGCAGCACGTTAAACATGGTGTCGGGACCGGCCGCTTCATTCATTCCCTGGGAAAAAATGGCCGGGAAAATGATAAACCCCGCCATCAGGGCGATCCCTGTATCGAAAGACGCGATCCAGCCCGCCGAGGTCACCAGGTTCTCTCTCTTGCTCACGTAGGAGCCGTAGGTGATCATGGTGCCCATGCCGAGACTGAGACTGAAAAACGCCTGCCCCATGGCATCGAGCACCAGTTTCGGTTTAAGCGCCGAGATATCGGGCTTGAGATAGAATTCGATACCCTTCGCGGCCCCGCTGAGCGTCAGCGACCTGACCAGAAGCAGAATGAGAATGCCGAAAAGCACCGGCATGAGTATTTTGGAGAATTTTTCTATGCCGCCGGAAACACCGCGCATCACCACGAACACGGTAATGGCGATGAAAAGGGCCAGCAGCGGCAGCTGGAACGCCGGGTTTGACGTGAATGCGTCACATGTCTGTTCCGCAATTTCCGGTGTGATGTTGACGAATTGGCCGGTCACCGATTTGAAAAAGTACCCCAGGGTCGTTCCCGCGACAACGGAATAAAAGGACAATATCATGAATCCGCTGGCGACGCCGAGATATCCAACCAGTTTCCAGGGAGTGCCCGGCTTGATGGCATTGAACGCCCCCACAGGATTTTTTCCTGTAAACCGGCCGAGCGTCACCTCCGCCAGCAACACCGGAAAGGCTATGGCGATCACCGACAGCAGGTAGATAACGACAAAAAGGCCGCCCCCGTTCTCACCCACCGTATACGGGAATTTCCAGAGATTGCCCAGACCCACTGCCGAGCCTGCGGCTGCGAGGATGAATCCTATTCTGCTGAAACTGCCTCTGTTCGTCTCCATATATTCCCTTTTATTTAATCTTCATTTTGGCGGCATCCTCGGGATGCTCATTCTTGAACTTGACCCAGTATTCGGCGATCGATGTTTTCATGTCCTTGTGCAGCATGAGAATACCGAAGAGGTTGGGCAGGGCCATCAGGACAATGGCGATGTTGGCAAAGGTCCAGATAATCGTTGTATCAGCCAGCGCGGCGGCAAAAAACGCGATCACGTACACGATCCGGTAGGGAAGCACATATTTGAGACCGATGAGGTAGGTAATGGCCCGGTCGCCGTAATAGGACCAGGAGATGACCGTGGAGAACGCGAACAGCAGCAGTCCCACTGAAACGATAAATTTTCCGTTATCACCGAGAAACCCTTTCCGGAACGCGTGGGCGGTCAATTGGGCGCTGTGCAGGAGCGAATTTCCCTCCAGCTGCACATCCACATCGTCCGGTTTCCCCTCTGTAACGGCAAGCTCGCCGCTGTACGGTTCTCCTCCCTTGTAAAACATGACATTTTCTGCGATGGAACGCGCATGAATGATCGTGACCGCCGTTGAATCGGCCAGGTGTCCCTGATCAATGAAAAGCACTCCTTCAAAGGGAACGATCGGATCGTGCGCCTGCCGGTTTAAATGCCGTTTCAGGGGCCGTATATGATCCGGGTTTTCCTGGTTCCAGACTCCCTGAACGATCTCCAGGTCGGCGCGCTGGAACGTGTTCGGCAATTTTTCGTTCCAGGTGCCCGAGGCCATGATGGTCAGTCCGGTAAGCGTGCAGATGATCAGCGTGTCGATGAATGGTTCAAGAATCGAGACCATCCCTTCCGATACGGGCTCGTCCGCCTTGGCCGCCGAGTGAGCGATGGCAGCCGAACCCTGGCCAGCCTCATTGGAGTAGATACCCCGGCTGACACCGTTGGTGAGCGCGAAACTGAATGAAGCGCCGATAAAACCGCCGACCGCCGCACTGCCGTTGAACACGTTGCTGAAAATCATGCTGAACGACTCGACGATCCCGTGGGGGTTGGCGATGATAACGGCCAGGGCGCCGACGATATAAATAAAGGCCATGAACGGGACGATTTTCTCGGTCACTTTCGCGATACGCTTGATCCCGCCGATGATGATCAACGCGAGCAGAACGGCAAGCACACCGCCGGTTATCCAGGGTTTGATGAAGAACGTCGATTCAATGGAAACGGCGATATTGTTGATCTGCGGCAGGTTACCGGTGCCGAAGGAGCAGATGACTGTGGCAATGGCGAACAGAACAGCCAGCCACTTCATGTTCAGCTTTCTCTCCATGTAGTACATGGGCCCCCCGGAGATACTGCCGTCCGCGGCCACGATCCGGTACTTGTGGGAGAGAGTGCACTCCACGAATTTCAGGCACATGCCGAAGAACGCGGTGGCCCACATCCAGAAAAGGGCGGCCGGGCCTCCCATGTAGAGGGCCAGACCGACACCGGCGATATTGCCCGTGCCCACGGTGCCCGACAATGCAGTGGTCAGGGACTGGAAATGGGTTGTGTCACCCTCGAACGAATCTTTTTCATATTTTCCTGTAACGATCTGGAAAGCGTGGCGGAAAAAACGGATCTGAGGAAATTTCAGGTAGAGGGTAAAAAATACACCTGCACCAAGCAGGATAAAAGGGAACCAGCTGGAATTACTGCCGATAATGTCGTTCAGTCCTTCCAGAAACGTGTTTAGAGCATCCATACGCATCCTTTCAGCAGGTTGATGATAATGCCCGCAGGCGCGGGCAAAAAGGAGTGTCCGAATGTTTTGGAACGGCTGCAGTTGTGGAGACGGTGGGAATCGAACCCACGTCCGAGAACAAGACCCGGGAGACCGCTACGTGCGTAGTCTGTCTTCACATGTCGCCGAAAACCTGCTGACAGACGAGCTGTTTTCAACCAAGCCCGATTTGGTTCACTGCGGCTTCTCGGGCATCAGCCGCAGCTAACCCGCCTTTAGCGACGTTTCATGAAGTCCACGGCAGGTGCAGGACCTCAGAAACGGGCTGCGATTAAGCAGCCAGAGCGTAGTTATAATCGTTGCCGATTATTATGGTTGTTCCGGGGTTTAACCAGGCGCCGGACACCTGGACACGCGTTCTCCCTCATCTCTGATCCCGTCGAAACCAGAATCGTCCCCGTGTAGTCAGAAAAATTACTAAAATTTAGATGCAAAGTCAACGAAAAACTCCCGTCCGGCCCCCCTCCCTGCCGGGGATATTTTCCAGGGCGTAGGCATAGGCTCCCAGCGCCACCGCTTCGCTGGTGCCCAGCCGGGAGAGACCGATCCCGATGCGCTGTTCCGGATCATAGAGGACCTTCCGTCCGGAACCGGGAACAGTGACTTCTTTCCTGCCCCCTTCCAGGAATTTCCGCAAATCGTTTTCATCTTCCGTGTTGTATACCCTAGCCACCATCCGCCTGACGGCATCACCGGCCAGTGTCTGCAGGCTGCCGTTCATCTCCGCGACTACGGCCGGCAGCAGCAGTCGGGCGGCCCCGGCCAGGCCGCCCCCGATAACGACCAGCCCGTCGAGAAGCGTCATTGTATTGGCCAGTGCGTCACCGACGGTTTCGCCGAGGTGCCTGAACGCCCTGATGGCGGCCTCCCTGTTGCCCGGCTTATTCCCTTCGGCAATCTCGTAAATATCCCTGGGTGACAGGGCCTCCCGGCAGTCCGCGGCATCGTTGTAAACACGCTGAACCGCCCGTATGCTGGCCCCTTCCTCGGCGAACGACTGCGGAAAGAGCTTATTACGCATGATCCATATCTCACATGCTGCGGAATTGTCACCGAGATAGAGCTGCCCGTCCCGTGCCAGCCCGCCGCCGAATCCCGTTCCCAGGGTAATGCCGAACAGATTCTTATACCGTTTGGGACTGCCGGCCTCCTCGAGCCTGCGGTTGATCCAGGGCAGGTAGCCCCCGATCGCCTCACCCAGCGTGAAGAGGTCCCCGTCATTGTTGATGAACACGGGCAGTCCGAACGCGTCCTCGAGCATGGGCCCCAGAGCGACACCGCCTCTGAAGGCCGGGAGATTGGCGAGATCGCCGATGATGCCGGCCGGGTAATCGGCAGGTCCGGGAAAGGCGAAACTGATGGCGACCGGCGCCGCGGGAAGACATTCCCTGACCCGGGTGAACCCATCGACGATCGTCTCGAGACACCTGGCCAGGTCATGGGCGCTGGAGGGCATGCGAATCGGTTCGACGATCTCCTTGCCTTCCTGCATCGCGGAAAAGACGAAATTCGTACCGCCCGCGTCAAGCGTCATCACGATCCGTTGGTCAGTGAGCTGCATGCGGAACCCTCCTCTACGCCTTCACCCGCGTGTACTGTACCAGCGCCACACCGGTCACGTAGACTATACAGGCGAGCGGCACCAGAAACGAAAGGCCGAGGTTTATGTCAGCGATCACTCCGGTCAGCGGCGGAATCACCGCACCGCCCACGATGGCGGTGACCATCAGGCCCGAAATCTCATTGGTTTTCTCGGGAAACGCGTCAACGGTAATGGAAAACACCAGGGGGAAAATATTGGCAAAGCCGATCCCGATCAGAAAGACCGAGACCCAGGCGGTGGTGATCGTGTGGATGAAAATCAGCCCGATCCCGAAAATGGAAAGCAGAGAGGTCACCACCAGGAAGAGATGGGGTTTCATCCAGGTGAGGATGACACTCCCCAGAAACCGTCCGATCGTCAACGAGAGAAAAAAGACACCCACACCCAGCATGCCGATGCTGCCCAGGTCGATAGTATACTGCCTGCTGAAAAACACCGCAATCTTTGATGACATCGAGACTTCCGCTCCCACGTAGAGAAAGATCGCCATGACCATCATGAGAATGGTCGGGTTCCCGAGCGCTTTGAAACTGGTGCCGAAGGTCGTTGGTTTCTGACCGACGTCTTTTTCTTTCAGCCGCAGGAGAAAGACGGCGGCAACGGTAATGAGAATGATTGCCCCGTAGATTGGAAACATGAGCCGCCACTCGGCGGCTTTCACCATACCGCCGGCCTGAAAACGAAAATAATCGGAAACCAGCTTGCCGGCAGCGAACGCCGGGATCAGGGTAGCCGAAAGAGAACCGATGGCCTTGATGAACTGTCCGAAAGAGAGATTGCGTGAATATCGGCCCGCATCGGAGACGTCCCGCATAATAGGATTGCCCGCCACCTGCAGCACCGCAGCGCCCGCTCCCATGATGAATACCGCGAGCAGCAGCAGGGAAAAGGAGAGCCCGAACACCGGAATAAGCACTCCGATGAGAAAAATCGAGAGCCCGAGCAGCATGACGTTCTTTTTACCGATCCGGTACTGCACAATACCCATGGGGATGGAGAGCAGACCGAACATGATAAATCCCGCACTTGCAATCAAAGAAGCCGCGGCATTGGATATGGAAAACGCTTCGGTCGCCAGATTGACCAGGGGGCCGGCGGCGTCGCCGAAGCCCATGCAGAGAAATGCCAGGAGAATAGGAACGGTTTTCTTATTCATCGCGTAACTCCCTTCGTTATGATTCCAGGTACGGTGGACATGACCGGCATGATCAGGTGATGGTGAAAAAAATAGATAATTTTCCCGAAAATAACAAGGACAAATTGCCGGTTTGCGAGCCGGCTGCCTTTTCACCCCGCCGGTATTCCAGTAAAAAAAAGGCGCCCTGTGGCGGGGCGCCTTTTTTCGCGAAGAAGACATCTCGTGATCAAAACGTCATTGCCAGAGATCCCGAGAGGACAATCGGATGGTCTGTACTGAAATGGGCATTGATCATGCCCGGATCCGCCTTGAAGGAAAGAATATAGGCGATGGACTCGATCTCTTCCCGGTCCTTCTCCGGCCTCACAATCAGATTGCCGAAACGGTCACGGTACTCGAAGTGAAAGAAACAGACATCGGTGACGAGCGGATCGCTGTTCGCCCAGAGAACACCGTTTTTTACGATATATTCCCGGGTGACGCTGTCAGCGCCGGTAATGACGATCCGTTCCCGCCCGGCAATGCAGACGCGGCGGACCGAGCGCAGCTGCTCGTTCATCCCGGCCAGTCTGGCAGCGGGACCGGCAGGGATGGATGTGCCGCATATAAAGGCGGTATCGGTACCGCTGTCACAGCCGCCGCCTGTCCGGGGGATCAGGGCGCCGCCGGTGAAGACCGCCGCGCTCAGCACAACAAAAGGTATTATCCGCACTGCTCTCATTGCCGCCTCTCTCTGTTTCCAGTACGTATTATTGCAAATTCCGTACCCTGGAAAAAAATGTTGCATCTTCGAAAAGCAGATGTACTGATAAGGCTATTATTTCCAATTGATTATAAGGAAACATCCATGATTGCATCCTGCAATGATCCGCGAACCGCGGCAGAAGGCGTGTAAAAAATGTGACACCGCCGTGTCATAACCATGACAAAACGGAAAGGACGGGAAATATCAGAAGGGGGGATAAAAGACATGCATACCTTCTTTACTGAGGGACCGGCGGGTATAGCCGCAGGCGCCGAGCAGCGCGTGCGCCTCCCCGAATGCGCTCCCCACCTGGTCAGGTGCGTGTGCGTCGGACCCCAGCCAGACGGGTACGTTTCTCCGGCCCGCTTCCCGCAGCAGCGGCGGCGCAGGAAACATGACACCCCCTGACTTGCGCAGGCCCGATGTGTTGAGTTCAAGGATCGTCCCCCGGGCCGCCGCCTCTGACAGGACGCGTTCCGCCCCCTCGATGACGGCCGTCTCCTCCCCGGGGAAAAGAGACGTCAGCGCGTCAAGATGGCCGATCACGGTCATCAGCCCGGAGCAGATGCCCAGCCGGTACAGCTCGAAGCAGGAGCCGATTTCCCTTCGGCGTTTCCGCGGGGTCCAGGAAAGCTCCGGTGTACCGAACACAAACGATTCACCGAAATAGTGAACCGAACCGATGACGTAGTCAAGAGGGAACCGGTCCAGGAGATCCTGAAGATCGTCTTCAAATCCGTGGTAGAGCCCGAGTTCACCGCCGACGAGGATACGCAGCTGCGGATAGCGCTGCCGCAGACCGCTGATCTCCTGAAGGTACCTCTCCATTTCAAACAGGGCCATGGTATGTCCCTGTTTCCGGTCCGGCCCCAGCGGAAGATGATCGGAAAATCCGATCTCAGTCAATTCCGAATCAACGGCCTGCTGAACATATGCCTCCATACTTCCGACCGCGTGTCCGCAGAGAGCCGTGTGAAGATGATAATCGGCGAACCCCGGGCAGGGGACGCTGCTGTCAGCTGTGGAGTACATCTATTACACCGGCGATGCGGTCGCGGTCCGCGCCATTCTCGACAGCCATATCAGCGGCGGCGAGGCTGAGCGTCCGATAGAGTTCCAGGAGCTCGGGATGTGCCGTCCGTATGGCGTCGACATGCGCCCGTACTGTCTCCCGGTCCCCCCGCATGACCGGGCCGGTGAGCGACGCCAGCGATCCCCGCTCGCCGATGTTCTCCACCGTCCGCCGTACAAGGGGCATGAGCGCGGCCGGATCGATGGTGCCGCCGCAGGCCGCAAGCAGCCGTTCAGCCTGGTGGACGACAACGGCAAGCAGATTCGATGCCATGGTACAGGCGGCGTGATAGAGTGCTTTCTGTCCGGCCTCGATCAGAACCGGCCGGGCCCCGAGATCGCCGGCAAGGCGGGTCAAGGGCTCAACCGCCGCCGGATCGCCCTCGATGGCAACCGTGATCCCGGTGAATCCCCCCTGCTGCCCGGGCAGGAAGGTCGAGCAGGGATGAAACGACGCCCTGGGGCAGGTCAGGGGAGCGAGCACCGAGGCTGGATGTCTGCCGGAAAGATGGGCCACAATGGTGTCGGTTCTAAAAAGGTCCGCTGCGGCTGCGGCCCGCGCCGTGACGCCGATGCTGTCATCCGGCACCGCCAGGAACACCAGGCCCGCATCGCTGTCCACGCTTTCCAGATGATCGGCATACCGGCAGCCGCAGGCGCCGGCGAGCGTTCCGGCAGCGGAGGCATCGGTGTCGATGATCATCGCCAGCGAATATCCGGCCGTCTGCATTGCCGCGGCCAGGCTGCCCCCGGCCCGGCCCGCCCCTATAATCACTGTTTTCCTCGTTTTAAGTGTCATGCTTTTCATTACCTCTCCCCGCATATTCCTCTACAGTATACGACAACCGTGTCTCATTGTCAATCAGAAAGGTCTTGGATCGAATGGAAAAATTGGCTATTTTTTATCCTGGAATTACTGTGAAACAGACAGGACCCGCATGCCTCTCACGATACCGGAAAACACCGCCGCCGTCGCATTCGAAAACGGAAAACGAGCCTCCTTTCTCAAGGGAACCGTGCTCCAGGATATATTGAAACTGCACCCTCCCGCCGATGCTCCGCTGGTGACACTGGCGAAAATGGACAACAAGCTGGTGAGTCTCAGGGAACCGCTGCAGCACGACTGCAGTCTCTCCTGGATCGGTCAGGGTTCCGAAGCATCGATGCAGAGTTACCGGGCCACCCTGACCCTGCTGCTGCTCAGGGCCGTGGCCGACCGTTTCCCGGGCAGACGGCTGCTCGTCGATCACTCACTCGGGGAGGGGATCTACTGTCACTGGCGGGATGAGAGCATTTTCAAGGTCAAGGACGTCAGGGTCATCCACACCCGCATTCAGGAACTGATCGAAGCTGACGACCCCATAGAACCGGTGGTCATGCACCGGCAGCAGGCCATGGACCAGATGCGGAATATCGGTGAAGATCCCCTGCTCTATGCGATCAATGATGAGACGGCAAAAATCACCTTTTCCCGATACGGAACGCTGCTGCTGCCCATGCGCTTCCCCCTCTTTGCCTCGGCAGGCGTCCTCAGCCTCTTTGACACCCATCTCTGGTCCCCCGGCATGGTGCTGCAGTTTCCCCGCTGGCTGGACGGCCTCTATCTCAGGCAATTTGAAGAGCCGAAAAAACTGTTCACGGTTTTTCAGGAATACGGCGAATGGGAAAAAATACTGGGCATCGACAAGGTTGCCGACCTGAACGCAGCCGTGACCAGCGGCCGCATCCACGATCTCATCAAGATCGCGGAAGGGCTGCACGAAAAAAAGGTTGCGGAGATTGCCGATTACATCAGCGCCAGAAAAAACGATCTGCGGGTGATACTCATAGCCGGCCCCTCTTCATCGGGCAAAACGACATTCACCAAGCGGCTCAATATTCAGCTGCGGGTCAACGGCATGAACCCGCTCATGATCTCGCTGGATCACTACTTTCTCGACCGGGACAAGACACCGCTCGATCAAAGCGGCAATCCGGATTATGAATCGCTGAAAGCGATCGACATCGAACGGCTGAACCGGGATCTCGGCGGACTCCTTGAAGGCCGCATCGTCAGGATTCCCCGATATGATTTCATCACCGGTACCAGCGGCGAGGGAGACGAATGCCGGCTCGCTGCGGGCCAGCCGGTGCTCATCGAAGGAATTCACGGCCTCAACAGCACCCTCACCCAGGAGATACCGTTCCGCAGCAAACTGAAAATTTATGTGAGCGCCCTTACCCAGATGAATATCATGGATCATCTGCGGGTGCCGACGAGCGATGTCCGCCTGCTGAGACGAATGATCAGGGATGTCCAGTTCCGGGACCACGCACCCGAACAGACAATCCTGCAGTGGCCCCAGGTACGAGAAGGGGAAGAGAAGCACATCTTTCCCTACCAGGAAGACGCGGACATTATTTTCAATTCTTCACTCATGTACGAGCTGTGTGTATTCCGGGAACTGGCCGTGCCCCTGCTCGCCGGCGTTGAAAAAACATCCCCGGCCTTTCCCGAGGCCCGGAGGCTGCTTGAGCTCGTCACCTCGTTTCTGCCCGTTGACGGCGACTCGGTTCCCCCGAACTCCATCCTGGGAGAATTTACCGGAAACAGCAGCTTTCGCTATTGACCCCCGTCCTCGCTGTTCCAGTCCGGCGGTGTCACCCCCATGAGATGTTCGACGAAGAAATCCATGCGGCGGCGTTCCCCGTATTCGCCCCCGTATGAGTGACCGGCGCCCGGAAGCACCAGCAGATCAAAATCCTTCCCGGCGCTGACCAGCGCGTCCACAACCTGCATGGTCGACGCCGGATCCACATTCGTATCGAGTTCCCCGACAATGAGGAAAAGCTTTCCCCGCAGCAGGCGGGCATTCTCGACATTTGAGGATTCGGCATAATGGGGCCCCACCGGATAGCCCATCCACTGTTCGTTCCACGATATTTTATCCATGCGGTTATCATGACACCCGCACGAGGCAACGGCCACCGTGTAAACATCCGGATGAAAAAGCAGCGCGCCGGCTGCGTTCTGTCCGCCGGCGCTGTGCCCGTAGATGCCAACTCCCCGGCTGATATCATACCAGGCATATCGCTCAGCCACGGCACGATGCCAGGCGATCCGGTCCGGAAACCCCGCGTCCTTGAGATTTTTATAACAGACATCGTGAAACGCCTTCGATCGGTTGGAAGTGCCCATACCGTCTATCTGCACGACGATACACCCGAGTTCGGCCAGGCTCTGCATCGAGAACCAGGGAGAGAATGATTTGGGAACGAAGGAATTATGGGGACCGGCGTAGATATATTCGATCACCGGATAGGTGCGTGAGGCATCGAACGTCGACGGACGAATGATGATGCCCCAGATATCGGTGGTGCCGTCCCTGCCTTTTGCCGCGAACACCTCCGGCAGGCGCCAGCCGCTTTGCAGCAGTCTTTCCGCATCCCCGTATTCCAGCGTCATCACATCCCCTCCGTCCCGGGCCGAGCGAAGCACCGTTATCGGCGGCAGATCGACCCGGGAAGCGGTGTCAACGAAATACCGGTGATCATCCGAGAAGACCACCTCGTGGGTGGCATTACCGCCGGTGAGACGGGTCAGACCGGTGCCGTCAAAATTGATCCGGCAGCAGTGCAGGTGGTAGGGATCCTCACCCGCGACCATGCCGCCGGCGGTAAAAATTATCTCCCGCCGCCGTTCATCCACGAAGAGGACACTGCGCACCACCCACTCGCCGCTGGTGATCTGATTCTTTACGGAAGCCGTCTGGCAATCGTACAGGTACAGATGATTCCAGCCGTCGCGCTCGGACATCCAGATCAGCTCGTCGCCCCCGTTGAGATGATAGCGATACAATTTGCCGTAATAGCAGAAAAAGGTCTCGCTCGCCTCATCCACCAGTGCCCGCACCCCGCCCGTCTCCGCATCAACTTCCAGAACACGGTACACCTGATGCCCCCGCTGATTGTATTCAAACGTGCATGTCCGGCTGTCATGCCGCCATGCCAGATTACGAATATAGTAGGGATCCCTGTAGAGAGAGTCGGACAGCGGTATCTGCCGTTTTTCCGTGATCGAAAAAAGCGCCGGTTTGCGGACCGGGATCACGTCTCCCGGCTTGTAGTAGGTCCGGGAAAAATGGATCGGCTGCAGCTGGTTGTCGGGAGCGCTGTCAATATAGTGCACCTGCCTGTCCGAGCCGAGCCTGCAGGTTCTGGTGAGCAGTTTTTTGGAATCGGGTGACCAAAGGAACCTGACTTCATAATAGTATCCCTCATTGCCGTCAAAACTCAGCTGATGGGTTTCTTTTCCGTCCGCGGAGCGAATGAACACGTTAAAGCCGTGCACATAAGCCTGCCAGAGGCCGTCGGGGGATTCGACATAGTTACGTTCGGCCTGATCCTCGTCCGGTTCCTCATCCCGGCCGTTTTCCTTCTCTCCGCTGCGCAGCCGTGTGCATGTGTAACTGCCCAGATCACACCGCCAGGTACCTCCCTTGACGGTAAACTCGATCTGCTTCATGTCATCAATGAAGGTAATTCGGCTGAAAGGGAGGTTATAAGGATCAACCTTCTCCCCCATCGCTTCCGAAAGCGCGGCGGCCAGCAGGGGATGATCGAACGCCCGCCGCTTTGTGCCATCATCCGCATCGACAAGCATAAACTCCTTGCCGGCCGACGTATGCCGGCGGTACCAGAGCCTGTGTGTATTGTTGACCCATTGCGGACTCTCCGCCGCGGTCCGGTACAGTGTTTCGGCCTCTTCTTTCAGATGCCGGGCGCGCCGGTAATCCTCCCGGGTGCCCTGGCCCGAGACGGACACCGCCCAGATCAGTGCCAGCACCGCTGCCGCCGTTCCCGGGAACCGTGTCTTCGCTTCCTTACTCATACGCTATCTCCTCCAGCTCGACCCAGACTGAACCGATAAACACCTTCAACGCCGCCTTCAGGGGAAGCCGCCTCGCATCCCGGGAGAACCATCCCCGGAACGGACCCGAGAGTCCTGCTATTCCCTTGTCATACACCATGCCCGCAATTTCCCAGGTGGCGGTCGCACCGGCCAGCGCCCGCACCCGGACAGGATCACCCTCCCCCCGGTAATCGATTACCATGTCCGCGTAGCCGTCGTCCGCGATATACTGCACCGTATCGATCCGCGTTTCTTCCAGATGCTGCCTGACATAGTAAATCAGGGAGAGACCGTCATAAAGCCTGTTTTCATAGAAAACCGTTTTTCTGATCACCCGGGACGTATCGCTGGTATCGGTCATCACCAGCGAGACCGAATGGGCGGCATGGTCGAATGCGTAGGCCGCGCGGTAGATCTTCCCCTCCTCCTCATCGAGATACTCCAGGTTGCGGACCCTGAAATCATCTCCGATGGTGCAGCTGTAGCGGTAATGCCGGTTGATGAAAAACAGCAGCGGATTGGAATCGATGGCCATATCTATTCTGTAGGCGGGGCCCTCGCCGGTGGTGAGTGAATCGGCCACATGCAGTGTCAGTGTCCCCAGCCTGAAGAGTGACCAGGTCACCCGGTAGGAAAGACGTTCCCCCGTCTTCCAGACCGCTCCCCGGGACTGAGCCTGCGCTTGCGGCAGACTGCAGAAGAGAACGGCTGCCAGCAGCAGCCGGCTCATCACTCCTGGGGCGGATAATCGTCTCAGCGTCACACGCATACTCCTTTCAGGTATCTGTATCACCGGTCAATAGACGACCTCCACTGTCACATCACGGTAATCGGCTCGTCCATGGTCGTCAACGGCGCAGATTCGCGACCGTCCGGGTTTGAGGGGCCAGTATACCGTTTCATCGGGTCCCGCCCTGCCCGCGAAGGTCTCATTCACAAACCAGAATATCTCCCGCACATCACTGTCCGCAACCGCCGACAAGGGCAGGTCATTGCCGGTTTCGCTTCCGTGCCGGATAATATACCGGGTATGCTTCAGCGGTGAAATTATCTCGGGCCGCTCCCCCCCGAGCTGCAGGAGCGTTTCCGACTCGGCGGGATCGAACGGCGGCGGCACCCGTCTCGGGATGCCGGCTTTGTAAAAAAGGGCAAGCAGATTGGTCGGCCAGAACTCGTAGACCTCCCGCGCCACATGCGCTCCCTCTGTCGCGCGCGTCCGGTAGCCGGTCCTGGTATCGATGCATACTTCTCTGCAGATGCGGCAGGTGGTGATGGGAGACGCTCCCGGAATGAAAAGCGTGTTCACCCTCTGCCGGCAGTTCGGTCCGGCGATTCCGCCCGACACCGCGCACACCTCCGCTTCCCTGATTGTCTCGGGCCGTTCACCCGCAGGTGCGGTGCTCAGGCCCTGTTCCCGCAGGCCCTCTATGATCTCGAACATCAGAGGAGTGGCGAGACGACGGCCGATGAACTCGGGGTTCCCGTACCCGTCGAAATTTCCCAGCCAGACCGCGAGCACGTGCGATCCGAATACGGCAATTGACCAGCAGTCCTTGAACCCGATAGACGTGCCTGTTTTATAGGCGATCTCACTGCGGTCTCTCTCCCGGACAGCGGGATGAAGCGAGAGATCGTGCTGGCGCCGCAGCATGTCGAGAGTGAGATAACACGCCTCCGGACTCAGCAGCCGCTGTCCCACCGGCTGATGACGCGGGTGCGTATCCAGCGTATAGGCAAGTGAACGCCGCCAACCCCGGTTCGCGAGCAGGGCGTAGAGTTCCACAAGTTCCGCCATACTCAGTTCGGCGCCGCCCAGCACCAGGGAAAGCCCGTAATGCCCGCGGGGCTGCAGGTCTCCCACATCGCAGGAATGAAGAAACCCGTACAGATCCGGAGCATGAATGCGGGAAGCCAGGGAAACAGCCGGTACATTCCTGCTGGCGACCAGGGCCTCCCACGCCTTTACCGGACCGGCAAAGTCGTTTCGGAAATTATCTGGTGCATATTCAGAAAAACTTACCGGAGCGTCCTCGAGCATTGTCATGGGATGGATCAGGCCCTGATCCATGGCCAGCGCATAGATGAACGGTTTCAATGTCGAGCCGGGTGAACGCCGGGATCGCGTGCCGTCAACCTGCCCCGCGATGGCATCGTTGAAAAAATCCGCGGAGCCTATCGAGGCGAGCACCTCCATGGTGGTGTAATCGACCAGCATGACCGCCGCGTTGGTGACGCCCCGGGTCTGCTTTCGGTCGATATACCTGCGCACCATCCGCTCGATCTGCTGCTGAAGGACCAGATCCAGGGTGCCGTTGATCTCGATAGCGTCACCGTTCCGGCGCAGCAGTTCATTGACATACTGGGGAGCATAAAAGGGAAGATGCCTGCCGACGGCAACCGGCATTTGCATATGCGCCGCCAGCCTGCCGGATTCCGGGTGCCGTTTCAGCCAGAGCCGGAACAGCCGTTCCCGGGCGCCGGCAAGATCGGACTCGAATCCCGGCGAATCGGGGCTGCGCGCAGCCGGCCGCTGAGGCAGCACGCAGAGGAAGAGTATCTCCTGAAGAGACAGATCCCCGATCCCCTTGCCGAAGTAAATCGCGGCTGCGGCCGGGAACCCTTCGATATTTCCCCCGCAGGGAACGAGATTGATATATGCCTCAAGTATCTCTCTCTTGGACCATCTCATCTCGAGCCAGAAGGCCCGCGCCATTTGATTCAGTTTCCCTGCCATGGTCCCGGTATCGAGATCATAGAGAAGTCTGGCCAGCTGCATGGTGATGGTCGAGCCACCCATTTTGGCCCGCCGCAAAACCACTGTTTCAAAGAAGGCCCGCGCCAGGGCGACGGGATTGACTCCCGGATGCGAATGAAAGTATTTGTCCTCCTTCAGCAGTACCGCTTCGACCAGCCGCGTATCGCAATCGGCAAGCGGCGTGCGGATCCGGTATCGCTCATCAGCCGACAGGGTCAGACGCAGCAGTGTTCCCCGGCGGTCCTTCACCACCTGCGAAAATCCGGTGCCGTCGAGCGGGCCCTCACCCGACCTCAGCAGGACGCCGGCGCAGCAGAGCAGCAGTACCGCCGCCCCGGCGAGGAGCGGGGGTCTACCGCGGATGTATTTCCAGCTTGTTCTGAATCTGATACGCATAGATAGTAGGCTCATACATTGCCTCGCAATACACGGGAGGCACGGTAAAGAGACCGCTGTTCACCGCTTTCATCCGGTAACTGAATTCACAGACCCGCCCGGTGACCGTCCCGGCAATGATCAGCCTGTCCTCGCGAAGATCCACCTGGTCGGGCTGCCAGCTTCCTTCACCGCTCTCTCTGACCGCATCGATCACGGGTTCGAGCCCTGCCGGGAACAGGTCGACAACGGCAACATCATACAGCGGCCTGTCTTCCAGGCTCCGCAGCCGCAGGGTCACATAGATATCGTCTCCCAGCACCGCGTGCTTCAGAAGCCGGCCGGACGCGTCGCGGTACTCCCTGAATATCTCCACACCTTTGAAGAGGCTTTTCTTCGGCATCGCCCTGTCAAATCCGGCCACGCTGACCTGATAGTACAGCGGCACTGAGCTGTGGTTGCCGATGACGATCGTTTCGGCGTCGGGAGAAAACGGCGCCGCCGCAATGTCGGCGGCCGGCAGGTTCAGAAGCTGGCGGCTCCCGTCGGCCAGCACCTGATGGATCACCGCTTCACCTTCGGACGGGACATCCATCAGCGCCGCGTAGCGGCTGAGCGCCCGTAAGGCGTAGGACGCGTTGATCGTCGAGTACCAGCCATCTTCCAGTTCTTGCCGGATGTAATCGATCAGCGGTGCCAGATCCCCTATGCGGTCCGGGAAATGGTCGGCAATCAGGGATACCATTTCCGCTGTCTGCACAAAGGCGCTGTTGTAATATCGGTCATGCTTCTGCTTCAGCGTACCCTTCACGGCCCGGCTGATCAATTCCGCCGCCTTCTCATCCTGTCTCATCAGGGCGTAGGAAGCGGCGAGATACCCTCCCGTGATTGAGGACTTCCACTCATCGGTCCCCACACCGTCCAGTGATTCGGTCAGCGATGCGATGTAATTTGTCGTAATCAGTTCATTCCTGGTAAGCAGGTAGATGGCATAGGCCCGGACACGGTCATCATCACCGCTCTCGCCCGCGGCGATCTCACGCAGCGCCCTGATGCCGCTGTAGTAGAACTGATCAGGAACATACCATTCCCGTTCACGGCAGGCGGTGACAAAATCCATGGCATAGGCGGTGATAAAATCCGATGTATGGGCATTCGCCGCCCACACACCTATCATCCCCCGGCTGTTCTGTCGCGCCTGCAGTATGGTCAATGCTTCTTTGACGCTCTCTTCCGTCTTCTCCGCGGAAACGCCGAGACCGCTGATGCCGGAAAGAACGAGATAGGGAAATGACTGGCTGATGATCTGTTCACTGCAGCCGTACGGATAGGAATCGAGATAGTGGGTGAGGCCGGCTGCCATACCCAGCGGCAGAAACGACACCGATGCCTCCAGGAGCCGCTGCTCATCATACAGGCTGCGGTCGATGCGCACCTCTTTGCTTCCGGACCGGATCATTCCGGCCGACAGGGTGGTCATGAAATGACGGGCGGGCCGGACACTGAGATGCGAGGCCAGCGTTACTGTTTCTCCTCCCCCTTCCGCACTGAAAAAGAGGTGTGCGTCTCCCGGCGTATCCAGCGCCCTCACGCCGAGATAGAGCGTCGTATCCGCCTGATACGCCGGCGAAAGATCAAACTGATCGCGCAGGGGTACGAGATTGTCGCTGGAGGTGACCCTGAGGGTCACTCCGGCTGCCGGTCCGCTCCCCAGCATATTGGTCACCGAGACCGGAACGATAAAGGAATCACCCGGCGCCGCGAAAAGGGGAGGATGGGGAGTGATAATGTAGGGATTGTTCGCAATTGTCCGGCCCGAATAGCTCCCCAGGCGCTCCTCCGACACCGCGACGGCCATGATCCTCAGGGTTCCGTTAAAATAATCCGGGACAGGCACGGAAAGTGTCCGCCGTCTCGCATCCACCTCCCTGATGCCGGACCAGAAAATCACCGGATCCTGATGTTTCCGCTGGAATGGGTTCAGAAAGCGGGCGGCTCCTTCTTCATCCCAGATACCGCCTCCCGCCGCCTGTACCCGCCGCTGCACCGTAATGTCGGGAAGGATGAGGTCGAGAATTTGGGCCGTGCGCACTTCCAGCGCCCCTTTTGTGAAAAAGAACGCCAGCGGATCAGGTGATTCGTATCCGGCGGCCCGCAGAATGCCCTCATCAACGGCAAACAGGATGATCTTTCCCGGACTGCTGCTGCGATAGGAAACAGGCACCGATCCGCCCGATCTGACCTCCTTCGGGAACTCCACCGTGAGCCGGTTCACGCGGCTCTCGAGGCTGATCGAAAAATCGGCTACCCCGTAACTCAGCGGACTCATGAATATGTCATCCGAATCCGGCGCCCTCACGAATGCAACCGTTACATATCCGTTCCCCTCGAGCCCGGCCGGAATACGGATTTTTTCCGTAAACGCGGTGCGGGCCGACGAGAACCATTTGTAGGCGAACACTTTATCACGTTCGATGGTAATCAGCCCCGCTCCCGGGTAGGGAGCCTTGATGTACAGTTCGATCTCATCGCCCGGCAGGTAATCCTGCCGGTCGAGCTTGATCTCCAGTTCGGCGGTCTGGTCCAGCGACCTGGTGAGGTTCTCCGTGCCGGTAACCGAAAAGTGAACGGTGCAGACAGCCGTTCCCTCGCTGTTTTTCAGGGTCAGCTCATACTCACCCGGCGTATCCGTAGGCAGCTGATAGTCATACCCCGCGGCAGGGATGCGCAGCATCGACCGGGAGACAGCGACCCGCCTGGGGGTCGATTTGTACACGTAGGTGCCTCCCGGCTCCCGTGTCAGCACCGAAACATGCTTTATTTCATCAAGTTCCGCCTGAATGGTCCCGGCGTCGACACGCTCCAGATCCGAATCGAGGGCGATGAAGGAGATGGTTCGCCGTGCCTGCCTGGCGATGTACTCGAGATCACCGTCGGCCCTGTATCCCACAATCCAGGCCAGCGGCGACACGAGCAGGGACGCCTCGCCGTAGACGCTGCGCCCTCCCGATTCCTCGAATGCTTCAGCTGAAAACCGCAGCCGGTAGGTTGCCGGAGAAAACCGTTCCAGACCGAAGTCGAACACCGCCTGTCCCGATCCGTCGGTTCTCTTCTCCGGCAGCGTCTCGGTATAGGCATCCCCCGGTTCCCGGGGATCGGCGAACCGGTACCCGCTGTAGGCATCGAACCGCAGCAGCCCGGGCTCGAGAGTGAGGGTGCCTTTCACCCGATTACCGGATGCGGCCGTACCAAACAGTGTGTATACCTGTACCAGTCCCTTCAGATGTTCGGGAGACACCCATCCTTTGTCCGAGATATCGGGGAAACGGCAGGAGACCGTGAGCCGGTCCGGCTGAAACTCCTCCACCTGCAGGACCGTGGAACCGATCACGGTGTACCGTTCCTCGTCCTTGATGGTGTAGAGATCCACCTGGTACGTTCCGGTGGGGGATGTACGCTCCGTCGTATAGGTCAGTTCTTCGAATCCTGTCCGGTCGAGTCTGAACTTTTTCTTGTAAATTTCAAGCCCCCGGCTGTCGATGACCACCGCTTCCAGCGGCGTTCCGGCGACAGCACCGCTGTTCCAGTCCCCCGACTTTACGGCCATGCCGATATGAAAGGGATCACCGGGACGATACATGCCCCTGTCCGAGAAGAGAAACGCCCGCATGCGTTTCGGGTCGGCCGTACCCCAGGTGCCGCCGACATCATAGGATGAATAATCGAGCCAGCGCCCCGGCGCGCTGACCGGCATGAAAGAGACGTCCTGACCGTGGGTCACCAGGTAGGCGACCGGTGCTCGTTCCCGGTAAAGACCGTCAAAGGCCGGCATGGAGGCGTGCCCGCCGGCGTCACTCTCAACCGTAAGCACCGTGGAGCCGTTTTTCCCGACGAGAGCGATTGCCGCCCCTGCCACCGGCTCTCCCCGGGAAATCGACTGGACAAATAGATCGTGCGATCCATCGGCATTGTTCTTGACAATTATTCCCAGGTCACTGATGATGAGCAGCCGCTTGTCGTACGCCGATCCGGTCCTGTTATTTTCCGGATCCCACTCTCTCACTTCAAAAAAGAAAACGCCCCAGCGGGGTCCTCCCGCCCGCTCCTGGACAAGATAATCGTCGAGATCAAAGGAAAAATAGACCGGTTCACCCGGCTCGCCGCTGCGAAGCCGCTGTGTCAGCCAGAAGTTTTCCACAATGTTGTCTTCTGAAAAGGAATAGGTATTGAACATGATCTCGTCCAGCCTGCCGTTCGTCTGGCTCACCAGATGACTGATCGCGCCAGGCTTCACCCGCCCGACCCGGTACATGACGCCGCTGAGTCCCTGTTCCATGATCGATATGACACCGGGTGCCCGGGAACTCAGAAGCGCTCCTTCATACATGATTTCCAGCTGGCGGGGGAACGGTGCGATTCTGATGATACGGTCGTACGGCTCCGCCAGCCGATACTGCCCGTAAAACGGGGTTCCCACGCTTATTTTTACGTAGATGAACCTTCCGGGATCTCCTGAAATGCGGAAACTGTTCACCGACGAGAATTCATGCTCTGACGGCAGAGGCTCCACATCCACCCGCTTTGAGAGGGCAAGCACTTCCGGGCCCACCATCGCCGGATTCGACCAGTAGTAATTTTCCTGCGGTTTCTGTCCGGGAAGGGCAGGCAGATCATTGGGCAGCAGATAGACTTCCAAATGGGCGCCGAGGTCCTCACTCCTGACTCTCCCGTCGGTTTCCACGACAAGCACCTGCTCGTACCGGTCATCGCTGTTTTGCACATAGGTCTGTTCCAGGGAACTGATCCGGGCAAATGTATCCGCCCCCGGTACCGCCACCTGGTATGAAACCGGATCCTTCAGCGGCTCGCCTCCCAGAAGCGCTCCGGTTCCCGTGTCGATGCGCAGCTCCATGATCACATCATGTTCCGGAACGGGAAGCGGCTCGGAAACCAGATATGCCGCGGTCAGGAAGGAATCATACTCCAGTGAAAACCGGTAACGCCGGTTCTCAAACGCCCGCTCATCCTCGGCCGTCTCCAGCGGTTTCAGCGTTATCCGTTTTCTGAATCCGGCCGTATCCACCGGGTGGGAGAAGCGAATCGTCGCCGTGACCTGTTTCCTGCTTTCGTCCCGGGGGTCGACAACGAAATCTCCCGAAACTACAGTCGCCGTAAAGGGCTCTGTGGAAAACGAGATCCGGGAAGAAGCCAGGCTCACACTGCTGTTGATCGCTCTCTCTTCAAAGGTCACTGTATACCTGGTTCCCGGCAGCCAGTCCTGCACCGGTGCGAAGGCAATGCGGTCATCATCCTCCCACAGCCATGTTCCGGCGCCTTGGGGTCTTATTCGAACACCGTCACTCACCTCGCGTCCAACGCGGTCCAGCGGTGCGGCCGATCCGCTGAACGTCAGCACCAGCGGAAACGGTTTTGCGTTTTCCTCCATGATCATCGGGGGCGGAATTTCCACGCTCACGGAAATCCCGGATGCGGGTGGCCTCACCGCCCTCCAGAGGAGATAGGCCGCGGCAATGATCAGAACGGCTCGCAGCGCATTCCGCATACTCCGGTAAAGGCCGGGATGCCGCTTCCGCACTCCCTCGGTTCCTCTCCGCAGAGGACGCGCCGCTTTGCCCGCCGCTGTTCCCAGCGCTTTCCAAAACCCGGGCGGTTCATAGGAAACGGACCCGAACAAATAGCGGATCACTGTCTTCAGGCTCTTCTTCTTTGATGGACGCCGCGCCATTGTATGCCTCCATGACGACCGTTATTATTTCCAGACTGATGGTATGCCGGCTGGATCTATCCGGTTTGCCGCATACCGGGGCGGCGCATTCACGCCTTCGCCGGCCTGTGCGACGTTCCGGGCGGTGACAATATATAGAATGAGACTGTGTATCGGTCGCGTGCTGGAGACAGGTGGAGGCAGGAATTCCGGCATATCGTTCAGAGAAAACTGAAATCACCGGATGTCGGGGAAGGGGCAGGACCCTGCCGATGCTGCCGTCACCGCTCACTGCCGGCCGCGGGTGCGGCGTCGCAGCAGTCTGCCGGTCGCCCGGTCGTAATGAAGCGCGCCCCCGGTTGCGATCTGCTGTTTTTCCATACGTGACGCTTCTTTGAGCCGATATTCGACTTTTGATGCCAGCGAGCGGGACCCGATCTTCTGGGTGAATACCAGCGCCTCCGGCGGATGCGCCCTGAAAAACCGGGCGGCGTTCCGTCCTGAACGACAATGCTCCCGGAAGCGCCGCTCAGGATCGGTGCTGATACCGGTATAGTAGTATCCGTCCGTTGTCAGCACCATGTAGATAAACCAGACACCACCCCGCGGCGCCTCTTTCCCGGGGCCGGAACCGGTCTTTGACGGCGTGATCATCTCCTCATGCGGCCGTCTGCCGGATTACGCCTTTCCGGCGCTGCCGAGCACGTTGTTGTTCTTGTGCATATACAGCTTTTTCAACGCCTCTCTCGCCGGACCGAGATACTTGCGGGGATCAAAGACCTCGGGACTCTCACTGAACACTTTGCGAATCGCGGCCGTCATCGCCAGTCTGCCGTCGGAATCGATATTGATCTTGCACACCGCGGACTTCGCGGCTTTCCGCAGCTGCTCCTCCGGTATGCCCACCGCATCTTTGAGCCCCCCGCCGTTGGCGTTGATGATGTCGACCAGATCTTTCGGCACCGATGACGATCCATGTAGAACGATGGGGAAACGGGGAATTCTTTCTTCTATCTCCTGGAGCACGTCAAAGCGGAGCGGTGGCGGAACGAGCACACCGTTCACATCTCTGGTGCACTGCTCGGGTTTGAATTTATTCGCCCCGTGGGAGGTACCGATGGAGATCGCCAGGGAATCGACACTGGTCCTTGAAACGAAATCTTCAACCTCCTCCGGCTTTGTATAGGTCGATTTTTCCGCCTGCACATCATCCTCTATCCCGGCGAGCACTCCCAGTTCACCCTCCACCGTCACATCGAATCGGCGGGCATACTCGACAACCTGCGCGGTGAGCGCGACATTATCGTCGTAGGACAAATGTGATCCGTCGATCATCACCGATGAAAAGCCGAGATCGATGCATGACTTGCACAGTTCAAAGGTGTCGCCGTGATCAAGGTGAAGGGCGATGGGGATCGCCCGACCCAGCTCTTTCGCATACTCGACCGCGCCCTGGGCCATGTAGCGGAGCAGCGTCTGGTTGGCGTACTTGCGCGCCCCTGAAGACACCTGAAGAATGACCGGTGAAGCCGTCTCCACACAGGCTCCGATAATGGCCTGCAGCTGTTCCATGTTGTTGAAATTATACGCGGGAACGGCATAGCCTCCATCAACCGCTTTTGAAAACATCTCTCTGGTATTCACCAGGCCGAGTTCTTTATATCCGACGGACATGACACACCTCATCATCATTTTTTCGATTGTATAGTGTTTAAAAATAGTATTTGAAACATGAAAAGCAAGTTCTTTATCAGAATAAAAAACACCGGTCCATCCGGCGGAATCGCGGATGGACCGGTGCTGGAAACCGTATGGGACACGCAATCAGCTGGTCTTTCTGGATGCGGCTTCCTTGATCACCGCCTTGCCGATGACGCTTCTCTGTATCTCGCTCGTCCCTTCATATATCTGGGTGATTTTTGCATCACGCATGTATTTCTCAACCGGATACTCTTTCATATATCCGTACCCGCCGAATATCTGCACCGCCTCGGTCGTTACGTACATCGCTGTGTCCGAGGCAAGCAGTTTGCACATTGCCGAGACCTTGGAAATATCCTTTGCTCCGGCATCGATCATCCGGGAGACGGAATAGGTCAGGGCCCGTGCGGCTTCAATCTGGGTTGCCATATCGGCGAGTTTGAACTGAATGGCCTGAAAGCTGGAAATGGGATGATCGAACTGTACCCGCTGCCGGCTGTAGGCAACCGCATGATCGAGCGCGCCCTGCGCGATGCCGATAGCCTGGGCCGCCACTCCCGGTCTGGAGCGGTCAAGCGTGCGCATGGCGACCGGGAACCCCATCCCTTCCTTCCCGATGATGTTTTCGGCGGGAATACGGCAGTCCTCAAAAATAAGTTCACTGGTGGCGGACGCTCTGATACCCATTTTGTCTTCCTTCTTCCCGTAGGAAAATCCCGGTGTTCCCTCTTCGACGATGAAAGCCGAGGCGCCCCGGCTGCCCTTGCCGGGATCGGTCTGAGCGATAATTGTGTAAAATTTCGCCACTCCGCCGTTGGTAATGAAATGTTTCACTCCATTGAGAATATACTCGTTCCCGTCCTTCACCGCGGTTGTTTTCATTCTGCCGGCATCGGATCCGGCCTCCGGTTCGGTGAGGCCGAACCCGGCGAGCATTGCCCCGGCGGCCAGATCGGGCAGGTATTTCTCCTTCTGTTCTTTGGTGCCGCTCAGCAGCAGCGGCATGGTCCCCAATGCCGTGGCCGCGAAGCCCAGGGCGATGCCGCCGCAGGCCTTGGACAACTCTTCCGTTGCCAGCACCAATCCCATCGATCCCAGTCCCAGGCCGCCGTACTCTTCGTCGATATAGATCCTGAAAAAATCCATGCCCGCCAGCGTCTTGATAATCTCCCAGGGGAATTCACCGCTCTCGTCGAATTCCGCGGCGACAGGCCTGATCCGTTCGTCAGCGACCTGCCGGGCGAGTTCTTTGATCATCTGAAGTTCTTCAGATAAAAAATAGTCCATGTACCTGTCTCCCTATCTAATGTGTACGCGCTGATCATGCTCAGCGCTAACGGTTCACCTGTTCCAGAGCGGCGCGGGCGGCAGCCTGTTCCGCCTTCTTTTTCGTTCTCCCGCACCCTGAACCGACAGGATTCCCGTCAATGGAAACCTGCACGGTAAATATTTTCTCATGGTCGGGTCCCGTGGTATCGATTACCTCGTACCTGGGACCTTCCAATCCCCGGGACTGGGCAAATTCGAGCAGCCTGCTCTTGTAATTGCTGTAAAATTTCTTGTTGAACGGTTTTTGTGTCGTGCTGATCAGGAACGTTTCGATGAATGCCGCCGCTTTCGCAAGCCCCCCGTCAAGGTATATCGCCCCGACGACGGCTTCGAATGTATTGGCGAGAATTGAATCCCGGTATCTGCCCCCGGAGCTCTCCTCCCCCTGACTGAGAATCACATGGGTGCCGAGCCGCAGCCTCCGGGCGGCGGCAGCCAGCGTCTCACGGCAAACGAGAAACGATTTGCGAATCGTCAGATCCCCTTCGTCATGGGTCGGAAACTGCTGATAGAGCCGTTCAGTGACGACGAGACCGAGCACCGCATCGCCGAGAAATTCCAGGCGTTCATTCGACTCCCAGGATTCTCCCTGCTCACCGGTCATGGACCGGTGGCGCAGTGCCCGCTGCAGCAGACGCGGGTCCCTGAATGTGTAGCGCAGGGCAGCAGAAAGGGAATCGCTTCGCCCTGATTCCCTTCTGCCTCCAATGAATAGTCGTAACCGTCTGATTATCCGGTTACCGGACATGCTGTTCATACGAATATCTGCATCAGTGCCGGAATTTTTTTACGCAAAGACTGACGTTATGACCGCCGAATCCAAAGGAGTTTGAAATGGCGACATTCACGTCCATCTCCCTGGCCGTGTTGGGCACGTAGTCAAGGTCACACTCGGGATCGGGCACTTCATAATTGATAGTCGGCGGAACGACATTTTCTTTAACCGTCAGCACCGTCGAGATAAATTCCATGGATCCTGAGGCGCCCAGCTGATGGCCGACCATCGATTTGATCGAACTGACGCAGAGCGACCGGGCATGGTCCCCGAATGTATTTTTTATGGCCTTGGTTTCGGTTTTATCATTGAACGGGGTTGACGTCCCGTGGGCGTTGATGTAATCGACGTCCGTGAGATTCACACCGGCTTCTCTGCACGCCTCGGCCATGGCCCGGGAGGCCCCGAGACCGTCCGGATGAGGCGCGGTGATATGATACGCGTCAGCGGTGAAGGATATGCCGGCCAGTTCGGCGTAAATAGTCGCCCCTCTCCTTTTCGCGTGCTCGAGTTCTTCAAGCACGACAACGGCACCGCCTTCACCGATTACGAATCCGTCCCGTTCGGCATCGAAGGGCCGGCTTGCATGAGCCGGGTCGTCATTACGGGTCGAGATCGCTTTCATATTCCCGAATCCGGCGAAGGCCATTTCGGTGATCACGCCCTCGGCGCCGCCGGCGAACATGATATCGGCATCACCGCGCTGCAGATGCATGAGTGCCGCTCCAATAGCGTGCGAACTGGACGCGCAGGCCGAGACCGTCGCGTAGTTCGGCCCGGTATACCCGTGAGCGATCGAGAAATGTCCCGCGAGAATATCGGGGATCAGCATGGGAATGAAAAACGGGCTCACCCGGCGGGGTCCTTTTTCAAGAAGCTTGGTGTGATCTTCGTGGTACGCATGCATGCCGCCGATACCGGAACTGAGAATGACACCAACCCGCTCAAGGTCAACTTTCGAATCATCAATGCCGGCATCCCTGAATGCCATCTCGCCGGCGGCCAGGCCGTAATGGGTAAATGGATCCATCCGTCTGGCTTCCTTGGGATCGATGAACTGCGACAAATCGAAATCCTTGATTTCGGCACCGATCTTGGTGCTGAAATCTTCCGTATTAAATTTCGTCACCAAGCCAATGCCATTGGCGCCGTTTTTCAGCCCTTCCCAGAAAGACGCCAGATCGTTTCCAATCGGAGTCACCGCACCCATTCCAGTGACTACAATACGGCGTTCCTGCATACGCGTTGCCTCCCTAAAAAAAAGGAGTCCTACCCTGAAATAGAGCAGGACTCCGAAGGTTATTCTTCTCTACTCAGCTTTTGACTTCAGGTATTCCAGAGCCTTGCCGACGGTGGTCAGCTTCTCGGCATCTTCATCCGGAATTTCGATGTCGAACTCTTCCTCGAAAGCCATGATCAGTTCAACCGTATCGAGAGAATCGGCACCCAGATCATCGATAAAAGAAGCCTCGGGAGTAATCTCGTTGGGATCGACACCCAAACGGTCTACAATGATCTCATTGAATTTTTCCTGGTTAATCATATCCTCTCACCTCCTTTAATAATTGGTTATTCTGTGGTCGCGTGTATTGTCAGGCGATCAACATGCCGCCGTCAACGTGTATTGTCTGCCCGGTGATGTAATCAGCGTACGACGATGCGAGGAACGCAACAACCTTTGCCACATCCTCACCGCTGCCGGCCCTGCCGGAAGGAATATCCGCAAGAAAATTCTCTTTTACTTCATTCGGCAGATGACTGGTCATCTCGGTCTCTATATATCCCGGAGCCACGGCGTTCACCTGAATATTTCTCGAAGCCGCCTCCCGGGCGACACTCTTGGTAAAGCCGATAAGCCCCGCCTTGGAGGCCGCGTAATTGGCCTGGCCCGCATTGCCCATTACGCCTACCACCGAAGCAATATTGATAATCTTTCCGCTGCGCTGCCTCATCATTCCCCTCAGCACCTGTTTCGTACAGAGAAACGCGCCCTTGAGATTGATCTTCAGGACCAGATCCCAGTCCTCCTCTTTCATGCGCATAAGGAGGTTGTCGCGGGTGATGCCTGCATTGTTGACGAGAATGTCGATTTTTTCAAACCGTTCCGTCGCTTTATCCACGAGAGCGGCGACATCATCGGCATTTGAGACATCGGCCTGAACAGCTATGGCATCGGTTTTCAGGGATGCGGCTGTCGCTTCCGCGCCCTCTTTGTCAATATCGGACACAACGATGGCGCAGCCCAGATCAGCCAGGACTTCTGCGATTGTCTTTCCTATCCCCCTGGCACTGCCTGTCACCAGTGCGACTTTGCCGGTTAACAACTCCATCCGTTCTTTACCTCATCCTTTATACCATTACAGGGCAGCGAGATCTTCGATCGTTCCGCAGGACAGGATTTCGACATCGGCTGCGATTCTCTTGACAAGGCCGGAAAGCACCTTGCCGGCTCCTACCTCGATGACCCGGGTCATGCCGTCGGCCGCCATCTGCTCAACCGTCTCAACCCAGCGGACGGAATGGGTCAGCTGGTCGTGCAGCAGCGCCGCCGTCTCTTCGGCCGTGGCGGCGGGCCGGGCACTGACATTCGTGTACACCGGTATCCCGGATTTTTTAATCTCAGTCGCGGCGAGCTTCCCGCCGAACTCTTCCACCGCATACTCCATGAGCGGTGAATGAAAAGCGC
The DNA here is from genome assembly GCA_016934955.1 of bacterium. Classification (GTDB taxonomy): domain Bacteria; phylum Zhuqueibacterota; class QNDG01; order QNDG01; family JAGLOF01; genus JAFGRY01. Next base: position 29,843 of record JAFGRY010000048.1, on the reverse strand, counting down.
CGCTCACCGGCAGCGGCAGGGCGCGTTTCGCCCCCGCTTCTTTCGCCAGCCGCACCGCTTCTGCAACCCCTTCGTTTGAGCCTGAAACAACCACCTGGATCGGAGAATTGAAATTGGCAGGCTGCACAATACCCGCGGAGGAAGCCTGTGCACAGATGTCCAGGACCTGCTGCGTATTCAATCCAATGATCGCGGCCATACCACCGGGTGTGCGTTCACCCGCTTCCTGCATCAGCCGCCCCCGCTCACGGACCAGGGCAAGCCCTTCCTCAAAGGTAAAGGCGCCCGTACAGGCGTAGGCGGAATATTCTCCGAGGCTGTGGCCGGCGGCCATATCGGGTTCGAGCCCCTTCTCCCTGAGCATACGTGAGAGGATATAACTGTGCACATAGAGGGCCGGCTGCGTGTACATGGTCTGCTTCAGCCGCTCTTCCGGACCGTTGAAGGAGATGTCGGCAATGTCGAATGCAAGGATGCGGGCGGCGCTGTCATAGAGGGATCTGGCCAGATCCGACGCTTCATACAGGTCCCGTCCCATGCCAACGTACTGTGATCCCTGACCGGGAAATAAAAAGGCAGTCTTGCTCACACGAATCTCCGGATCAAAATTGAATCAGCGCAGAACCCCAGGTGAACCCTCCGCCGAAGGCGGAGAGCAGACATTTGTGCCCGTCTTTGAGGCGTCCTTCCCGTCGTGCCTGATCCATGGCAATGGGAATGGATGCGGCTGAAGTGTTGCCGTATTCCTGAATATTGATAAAAACTTTTTCATCGGGAGTTTTGAGACGGGCCTGCAGGGCTTCGATGATCCGGATATTGGCCTGATGAGTGATCAGCAGATCCAGTTCTTCGGGCTTGCAGTGTGCGCGCTTGAGTCCTTCGATCGCGGCCTCCTTCATCGAGCGAACGGCGTGCTTGTAAATGTCGCCGCCTTCCATTTTAATATAGTGCAGCCGCTGTCTGACCGTCTCTTCCGTGGCGGGATTGAGTGATCCTCCGCCCGGCAGCTCCAGCAGGTGCCCGAGCTTGCCGTCACTTTTTATATATGTTGAGAGAATGCCTTTTTTGCCGTCAGATGGTCCCAGAACCGCGGCCCCGGCCCCGTCACCGAACAGTACGCAGGTGCCCCGGTCTTCCCAGTCGGTGATGCGGGACAGCACTTCGGCACCGGCGACCAGCACGTACCGGACCTGCCCGTTGGCGATCATTGCGTTTGCCAGTGACAGCCCGTAGATGAATCCGGAACAGGCCGCTGAAATATCCATTGCGGCGGCGTTGTCCGCGCCGATCTTTGTCTGAACCCGGCAGCCGGTTGACGGAAACGAGGTGTCCGGAGTGATTGTTGCGATGATGATCAGATCGATATCCTCCGGTGTCAGGCCGGCATCCTCTATGGCTTTGAGTCCTGCACCTGCCGCGAGGTCCGATGTCGCTTTGCCTTCCTCGAGAATATGCCGCCGCTCAATACCGGTGCGCTCACGAATCCACTGATCGGATGTATCGACCATTTTTTCAAGATCGGCATTCGTCAGCACCCTGCCGGATACTTCGGAACCTGTCCCCAGAATCATCGCTGCAGTTCGTTCAGACACCTGTTTTCCCCCCTTTGAGCTGCTGGAGCTGCGTTTCGATATGTTTTGTCACTTTACTGGTCGCCATTTTCCATGCTTCTTCAACGGCATTTTTTATCGCCCTGGGACCGGAACTGCCGTGTGAAATAATTACATTTCCCTTGATCCCGAGAAGCGGGGCACCGCCGTATTCCTGATAATCGAATAATTTAAACAGTTTTCTCAGGCTGGGTCGGATAAGGTACATGCCGAGCGTCCCCGGAAGATTCCCCCGGATCGTGCGCTTCATGGTGGTCGAGATCATACTGGCGAGACTTTCCCCGAATTTGAGAAGCACATTCCCGACAAAACCGTCACAGACGACTACATCCGTTCTGCCCTTGAGAATATCACGTCCTTCCACATTGCCGCTGAAATTCAGCGTACTGTTTTCCAGCAGCGAATACGCCTGCTGTACCGCGTCGGTCCCCTTGGAAGACTCTTCTCCTATATTCAGCAGGCCGACCGTGGGGTTCTGGACATTCATGATGTGATCCATAAACAGCGATCCCATCATCCCGAACTGCAGCAGGTGCTCGGGTTTGCAGTCCACATTCGAGCCGACGTCGAGGACGAGACAGACCCCGTGTTCATTCGGCATGAACGAACCGATGGCCGGCCGCTGCACCCCTTCGACGGTACGCAGTTTCAGCAGTGACGACGCCATAACGGCACCGGTGTTGCCGGCACTGACAACGGCGTCAACTTCGCTGTTTTTGTGGAGATCGAGCGCCACGGCAATGGATGAATCGGGCTTCTTGCGCAGTGTGGTTGAGGGTGCTTCACCCATACCGACCTGCTGGGAAGCATGCACGATGGAAATCGCCAGATCCTTGATGAAATGATGCTGCTCCATTTCCTGCTGAATGGCTGCAGTGTCTCCGACCAGGACTATTTCATAGCGATCGTTGGATCTGCGGGCGGCTTCAATTGCGCCGCTGACAATCGCTTCCGGCGCATTGTCGCCACCCATCGCATCTACCGCTATTTTGATCATCCCCTGTTCCTAACGCTCTTTGGGAACCGCGACCAGACGTCCGTCATAGTAACCGCAGTTCGGGCATGCCCGGTGGGGCAATTTAGGCTGGTGACAGTGAGAGCATTCGCTGACGTTCACGGCGTCGAGCTTTTGATGCGTTCTTCTCTTGTCACGCCTAGATTTTGATATTTTTCGCTTTGGTAACGGCATAGAATTTCCTTATTCCCATCACTCGTCAAACGTGATCTGTTTTAGCGCATCCCAGCGGGGATCCGTCTGTTCCCGGCTGCAGGCGCATGATTCTTTGTTGAGGTCGGTGCCGCAGTGGGGGCACAGACCTTTGCAGTCTTCACTGCAAAGAGGCTTCGCTGAAACGGAGAGGACCAGAATATCGACCGCATCCGGCGTGATGTCAAGGGCCTCCTGCCGCGGATCGATCAGCCGCACCTCTCCATCTTCCTCACCGTCCAGCTGTGTCCTGTCGGTCGTGTGAAACGTGTCGACCTCCCCGCTCACGGCTGCGAGAAATCCGCCTCCGCAACGGCAGCAGACGAGCCCGACCTTTCCCGACAGGAAGACTCTGACAAGGTATCCGTCTTCCAGAACGGTTACCCTGGCATCAACATTCAGCGGCTCCGGGATCTCGGCGATTTGAGACATACCGGTGCTTTCAGGATGCCAATCAAAATGAAACGATACCCTTCCCTCATTGAGCGAGGTAAAGGGTATCGCTACCGTTTTTCTCCGCATCAAGTCAGTAAATTTAGTGATTTCTCAATACGAAATCAAGTCAAAAGTTATTTTGTTTTCTCCGGGGGCATGGGAGCCTCGGCTATCTTCAGCCGGAGCTGGCACCGGAGACACCGTGAAGATTCGGCCAGCGCCTTGTCCTCTTCAAAGCAGAAATCGACCTGGGGGAACCCTTTGAGCCGCTCGGATACCGGCAGCGTATCCCTTTCGGCCCGCTCTTTCCCGGCGAATCCGGCTTCATGCCCGATGCAGGGCGCATCCGTCATCTCTTCGACGAATACCCGGCCGATTCTTCCGTCTCCGCCCAGGTATGTGTCGATTCCCCTGGCACCGAGCCGTCCGGCCTGTATCGCCTTGATGACCGATGCAGGTCCGGTAACCGCATCACCGCCGGCGAATACTCCCTTGCGCGAGGTCATGCGCGTCTCTTCATCCACGGGAATACTGCCCCACTTGTCGACCTCGATTCCGAAGCCTTCGGGGACGACGTGATCCTGGCCGATAGCCACCACCAGTTTGTCCAGGTTCATGGTGAATTCGCTTCCCTCCACCGGCACCGGACGACGGCGCCCGCTGCTGTCCGGTTCACCCAGCTCCATGCGGATACAGGTGACTTCAAGATGGTCGGGCTTCGGTGTCACCTTGACGGGGTTGACGAGAAAATTGAATTTCACCCCTTCATTGTAAGATTCTTCGATCTCCTCGGGATCAGCCGGCGCCTGTTCACGGGCCCGCCGGTAGAGTACATGCACCTCATCGGCTCCGACCCGAAGCGCGGTTCTGGCCACATCCATGGCGACGTTTCCGCCGCCGACGACACCGATGGTGCCGGTGAGCTCCATATCCCAGCCGTGACTCACGCCCTTGAGCACGTAGATGCCGTCGGTGACCCGGGGGTCGTCGTCTCCCGGTATTTTCATGCTGCTGCCGACCGGAGCGCCCAAAGCGAGAAAGACGGCGTCATACCCGTCCTTGAAGAGCGGATCCAGATCTTCCACCCTGGTTTCCATTGCGATCTCAACGCCGATATTCTCTATTTCCTTCACTTCATTGTTCAGCACATCCAGCGGCAGACGGTAACGGGGAATCCCCGAGAACATCATGCCGCCGCAGTTGTTCAACGCTTCGAACACTTTCACCGTATGGCCCTTCAAGCGAAGGAACCAGGCGGCGGTGAGGCCCGCGGGCCCGCCGCCGATCACCGCCACTTTTTTCCCAGTATCCTGCGGGATATTCAGTTTCGCACGCCAGCTCTTGTCATCCCGTTCGGCGACGAACCGTTTAATGTCCCTGATTGCGAGCCCCCCGCCCAGGTCGTGTCTGCGGCAGACTTCCTCACAGGGATGATCGCATACGAGACCGAGAGAATGGGGAAACGGCACGGTTTCCCGGATCACTTCCAGGGATTCCTGATACTTACCCTGTTCCGCAAGCTGAAGATAGCGGGGGATATCGATGTGGGCCGGACAGGTATACCGGCAGGGGACGAGCACTTTTTCAGGATCGGCGGGATCGACCGGGGTTTTCTCCGTCATGGCTCCCGAGGGACAGACCGCCACGCAGGCTCCGCAGAACCTGCATTCGGATTCGCTGAACGTATCTCCAAAGGCGGTGCCAACCACGCTCTCATACCCGCGGTTGACGAACCCCAGCGTTCCCACACCTCTCACTTCCTGACAGATCGCCACGCAACGGCCGCAGAGGATACATTTGCTCATATCCCGCTCGAACAGCGGTTCATCGGCCAGCACGGGAAGCTCCTTGCCCTTCGGGGCGAAGTTGGCCAGAATAGTGTCCACTCCGCAGTATTCCACGACTTTCATCAGCTGGGTGTCTTTCGGCTGATCCTGGGGCAGCTCACTGAGGGTCAGCCAGATCAGGCGCTGACGGATCGTTCTGAGCTCGTCGTTATCGGTGGTAACGACCATCCCTTCTTTCGCCTCGGTGCTGCACGAGGTGGGGAATCCTCTCAATCCTTCGATCTTTACAATACAGAGCCTGCAGGTGGCAAGCGGCGGCAGGCTCGGGTGATAACATACATTGGGAATATAGATGCCGTTGGCCAGCGCCGCCTGCAGCACCGTCTGACCCGCTTCGGCGGTGATCTTTTTATTATCAATCGTCAAGTGAATACTCATGGCAGCCTCTTTATTCTACGATGATCGCATCAAATTTGCACGCTTCCCGGCAGGAACCGCACTGGGTACAGAGCTCGATATCGATGACATGCGGCTGCTTCCGCTCGCCGCTGATGGCATCAACCGGGCAGTTCCTGGCACATACCGTGCAGCCGGTGCATTTTTCCGGATCGATCCGGTGGGTGATCAGCGCTTTGCAGACACCGGCCGGGCAGCGATGATCCCTGATATGCGCCTCATACTCCTCTTTGAAGTATTTGAGGGTCGTCAGCACCGGATTCGGCGCGGTGTTCCCCAGGCCGCAGAGCGCGGAATTTTTTATCGTATGCGCCAGCGCTTCCAGACTGCCGATGTCTGATTCCGTGCCTTCCCCGGCAACGATGCGTTCCAGGATCTCCTTCATCCTGACGAGCCCCACCCGGCAGGGCGTACATTTGCCGCAGGATTCATCAACGAGAAAATTGATGAAATAGAGTGCGACATCGACCATGCAGGTTTCCTCATCCATAACGATGAGGCCGCCGGATCCCATGATCGCCCCCGCTTCCGCCAGTTTTTCATAGTCGACGGGCAGGTCGAGCAGACTCGCCGGAATACAGCCGCCCGATGGGCCGCCTGACTGAACCGCCTTGAATGCCTTGCCTCCGGGTATGCCGCCGCCGATCCCGTAAATGATCTCTCTCAGGGGGATGCCCATGGGCACTTCCACCAGTCCGGAGTTGTTGATTTTGCCAACCAGCGAGAAGACTTTCGTTCCCTTGCTCTTTTCGGTGCCGAGGGTGGCATACCACTCCGCGCCCCGGTGAATGATAATCGGCACGTTCGCCCAGGTCTCGACGTTGTTGATGTTGGTGGGCTTTCCCCAGAGACCCCGTTCGGCCGGGAACGGCGGTCTCGAGCGGGGACGGCCGGGCTGCCCTTCGATGGACGCCATCAGCGCCGTCTCCTCGCCGCAGACGAAAGCGCCGCCGCCGCGGATCACCTCCACATCGAAATCGAATCCGGTATCGAGAATATTTTCGCCGAGGAGTCCGTAATCCTTGGCCTGTTCTATGGCCTTCTTGATCCGGTCAACGGCCAGCGGGTACTCATCCCGGACATAGATAAAGCCTTTAACGGCACCGATCGCCTTGGCGCCGATGGTCATTCCTTCCAGCACCGCATGAGGATCCGCTTCCAGGACCGACCGGTCCATGTAGGCGCCCGGGTCCCCTTCATCGGCATTGCAGATAAGGTATTTGACATCGCTGTCCGCCTTCTGCGCGAAACGCCATTTCATGGCCGCCGGGAAACCGGCGCCCCCCCGTCCCCGCAGACCGGAAGCGCTTATTTCTTCGATGATCTCGTCCGGGGTCATGGAGGTAAGGGCTTTGGCCAGCCCCCGGTACCCGTCGAAGGCGATATATTCATCGATCTTCTCGGGATCCATGCGGCCGCGGTTTCGCAGCACCACGAGCATCTGATGCTTGAAGAAATCGATATCCATCATCTTCGGAATGGCGTCTTCCTTCTTGCCCGGAACGTACATGCACTTCTTATAAGGACGGCCCTTGAGAAAATGTTCTTCCACCAGGGGCGGAATATCTTTCAACGTCAATGACTGATAAAACACATCATCCGGCTGCACGATGGCAATCGGTCCGCGCTCGCAAAACCCCTGACAGCCGGTAACGATTACCTGAACCTCGCCATCAAGACCGTGTTTTTTCAGCTCCTCTTCCAGGGCTGATTTAATATTCAGCGACCCGTTGGAAACACAGCCGGTTCCCGCGCAGACCAGAACATGGGTTCTATAGTTTTTTCTATCCACCTTGTCTCCTATTCGTATTTTTCCAGCACTTTTCCGACATCTTTCTGTGTCAGTTTGCCGTGGAATTCCTCGTCGATCACGATCACCGGAGCCAGTCCGCAGCAGCCGACGCACCGGACCTCCTCCAGGGTGAACCGTCCGTCAGCGGTGGTCTCACCGTTTTTTATCTCCAGTGTCTGTTCCAGTTTGTCGATCAGTTTTACCGCGCCGCGCACGTGACAGGCCGTGCCGGTGCAGACGTGGACGATATGACGTCCCCGGGGCACAAGGCTGAACGCCTTGTAAAACGTCGCCAGACTGTAGAGCCTGGAAAGTGGAACATTGACCTCATCCGCAACGATTTTCAACGCTTCCCTGGGCAGGTATCCTTTCTCCCTCTGGATATCCTGAAGCATAGCGATCAGACTTCGGTCCCGCTTGCCGTAGTTTTCAATGATCCGATGTACCGCTTCCAATAATGACCTCCGTTTGCTTTATCGTTAATTCCCTATTGTATCGACATCGCTCAGCTGTCCGCGTACGAACGAGATGACATCGGGTGCGGTCCTCGGCGTATTGCCGAAAACGTCGTAGATGACCGTGGAATCCCATGAAAACTCGCGGCTGTCCCAGGCACAGCTCAGCTGAAACTCGACCCCGGGATGTGACGCAAGCAGGCAGATCATGAGCTCGCTGAGACTGCCCAGAGGCTGCCGGTCTATATGGCTGAATCCGAACCGGCTCTCAACCGCAGTACCCGCACCGGGGACCGACTGGATGGTGAGGTCACCGCCGGTTTTCCTCGCCGCTTCCCTGAGCAGGGAGAGGCCGAGTCCCGTGCGTTTGCCCGGTTTTGTCGTCACAAAAGGGTCAAGGGCCCTCTCGATCATGGCGTCATTCATGCCGCTGCCGTTGTCGACGATCCCGATCACCAGCGTGTCCTCCGCGGTATCGATATCCACCGAAACCGCCACGACATCGGCACCCGCCCGCACCGAATTCTCGACAATATCCATGATATGCAGCGAAAGTTCGATCATATTTCACGGACCCCCGGAACCGCCGAACGGCCCCGGGTTCCCTGAAGGGCCAGTTTCAGCTCCGCAACACTCGGGTCGAAGACCGTAACATCGGTCCAGGCCCCTCCCAGATCCGCAAGCGTGTGCGCATCGGACGATCTGACGGCCGGGTACGCTGAGACACCGGGAAAGAGACGCATCTCTTCCAGGCTGCCCCGCCGGGATATTTCCACCGCATCGAGACGAAGGCCCTCGGGGATGAATCCCAGCTGCCCGATAAGGCTGTAACTCTGCCGGTCGATATGAGAGGCGATCGCCAGGCCGTTCAGCCGGTGAATCGTTTCAACCGCCTGTTCCAGCGCAAGCGTGGTGCCTCCGATCAGAAGCCGGTGCTCGAAACCGTCCACCTCGTCCAGGGCGTTGGCCACCACCTGCATGCCGAACAGTTCATCATTGTTTTCCCCGGGCAGCAGATGGGCATACACCTCCTGCTGCAGTTCCAGCGCCTGGCCGGGCGTATCGAATACGGCCAGGATATGCACTTCTTCACTGGTCGTCACTTCCATACCGCAGAGCACCGCGGGCGGACCGCCGGCCGCGGCGCCGACAACACCGGCAACATTTTTGGCGCTGTTGTGATCACAGACCGCGATGATCCCCAGGCCCAGTTCCCGGCAGCGTTCGACAATGTGCACGGGCGTCATTTCCAGCTCACCGCAGGGTGAAAGGCAGGTATGAATATGCAGATCCGCCCGCATGCGGCGGAGGGGCATCAATCCGCGCCTATGCCGAGCTGATAGAGTCTGCCCGCCGTTTCGTAGGCGGGAAGCTGCGTGGACAGAATCGGGATCCCTTCCGCCTCGGCTTTCTCCACGGCATTCGCACTCACCTGCTTGCCGTTGATGATCACGATGCCGGCAAGCTCCTTCAAGGTGGCAACCGCGACTATATTGTCATGCACCTGCAGAGTGATCCAGAGCTGTCCTGCCGTGCAGTTGCCGATCACATCGCTCAGGAGATCGCTGACGTATCCCCCGGTCACCTCCGCATCGAGGCCTTGTGCCCCGGCTTCGACTTTCAGCCCCAGTTCGGCGGCAATGTCACTCAGTTTCATTTATGCTCCGCTGTATGTAATTTGATAAAGACACAGTCTTCCATCTCGGCTTCACCCAGAACGATATCCCTGGCCAGGGTCTTGCAGTTCGGTGCGCCGCAGGCTCCGCACTCCTTGCCTCCCAGCAGCGGAATGATCTCTTCGATGCGCTGCCGTTTCTGGAGCGCCTTTACCGGATCGATATCGAGAGGCGGCAGCGGCTTGCAGGTAATTCCCTCGGGAAGCGTGTAGTACCCTTCACGGTACTGACGCTTGATCACTTTCAGGCTCACCCTGCTTCTTTCCCCGTACATCTTCACCAGGCTCTCGGCCCGGTGCTTGGCGACATGCCGGTTTTCCACTACCTGGGTGCCGCCGATGCAGCCGTCCGGACACACCAGCGCCTCCAGGTACTTGATATCTTTCAGTTTCCCCGCCTCCAGTTCATCCAGTATCTGAATCACGTCTTTGACGCCGGAAACCGCCAGGCAGTTATGCAGTTCGATCCCCCGCACCTCGCCTCCCGATGCCGCCCAGCCGATGCCCACGCCGCTGGACTGCTGCAGGATCTCATCATCCTCCACTTCGTCCAGCACGTCCAGAATCTTGCCGTAGATGTCATTGATGGCGATGGCGCCGTCAAGGGCCGACTTCGAGAGCCCGATCGGATTATTGATCGAGACGATTTTTGCAGCACAGGATGTGATATGAATAACGCCGATCTCTTCTTCGGACACGTTTTTCTTGCGGGAGATCTTGCTGCGCAGTTCTCTGGCAAGGACCTCCCGGGGTACATCGATGGGAATAATGTGGTCGGCCAGTTCAGGATAGAGAAAAGCGACCAGCCGCACCACCGCGGGACAGACGGTGGAGATCATGGGCATCGGCGTCGGATGATCTTCGATATAGAGACGGTAGGCCGCATTCACTTTTTCACAGATCCAGGCCACATCGACCACATAGTCGAATCCGATCTTTTTCAGGGCGAGCAGAATCTGGTTCGGGCTCACTTCCCGGCCGAACTGGGTATAGAGCACCGGCGAGGGGAGGGCCACGGTGTACTTGAACCGCTTCAAATCGTGAAATGATGTGGTCTGCGAGCGCACCGCGTCATGGGGACAGACCCGGTAGCATTCTCCGCAGTCCACACAGCGGTCGTCGTCGATGACCGCCTTGCCGTTCCGGACGCGGATCGCCTGAATGGGACAGGCCTTCATGCAGAGCACGCACCCGACACACTTCTCGAGATCGATCTGAAGCGAATGCTTTTTAGTTTTCTTCTGTTCCACTGACCGAGCTCCGAATACATATTTCCAGACGGGTGCCGCTGTCCGGACTCGTGATTATTTTCAGATCGTCGGAATTGCGTTTGATGTTGGGGAGTCCCATGCCCGCGCCGAATCCCATCTCCCGCATCTCATCCGTTGCCGTGGAGAATCCTTCCTGCATGGCCTGGTCCACATCGGGAATTCCGGGCCCCTTGTCCTCGACAACGAGCATAACATTGTCGGGATTTACCGCAAGCCGCACGTTCCCCCCTCCGCCGTACATCACCACGTTCATCTCGGCTTCGTATGATGCCACTGCCACCCGCCTGATAACGGAACTGTCGAATCCGACATCCTTGAGAATATTCTTGATTTGCACCGAGGCCTCACCGGCATTGGCGAAATCATCTTTTTTGATGGTGAAGGTTTTTTGAAACAGCGCCTTTCCCGGCATAGAAAAGAACCCCCTTAGTAGAGTGCCGCCCAGAGCAGGCCGCACGCCTCGAGCATAGATTTTTTCGTTGCCAGCAGATGGATGTTCCACTGTTCCGCCAGCTGAATCGTATCAGCGGCCGGGGCCTTGTCACGCACGAAAATAATGACTTTCATGTCAACCACATTGGCCGTGCGTACCGCCTGGGCATTGACCAGGCCGGTCAGCAGCAGATCGCCGGCATGGCTGGAACTGAGCACATCACTCATCAGGTCGGAAGCGCGCGCCGAGGCGATCTCGAGATTCAGGTCTATACCTGATGTCAGTTCTTCGGCCTGCAGCAGCTCTTTGATTTTTTCCAGTTTCACGGTCTCTGATTCCTAATTAAGTGACAGAGTCATTTACTTCCCGTCCCGGCGGCAGGGCAGCTCATCCCTGATTATTCTGGCCGCGATGCCGGGAATAGCGTTTCTCACCGCCGGGGTGCATTCCTCGCTGAACGTCATCGTATCGGTAACACGGATACCATAGATAACGATATCATCGGGTACATCCATGTTCAGCCTCACGGCCAGCTCAAGCGCCTCGGCAAAGGGAATCTGGTGCCGGGCCATGGCCGAGCCTCCCTCGAGGTCATCGGCATTCACCCGTTCCACCGTTCCGGGCGGACCGTCCGGCAGCACCATGGCATCGATCAGGATGACTTTGTCATACCCGGCCATGAGGTCGAGCAGTTCCAGTCCGCCGAGGCTCGCTTCCGCCACGGCGGCACAGGACTCCGGGACCTCTTCCCGAATCAGGCGCGCCACGTAAATACCGACCCCGTCATCACTGAGAATGGTATTGCCCAGGCCGAGAATCAGAATCCGCGGGCCGCCGCTCTTCGCTTCGGACACGCCGGGGTCAGGAGCGCTGATAGGTCGCCATTCCCTCTTTGTACAGATCGCCGCCATGGGCGTCATTGACCACCACGGCGGGAAAATCTTCAACTTCCAGTTTGCGGATCGCCTCGGGCCCCAGATCTTCGTAGGCGACGATCTCCGCCTTTTTCACCGACTGGGCACCCAGGGCGGCCGCTCCGCCGATGGCGCCGAAGTAGACCGCCGTGTATTTTTTCTGGGCCGCGATCACCTCCTCGTTGCGGTTGCCCTTTCCGATCATCCCTTTCAGACCGTTGGCGATCAGTTTGGGGGCGTAGGGATCCATGCGGTAGCTTGTTGTGGGTCCGATGGATCCAATGGGCCGTCCCGGTTTCGCGGGAGCCGGTCCCGCATAATAAATAATTTGACCGTTAAAATCAACCGGTAATCGCTCTCCCCTGTCGAGGGCCTCGACAAGCCGCTTATGGGCGGAATCCCGTGCTGTATAAATAGTGCCGGTAATAAGAACTGAATCTCCGATGCGCAGATCCTTTACGGTCTCATCGGTGAGCGGCGTAGTAATTCGTTTCGGTTCAGACATGACATGCTCCTTGTTTCATGGTATGTCGGTTAGAGAATGATTTCCTTGTGCCGCGACACGTGGCACTGCATATTCACGGCAACCGGAAAACTGGCGATATGGCACGGGTGTACCTCCACATGGACGGCAAGGGCGGTGGTTCTGCCGCCGAATCCCTGGGGGCCAATACCCAGTTTGTTCACTTTCTCCAGCAGTTCCGCTTCCAGGTCCGCGTAAAAAGGATTCGGATGTCTGGAACCGATTTCCCGCAGCAGCGCTTTCTTCGCGATCTGCGCGCATTTATCGAATGTGCCGCCGATACCCACTCCCACGACCACGGGAGGGCAGGGATTGGCCCCGGAACGGCGGACCTTGTCGATGACGAAATCCTTGACTCCTTCAACGCCGGCGGCGGGGGCCATCATTTTCACTTCGCTCATATTCTCGCTGCCTCCCCCTTTCGGCGCCATGATGATCTTCACGCGGTCTCCGGGCACCAGGTCGATGCTGACGATCGCGGGTGTGTTGTCGCCGGTGTTTTTCCGTTCGATGGGATCAGAAACAACCGATTTCCGCAAATATCCGTCCTTGTACCCCTGCCGTACGCCCTCGTTGAGGGCTTCGCTGAAATCGCCGCCGGTGAAATGCACATCCTGACCCAGCTCCACAAAGAACACCGCGTAGCCGGTATCCTGGCAGAGGGGGGCCTGATCCTCTTTGGCGATATCCACATTCTCGAGGATCTTTTTAAGCACTTCCCGACCCGTGGGAGATTCCTCCCGCTCCAGGGACTGCTTCAGCCGCTTCACTACATCGTCACCCAGATAGACGTTCGCGTCTATGCACAGCTGCCTGACAGCTGCCGTTACTTCCTTGACATCCAGCTTACGCATCGATCGACTCCTTTATCTGTTAATATCCGTTCTCCGCCGGTGTGCGGTCAGCACCATGCCAGCACCTGCGCGACCAGTTTCTCAATGCCCGCCGCGATATCGGCGATACCGGGACCGAGCATATACGCCGGTGTGGTCACTATCTTCATCTCCGTATCGGCGACAATCCCGTCCACCGCCGCCGTTTCGTGAACGGATCCGAAGTATTCGATATCCGCGGCCGTTCCGGGATCACTGCCGATGGTCAGCCGCGGCCGCCGGGACTGGTCCTTAAAGGCCAGGGCGACAATCACGGGAGCGATACAGATGGCCCCGATCGGTTTGCCCGCCCGGTGGGCACCGAGAATGAACTCCTGTACATCGGGCCGTATGTCCGCATCCCGTCCCCTGAAGGCGTAATCGGCCAGATTTTTTGCGGCGCCGAACCCTCCCGGAAGAATGATGCCGTCCAGAACGGACATATCCGCGGGAAGCGGCTGGATGTCGCCCCGGGCGATCCGGGCCGCCTCGGTGAGCATGTGACGGGACTCCCCGGCCTGCCTGCCGGTACGATGGTCGACCACATCGGCCTGGGGGGCGTCAGGGGCAAAACAGTGCGCGGTCGCCCCGAGCCTGTCAAGAAACAGCAGCGTGAGTGTCGCCTCATGAATTTCGCTGCCGTCCTTGACGCCGCTGCCCGCAAGCAGCACTCCAATTCTCTTGGCCATAGACAAGTACCTCCCCGACTGTTTTGATCGTGTCTGTTTCCCTTCCCTGTGGGAATAAAAAGGGCTCCTGGCGCTTGTCAGCTGCTGCCGAAACCCGATACCCTTCGTACTTTCCGTCCGCCGGTTCCATTCGGCGGACGCTATTCCTTTTCGCTGACGACCTTTCCCTGTGCCTCCGCGACGGTCACCCCCGTTTCGTCGGTGACGGCCGCTTCCGCCAGGGTCAGGCGGCCTTTCTGTCGTGTCACCGCTCCTGTGACGGTGTAGGTCTTGCCGATGAGCATGGATTCCAGAAACCGGACCGTGATTTCAGCGGTAACACCGAATCTGCCGGTATACGCAAACGAGGCCCAGACAAGGGCCTCATCCAGCAGGGAGGAGATAATCCCCCCGTGAACAATCCGTTCGTACCCGGCGTGCCGCGCCTCGGCGGTGAAGGAGGCTCTCGTACCGCGGCCGTCCCGGCGGAATCGTGTCTGCAGACCGAAAGGATTGCCGCGGCCGCAGACGAAACAGTCCGGGAATTCGGGAAACGCTTCCTCAGCGGGCCGGTCGTGATTATCCATCGAGCACGTCTTTCATGGTTCTGCCGATCTCGGCCGGAGAGGTGACGACGTGCACCCCGCTGGCGGTCAGCGTCTCCATCTTTTCCGCGGCCGTCCCTTTTCCTCCCGCGATGATCGCTCCCGCGTGTCCCATCCGTTTGCCCGGCGGCGCGGTCTGGCCGGCGATGAATCCCACCACCGGTTTGCTGACATACTTTTTTATATAATCGCCGGCGATCTCTTCATCGGAACCGCCGATCTCGCCGATCATGACAATGCCTTCGGTGTCGGGGTCGGCATTGAAGAGTTTCAGCGCGTCGATAAAACGGGTGCCGATGATCGGATCACCCCCAAGGCCGATGCAGGTGGTCTGACCCAGCCCCAGCCTGGTCAGCTGATCGACAGCCTCATAGGTGAGCGTTCCGCTTCGGGAAATCACGCCGATACGGCCGGGTGCATGAATGAACCCGGGCATGATGCCGATTTTGCATTTTCCGGGAGTAATAATGCCGGGGCAGTTGGGCCCGATCAGCCGGCTCTCCCTGCAGGACAGATAGGTCCATACCCGTACCATATCCAGCGTCGGTATGCCCTCACTGATACAGACAATCAGCCCAACACCGGCGTCGGCCGCTTCCATGATCGCATCCGCGGCGAATACCGGCGGCACGAAGATCACCGAGGTGTCGGCTCCGGTTTCACTGACGGCCTGCAGCACGGTATCGAAGACGGGAACGCCTTCATGCTTCCGGCCGCCCTTGCCCGGCGTCACGCCTGCCACGACACGGGTTCCGTATTCCATCATCTGCTGTGAGTGAAAGGTCCCCTCCCTGCCGGTAAACCCCTGAACCACCACCCTGGTCGTATCATCAACGAGAATACTCATATCATCCTCTTAATCCTGTAGGTACACCGCTGCGCTTACCGGGATACCGCTGCCACCGCCTTGCTGGCGGCTTCGGCCAGATCGTGCGCAACGGTAAATTCCAGGTCGGATCGCTCCAGCAGCTCGGCCGCCAGATCGGCGTTCGTGCCCGCCAGGCGAATCACAATTGGCACGTTCACCTCCAGACGCTTGGCCGCTTCGATCACGCCGTTGGCGACCCGGTCGCATCTCACGATACCCCCGAAAATATTGATCAGCACCGCTTTGACATTGCCGTCGGCCAGAAGAATTTTAAAGGCTTTTTCCACCCGCTCGGCCGAAGCGGCTCCGCCGACATCGAGAAAGTTGGCCGGCATGCCTCCGTAGTGCTGAATGATATCCATGGTTGCCATGGCGAGCCCGGCGCCGTTCACCATGCAGCCGACGTTCCCGTCCAGCTTGATATAACTTAAATTCTGCTCGGCGGCTTCGATTTCCGTGGGTTCCTCTTCACTCAGATCGCGAAGCGCGACGATATCGGGATGGCGTCCCAGGGCATTGTCATCGAAATTGATCTTGGCGTCCGCGGCCAGCATACGCCCGTCTTTCGTGATCACCAGCGGATTGATCTCGGCCAGGGAACAGTCACAGGCGTGAAACAGGCGGTAGAGATTCATCAGCAGCCCGGCACCCTGTTTGATCAGCGGCTCGGGCAGGTTCAGACCGAAGGTAATTTTTCGGGCGTTGAACGGCTGCATTCCCACCCGCGGATCCATGAACTCTTTCAGTATCTTTTCCGGTGTCCTGTCCGCGACGACCTCGATCTCCACCCCCCCCTCTTCGGACGCGATTATCACCGGCTGACTCGATTCACGGTCGATGACCATTCCCAGGTAGAGTTCCTTCTCGATCTCGAGGGCTTCTTCGACCAGCACTTTGTGAACGATCTTGCCCTCGGGCCCGGTCTGATGGGTGACCAGTCTCATGCCCAGGATCTGTTCGGCGCACGCCCGGGTTTCTTCCGGGGACCTGGCGAGTTTTATGCCGCCTCCCTTACCGCGGCCGCCGGCATGGATCTGCGCCTTGACCACAACCGTACCGCCGATCTCATCCGCGGCCCTGCCGGCGTCGCCGGCGTTCGTCACCATCTTTCCCTTCGGGACGGGAATAGTGAATTGTGCCAGCAGCTCCTTGGCCTGATATTCATGTATCTTCATGCTGTGTCCTCTTCTCTTCTTCCGGAAGGATCATCCTTCGAGCTGTTTCAGTCCCCATTCATATCCCTTCTCGAACGCGTTCAGGTTCAGATTCTCGGATCCGGGCGGAACGGAATCGGCCACCGCCTTGCGGGCGGCTTCCCGGGATATGATTCTCGAAACCGCCGTAAAGAATCCGGTCATCACCATGTTGAGAACGATCTTCTTGCCCAGCTCTTCTGCGATCCGGGTGGCGGGAATGGAGTACACCGTCACGGTATCGGGGAGCCCGGCCGGATCGACAAGTTCCTCCTCGATGAGCATGATGCCGTGGGGATCGATCTGCGGGGAAAACTTGTTGAAGGCCTCCTGGCTCATCATCACCATGACGTTCGGTCTTTTTACATAGGGATACCTGATCTTGTCTTCGGAGACGATGACCTGGGAACTGCAGGCGCTGCCCCGGGCTTCAGGGCCGAATGCCTGAGTCATGGTGGCGTTTTTCATATCGAATATCGACGCGGCCTTGCCGATAATGAACCCGGTGAGAATGACGCCCTGCCCGCCGAATCCGCCGATTTTTATTTCAGTTCTTGACATCGTTTAGCCCTCATATATGTCATAATCGCTGCCCAGCCTTCGCTTCAGATAGGCATTCATGCTCTCGATAAAGGTGGGACGTTCGATATCGACAAACTCACCCACGATGATCTTGTTCCGAAGCCCTATATCGACATCCTTCGTCGGCGCACCATGGATGATTTCGCTGTTGTCGTGGTAAAACTTCAAACGGTCCAGACCATCCCCGAACTTGTTCTTGCGCTCGAAAATCGTCGGACAGGGCGCGATTATTTCAATAAAGGAAAACCCCGGCTTCATCAGGGCCTTG
The DNA here is from genome assembly GCA_016934955.1 of bacterium. Classification (GTDB taxonomy): domain Bacteria; phylum Zhuqueibacterota; class QNDG01; order QNDG01; family JAGLOF01; genus JAFGRY01. The sequence continues at coordinate 12,229 of JAFGRY010000048.1, read as the reverse complement.
ATCATCGATTCGGTCACCCGGTGAATGTGCAGCGCGGTCCAGCGGGCAACGAATGTGGCACCAACCGATTCGGCGAGAAACGGCAGGTTGAAGGGGGTCTCGAAGTTCCCGTACGGCGATGTCGTCAGCACCGAATCGGTGGGCGATGTGGGCGCCACCTGTCCTCCGGTCATGGCGTAATTGAAATTGTTTACGCAGATGACCGTCATATCGAGATTCCGCCGGGCCGCATGATTGAAATGGTTGCCGCCGATGGAGAAAAGGTCGCCGTCACCGCTGAACACCACCACCTTCAGCTTGGGATTACCCAGTCTCAGCCCGGTGGCAAAGGGGATGGCCCGGCCGTGGGTGGTATGAAAGGAATCGGTCTTCACGTAGCCGGCCACCCGGCCCGTGCAGCCGATGCCCGACACCACCGCCACATCATCCAGGGGGATGCTGCACCTCTCCAGCGCCTGGGCGAAGCAGTTGACCGTGGTGCCGATCCCGCAGGTGGGACACCAGATGTGCGGAATACGGTCCATCCTGAGAAAATTGCTCATAGGATGTTCGTCACCGGGGGATTGTCGAGGACTGTTTTTCACAGCCTGCTGCAGTTCATCTATGACAGACACTTGTTTGCCTCCACTATTTTCTCCGCGATCGCCTCTGTTTTATGGACGTCACCGCCGCCGTGTCCGGCCAGGAGCACCGGCACTTTGCCCTGCGCGCAGCGCTCGACTTCGTAGTAGATCTGGCCGTAGTTCATTTCGGCCATCACCAGCGCCTTGCCCTTGTTCGCGAGATCACGGATAACCGCTTCCGGGAAGGGCCATACCACCACCAGACGCAGCAGCCCCACCTTTACGCCCTGTTTCCGGGCGAGGGCGATGGCATCCACGGCCACCCTGGCGGTGATGCCGTAGGCGATTACCACCACATCGGCGTCTTCGATATCGGTTGCGATAATATGGCGGATCTTCTCTTCATTCCTGTTGATCTTGTTCACCAGACGGTGAACGAGCTCTTCCTGGCAATCCGCGCTCATCACCGGATAGCCCCGGTAATCGTGGGTCAGGCCGGTCACATGAATTCTGTACCCGTCCCCCGCCTTTACCATTTCCGGGACCATGTTCTCGGCCGGCTTGAAGGGCAGATACTGGTCCGGAGGGAGTTTCGTGTAATTCCTGGGCGTGACATCGATCTTGTCGGCTTCGGGGATGGTCACCTTTTCGATCATGTGCCCGATACACTCATCCATCATGAACATCACCGGCACCCGGTACTGCTCCGAGAGATTGAAGGCGTCGATCATGAAGTCGAAGCACTCCTGCGGTGAATCGGGACAGAGCGCGATGATTTCGTAATCGCCGTGGGATCCCCAGCGGGCCTGCATCATGTCCGCCTGTCCGGGCAGTGTGGGCAGTCCGGTTGAAGGCCCGCCCCGCTGCACATTCACAAAAACGCAGGGACATTCGGTCATTACCGCGAGACCGATATGTTCCATCATCAAAGAATATCCGGGCCCTGATGTCACCGTCATCGCTTTTTTCCCGGCCCAGACAGCGCCCTGAATAGCGATAGAAGAGGCAAGTTCGTCTTCCATCTGTATGAAGACGCCGCCGACCCTGGGAATTCTCCGGGCAAACCGCTCTACCACGGCGGTGGAAGGCGTAATCGGATATCCGGCCACGAACCTGCAGCCGGCAGCCAGAGCGCCTTCACAGCAGGCATGGTCACCATCCATGTAATGGGACCCGGTCAATACACCTTTAGGATCAGTTTTCAATTGAACACACCTTTTTAATGTTAAATTCACGACAGGGTTGTCCCTGCCTGCAGAATGACTACACCGTCTCGGGTTCGATCGCCACTGTATAGATCGCGAATTCCGGACAGATCATGCGACAGAAACCGCAGTTGACGCATTTGTCGGGATGAACGACCTCCGGCGGATGGTAGCCTTTGACATTGTACCGGCTGGAAAGGACCAGCACGTCATTCGGACAGTATTCGACACAGAACCCGCACCCCTTGCAGCCGTCTTCGACGATGACGACCCTGCCTTTGGGACCGCCGGGCTTGTGCTTTCCGAATGGATTGTCATGATATCGAATAGCCATATGGGTCACCTCGGAATTATCGGATCGTACCGACATAATCGGTCGTCAGCTGCCGTTTGCGGACGTCGGGATTGCTGTAATCGGGAAGCACCATGGGCGAGACTCTGGTCGCGGCATCCTCGATGGACGCAACTTCCTTGTTGTAGGCCGCCACATGCTGCAGCGAAAGTTTACCGGGCTTGTATTTCTTTTTCGCATACGCGGCTGCCGCACTGCCGGCGAGCCTGCCGAAGACCAGCACATCGAGCAGTGAGTTGCCCATGAGCCGGTTCTCACCGTGAATGCCGCCGGCCACTTCACCGGCCGCGTAAAGCCCGTCAATATCTGTTTTTCCGCTGGAATCGATGGCAAGACCGCCGTTCTGATAGTGCAGCGTGGGGTGGATCATCATCGGTTCCTTCGTGATATCGATGCCGTAGCGCTTGAAGAGGATCCACTTGCCCGGGAATTCCTTGCGCACGTACCCTTCGCCCTTGAGCATGTCGATCATGGGTGAATCGAGCCAGCAGCCGAATTTGCCGGTGGGCGTCGGCACGCCCTTGCCCCGGACCGTGCATTCGCGAATGATCGCCGACGCCTCCACATCCCGCGGTTCGCGTTCGTACACGAACTGTTCGCCGTCCACATTGAGGACGTTCGCTCCCGCGCCCCGGAATTTCTCCGTGATCAGCAGACCCTCGGCCTGCTCGGGGAACACCGCTCCCGTGGGATGATATTGAACGGTGTGCAGAAACTTCAGCGGCACTCCGGCGCGGTAGGCCATAAAGAGCCCGTCGCCCGTTGCTCCGTAATGGTTGGTGGTCATGAAATTCTGAATGTGGAGTCTCCCGGAACCGCCGGTGGCGATCACCGTGGCCCTTGCCTTGCAGACGAAATACTCTTCCGTCTCGAGATTGTAGAGCACGGCCCCTTCGCAGGCGCCCTTGTCGTTGAGTATCAGTTCCACAGCGGCGGTGAATTCGAGAATTTTTATATCAGCGGGGTGATTTTTCGCTTCATCCCTGATGGTGCGCATGATCTCGGCGCCGGTGATATCGCCCGCGCTGTGCATCCGCTTGCGGCAGGTGCCGCCGCCGTGCAGCGCCTTGAGCCTGCCGTCGGGGAACTTCGAAAACATGGCTCCCAGCTTCTCCAGCCAGGCCAGCACATCCGGCGCTTCCGTTACCAGGGTCTCGACCAGGTCCGGATCGTTCTTGAAGTGCCCGCCGCCCATACAGTCGAGGTAGTGGTAATAGGGGGAATCCTTGCCGTTTTTCGTGGCGGCCTGAATACCGCCTTCGGCCATCATGGTATTGGCGTCACCGATCCTCAGCTTGGTCGCGACAAGCACCCTGCAGCCGTTTTCCCGGGCGAGAAGCGCGGCCGCGGTGCCTGCGCCGCCGCCGCCGATCACCAGGACATCGGTTTCATAGTCAGGACTGGAAAGGTCGATCGATTCGGGATTCACTCTGCTTCTGGCATGGATCAGATCAACCATTTCATTGGCGATTTTATACCCCTTGTTGGGACCGATACATATTTCCCTCCGTCCCTCTTCCTTGAAGTCGGGGTGGTATTTCAGGATGTCCGTTCTCTCATCGAGGGACATTGCCGGGAATTCCTCGCCCTTGCGCTTTTTCTCAACGCGCCGGGCGCGGGTCTTCTCCACGTTTTTAATGAGTTTTTTCAACTCTGCAGTATATGGCATACTTTCTTCTCCATAGGAAAGAAAATGATTAACGGGTTTTTTCACTGACGAGGTACGTCATATCTTCCGGTTCCCAGAATTCATCGGCGATATCAGGTTCCGTGATTCTGCCGGTATATACCTTCTTCAGTTCCTCTGTGCCCATCTTCTTCAGTTTCTTCACGCCCTCTTCGAACACACCCTTCCGGGTGTTCTGCACGGCTGCGGCCAGATGTTTCGCAGGCGGCGCAATGTGACGGGCGTACAGTCTGCGGGCCAGAATGGCGATGTTGTACTGCACCAGCTCCGCGGGGCAGCGCGCTGCGCAGAGCCCGCACATCACGCAGTCGAACGAAGCTTCCGCCGTACCGGCGATATCGCCTCTGATCGCCCGGGAGATGTACTCCATGACATCGATATCCATGGGGCAGCTGCGGGTACAGGTGCCGCACCCGATACACTTGTACATTTCAGGATAGAGCGCGGCCAGGGTCGATCCGGTCGCGGTCAGCGTATCCAGGTCATAGGTCGCCTTGTTCCCCGGGAAAAAAGGAAGCTGGGCGATATACATATTCGGTTCCACAACGGTCTGGCATGAGAGACCGACTTCAATTCGGTAGGAGTTCGGGAAACGGTAGACCGTACCGCATGCCCCGCAGATGCCTCCGCGGCAGCCGCATCCCCTGACCAGCTGGTAGCCGGCGTATTCCAGAGCCTTCTGAATCGTCAGCGAATCGGGGACCTCATGCTTCTTTCCCATGATATAGATGGGAATCAGCGACTGTTTCACCTCTTTTTTCCTGCTTTTTTCAGCGCTTTTACTCATGACAGATTTCCTCTTTCGTTAACGTCACCTGTTCCAGATGTAACGGACCCAACGCACGGATCTGTTCGGAAAACTCATTCATGGTATCCACATACTTTTTCCCTTCCGCCGCCGATATCCACTCGAGACGCAGCCGGCGGCTGTCAATACCGAAGTCCTCCATCATGCGTTTGAAGAGCGTCACTCTTCGCAGCGTCTTGTAGTTACCCTCAACATAATGGCAGTCTCCGGGATGGCAGCCGCCGATGAATACACCGTCCGCACCGTTTTTAAATGCGTACAGAATGTGCTGGGGATCGATTCGGCTGGAGCACATCACCCGCAGATTGATGCTGGAGGTGTCATACTTCATCCGTGATGTGCCGGCGAGATCGGCTCCCGCGTAGGTACACCACTTGCAGAGAAAACACATGATTTTTGGTTCGAACATGATTATCCCTTTAAAATAGCCTTGACCATTGAGAATATTTGCTCGTCCGTCTGATTTTTCTGCTGCGCGGCTCCGCAGGGGCAGGCCGCGGCGCAGGCTCCACAGCCTTCGCAGAGCACTTCATTGACCTTCACCACATGTTTGGTGAGATCGAGACTGCGGGCGCCGTAGGGGCACATGCTTATACAGATACCGCAGCCGCTGCAGAGCTCTTCGATAACCGGGACGATGGTCGGTTCATGCAGCAGTTCGTGCCTGGCGAAGAGATCGCCGACCTTGGCCGCGGCGGCCGAAGCCTGGGCAACCGTGTCGGGAATATCCTTGGGTCCGTGGGCGCAGCCGGCCAGGAAGAATCCGGCGTTCAGGCTTTCCACCGGCCGCAGCTTGGGATGCGCTTCCGCCAGCCAGCCGTCCTTGTCGGTGCCGACTTTCAGCTTCTTCATCAGCTCGCCCGACCCGTCCGCATGCACCATGGACATGGCCAGCACCACCATGTCGGCTTCCATTTCCACCAGTTTTCCGGTCAGGGTGTCAACCCCTCGGACCTTGAGGATATCCCCTTCCTTGTAGACTTTGGAGACCTTGCCCCGCATGTAGAGCACATCATCCTCGTCCACCGTCCGCTGGTAGAATTCATCGAACGCCTTGCCGCCGGCCCGCACATCGATATAGAAGACCGTGGCGTTGCCGTCGTGCACCCGGTGCTTGTAGAGCATGGCGTGCTTGGCGGTGTACATGCAGCAGATCTTCGAGCAGTAGGAATTGTGTAGCTCCGGATCACGGGAGCCGCAGCACTGAATGAAGACAATGTTTTTCGGGATCTTGCCGTCCGAGGGCCGCCGCACTTCCCCGCCGGTTGGTCCGGAGGCGGAAAGGATGCGCTCGAATTCCAGGCCGTTGATCACATCTTCGTAGCGTTCACCGCCGAACTCTCCCAGCGCCTGCATGGAGTAGAGATCGTAACCGGTGGCCAGGACAACGGCGCCCACTTCCTCCTCGATGATCTCTTCCTTCATATCGTAGTCGATGGCCCTGGCGTCGCAGACATCCTTGCACTTGCCGCAGCGCACGGGCAGCAGCCCCAGACAGCTGTCGATGTCAAGGGTGTAGGCGCCGGGAATTGCCTGGGGGAACGGCAGATAGATCGCCTTGCGGAAGGACAGCCCCATATTGAACTCGTCCGGAACGACCTGGGGACAGACATCGGCGCAGTCCCCGCAGAGCTTGCAGAGATCCTCATCAACGAATTTCGGTTTCTTTTTGATCCGGACCTTGAAATTGCCCACGAATCCGGAGATGGATTCGACTTCATGGTAGGTCAGCACCTTGATATTCGGGTGGCGGGAGACCTCGACCATCTTCGGAGTCATGATACACTGGGAGCAGTCGAGCGTCGGGAACGTCTCCGACAGCTGCACCATATGGCCGCCGATGGAGGGTTCCTTTTCAACCAGCACCACTTCATACCCGTGGTCGGCGATATCGAGAGCGGCCTGCAGTCCGGCCACACCGCCGCCGACCACCATGGCCCTGCGGGTGATGCCTACCTTGATCGGCTCCAGGTGCTCGTTCCCCCTGAGTTTCTCGACCATGGATTTCACGATCTTCACCGCCTTGTCCGTGGCCTTCTCCTTGTCGGTGTGAACCCAGCTGTTCTGCTCGCGGATGTTGGCGATCTCGACCATGTAGGGATTGAGACCGGCCAGCTCCGCCACGTTCTGAAACGTCTTTTCGTGCAGGGTCGGGCTGCAGGCGGCAATGATCACGCCGTCCAGTCCCCGTTCCTGAATCTGCTCGAGGATCATCTTCTGGCCCGGCTCACTGCACATGTATACATAGTCCGTCGAAAGTTCGACATCGGTGTACCCGTCCAGCTCTTTTGCCACGCGTTCGACGTCGACAACACTGGCGATATTCACGCCGCAGTGACAGACAAAAATGCCGATTTTCTTCTTTTTACCATTCCCCATCATTGTGCGACCTCGGTTTTTGGCTGATTATGCAGTACTGATTTCGGATTGTAGTAGTGCTGATCAAGACCCAGCACGTCTTCGGCAACACCCAGCGCCCAGGCGAGGAGCTGGGTAAAGAAAAAGACGGGAAATCCGCTGAATCCCGCATGGGCATCCTTTATCCTGTCCTGTCTGCGGTCAAGATTGTAGTAGCAGAGAGGACAGCTGAGGGCGATCGCGTCCGCACCATTGATGATCGCCGACCTGAGCACCTGATAGGAAGCCTCGGTGGCCGCGGCCGGCCGGGAAACGGCGAGATAGGAGCCGCAGCACTCCTGCTTGAAGGGGAAATCGACCACCCGGCAGCCGAGGCTTTCCAGGAATTCCTCAAAAATCACCGGGCTGTCGGGGCTGTCGATGCCGATGCCGCCGCCGGGACGCAGCATTCTGCAGCCGTAATAGGGGGCCACTTTCAGTCCGCTGAGATCCCTCTTCAGCCCGGCTCTGATGGTGTGAAATCCCACTTCGTCCCTGAGGAATTCCAGCAGATGGAGCACATCCACCTCTCCGTTATAGGGAGGAAAACCGGTGGTTTTGGTTTTCGTATTCGGATCGATCTTGATATCATCCTTGAGAAATGCGTTTATCTGTTTGTTTTTCAAGGGATTTCTCTTGATATCGACATTGGTGCGCTTCAGCACATTGAAGCAGAATGCGCAGGTGGTGACGACCTGTCCGCCGCCCTCGCTGTGCACCTGCCGGAGAATGCGGGCGGGTGCCGTCAATCCCGATATCTTCTGCTCCGAGAGCGGATATTCGGCGCCGCAGCAGGTCCAGTTGGCCGGTTCCACCAGTTCGTATCCCAGAACAGCCATCGCCTCCCGCGTTGAATCGTCAAGGTTGGTTGTCTTTTCCTTCAGTGTACAGCCGGGATAGTAATGTATATTCATGGCGTTTCCCTATTTGCTTAATTTTCTGAACAGAGCGACCAGCGCCTGCTGGGGCAGTTCATCCGCCAGTTCCCGGGGAACATCGTCCGGGCCGAAAAAATCCTTCTCCTGCGGATCCCTGAGCTGTCGCAGGGCCTCTGCCACACTGGCGATATCTATGCCTTTGGGACAGCGCGACTGGCAGGTGAAGCAGGAGGCGCAGACATTGATCGCCTCGCACGAGAGGGCCTCTTCAGCCAGTCCCATCTGCACCAGGCGGATAATCTGGTTCGGCAGGATATCCATGTCAAAGGCGAACGGGCATCCCGCGCTGCAGCGGCCGCACTGGTAGCAGCTGTATACGTTTTTGCCGCTCAGCTCACTCACACGGTCGATGAATTTTTTTTCATCTGCTCCGATTTTAATGCTTATTTTCATCTGGTGTCTCCGGTTTTGGTCCTTCGCGAAGGATGAATCAGTCTCTTCTCAACATCTCGACCAGGTCCCTGCGGTGGTCGAAGATCTTCACGATCAGGGGCATCTGTCCCGGCAGCGTGTGGGTGGCGCAGCCGAAGCAGGGATCATACGCCCGAAACGCCATTTCGACCATATTCAGCAGTCCGTCATTGACCTTGCCGCCGGTGATGAGTCCCTGGGCGGCCTTTTTTACCGAAAGATTAATGGGAGCGTTGTTGTTCGTCGTGCCCACAATCAGGTTCGCTTCTTTAAGAATGCCGTTTTCATCTGTTTTGTAGTGGTGGTAGAGCGTTCCCCGGGGCGCCTCGACAACGCCGACGCCTTCATCGGGCGTGTGCGACACTGCTACGCGGTAATCGGGACCGATGACATCGGGATCGCTTGCAAGTTCCACCCAGCGTTCGGCCGCGTACAGCAGTTCGATGATCCGGGCCCAGTGGGTTGCCAGGGTCTGGTGCACCGGTTTACCGCCCAGCGTCTTGTACATGCGGTCATGCTCTTCATTGGCCAGGGGCGTGGCCATGCCCTCCGATACGTTGAGCCTGGAGAGGGGCGTGGCCTTGTATATGCCGCTCTTGGGACCGTCGGTGAACCCTTTCCAGCCGACTTGCTTGAGGAAGGGGAATTTGAGGTATGACCAGGGCTCCACGTGCTCCTCGATATGGTCCAGATAATCGGCCGCCTCGAATTTCGCCAGTTCCTTGCCCTCCGGGCCGGTCACTCTGATCTTGCCGTCGTAAAAATTGACGTGGTTGTGCTCGTCCACCAGGCCCATATTGTAGGTTTTGTGACTGAACATGTCGCTGAGGATCAGATCGACGTAGGCCTTGTTTTTCAGGACGATATCGTTAAATATCTGGATGGTGAATTTACCGAATTCCACCGCTTCCTTGCCCGCCTTGATCAGCTCCTGCTGCTCTTCCTTTGTCAGCCCCTTGCTCATGCCGCCCGGCAGTGCCCCCACGGGATGAACCGCTTTGCCGCCCATTTTCTTGATCCACTCATGGCACATGCCGCGGATATTGATCACCTTGCCGCCGATCTCGAGCCCGACTTTGTGGACCACCCCGAGAATGTTCCGCTGTTCCTTGGGAGCGTCCGGTCCCACCACGAAGTCCGGTCCTGAAAGGGCGTAGAAATGGGTCGTATGATCGGTGACGTAAAAAATCACATACAGCAGTTCCCGCAGGAGTTTGGCGGTTCGGGGCAGATCAACATGGTAGACCGCATCACAGGCCTTGGCCGCGGCCATGAGATGCGCCTCCGGACAGACGCCGCAGATACGGGAGGTGATTCTCGGCATCTCCTCTACCGGCCTGCCCTGGCAGAATTTTTCAAACCCCCGCAATTCCGGAATCTGCAGGTAGGCATCGGCGACATTCCCCTTCTCATCCATGAAAATCTCAATTTTACCGTGCCCCTCGAGCCGGGTAATCGGATCTATCGTAACCTTCTTCATCACACTTTTCTCCCTAGAATTGAACTGGGTAAACTGAACCGGTAGAAGGTGCCCACCGGATCGACGATCTGGGACACGATCCGTTCGATCTCCTCGGGATCATCGGAATCGATAACCGAGGCGATGGATCCCGCCAGTTTGCCGCCCATGTCCTCGATACCTTCAGCCGGTCCGTAACAGCCGCGGCAGCCGAGGTTCACCTGGGGGCAGAGGGCGCCGCATCCCGCTCTCGTGGCCGGACCGTTGCAGACGATGCCCTGCTCCAGCAGGCAGAGATTGGGATCGATGTCTTTGGGATCGACCTCATGGGGACGGAAGAACCGTTTCACTCTCTTTTCGTTTTTCTCCCGGTCGCATTCATCACAGACCGTTTTGGGATTGACACCGACAACCGATCCCTTGGGGGGAAGCGCGTTGGTAAGCACGGCTTCGATCACCGCCCAGATCTGATCGGCAACCGGCGGACAGCCGGGCATGAAATAGTCCACATCGATCACCTGGCCCAGGGTGCGGACATAGTCGCACATCACCGGCAGCGTCAGTTTGCCGCCTTTTACCTTGGTCTCGGCCCGGGGTCTGATTTTGTCGGGATTTCCCGTGGAAGGCGAGGTTTCAAACGCGTATTTCTGGATCTCCTCGGCATTGGTGAGATTGCCCAGTCCCGGCACGCAGCCTTCGGTGGCGCAGGAACCGTAGGCGACCATCACCTTCGATTTTTTCCGCAGGAGCTCCGCTATATGAAGGTTTTCCTCATTGCGGATACTGCCGTTGAACAGGCAGACATCGATCTCACCGTCCTTCATGGCCTCGATGTCTTTGTACTTGGTATCCATGATGCAGGGACAAAATACAAGATCAACGGCTTTGTCGACGTCGAGAATCTTCTCCCTGATATCCAGGAAGGCAATCTCGCAGCCGCCGCAGCTTCCGGCCCAGTAGATAGCAAATTTCGGTTTGGCCATTGGTCTTCCTCTCCCGTAAAGGGTTAACGTGATGAAAAACAGCGACTCTAAAACGGAAAACGCCTGATTCAATCCGGCGTGAATCAGGCGTTGATAATACGGCTCGTTTTCTTCTTCTCCCTGATCTGAATGCTGCATAGTGAACATACAGCTTGTTTCCTGAGGCGATGAATTGCTGACGCAAAATTCAATGGAAGCTCCGGATAGATCAAGTCGTAACGTACGGAACAAACTACCGATTTCCCCTCATCAAATCAAATTAAAATTTATTATGCACATTATAAATCTCGCTAATAATACTGTCTGTCGTTTTTCCGCTTGCTTGTTTCAAATACAGAACTTATCTTTGCTTCAGCGGTACTAATGATAAGCGAAATTTCATTAAGCACTTCTAATGCCGGAGAAAATATGGAATTTCAGCAATTGCGGGGCTTTTACTACAGCGCCAGGCTGGGAAACCTCACGAAAGCGGCGGAAAAAATCGCGGTCACCCAATCGGCGGTCAGCCAGCAGATCAAATCCCTTGAGGACGAGCTGGGCATCAAGCTTTTCGACCGCTTCGGCCCCAAAAAAAACCTCACGCCAGACGGTCAGGTCTTTTTTGAGCTCATCTCCCCCATCATTCTCGAGATCGAAAATCTCCAGAACACCTTTGAAGATATGAAGGGCGCGCAGACAGGACGGGTTACCATCGCGGCGACGACCTTTATGATCATGAATCAGCTGCCCTTCGTTATCAAGAAATTCAGCGAGCAGTATCCCCACATCCAGCTGACGGTGCTCGAGCGGCGCTGCGAGGAGATCATCTCGCTCTGTGAGTCGGGGGACATCGATATCGGCATCGCCCCGGTAACCCCGCTGCCGCCGAGCCTCAACAGTATCCGGCTCAAGCCCATGGAGCGGGTGCTGATCACGCCGCTCAACCATCCCCTTTCCAAAAAGGAAAATGTTACGTTGCTGGATATCGCCCAGTATCCGATCATCAGCTACGAAAAGGGACTGAACTCGAGGGAGGACTGCGACCGCATCTTCGAGGATGTGAAGCTGAACGTGGAGATCGTGATGGAGGCGACCAACGCCGAGACCATCAAACGCTACGTGGAGCTCGGCATCGGCATCGCCATCATTCCCAAACTGGCCCTCTTTCACCGGGACAACTACAATATTCACGTGATCACCAGCCTGAGCAAATCCTTCAACAAGCTGCAGTACGGCGTGATCATGCGCAAGGGACGGCACATTACCAACTGGGCCAAGAAGTTTCTCTACCTGCTCAACCCGGCGTGGGAGGGGGCGTTCTAAAAGATCAATATTCAATAATCAATAACCAATGTCCAATAATCAAGTGCCCGGCCGCCCCCAGGAAAGTGATAAATATAGCTGTTACATAGCGATATGTTGCGGGGGTACCGGGGCGGGGTATTTG
>JAFGRY010000047.1 GCA_016934955.1 bacterium | reverse complement strand
GTCTTGAATGTAACACATAAACTTCCTGTTAAAGTGCCTGACCCGCAGTACTCATTTTTTCAAACTTTAACCGGACACTAGTGAGATCCGATTTTTACTATAATTTCAGGCAAACGACTCCGGATAACACGTCCTTTCAGACCGGAACGCTCAGCGACAAGGGAATCGGCTGGCACGGCGGAATCGGTGCAGCATATGAGATAGTACCCCGGGTACGCCTCACGTTCGATGTCACATACCGCTCTGCCACGCTGGACAACTATCGGGGCACACTTCGAGATGAGTATGGTGAACACAATAAGGCGCTGCTGACCCGGGAAATGGTAGAATCCGGATACATATTCGGCGCCCGCTATGAATCTGATCCCGGTTTTAACGACGCCAAGCCGGCAAAACTGGATTTCAGCGGGGTGCAGATAGGGCTCGGCATACAGTACAATCTGTTCAATCCGAGGCTTTCGTTCTGAAGCGGCACTCGGCGAAAAACGCCGGAGCGACCTGGCCCGTTCTGTAAAAACCGTGTCCTCAGCCGTAAAAACTCATTTTTCTCGAAGAAAAAATTCTCTATCCCGCATCTGAAAAGAAAATATCCAGCGTGGAACGGGCGAAGATGAAAACGGGTGAATCTGAAATGGGATATGCCTGGGTAACGCCCGGCGCTGTCTGGGACGCGCAGCTTGCCGCGGCCCTGACGCCCGGTCAGGTCACAGAACACGGGGAGAAGATCATGAAGAAGGAAACCGCAGCAGCTGTGCCGCTCTCGCAGGGAGCGTTGACCATGGAGCAAATCGATTTGCTCCTGAAAAACCTGCCCGTAGACATTACCTTTGTCGATGAAAACGATACGGTTCGCTATTATTCGGACACTCCGGAGCGGATCTTCCCCAGAAGCCCGGGTATTATCGGCCGGGAAGTGCAGAACTGCCACCCGCCGAAAAGCGTTTATATCGTGGAAGACATTATTAAAAAATTCCGGGAAAAAAAGAAGACGGTCGCGGAATTCTGGATTCAGATGGACGGAAAATTCATTCACATCAGATATTTCCCGCTCTACGACAAGTCGGGGACTTATCGCGGCGTGATCGAAGTGTCCCAGGAAGTGTCGAACATTAAAAAACTCGAGGGCGAGCGCCGGCTGCTTGACTGGTAATCTGCCGCATGACGAGCCGGGCGCGGGTAATCCGGGAATTCCCGCCGATGCCGGCACCCAGGGAAAACATCCCGGCTCATCGCCACCCGGGCACAATGATCGAATCACAAATCATCCGGTTTCCCGGAGAAGAGTCGCCATCGACTTCTTTTATCCCGCCCTTTTCGAAACCTGCCTGACAATCCGCTCTCAATCCGTCCCCCGCCACTGTCGTTGACATCATCGGCACTGCCGTGTTTCACCCCACCACACTGAACACGCTGCACATCCAGAATGGAGGACACAATGCATACAGAACATGCAATACTTGCAGACCGCATCCTGAAGATTGTTTTGGAGCGCTGGATCAGTAAACCGCTCTATATCGCGGCTGAGCCCGGTATCACCGACCTGCTTGCTGATGGCCCGATACCGGTTTCAGCCGTTGCCGGGCAGGCGGGACTGCGGGTAACCCGAATGCTGCAGACCGAGAGTGCTGTTCACCTCATCGAAATACACCATCCCCGGGGCAAAGAACAGGCACATACGTAATTTTTACTGGGAATCCCGCAATGGAATCGTTATGTTGGACAGGATGCGAAATAATGAGTGTCCGCGTCCCGTTTGTGTATGGTGAAAAAGCCGGAATTCAACTCGAGATGCAACAACACGGTAGTGCCCACGTACATAAACAGTGCCGATCCTCATCTATCAGCAGGAAGGAGCCCTCAAATGGTCCATATTTCATTCCCCCTCCACATCCGTGACTTTCCCGGTGTCAAGACCATTGCTGTGGTTATATTCATGGCGGTATCCGGTTCGGGACATGGCCAGGAACCGCTGAACCCCAATTTTGACATTTCAAGTGTCAGGGAATTCTGGAAGATTCTCGCTATTCTCGAAGCCGACCGGGAACCGACCGAGACCCAATGGGATGCTCTTTTCAATTCCGCCGGCCACAAATCGCTGGGGCGTGAAATTACGGGGAGTTTTCTCATCCCCTATTTAAAGGCTGCATATCAGCCCTCATCCCAGCACCTGCGCGGGGAGCTTCTCGAAGCGGGTGAAAAAGCCACCCATCGATGGTACCAGCAGTTTCCGCGATCAGAACTGAACGAACTCGCCTGGACGCAGGAAAACCGGGATCTTGTCATGGACAAAATGAACTCATTTCAAACCTATCCATATACCAGGTATGCTGTGGATGCTGCTCTTGATTATCTCCCGGAGGAGGAGGCATCGGACCCGCCCCTTGTCACTTTTGTTATCTTCAACGATTCCCGCGGTTACGATCCAGTGGTCATGTCCCTCAATCTCCTCGCAAGGGAGGAAGCCGAGCTGACGGACGCGATGCTTGTAAAACTGAAACAGGCGGGATTCGGCCGGCATACACCCCATGTCCTCTACTTCGGCCATGAATTCTTCCACTATTTCAGAGATAAAAAGAAAGAAACACGCTTTCCAGAACAGAATGATGACCGGTATCCGATCGTCTGGCTGATGGACCAGATCGAAAACGAAGGCATCGCCGACCTTATCAATGTTAAACAACTCTACTGGGGCGAAAATGCCCCTCTTGCCGGATCAGTTAAAGCCGTTAAAGAAGCGAAGGACCGGGAACATGCCGAGGAGGAGGTGCGCGTATTTTTCGCCCTGCTCAAAGGCATTGCGGACCATCCCGAGTGGACCTATGGTCTCGGCAGGCAGGCTCAGAAAGTGATTACCAGGTCCGGGCATGTGGCCGGTTTCTATATGGCGAATGTCATTCTCGAGGAGTGTGGAAAAGAAGATCTCATTGCCGTGTGCCGGAATCCTTTCCGTTTCTTTCTGCTCTATGAAAAAGCGGCCTCCCGCGATGGTACAGCGCCGCGTATTCCGGAGGAAGGACTCCGATTGATAGAGAAACTTGACAAAGAGTACACCATTGATTGACCTGTATGAATCAGGTTACGGACAGTGGTCGAGGACAGTGGTACAATAATCAATAATTAAACGGAGACAGCAATGAACCAGATAATCTCCTACTGCGGCATTTCCTGCAGTGAGTGCGGCGCCTACATCGCCACCAGCGAAAACGACGATGCCAAACGCGCCGAAGTGGCTGCTTCTTGGTCGAAGATGTACGGAGCGGACATCGCTCCTGAAGAGATCAACTGCAGCGGCTGTTCGAAAAAAAGCGGCCCCCATTTTCAGCACTGCCTCGTCTGCGAGATCCGAAACTGCGCGCTTGCACGGGGGGTGGTCACCTGCGGTCAATGCCCTGACTATATCTGTACAGCACTGTCCCGCTTTTTTGAAATGGTGCCAGACTGTAAAACCGTTCTCGACGATATCCGCTCATCACTGTAACCCGCCCGGCACCTCTGTGGGCTCCTGAATCAGGGATCCGCAGGCGCCCGCCGCACCTTTTTTACCTGTGCATCGCTGCAGTGTATACTGTCTCCGATATTCGGACTATCTCTGCCTGGCACTCCTCCAACCGCAGCACGGCGCTGTTCCGCCCCCCTCGGTGACTGCAGTCGCAAAATGTGAAAAAAAATAAAAATTTCTATTGACAATATCGAATAATTTTCCGTATATTTTCCAATAATTGGAATATTCATCCTTAAATATCGATTCAGAATGAATTTTATTCAGTACATGCACACAAATACGACCTGGTGGCGGGACAAAACAATGCCCGCCTGACCTGTATGAATTTTTATCACAGGGCGGGACACAATGGAAACACCCGCCCTCAAGATCAGAGCCGCGGGTTGTCCCACCCGGGGCTTTTTTATCATATCGACCGCAGAGTCAGGAGGAGTGACATGCAGGTGCAATCCGCGATTGCGAAATGCATCGGGGGAACACATCTCTCCCGGGAAGAAGCCAGCCGCACCGCAGAAGATATCATGAGCGGCAAAGCGACGGGCGCCCAGATCGGATCGCTGCTCACCGCGCTCAGGATCAAGGGAGAGACGATCGATGAAATCACCGGATTCACTGCCGCGATGCGGGCGCAGTGCGTTGCCGTTCCCTGCGTTTCGGACAGCCTTGTTGACACCTGCGGCACCGGCGGCGACGGAAAGGGGACCTTCAACGTATCGACGGTGAGCGCCTTTGTCGCGGCCGGAGCCGGCTGCAAGGTTGCCAAGCACGGCAATCGTGCCATCAGCGGGAAATGCGGCAGCGCGGATCTGCTGGCGGAACTCGGGATTCCCCTGCACCTGCCGCCGGAAGCGGTCGCCGCCTGCATTCGCGAAGCCGGTATCGGATTTCTCTTCGCTCCCGCATACCACTCCGCCATGAAATATGTGCTGGGCCCGCGGCGGGAGATCGGCGCCCGAACCATATTCAATGTTCTCGGACCGCTGACCAATCCGGCGGGTGTGCGGCGACAGGTCATCGGTGTCTACCATCCCGATCTCACCCCCACCCTGGCCCATGTGCTCAAGGCACTCGGATCCCTGCACGTCCTCGTGGTGCACGGCCGGGACGGCACCGATGAAATTTCTCTTTCGGGGGAAACACTGGTTGCCGAGCTGAAGGGGGGCACGGTCAGGGAATATACGATTCACCCGGAACAGTTCGGCATGCGCAGCGCTTCCCTCGCCTCGGTACGCGGAGGCGGTTCAGAGGAAAACGTCCGCATCGCCCTGGATGTTCTGGGGGGAGAGCCGGGACCGGCCCGTGACATCGTACTGCTCAACGCGGGAGCGGTTATCTACGTTTCAGGAAGGAGCGAATCTCTTGCCGCAGGCATCGACGCGGCCGGGGCATCCATCGATTCCGGAAGCGCGCTCCGCTCGGCCGAGTGCCTTCGACGCACGGCCATCGCCCTGCAGTCAGCACCGGAGGCGGTGACCGTATGATCCTGGAACGAATACTGACATCAAAAAAGGATCTGCTGGGACGTGTTTCCGGCAATGCCGCCCGGTATCATCAGCGGATCGCTCCCTGCCATGAAAAAAGGGATTTTCACACGGCACTGACCGCGAAGGGAATTTCCATTATCGCCGAAATAAAGCAGTCGTCACCTTCAGCCGGCACCATCCGCACTTCGTTCAATCCAGGCGTCCTGGCCGGGCAGTACACCGCCGGCGGCGCGGCCGCGATTTCGGTGCTCACGGAGGAGCGCTTTTTTCACGGATCCCCCCGGCATCTCATTCAGGCCCGAAACCATTCGCCTCTTCCGGTGCTGAGAAAAGATTTTATCATCGACGAGTCCCAGATCTATGAGGCGGCTCAAATCGGCGCGGATGCGATCCTCCTGATCGCGGCTATCCTCGGGGAGGCGAAACTGAAGCGGTTCATGCGCTTTGGCCGGCGGTGCGGCCTTGACTGTCTTGTCGAGGTGCACCGGGAAGAAGAGATCGATGCGGCAATCAACGCAGGCGCATCGATCATCGGCATCAACAACCGCAACCTCGATTCTCTGGCGGTATCCCTCGAGACGTCCTTCAGATTGATCGGTCTCCTGCCTGATGACATTGTCACCGTCAGCGAAAGCGGCATAAAAACCCGCGGCCAGATTCTGATGCTGCAGGAAGCCGGATTCGATGCGGTACTGATCGGGGAAACCCTGATGCGGCACCCTGATCCGGGCCGAAAACTCCGGGAACTTCTGGGGGCGCCCGCATGAAACGCACCAGAGTGAAAGTTTGCGGCATTACGAACAGGGCGGATGCGCTGCTGGCCGCGGATTGCGGCGCTGACGCCCTCGGCTTCATCTTCGCAGACTCACCGCGCCGGATCGATGCTGAAACGGCCCGCGGGATCATTCATTCCCTGCCGCCGTTCCTGTCCGCTGTCGGCGTCTTCATGGATCAGCCGGCGGAATACATTACAGAAATCGCACTCAGGACTGGCATCAGCTGTGTCCAGCTGCACGGCGCTGAAACACCTGCACTGTGCCGCGCGCTCACGCTGCCGGTACTGAAGCGGCACGCGGTGACACCCGCCTCGACGGCGGCATCCCTGGCAGCCGCGATGCGTCTGTATCCCAACACATGGTCTCTTCTGGATCCGGGAGCCGGCAGTGGCCTGACCTTTGACTGGTCGATTCCAGGATGGATGGATACCGGCACCATGGTCATTGCCGGCGGCCTGGATCCGGAAAACATCAGGAGCGCGATCGAGACGCTTCATCCCTGGGGAGTTGATGTCTGTTCCGGAGTGGAGAGCCGTCCCGGGAAAAAAGACCCACATAAGCTGAAAGCATTTATGGAGAACGCAGCAGGATGACAGTGAACCCCGACAGGCTGGGTCGCTGGGATGAATTCGGCGGCAGATATGTTCCCGAAACCCTGATTCCCGCGCTTGACGAGCTGGAAGCCGCCTATACCCGGATACGCCGGGATGAGAGCTTTCAGGAAGAGCTCGCCGTGCTGCAGCGGACATACATCGGCCGTCCGACCCCCCTCTATTACGCCCGAAACCTGACAAGGAAGGCCGGGGGCGCGCGCATCTATCTCAAGCGTGAGGATCTGACCCATACGGGAGCGCACAAAATCAACAATACCGTCGGCCAGATTCTGCTCGCCTCCCGCATGGGCAAACACCGTGTTGTCGCCGAAACCGGCGCGGGTCAGCACGGCGTCGCCACAGCCACGGCCTGTGCCCTTGCCGGCATATCCTGTCGCATCTACATGGGCGAACGGGACATGACGCGCCAGGAGGTCAACGTGAGAAAAATGCGACTCCTCGGCGCTGAAGTAGTTCCGGTGACCGGCGGCAGTGCCGTCCTCAAGGACGCCATTAACGAGGCGATCAGGGACTGGATCACCAATGTCACCGACACATTCTACTGTATGGGGTCGGTTGTCGGCCCTCATCCGTACCCGCTGATCGTGCGAAATTTTCAGGCGGTGATCGGCACGGAAACCCGGAGCCAGTTTCTGGAATCGACAGGCCGGCTTCCCGACGTCCTGATCGCCTGTGTGGGCGGCGGCAGCAACGCCATGGGCCTGTTCTATCCTTTTCTGGATGACGACATCGCATTGATCGGCGTCGAGGCCGGCGGCACCGGACCTGAGCCCGGCGCCCACAGCGCCTCCCTGACCCTGGGACGGCCGGGCATCCTGCACGGCACCCGCAGCTATCTGCTTCAGGACGGGCACGGTCAGGTGCTGCCCGCGGATTCCATTTCCGCCGGTCTCGATTATCCCGGCGTCGGACCGGAACACGCATGGCTGAAAAAATCCGGCCGGGCCGCTTATACGACGGTGACAGATGCGGAGGCGCTGGAGGCGTTTCACCTCCTCACCCGGGAGGAAGGCATCATCCCGGCGCTGGAGAGCAGCCATGCCGTCGCCCGCGCACTCACCGTGGCGTCCGAACGGCCGGCCGGGCAGGCAGTCATTGCAGGACTCTCCGGCCGCGGCGACAAGGACCTCGACATACTCAGGAGCCGGCTATGACCATTTCCGATGTCTTTAATTCCAGACGTACCACAAACGAGCCGGCACTCATCCTCTACTATCCGGCGGGCTTCCCGGACATGGACACTTCCATGCAGCATATCGTGACGCTGGCCGAGAACGGGGCCGATATTATCGAAATCGGCATTCCGTTTTCCGATCCGCTGGCCGACGGCCCGGTTATTCAGCACGCCTCCGCAGCGGCTCTGGCGGCAGGGGCGACCCTGCGGGCCGTTCTGGAACGAATCGCCGACCTGGCGCTGGATACGCCGCTGGTGCTCATGTCCTATCTCAACCCACTGGAATCGCTGGGGAGCAGCGCCCTGGCCCGAACCGCCGCCGTGGCCGGCTTTTCGGGGGTCATTATTCCGGATCTGCCCCTGGAGCACGCGGAGCACTGGCTGCGGGTACTCAACGGGCACGGCATCGGAATGATCTTTCTCGCCGCGCCCAACACCGCTGCGGACCGCCTCAAGGCCATCTGTGCCCGATCCCGGGGATTCATCTACGCAGTCGGGCGATACGGCACTACCGGGTCCGGCGGCAGACCGACGGACAACAGTCCCATGGTATCGGCCATAAAAAAACTCACGGATACGCCCGTAGCCCTGGGATTCGGTATCTCCTCACCGGCTGACGTGCAGAGCGCCGGCCGCCTCGCCGACGGCGTCATTGTCGGAAGCCGGCTGGTGGAAGCGGTCTCCCGGGGAGAAGATCTCGCGGCCCTGGTGCGATCCTTGAAAAATGCCGCGGCGGGCGCCAGGAGGGATTCCTGATGTTCCATCTGCTCCTGCAGCGGTTCCGTCCCGCCGTCGACACAGTCACCGCTGTCGCTTCAGAGCCGCTCGCCGTGTATGAGGCGCTCTATGAGGATGAACCGTTTGCCTTCCTCTATGAATCACTTGCAGACGGTGAGCGCCGGGGCGACTTCTCCATTCTCGGCGCCCGTCCGCTGCTTCGCCTGACAGCCGTGGGACCGGAAACGTCAATTGTCTTTGAAGACCGGCGGATCCCCGTGAGCGGCCGGCCCCTGGACATCCTGCGGGAACTGCTCGCTCAGTTAGAGCCTGCCGATACCGCCGGTCCGTTCAGCGGCGGCGCGGTCGGATATGTCGCCTGGGACGCGGTACGCATGTTTGAAGAGATCCCGGACCGCCACGCGCAGTCGGCGGACTCCCCCGACATCTCCCTGTTCGTCCCGGGAGAGATTATTATATTCAATCACCGGCTGAAAACAGCGTCACTGGTCGTCTACAGCGAAAGGAGCGGACGGCAGAGACTGGCGGCCCTCAAGCGAACACTCACCGCGGCCGGCATCTCACCGTGCCCGGCAAACACCGCCCCGGCCGCCGACCGTCCCGCATGGACACCATCGCGAAAGACATTCTGCACCTCGGTCGATCTGGCCCGGGAGTATATACAGAAGGGTGATATATTTCAAACCGTCCTTTCCCGCAGGCTGTCGTTCCGTCCCCTCTGCGATGACCTCACTATCTATAAACGGCTGAGGAAAGCGAATCCCTCACCCTATATGTATCTGCTCTCTCTGGGATCAACACGGGTGCTGGGATCATCGCCGGAAGTGCTGGTCTCCTGCCGCGACGGCAACGCGATCACCCGACCCCTTGCCGGCACCCGCCCCAGGACCGGCAGTGAACCCGTTGACCGGGCGCTGGCGGAGGAACTGCTGTCCGATGAAAAGGAGCGGGCCGAGCATACCATGCTCGTCGATCTTGCCCGCAACGATCTCGGCCGCGTCTGCGCGCCCGGCAGCGTGAGGGTCACATCACTGATGGATGTGGAGATGCACCGCAGGGTGATGCACCTCGTTTCCCGGGTCGAAGGCAGGCTGTCCCGCGAACGGGACGCCCTGGATCTCTTTCAGGCCTGTTTCCCCGCCGGCACCGTTGCCGGGGCCCCCAAACCGAGGGCCATGGAGATCATCGATGAGCTGGAAACGGTGCGCCGGTCGGTGTATGCCGGTTCTATCGGCTATTTTGGCGCGGATGGAACCATGGACATGTGCATTACAATTCGCACGATCTGGTTTCACGGCGACCGGGGATACCTGCAGGCCGGAGCCGGCATTGTCGCCGATTCCGATCCCGAACGGGAATACCGGGAGACGGAGAACAAGGCTGCGGCGCTGCTCGCGGCCCTTGGCCTGGAGGATATGCCGTGATCTGTATTATCGACAACTATGATTCCTTTGTCTATAACCTTGTCCAGTATATTCAGGAACTGGGACATGAGACGGATGTCCACCGCAACGATCGCATCTGTGTCAATGATATCGCCGGCAGGGCATACACCGGCATGGTCCTCTCTCCGGGGCCGGGATCACCGGACAGCGCGGGGATCTGCATCGATCTTATCCGGACCATGACGGGCAGGGTGCCCATACTCGGCGTCTGCCTCGGACACCAGGCCATCGCCGCGGCTTTCGGAGGCTGTGTTGTCCGGGCTGATACGCTGGTCCACGGCAAGGTGTCACCGGTGTATCATGACGGCCGGACCCTCTTCCGGTCACTGCCGTCTCCTCTCAATGCCGGCCGCTATCACTCCCTGACGGTCCAGCGGGAAACACTGCCCGCATGCCTGGAAGTCAGCGCGCAGCTGCAGGACGGGACCATCATGGCGCTGCGGCATCGCGAATATCCGGTGGAGGGACTGCAATTTCATCCCGAGTCAATCCTTACGCCCCGGGGTAAACAGATACTTCATAATTTTTTCCAGGATGAAGAATAAGGAGAGACCTATCATTATACTACTGAAACCGGACACGACCCGGCGGGACATCGATGAAATCCTCTCCCGCATTGCGGGCACGGGCCTCAAACCCCTCTACATGCCCGGTATCGAACGCACCGTGCTGGGAGCCATCGGTGACGAACGCGTGCTTGCCGGGCTTCGCCTCGAGAACTACGCCTGCGTGGAAAGGATAACCCCCGTGCTCACCCCCTACAAGCTGGTGAGTAAAGAGGCCCATCCGGCCGAGTCGGTCGTTACCATCGGGGACCGCCGCATAGGCGGCGGTGATTTTCTCGTGATCGCGGGACCCTGTGCGGTTGAGAGTGAAGAGCAGATGTGCCGGACCGCGGAGGCGGTAAAAGCCGGCGGTGCCGGAGCGCTGCGGGGAGGTGCCTTCAAACCGCGCACCAGCCCCTACAGCTTCCAGGGCCTGGGGCTGCGGGGACTGGAGATGTTACGGGATGCATCGAAACAATGCGGACTTCCCGCGGTAACGGAGGTGCTGGAAGCGGCCGACGTCGAGGCGGTCGCCGCCTGTGCCGACGTATTTCAGGTGGGGTCCCGGAACATGCAGAACTACCGTCTCCTGACCGTCCTGGGCCGGCAGCATAAACCGGTGATTCTCAAGCGGGGCATGTCCGCCACCATCGAGGACATGCTCCTGGCCGCTGAAT
This sequence comes from bacterium, assembly GCA_016934955.1. GTDB lineage: Bacteria > Zhuqueibacterota > QNDG01 > QNDG01 > JAGLOF01 > JAFGRY01. The sequence continues at coordinate 15,997 of JAFGRY010000047.1, read as the reverse complement.
ACATCGTCAGCGAGGGCAATCCCCGGGTCATCCTCTGTGAGCGGGGTATCAGAACCTTTGAAACAGCAACCCGCAACACCCTCGACCTGAACGCGGTTCCCTTTCTCAAATCCCGCAGCCATTTGCCGGTCATCGTCGACCCTTCTCACGGGACCGGCCTGCGGGAGCTGGTAGCGCCCATGGCCAAAGCCGCCGTCGCCTGCGGGGCAGACGGCCTGATGATCGAAGTGCACCATGATCCCACAACCGCCATGTCCGACGGCCCCCAGTCGCTGGATCCCGGTCAGTTCGCCGGGCTCATGCGCGATCTTGACCCCTTTATCACGGCTGCCGGAAAACGGACAGCTGCAGCCGGCATCATAGAGTAATCCTTCCCCACACGTCCGCATCGCACTGTTCTCCCGGACCGGTCATCGATCCGGGGGAGCAGTGCCGCCCTGCTTCCCTGCCGGGTTGTATCTATTTCAGAAAGGTCACCTTCCGGGTGACGATCTCCGATCCGGCTTTGAGGATGACAAGATAAAGGCCCGAAGAGGCCTGGTACCCTGCATCCGTCATTCCGTCCCAGGAGGCGTTCATATGCCCGGCGAATCCCGCCCTCCTGAGCAGATGCCTGATCACTCTGCCGTTCGTGTTGGCTATCAGCAGCTCGACATCGCACCGCTCTCTGATATCAAACTCTATCTGGGTTACCGGATTGAAGGGATTCGGGTAACACTCTGAAAGGGTAACGCGTTCCGGCCGGGCGATTCCCGAATCATCACTATCGACCTGCGTCGTCCCCTGGGCAAAGGTCAGGAAACAGAATTGTCCCACCTTCACCCAGATGAACATCTCTACCTCATCAGCCTCAACGACCCGCAGCTGCACCCACTCGCCGCTCACCGTGTGGTAGTACATCACCGTCAGATCGAGCGGATCACTGACACCGCAATGCGCCAGATCTTCGGGAGTGTAGGGAAGCCGCACCATCACCGAATCGCTGAACTGCAGGCCGTCGGGGCCGAAATGGTAGCCCACCGTCATTCCGTTCACGCCCGAAGGCAGATCGGGCAGATTCTCCGCCTCACTGATCGTGATTGTCACGGTGTCTTCCAGCGCTCCTGCCGGCACATCGATGACCACACCCGGCGCCGTGACCGTTCCTCCCTCCAGACCGACATCACCCTGTCCTACCGTATCGACCCGTGCGCTTCCGATCATAAATGAATAGGTGGTGTCACATACATTTGCCGGATCGCCGAAATCCTTGAAGAGAGCCGAGACCCGCACTTCCGATCCTTCCTCAAACGGCCGCGCAGGCTGATAAACGAAGGAGTAGCCCGTGCCGTTATATGTGACATGCACACAGCCCCCGGTCTGATCAGCACCCCCGGCGATAATCGGCATATCGTCAACGGAAACATAGACATCGGCCATGTTAATTCCCGTCTCGTAATCCTTGACCTTCATTTGAATCTTCGCGGTTCCCGGAACCTCCTGCGCCTGCGGGCTGGGATGGCACTTTTTCAGCTGAGGCGGCGAATGATCCGGCCCTGAGAACACCGGCTTGATTGTCATATGGCCGGTGACACTCACCGTTGTCTCCGCACTGTAGGGAGCGTCAACATCACCTTGCCACCGAACGAACACCGACGCTTCGGCAGGGACAGCCCGAACGGTCACCACGGTGTCTCCGCCGAAGTAATAGATACCGGGGGCCGGATCGGTGGTGCCGCCGCCTTCGTCGGGCGTATGGATTTTAAGGCTGTGATTGATTTGACCGAATACCGCTTTGACGGTTCTGTACGCACTCATGGTAACCGCAGTTTCCGGGCTGTTCGCATCCGAAACATACCCATCCCACTGCACAAACCGGTATCCCGCGGCAGGATATGCGGTGACGGTAACGGTCGCTCCGGTGTCATAGAGATGGGAACCGACCGCCGGATCGGTGGTGCCGCCCTCTGCCGGACTCACCTGCATGGTCAGCACCTGCCGGGCGCTCTCGAATTTCGCCTTCACGGTCTTGTCCTCATTGACAGTGACCGTGGTGGTGGCGCTGTACTCATCGGCAACACTCCCGTACCACTTGACGAAGCGGCAGTCGTCGGCAGGCTGTGCTGTCAGGGTCACAACGGAATCGGTTTTCACCATATAGGTGCCGGGAGCAGGGACGGTACTGCCTTTATCCGGGTTGAGGTTTTCAACGGTGAGCTGATGCTCACTCTTTTTAAAATAGGCCTTCACGGTTTTATCGTGAGGTACAGTGATTGTGGTGACCGGACTGGTCGTCGAGGCGACATAGCCTTCCCATCTGTCAAACAGGTAACCCTCATTCGCGACTGCTTCCAGAGAAACGACCGAATCCTTTTCGACGATATGGACACCCGGCGCGGGAGTGGTCGTCCCCCCTTCAGTCGGAATCACCTGGATAGTAAGCGAAGCCTGGCTGGACTCAAACTTGGCTTTGACCAGCTTATCGCCGGTCATCGTAACCGTCGTTTGCGCGCTGTTGGGATCCGCCACTTCTCCGTACCACTTGTAAAACCGGTATCCGTCGGCGGGGTTGGCGCTGATCTCGATCACTGTATCCGCGCCGCATGGGTAACTGCCCGTCGCCGGCGTGGTCGTCCCTTCTCCAGAGTATACTTCCATCGTCAGCGTGTATGTTTTTCTCACAAATACCGCTTCCACCGACCTGTTCTCCGAGATGACGATCCCGGCAGGATTCACCGATCCGCTGATGTCGCCCTCCCAGTGGTCGAACGCCCACCCCTGTGCCGGCTGCGCGGTCAGCGTTACGGTCTCGTTGTGATCGTACACTTCCCCGGCGGGACTGCGGGAAACGCTGCCGCTGCCCGCAGGTGAGACGCCTGTCAGCAGGGTATGACCGAAATTCACGGTCACCACTTTGTTCCCGTCCATGGTGATCTCGGCAGGATTGACCATGCCTGAGTGGTCGCCGCCGAACCCGCTGAAAACGTATCCGTTATATGTATTTGCCGTTGCGGTTACGATGACAACCGCGCCGCTGTCATATTCGGTCTGATTGGGGCTGATCTGATAGTATCCCCCTTCAGGAGGGACGGCGCTGAGAGAGAGCGTATATACCGAACTGTTGGCCGGAACAAAGTGCACGTTGACATATGCATCGCTATTGAGAGTGACCTGGACGGATGACGATGTGCCTGACGCGTCGCCGCTCCAGTGGTCGAACAGGTAATCGGTGGTCGGCTGGGCCGTCAGCGTGACAACATCGCCCGGCGGGTATACCAGCTTCTGGGGTGTGATATTCGCCCACCCGCCCCAGGAGGGCAATGATGTCGTGTATACATGAAATCCTCTGATAAGCGAGAAATCGATCCCGGATATGGTCTCACTGCCGCTCACACTTACAGGATCCGCACCGGCTGCGTTCGGGGAGTTGTTGTAGTATTCTTCCACATAGAACTCCCCGTATCCGACCTGATAGCCGGTGGCTCTCACTCTGTAGGTGCCGGGACTGACCCCCCAGATAGTGTAGTACCCGTTTGCATCGGCAAACCCGGAATTACAGCCATAGGGGTCACCCACTTTGATGATCTCAACCATCATATATTGTATCGGTTCACCCGTCGCCGCAGCAATGACACGACCAGTGATTCGGGCGTACCGCTCGAGCGTGAAATTGATCCCTTCGACCGTCTCTTCGCCCGAAACCGTCACCGGAGTCGCCCCCCCCAACGTCGATGACCCGTCATAATACTCGGGGTAAAACTCCATGCCGTTATAGGTATATCCCCCGGTATACAGATAATAATCTCCGGGAGAGACGGGGGTGAGCAGGAAAGCGCCGCTGCCGTCCGTGTAACAGTGAGTGACCGTCCCTCCGGATCCGTTGTAAAGCAGGACATTGATATTGGCAACCGGTGTGGACCCGTTACTCTCATACACATGGCCGGCGATGGCCCCGTAGGGCATATTTTTCAGAACGGCACCCGGCTCATCGGCAGCGGTAATGCGGCCGGTGACGGCTGTGCGGATCGAGTCCTCCACTGTCCGGATCTCCTCCGGAGTCGCCTGTTTTCCGGAAACGGCCCGGGCGCGGACGAATGCCGCGAGCTCCCGGTGAAACGCCTGCCCGATCAGGATCTCTTGCCGCTGCTCCAGGTCAATCCCGGCACCGCCGGTTTGCTGGGCCGCGATTGTCCCCGTGAATGCGAGGATACATGCGATGACAAACGGTCTCATGTTCATTGTATTGTCCTCATTTGACTGGATCGTGTTTCTTTGCTGCTGATCAGGCGAGGCGCGAGCTGCTGCGGGAGGTGACGGCGTGTACGAACTCCTGGTGTCGGTAACCGTATGTAACTGCACAATCAGCATGCTCTTATAAGCAAAAACCAAGCCATGAGCATATATGGCTGAGCAGTAATCATTTTTTTACGTAATCAGCATATTTTTCCGGTCCCATGGGAATTTTCTGCACCGGCAGATGTCGATGGCTCCACTCGTTGCAGTGGTCGTTTGCGCCTTGACAAAACGCTTTTAATTCACGACATTGCATCTGCAGCCCCCGGGCATCATTTTTTTTCTCCTGCTTCAGGCCGTATTCTCTGCCGACCGGCCTGATTGCGCTGTTTCTCTCGGTTCGTCCGGGGACGGCCGACATACCGGCTCACAGGCAATTCGGTTTACACCGGAACCCAGCGATGTAGTGAAAGGGGGTCTCTATGAGTGAATGTCAACGTCCCTTGTTATGCCGTGACTGCGCCCGGTGCGGCAGCCCGCAAACCCGCCGCCGGTTCATTCAGCAGTTCGGCGGTCTCGCAGCCGGCGCCTGCGTTGTCGGGCCGTCCCTGCTCGCTTCCGGCCTGACAACCGGCCGCAGGCCCGGGAAGATCAAAGTCGGCCTGATATTGGTATGCGCCCCCCGGGACTGGAACGTCTGGCCCTATGTCAATTTTGATTATGAAACACGGAAACAGGAGATTCTCTCACTGCTGAAAGGCGGGTGTCCTGAACTCGAATTCATCCCGATGAGCGTTGAAGGTGATCCCGCGGAAGAAACGGCACGGGTCACCGCTCTCGCTGAACAGGTGGACGGACTGCTCGTCGTCTGTCTCTGCACCAACTGGGGGCTCACCGATGTCCTGCTCCCCGCGGTGGGACAGCTTGCCAAACCCGCGCTGTTCGTGGATGAGCTCTATGCCGGGTCCGGTGTATTCCTCTGCCATGGGTCCAAAACGCTCCGTCAGGGAAGCCGCGTGGTCATGGTGTCGAGCTCCGACTTCCAGGATGTGATCGACGTTACCCGTCTCTTTGGAATGCTTTCCAATTCCAGTGTCACAGCCCGGGACTTTCTGCATGTGGCCGGACGGACACGAAGAAATAATTTCGCCGCCCGGGCAGACCTGCCGTGTATTGAGGACCCGATCGCCCCCGCGGATGTGAAGGAAGTTATCAGCCGTCTCGCACAGACCACCATTGTGAGAGTGATATCCCGAAAGGGAGATCCATACAAGGCCCTGGGAGCGACCGTGGTGCCGGTATCGTTTGATGAAATCAACGCCGCCTACAGGAACGTCGATCAGGATGCCGCGGCGGCGATTGCTGAAACATGGATGGATGAAGCTGCCGGTATCAGGGAACCATCCAGGGATGATGTCGTCAACGCCGGCGCCATCTACCTGGCGATGAGAGACATTGTCCGGCAATATGGTGCACAGGGGATCACCATGGACTGTCTCGGCGGTTTCTACAGCGGCAAACTGCCCGGCTACCCCTGCCTGGGATACCGCCAGATGAATGACGACGGAGTCGTCTCGGGAACCTGCGAAGCCCAGATTCCCGACATGCTGGCCATGCTCATTTCCCGCTACATGTTCGGCCGGGCCAGCTTCGCTTCCGATCCGGTGCTCGACACATCGACCAACCGCATCATCTACGCGCACTGCGTCGCCCCCACGAAAATGCTTGGAGCTGACGGCCCCTCAAATCCCTTTATCATCCGCTCGCACGCGGAGGACGGAAAAGGGGCCGCCGTTCAGTCCCTGCTTCCGGCCGGCTACATGACGACCTCGTTCCGCTTTACCTGGGACAACAAGGCGATGGCGATTCACCAGGCAAAAGCGGTGGACAATATCGATGAGGCAAAAGCCTGCCGCACCAAACTGGCGGCGGAGGTGAAGGGGGATATCGGCAAACTGTTTCTGGAGTGGGACCGCTTCGGCTGGCACCGGCTCACGGTGTACGGCGACGTGCAGGAGCCCCTGGAAGAACTGGCGAAGGCGTTTGGGATGGAAATCGTGCGGGAAACGTAAGAGGCAGCATTTTTTCGATCTACCGTTTTATCGCGGAGAGAACGCTGAAGCGGCTGTCAGAGGCGACCACCCTGCAGCTGCCGAACATCCGTTTCAGGGAGGTGTGATACCCCAGGTGCCGGTTCCCCACGATCCGCAGCTCCCCCCCGGGTTTCAGGGCCGCGCGGGACTGCAGGAACATGCGCCAGGCAATCTCATCTCCGATTACCCGGGACTGATGAAAGGGCGGATTGCACACCACCTGATCCAGTGATTCCCGCTCACATCCGCTCAGTCCATCCGCGGCCAGGACCTGGATATCCCGGTCCTTCAACAGGCCAGCCGCGGCCAGATTCTCTTTCGCACAGGCAACCGCCTGAAAGGATTCATCCACGGCAAGGATCGACGCTTCCGGGCAGCGCAGCGCCAGCGCGATGGCCAGCGCTCCGTTGCCGCATCCCAGATCCGCCGCCTGAAATGAATGCTCACGCAGCGGCAGATTCTCCAGCAGCATCCGGGTGCCGGGATCCATCCGGCTGTAGGCGAACACATTCGGCAGCGATTTCAGCTGAACGCCGAGCCCCTCCAGTTCGTAGCGGGATTCCGGCGTTTCTTTATGGACATGCAGGCCGGGATCGAACGATGCTGCGGCGAGCCGCGCCTTTTTCCACCCCTGTGACGTGGCCGTGGGGCCGACAATCTGCTCCAGCAGCCGGTAGGCGGTCATGGGCGTGTGCTTGATCATGCCGCCGGCAATAACCGTTGCCCCCTTAGCGAGATGCGGACGAATCCTCAGCAGCGTCTCCTGCCAGAAGGCCATGGACTTGGGGATCTTCATCAGTACCAGATCGAAAGGCCCCTTCAGAGGATCGGTGGACGGGAGAAAACGGACGCTCCCGGGATCGACACCGTTATATTCCAGATTCTGCTGCAGCGCCAATCGGGAGAGCAGGGAATCGCCGCTGCTCAGCGGCTGCTGCTCCGCCAGGCAGACGCCGAGTTCGCCGAATTCGTCATTGACGATGAGAATGGAGCGATTGCCCGAGATCAGCCCCTCTTCCAGGCAGCGGGTGAGGATGTATTCATCAGCCGCGTCCCAGGCCCGCAGGGTGCTGTCCCGTGTTTCGGGGTATCGCTCCAGCCGGTAGTCCCGGCCGTTAAAGGAGAAGACGTTCACCCTGCCTCCCTGCCGGTGCGGCTTCTGATGAATTCACAGATTTCCTCCATGGCCCGCTTCGCCTCCGGGAAGAGCGGCCCCACCGCCGGGTAGCAGTGGAAAAGCCCTTCTCCCACATGCAGGGTGACATCGACCCCGATTTTTTCCGCCTTTTCAGCGAAGCGGACGGCATCGTCCCGCAGCAGTTCGTCGCCGCCCGCGTAGAGCAGCAGGGGCGGCAGCCCGGAGAGATCCCCGAACACGGGCGAAATGAGGGGATTGTTCGCATCCTGCCCCGCTGTGTAGTATCCGGCGAACACCCGCTGGGCATCCGGCCAGCAGAGGGTGTCTTTTTCGGCATTCAATATATAGGAGGGACTGCTGTTCGTCAGGTCGGTCCAGGGAGAGAGGGCGACCGCGCCCCCGGGCAGGGGCAGGTTCCGTTCTTTGCAGGCCAGCAGTGTTGCCAGGCAGAGATTCCCGCCCCCGCTGTCGCCCATGAAAACGATGCGGGTGGGATCGATGGACAGGGACAGGAGATATTCATACGCCTTGACCGCGTCATTCAGCCCCGCGGGAAAGGGGCGTTCCGGGGCCAGGGCGTAATTGATCACCAGGGCCGGCACACCGCTCCCCTTTACAAACCTGGAGACGATACCGCGGTGGGCCCGGATCGACCCCATGACCAGGCCGCCGCCGTGAAAGTAGAGGACGGCCCTGTCCCTGCCCGCTTCCGGCGGCAGCATCCACTCCGCCTCCAGCCCGCCGATATCGACCGGGTCGAGGGAGAATCCCGGCGGCAGCTTCCCGAAGAAATCGGCTCCCCGCTCCACTTCCTCCCGCAGCTGTGCTACGGGCGTATTCTCGCCCACATTGGTGCGCCGCCGCTGCAGCTTCAGCAGGTGGCGGTGCTTGAGGACAAAGACGAACATTCTGCTTCTCAGACTGGGCACGTATTACTCCTTTAAAAACATTCTCAAGATGATATCGGGATCTGGGAGGCGGAACGTTCTCCTGTTCGCCGCCCTGTGAATGGCCAGCCCCTTGATCGTTGTCCAGAACAGCAGCGCCAGCTGTTCCGGATCTCCGCTGCGGACAGTTCCCTGAACCTGCCCTTCTTTAACGATGCGGGCCATGATTTCGTAGGGAACGCGGCTCTCCCGGGTGATGATCGCCCGCGCTTCCGCCGGGATACCCTCGGAGGCAGAGGCTGCGGCGATCAGCAGATGATAGGTGCCGGTATGCTCGCTCCGCTCCAGACCGGTGAACAGTTCATTCACCGCCCTGCGGATCTTTTCCGCCGCGGAAATCGGCAGCGCCTCCAGCGCCGCTGCCGCCCCGTTCATGATGGTAAAGGCGTTGCCGATCAGGGCCGTGAACACCTCCTCCTTGGAGCGGTAGTAGTGGTAGAGCAGCCCCTGCGACATCCCCGCCGCCTTCGCGATCTCGGCTATCCGCGTGGCAGCAAGCCCCTTTGCGGCGAACAGCCGCAGCGCGTTGTCCAGGATCGCCGCCCGGCGCTCTTCTTTCATCTGTTCGTTTTGTTCGGGATTGCGGGGCATACACTAAACCTATTTTGATTGAATGTTTATTCAATGAATAAGATATATCATTTTATTTTTAAAGTCAAGATATTTCATGCGCCTTTTCCGCCTTACAAAACAGCCCCATCTTTTCAAAAGGACAGGGCTTTTTGTTATTAGTTTCTGTTTCGTTTCTTTCGCGTTTTTCGTTGGAGATTCCGGATGTGGGTCCGGTCGGCCCGCTTCACTTGTTCTGTTGCTTATTGAATGTTGGATATTGGATATTGATCTTTTTAATACTCCACCCGCATCCCCAGCCGCAGCTGCCGCGGCTGCTGATACCCGAAGCTGCCGCAGCCGGTAATGGTCGCAAGGTACCACCTGGCATAATCATCGGCATTGCTGCCCAGCCATCTCGTATACCCCTGCCCCTGATCGGTCTGCAGCCAGCCGTCGCTGTGGGGACTGCCGGTTTCCGGGAAGACCGCCGTGTATGACTTGAAGTCGAAGATGTTCAGGCCCTCCAGGAAGACCACCGCCTGCAGCGGCCCTGCCATGAACCGTTTTTCCAGGCGGGCATCCACCCTGAACACCCAGGGCATGCGGGCGCTGTTTGGATAGGCAATGAACCGGGGCGAGGAGGAGCCGCCGAGATAATCCTCAGGCATCAGGCGGGTCCAGGGGCTGCCGCTGTGCGCGGTGCCCAGCAATGTCAGACCCATGTTCTCGAATGGATGCACATTCAGGATTGCCGGTCCGTCGCCTGCCCGGGTTCTCAGGTCCATGTGAGCGGTCACCGCATGCCGCCGGTCGAAATTCAGCGGAAAAACCGGAACCGGCGAACCGGATTCAAACAGTCTTTTATCAGCGCCGCTAAACGCCAGTTCCGCAGATGACCCTGATCCGCGGGTGCCGGAGAATGTGTACTGCAGCCGTGCCTGGAAACGGTGCGTTCTGCGCAGCTGCAGCTCTGCGGTCACTCCTTTGCTGACGGCGAAATCCTCATTCAGAAAAAAATAGAGGACCGAATACGTCCCGCCTGTCTGGTACACCGGGCGGATGGCTGTCAGATCCCGCTGATTCCGGTAATACGCCTGCAGGCGGAACGAAGCATTTTTCTGCAGCCGCATCGTCAGGCCCGCACTGTATTCAGTTGAGCGCTCCGGTTCGAGATTCACGTTGTTCCAGGTATCCCAACGGGAATAGTCCGGATGCCCCAGCTTCAGATAGCTGAGAGAGGTCAGCCCGTCATCGATGTACCGCAGATTCGGCTGCTGTACATACTTCCCGTAATGGGCGGTGACAACCGCCTGATCCGTCACCGGAAATGAGAGCGTGATCCGCGGCAGAAAAAATGCATAGACAGCCGAATCGTGAAAATTCCCATTCACAAGCGTTCCAACGGTGTCTCTTCGCACATAATTGATATCCGCCAGGGAATAGCGGGCCGGCCGCATATGTTCATACCGCACACCTGCGTTGATGACAAGATCATTCAGTTCAATTCTGTCATTCACATAGAATGAAATATGCCGCGGCACTAGAGGACCGTTGTGCATATTGACCTCTGCGGCAGCGTTCAGCCCTCTCTTTGTACTGACCGTCTGATCATTGTCAATCTCATTGCCGTACACATCATAGCCGTAACCGGTGGTGAGACCGTTCCAGAAATCAAACTCGGTCCTGGCGGTGCGGTCTTTATCGTAGGACTGTTTCGCCAGGTAGTAATTATCGATATCGATGGTGTAGCTCCGCAGCACCGAGCAGGAGTATCGTCCCCCAAAACTGAAGCGATGGATCGAATCCAGATCCTTTTCCAGATCGAATCTGAAGGACCATTTTCTCTCGCTGCTGCGGTGATATTGCCCGTCCGGAGCGATTGTGCCTCCAGGGAGGTCATTATCGATGAGATAGTGCGGAATCGCCCAGTCGCCGGTAAACGACATATAGAAATTTCCGTACCCATAGTCCCGGTCCAGCAGACCGTTGTGCAGGGCGGGGTCGCTCCAGGAGGAGAACATCTCATCGTAATGGCCGCTGTCGCCCAGCATGAAATTATCGCTGCTAAAATCCCAGTCCAGCCCTCTGGGGCCGTACTCCAGGGTTTTGACCGTGTGTCCGGCCTGCAGGGTGTAGAACAGGGTGGGATCGACGGTATGGGTCAGCCGCAGGTATCCCATGTACTCCCTCGGCTTCACGGTCCGGCTGTCCGATTCGCCCACGGTGAGCAGCTGCGACGGCAGCGCCGACTGATTGGTGGTGCGGTGATCACTGTAATTGAACCCCGCCTGCACAGTGAGAGGATTGACATCAAAGACGAGATTGGCGTTCAGCGTGTTCCGCCGGTAATCCCCGCCCGGCACCCGGCCCGGGGGGATATCCATGGCAAGCCAGGCTGTATCGCGCACCACTGTGGAGAGACCATCATCGATTCGCTGATAATAAAGATCGGATCCATACGGGTAATGCGTCCAGCTGGTCACCCGGAGAGAATCCTGCTGAAATCCCTGAAAGCGGGTCGCCGGGCTGTTTTCGAACCGCCGCTCACCGGCAACGAAGAACCGGATCCTGTCGCTGCCGGGGATCACCGGTCCAGAGGCGGTTATTGTATAATTATCGTAGCCGAAGGAGTGAAGCCCTTCGATGCCCAGAATCTCATAGGCGCCGTCATGATTCTTGAGTGCCCAGACCGCATCGCTGACCGCCTCGGCGCTGAAATGGTAGGCGGATCCTCCGGTTTTGGTGCGGATGCCGACGACGCCCGACAGCCTGCCGCCCTGCGCCGCTCCCTGCCCACCCGGCTGCAGCCACACTCTCTCCACAGCTGCCGGAATGATGTGGATCATGCCGGCCCCCGTGTGGCTGTCGGAAATATCGACTCCGTCCACCATCCAGGTAAGCTGATCGGATCTGCCCCCCCGCACATGAAATCCGTTCTCCGTGCTGACTACGCCCGGCTGCACTGACAGCCACCGCGCCACGGTCCGCTCCGGAATGCGCAGCAGCTCATCGCCGGATATGCTGTACGCCGCATCATTCTGAAATTGCGGTTTGAGCACCTGAAGCACCGTATCCTGTCCGGCCGCCGGAGTGGACTGTGCCTGAACCTCGCAGGCAGTGAAGCCCAGCAGCACCAGTACCGCCGTCCCTGTTATTTTCATGACCCGTTCCTCCCTGGTGTCATATAGTCTCCTGCCGCAGCAGCCCGCTGCTTCCCTGTTTTCTCACTGCCGGTATATCCCTTGCAGCGATAGAGTGCAGGGCAGGGCTGTCTTTCGGTCTCAGTACCGAATGCTTCCCTTTCGATTGATGATCGCCAGTTTCAGCACCCTGTGCCCGTATTCGGTACTCACGTGTACGAAGTACATGCCGCTGGCCACCGGAAACCCGTGCTGGTTGCGCAGATCCCAGCGCTCGAAGGGCGTGCCGTTGTCATGCTCGATCACGGCCACCACCTCACCGTTCAGCGTGAACACTCTCAGCTCGCACTTGTCCGCCGGCAGATTGTTGAACGTAACGAACTGCCCGCTGCCCTGCATTTCCAGCTGATTCATGACCAGATAGGGATTGGGAAAAACATTGATGTTGTCCAGTCGCCGTTTTGCCACACCGGCACTCTTCTCCGCTTCCCATCCCTGTGTATCGAATGTCAGGAAGTTTTCCCCCGCGATTAGCGGATGGTTTACGAACATATAGAGGGAAAACTCTCCATCTGTTCTCGTGTTGCTGCGCTGAGACGCCCAGAGAGCGAACAGGACATCAGCGGTTGTTCCGTTGTTGCCCTCATTGTAAAGTGTTGATGGATCCTCGAGATAGTCGCTGGCCATGATGAAGAGGTACTCATGGCCGCCCTTGTCGTCGCCGGCATCGGCCGCGATCGGATCCCAGAAATGATCGGGCGGGTCACTCTCAGCGAAACAGACGTTCAGACGGCGGGGATTGTCGGGATCTTCGACATCCCAGGCCGCGCCCGGGAATACACCCGTACCAATGTAGACGCGGCTCTGACTTGTGTCGTAGGTTGAGGCGTTGGACCAGGGGTACCGGGCAGGATCGGCAGCATGGTGGACATCGGTCCAGAAATCGACCCGACAGTTCACATACTCCGTGGGGCCCAGCGTGCTGCCGAAAAACTTCTCACCCAGATCCATTCCGCCGAACAGGGCGTGGCCGCCCCAGTTCACGCCGGTGATCCACCTGTCACCTGTATAGTCCCACCCTATACCCCAACGCCCTTTTGAATCATCCCAGCCGTAATCCGAGGGCAGGATACCGCGGACGATGAACTTGGCGCCGTCGACGACATTGTAGAAATCGTCGCCGGAGAAGTTGGTCTGATCGGTCAGCTTCACTTCGCCGGTGGTGACATCGGTCAGATCCCAGAAATAGTCGCCGCCGGCCTCCTTGAAGTCGACCCGGTACTGATGACCGGTAAGCATGCCGGGATCGATGACCCGTGCCTTGCCCCAGGTGGGGCTCGTCTGGGGTCCCATGAGAATCGCATCGATCACCGTACCGATTTCCTGCGTATACTCGACGTCGAGGACCGGACGCCGGGGAACGACTTCGACACCTTTTGTTACGCTCTCGAACACCTTCGGTGTACCGTTCGGATTGTACGCATAGGCCGTCACCGCGAAATAGTAGGGTCTGCCGTTGATCAGCAGATCGTTACTGAACGCGTCTTCGGTGATGGTCATTGTGTTCGCCAGCCCCGAATCGAGTCCCCTTGCCACCGGCGTCTCGATAAGCATGCCGAGATCGCTGCTGTACTGAAAATCCATGATCGTCCGGATATTGTTACTGACATCATATGTTTTGATCCTGGTCCAGGGGCCGTCCATCGACCGGCCCTGCCAGATGTTGTAGCCTTCAAAGGCGTAGCCGTTCTCTTCGTAGGCCGCGGCGGTCACATCCCAGTCGAGCACGATTGTCCGGTCCAGGGCATGGGCCGTGACAACCGGCTGCGGGGGGGCGGGCAGCGCACCGAAGTTCGCATTATACAATTTCTGGGCGATCAGATCGTTGTGACGCATCACGGTGATGGAATTGAGGTTGTCCGTTCCTCGTCCCAGCACGATGCCGATGACGATGTCCTGCGTATCCCCCGGCGCCATGCTGAAGGGTCCCGAGGCGTTCCCGAATCGAATATCCATGGGGCTGAGCAGATCGGAGTAAATCCAGCCTTCACCGGTGACCGGATCGCCGGCCAGCCAGTACGTTGTCGCTCTGCCGGTCGTGGGATCGATCATCGGCTCCCCGGTGCTGAGTAAGCCGCGGCAGTAATTATACTGGTCAGCTGCATCTCTCGGATCCTGCATGCCGATTATCGGCCCGCCGCCGATAAAATGAAACGCTGCGGTCTGCGGCAGTATCTTCTTATCGATTAATACGGTCCCGTCGTTCAGGGTATCGGTTTCACCGGGACAATCCACAATCGGGCCCTGAAAAAAATCACTGGCCATTGCCGGCATCTGCGCGCCGTAGTTATCATCGTAACTGTCACCGTTGTAGACGAATCCCAGCCCTCGCACCGAATCGGCGCCGGTGGCGTCATCGTTGGAATCTCCGAGATCGGGATCATAAAAGAGAGCACAGTAGGCTTCCTCGATGGTGTTGCCTCCCTTGTTGATCACGCGAAAACGCATAAAAGCAAGGCTGCTGAAGGCTCCTTCAGCGCTGTAGCCCCAGACGGTCTGCTGCACTTCCACTCCCAGGGGTGCAGTGCCCATGAGATTCTCATGGCTGCCCAGATCGTTGTAAACAGCATAGAGCATCTGATCGCCGAGCAGTTCCTCCGGACAGCCCTGGGTGATTGCCGCCGCGGTGGGGGGATTATTTCTGTCGAACTTGAATACGGTGTACTTGGCGTCAGTCGGATCGTCGGCGGTTCCGTCAGGCAGAATCATTCCCGGCTGGAACTCGGTGGAATACTCACAGGAAGCGCTGCGGATTTCGCCACCCACCTTTCCCACCAGCCAGAGCCCGCCGGTGTAGAGCACCGACCCATGGCGCTGTCCCGCCGGGTAGTAGAGCCCCTGGTACCCGCCGGCATCGGGATCATAGGCCAGGTTGCCGAAGTTGCTCACCCCCAGTTCAACGAGGTTGATATCGAGAAATTTGGCGTCAGTGCCCAGTATTTTGGACACCTGCCGCTTTCTTCCTTTCATGACCTCCTCTTTCGCGTCGGTCCGCCCGGCCAGCAGCGCCAGACACAGAACGCAGCCTATAAACCGCCTTGCCGTCATTGTTTCCATCTTCCACTCCCCGGCAGTGACATACCGCCGTACATCCTGGTTCAATGAATGCAGGATCATTCCTCTTCAGGTATCACAAAAACACAGTCCTGTCCACCAAAATCGGGACAGGACCGCTTCTTGCCGCTACTACCTTTTCGTTTATTTAGTGTTTTCCGTTGGAGTTTCCGGAGGGGAGGCAGCCGGGTCCTGTCTCCTTCAGTACGTCTCCACCGCCGCCCCCCGGTTCACCACCCCCAGCTTCAGGATTCTCTGCCCGAAAGCCGTCTGCACCAGCGCGAAATACATGCCGCTGGCAACCGGGAACCCGTCACTGTTTTCGAGGTTCCAGCGCTCGAACGGCGTCCCGTTTGCATGGATGATCGTCGTCACAAGATCACCGTTGAGGGTGAATATGCGGATCTCGCACTCTTTTTCCGGCAGGTTGTTGAAGGTCACAAACTGGCCGTAAAACGTTCCTTCCGCGCTGTTGTGAGCGAAGTAGGGATTCGGGAAGACGTTGATGTCGTCGAGCCGCCGTTTCGCCACGTCGGCGCTCTTTTCCGGGGCCCAGCCGTCGGTATCGAAGGTCAGGTAGTTCTCACCGACCACCAGCGGATGCATCACGTACATGTAGAGGGAGAAATCGGCGTACGTGTAGCCGCTGCGTGCACCGACCCACATGGCGAACAGTGCGTCAGCGTCCAATCCGTTATTGTCATCATTGTAGAGCGTGGACGGATCTTCCAGGTAATCGCTCAGCATGATGAACAGGTATTCCCGCTCGCCGACGATCGGATCCCAGAACGCGTCGACCGC